>NZ_JBJNMG010000004.1:0-331182 GCF_052168655.1 Serratia sp. CY47280 | reverse complement strand
CGCTGGCCAAACCCGCGTTTTTGTCACTTTTCGTACTGGATCTGGCTAAATTCCTGGGCAAAGCGGTCGACCTGTTGCCAATCTGTGTACTCCACTTCCTTACTGGTATCCGTTTCACCGCCCGTCATACGCATAATGAATTGAATCATGATGCGATCGAACCAGCGATAGCGCGGATAACGCAATGCGCCGGCAAACACCGCGCACTGTTTTGGCTGCCACGGCGAAGCCAACAGGAACTTGCGGGTATAGGCGTTGGTTTGTGGCGAACGCTTTTCCGGTTTACGCGCGGTCAGGTTGACGGCAAAGAATGCGCTCGGCATCCGATTCAACTGCTCGGCATGACGCTTGACGAATTTATCCAGCACCGAGTTAAAGTGCCCATAACGGATAGAAGCGCCGATCATCACCTGCTGATATTGGCTAAGATCGACCTGTTCTGCCTGCAGCAGATCGATCACCTCACAACGCAGCGTGTCCTGCAACTTGCTTGCTATATAAGAAGCGATAGCACGTGTTTGCCCGTCACGGCTCGAATAAAGTATCAATGCCTTCATGGCGTACTCCTTATATCAGGCTTACTCACGCCAGAAGGTTGGCGTGAACAGCACCAGCAATGTAAATACTTCCAGGCGCCCGAACAGCATCGTCACCACCAGGACCCACTTGGCCGCCGCCGGCATCGTGGTGAAGTTATCCGCCACTACGCCCAGGCCGGGGCCAAGGTTATTGAGCGTTGCCGTCACTGCGGCGAACGCGGAAAAGTCGTCAACGCCGGTGGCAATGATCGCCAGCATGCTGACGATAAACACCAGCGCATAGGCAGAGAAGAATCCCCACACCGCCTCCAGAATGCGTTCCGGCAGCGCGCGGTTGCCCAATTTGATGGTATAGACCGCGTTGGGGTGCACCAGCCTTTTCAACTCACGCGAGCCTTGCAGGTACAGAAGCAGGATACGGATCACCTTCAGGCCGCCGCCGGTCGAGCCGGCGCAACCGCCGATGAACGCCGAGCACAGCAACAACATCGGCAGGAACAGCGGCCACTTGGCGATGCTGTCGGTCGTGAAACCGGCCGTAGTCGCCATCGATACCACCTGGAAGAACGCCTGATTGAGCGTTTCCATACCGCTCTTATAGACGCCATGTCCCCAGAGCACCAACGTACACACCACCACCAGCGTCAACTGAACGAAGATAAACATGCGGAATTCAGGATCGCGCCCATACACCTTCAGGCTGCGGCCGCTCAGCAAAGCGAAGTGCAGGCCGTAGTTACAGCCGGAAATCAGCAGGAACACGGCGATGATGGTGTTGATGGTCGGGCTGGCGTAATAACCGATACTGGCGTCGTGGGTAGAAAAACCGCCGATGGCGATGGTCGAGAAACTGTGGCCGATGGCATCGAACACCGACATCCCAGCCCCCCAGAGCGCCAGCGCACAGGCGACGGTTAGCAACACATAGATTAGCCACAGGGTTTTGGCGGTTTCGGCGATGCGTGGACGCATCTTGTTATCTTTCAGCGGCCCGGGCATTTCCGCCCGATACAGCTGCATGCCGCCGACGCCGAGTATCGGCAGTATCGCCACCGCCAACACGATGATCCCCATGCCGCCCATCCATTGCAGCATTTGGCGATAGAAAAGAATAGCCTTCGGCAGCGAGTCCAACCCCACCAGCGTCGTCGCACCGGTGGTCGTCAATCCCGAGAAGGATTCAAAGAAGGCGTCGGTCAGCGACAAATTGGGCCGTTCCGAAAACAGGAACGGCAATGCCCCCACGCTGCCCAGCACGGTCCAGAACAGCACGACGATCAGGAAGCCTTCACGCGGCTTCAGCTCGTGTTTTTGCTTGCGGTTCGGCCACCACAGCATCAGCCCGATGGTCAGCGCCACGAAGAACGTTTGGCTGAACGCGCGCCCCGCCCCATCGCGATAAATCAATGCCACCAGGCCGGGAATAAACATCGTCCCGGAGAACAGGATGACCAGCAGACCAACGATACGGGTTATGGCGCGAAAATGCATTTCAGCACGATCCTTAGCAATTCAATTGGGAGGAATTATTGCGAAATGGGGGTTAATTGCAAATTACCGCGACTGAGATCACGCAATTTATTCCCAAACAGCTCGACCTCGGTGGCCGGCAACGCCAGATGCAGCACGACGGCGGCACCGTATTCGCCCTGCAGGATCCGACCTGCGGTTTGCTGCAGCAAGTTCTCCACCAGCGCCAACTGCGCATAGTCGCACTGCAAGATATATTCGGCTTCCGGCACCTTTTCTACCAACACCAGCTGCTTCAACGCCTGTTGAACACCGTTGCCATAGGCTTTCACCAGCCCGCCGGTGCCCAACTTGACGCCGCCATAGTAACGAACGACCACGGCGGTCACTTCGCCGATACCGCTGCCCATCAGCTGCGCGAGGATCGGTTTGCCAGCGGTGCCCGACGGTTCTCCATCGTCGGAGAACCCCAGCTGCTGTGAGTCATCGGGGCTACCGGCGACGAAGGCCCAACAATGGTGCCGCGCCGCCGGGTGCTCATCCCGCACCTGCTGAATAAACGCCTTTGCCGCTTCTACCCCGCTGGTTGGCGCCAGCAGGGTGATAAAACGGCTCTTCTTTATTTCTTCGGTAAAGCGGGTTGCTTCCGCCGGTATCGGGTACGGCCGCATCAGGCCAGGTTCAGATCGCGCGTCATGTTCTCGATACGCTTTTCATGGATCACGATGTTGTCTTCGATGCGAATACCGCCATACGGTTTCAGCGCATCGATGCGATCCCAGGCGAAGTGCTGCTTGAACTCACCGCTGCGCCACGGCGCCAACAGAGATTCGATGAAGTACAGACCCGGCTCGATGGTCAACACCATGCCCGGCTGCAACACGCGGGTACAACGCAGGAACGGATACTTGGACGGCGCCGCCAGATGGGTGCCTTGCTCATCCTGCATAAAGCCAGCGGCGTCGTGCACCTGCAGGCCCAACGGATGGCCCAACCCGTGCGGCAGGAACGGCGTGGTGATGCCCGTTTCAACCATCGCCTCTTCGCTGAGGCCATTCACCAGTTTGTGATTCTTGAGCAACTTGGCGATGCGCTGGTGCATCTGCACATGGTAGTCGGTATAGCGCACGCCGGTTTTAATGGTGTCGATCAGCGCCAGCTGTTCACTATTGAGATCTTTCACCAGATGAGCGAACTCGCTGCCGCTTTGCGCCGCATAGGTACGCGTCAGATCGGCGGCGTAGCCGTTATATTCTGCCCCGGCGTCGATCAGAAAACTCAGGGACTCGGCCGGCGGCTGATGATCCAGCTTGGTGTAGTGCAGCACCGAAGCGTGCTCGTTCAACGCCACGATGTTGTCGTAAGGCACATCGGTATCGCGGTGGCCGGTCGCCGTCAGGTAGGCCAGATTGATGTCGAATTCGCTCATGCCGGAGAGGAAGGCCTCATGCGCGGCACGATGGCCGGTTACCGCCGTCTTCTGCGCTTCGCGCATGCAGGCCAGCTCATAGCCGGTTTTAATCGAACGGTGGAAATCCAGGTAGTTCAGCACCGCTTTCGGGTTGATGTTTTCCGAAGGGATGCCGAGATCGCGGGCGCGCTGTTGGGCATAACCGATATAGCCGACGCGCTCACGCTGCGGCGGCAGCTGCTGCGCGATGGCGTCGGCGTTGGCCAGCGGCATCAATTCGAGGGATTTGGTCCAGAAACTGTCCGGCAGCGGCTCTACGCTGTGCCAGTAGTCAACCGGGGAGTAGAACCACAGCTTCGGCTTGTTGACGCCATCTATCCACAACCAGCAGTTCGGCACCGACGTCACCGGCACCCAGGCTTTGAAATGCGCGTTCACTTTGAACGGATAGCTATGGTCGTCCAAAAATACCTTTTGCAGTTCCCCGGAGTGAATCAGCAGCGCATCCAACTTGTTGCGCTCCAGCACTTCGCGCGCGCGTTTTTGCAGCTCTGCTAGGTGGTCGTTATACAAAGAAGCCAGCGTTTCCATCACAGTACCCTTATGCCTTAGCACGAAAGAAGTCATCTTAACACAGCGCTCCGACGCTCCAACCTCATCGCGTTGGGCATGCGGAGCAGCTCGCAATTCCCTGCAAATGCCGTTACATCCGCAGCTTAACCATTAACCAGCCGCCCAAACCGAGCAGCGCTATCGCCAGCGCCCACAGGCCATGGTGTTCCAACAACACCGCACCGGCCGCGGCGACGCCCGCCAGACACTGCTGCAGAAAGCCGCACAGCGCCATCGCATAGGCACCGTACTCTTTGGCATCGCTGACCGCCATCGCCATGCTGTTGGGAAACAGCACCGCCTGGCCAAAAATGGTCAGGCAATACAGCGCAATGAACAGCGCCATACCGGAAAGGCCGGCCAGGACGCCGCTCCACCACAGCAGCAGGATCGCCGCCGTCGCCAGCGCCACGATGCCGCTGCCGGCCTGCATCAGTTTTTTCCCGCCGAGACGCGCCACCGTACGGTTCACCGTCAGCGCCCCGCTGAAGTAGGCGACGCCGATCACCAGCCCCAGCGCGCCGAACGCCGTGACGTTGAGACCAAACCCCTGCTGCATGACGAACGGACTCACTTCCTGCAGTGTCACCGTGGTGGCAAAACCCAGCCCACCGACGCAGGCCGGCCAAAAAAATCCCGGCCGCCGCAGGATGGCGAAGTAGGTGGCCGCCATCGCCGGACGTGGCCCACGAGCGCGCCCTGCCTCCAGCGGCAGCGTCGCCATCAGCGCCAGAATGGCCAAACCGGTGGCGCCCATCAAGACGAAGCCCATCTGCCAGTGTGAATATTGGCTGAGCAGGCCGCCGACGAACTGGCCGCCGCCCAGCGCGGTGATAAAAGCGATGGAGAGCACCGACAGCCGTCGCGCCAGCTCGTCACCGCTCCAGTTATCCCGCACGATGATACGCGCGATGATCGCCGCACCGCCGGCACCCACGCCCTGCAGCGCACGCAGCGTCAGCAATTGGGCGCCGTTGCTGCACAGAGCCAACAGCCCGCTGCAGCCAATGAAAAGAAACAAAGACAGCGTCAGGGGCGCGCGGCGGCCAAAGCGATCGGCGGCCGCGCCCCAAAACAGCACCGGCAAGGCGGCGCCGATGACGAAGATTGAAATGGACAGCTCGGTGGCACGCCGGCTCATCGCCAGCTCCCGCATCACCGTTGGCAGCGAAGGCAAATACACGGTCGTCGCCATTTGCGCCATAAACACCAACAGACACGCCAGCGCCATGGTTCTGGCGGGAATGCTCCACAAGCCGCTGCGTTTAACACAAGCCGCCTTAGTCATGCGTAACCTCGTCTGAATGTTCATTCGCTGCGAGCAAGTGTATGAGTGCCGACACACTCCAGCAAATGCCGATAGCACATAAAATATAACTTCGTTTCAAATCAAAAAACTAACTTGGCGACATGTGATCCGACCAGCAAATATGCAATCTCTCATTTGCATATTTTTAACATAAAAACCACACTCCTCTTCATCTGGTCATACCAGATCATACGCTGATTCAGGAGATAGACATGCTCTACCAAGGCGAAACATTACAACTGCACTGGCTCGATAACGGCATCGCCGAGCTGGTGTTCAACGCATCAGGCTCGGTCAACAAGCTGGACACCCGTACCGTCGCCAGCCTGGGTGAAGCGCTCACCGTGCTGGAAAACCAGCCTGAGCTCAAGGGGTTGCTGCTGCGCTCCTCCAAAGCCGCGTTTATCGTCGGCGCCGATATCACCGAATTCCTTTCTCTGTTCGCCGCACCGGCTGAAAAGCTGCACGAGTGGCTGGTATTCGCCAACAACGTCTTTAACCGGCTGGAAGATTTGCCGGTACCGACCATTTCGGCCATTAACGGCTATGCACTCGGCGGCGGTTGCGAATGCATTCTGGCGACCGATTTCCGCGTCGCCTCACCGGACGCGCGCATCGGCCTGCCGGAAACCAAATTGGGCATTATGCCGGGCTTCGGCGGTTCCGTCCGCCTGCCACGCCTGCTGGGTAACGACAGCGCGCTGGAAATCATCGCCGCCGGCAAAGACGTCAGCGCCAAAGACGCGTTGAAAGTCGGCCTGGTGGATGCGGTGGTAGCACCGGAAAAACTGGCCGAAGCGGCGCTGAAAATGCTGCAACAGGCGATCGACGGCAAGCTGGACTGGCGCGCCGCACGTCAACCTAAGCTGGAGCCGCTGAAGCTCAGCCCGATCGAAGCGGCAATGAGCTTCACCACCGCCAAAGGCATGGTGCTGCAGACCGCCGGTAAACATTACCCGGCACCGATGACCGCGGTGAAAACCATTGAAGCCGCCGCCAAGCTGGGCCGCGATGAGGCACTGAAACTGGAAACCGCCAGCTTCGTGCCGTTGGCACGATCCAACGAAGCGCGTGCGCTGGTCGGCATCTTCCTTAACGATCAGTTCGTGAAAGGCCAGGCGAAAAAGCTGGCCAAGAATGTGGACGCGCCGAAACAGGCGGCGGTGCTGGGCGCCGGCATCATGGGCGGTGGCATCGCCTACCAATCGGCGCTGAAAGGCGTGCCGGTGATCATGAAGGACATCAGCGACAAATCACTGACGCTGGGCATGAACGAAGCGGCCAAGCTGCTCAATAAGCAGCTGGAACGCGGCAAACTGGATGGCCTGAAAATGGCGCAGGTGCTGTCGACCATTCAACCAACGTTGGACTACGCCGGCATCGAGCGCGCGCAGGTGATCGTCGAAGCGGTCGTGGAGAACCCGAAGGTCAAAGCCGCCGTACTGTCGGAAGTGGAAAACCTGATCGGCGAAGAGACCGTTCTGGCGTCGAACACCTCGACCATTCCGATTAATCACCTGGCAAAATCGTTGAAGCGCCCGCAAAACTTCTGCGGCATGCACTTCTTTAACCCGGTACACCGCATGCCGCTGGTTGAAATCATCCGCGGCGAACAAACCAGCGACGAGACCATTGCCAAAGTGGTGGCCTACGCCAGCCGCATGGGCAAAACGCCGATCGTGGTGAACGACTGCCCGGGCTTCTTCGTCAACCGCGTGCTGTTCCCATACTTCGCCGGTTTCAGCCTGCTGCTGCGCGACGGCGCCGACTTCCGTCAGATCGATAAAGTGATGGAAAAACAGTTCGGTTGGCCGATGGGCCCGGCCTACCTGCTCGACGTGGTGGGCATCGACACCGCACACCACGCGCAAGCGGTAATGGCGGCCGGCTTCCCGGAGCGCATGAGCAAAGACTATCGCGATGCCATTGACGTGATGTTCGACAACCAGCGCTTCGGTCAGAAAAACCAGCTGGGCTTCTACCGCTACAGCCAGGACAACAAAGGTAAGCCGCGCAAGGACAACGACGAGCAGACCGATGCGCTGCTGGCCGAAGTGAGCCAACCGCGCCAGACCATCAGCGACGAAGAGATCGTTGCGCGCATGATGATCCCGATGATCAACGAAGTGGTGCGTTGCCTGGAAGAGAAGATCGTCGCCAGCCCGGCGGAAGCCGATATGGCACTGGTGTACGGCATCGGCTTCCCTCCGTTCCATGGCGGCGCATTCCGCTACCTGGATACGCTCGGCACCGCCAACTACGTTGAGCTGGCCCAGCGTTACGCACACCTCGGCGCCCTGTATCAGGTGCCGGCCGGTCTGCGCGCCAAGGCCGAGCGCAATGAAAGCTACTACCCGGTGGCGACACCGCTGTCCGACGTCGCTACCCGCCAACCGGCATGAGGTCATAAAGATGGAAAACGTAGTTATTGTTGATGCCGTACGCACGCCGATGGGCCGCTCCAAGGGCGGCGCCTTCCGCCAGGTGCGCGCCGAAGATCTCTCCGCTCACCTGATGCGTGAAGTGTTGAGCCGTAACCCGGCGCTGGACGCCGCCGAGATCGATGACATTTACTGGGGCTGCGTGCAGCAGACGCTGGAGCAAGGCTTCAACATCGCCCGCAACGCCGCACTGCTGGCCGAAATCCCGCACCGCGTGCCGGCGGTGACCGTCAACCGCCTGTGCGGCTCTTCGATGCAGGCATTGCACGACGCGGCGCGCGCCATCATGGTTGGCGACGCACACGTCAGCCTGATCGGCGGCGTGGAACACATGGGCCATGTGCCGATGAACCACGGCGTGGATTTCCATCCGGGGCTGAGCCGCAGCGTGGCAAAAGCCGCCGGGATGATGGGGCTGACCGCCGAAATGCTGGCCAAGATGCACAACATCAGCCGCCAGATGCAGGATGAGTTTGCTGCCCGCTCCCACCAGCGCGCACATGCAGCGACGCTGGCGGGTTACTTCAAAAACGAGATCATTCCGACCAACGGCCACGACGCCGACGGCGTGCTGACCCGTTACGATTTCGATGAAGTCATTCGCCCGGAAACCACCGTCGAAAGCCTGTCGGCCCTGCGTCCGGCGTTCGATCCGGTCAACGGCACCGTCACCGCTGGCAGTTCTTCCGCCCTGTCGGACGGCGCTTCCGCCATGCTGCTGATGAGCGAGTCGCGCGCCAAAGCGCTCGGTTTGAAGGCCCGCGCCCGCATTCGCTCGATGGCGGTCGTCGGCTGCGATCCTTCCATCATGGGCTACGGCCCGGTGCCGGCCAGCAAGCTGGCGCTGAAACGCGCCGGTCTGAGCGTGCAGGACATCGATCTGTTCGAACTGAACGAAGCGTTCGCCGCCCAGTCGCTGCCGTGCATCAAAGATCTGGGGCTGATGGACAGTATCGACGACAAGATCAACCTGAACGGCGGCGCCATCGCGCTCGGCCACCCGCTGGGCTGTTCAGGCTCCCGCATCTCGACCACCCTGTTGAACAACATGGAACGTCGCGACGCACAGTTCGGTCTGGCGACCATGTGCATCGGCCTAGGCCAGGGCATCGCCACCGTATTTGAACGCGTTTAGCTGTGTCTATCTTGGGATGACCGCGTCACCACTTCAAATCGCGGCATCCCGCCAAGTTTAGTTGCCGTTCTTCCCGCCTGTCAGGGGCGGGTTTTTTATGCCTGAAGTTTGCCGGCGCCCAAATAAAAACGGGGCGACCCTCGGCCACCCCGTTCACTGCGTATCGCCTCGGTCAGATAAACGAAAACGCGTCGCCAAACATATGCGCTTCCTGCGCGCCGCGTTCGGCGCAGAAACGCTCGCGGGCGATTTTCGCCATCTCGAAACGCCCGGCGATGTAGATGTCGTGCTCCGCCAGCGTACCGAAATCCTGCAGCACCGCGCTGAGCACGGTGCCGCTGCGGCCGCGCCATTCGGCTTCCGGCTGCTCGACCACCGGGATCACCTTCAGATTCGGATGCTGCAACGACAGCGCTTCCAGCTCGCTCAAATCGTACAGGTGCTTCAGCTCACGCCCGCCCCAGTAGATTGAAATGTCGCGATCGGGCTGCTGCTCCAGCGCGGTCAACAAGATTGAACGCGCGTAAGAGAAACCGGTGCCGCCGGCGATCAGCACCAGCGGACGGCTGCCCTCTTCCCGCAGCCAGGCGTCGCCGTGCGGCACGTCAACGGTGATCGCCTGCTCTTTCAGGATGCGATCCATCACCGCCATGGCGTACAGATTCAGCTCCGAAGCACCGATATGCAGCTCGATGTACTCTTGCTGCGTCGGGGTTGATGCCAGCGAGAACGGGCGCTTGTCGCGCTCGTCCATCACCACCATCAGATATTGCCCTGCCTTGAAAGAAAACGGCTGCTCGGGCACCAGACGTACCCGATAAACCGTATCGGTAATGGCCTCTACCGAGGTCACTTTACAGCTCAATATTGTCATGCGTTCCCTCTGTCGGGTCATCAATGCAAAGCTGAGAACAGGGCCTGACGCTACAGCGTCGGTTCCCTGTCACTGAAGATTGCGAGCTCATCCCAGATTTCGTCGACGCGCGCACGTACCTTTTCATCCATCTGAATCGGACGGCCCCATTCGCGATCGGTTTCACCCGGCCATTTATTGGTGGCGTCCAGCCCCATCTTCGAACCCAGACCGGAAACCGGCGAGGCGAAGTCCAGATAGTCGATCGGCGTATTCTCCACCAGAACGGTATCCCTTGCCGGATCCATTCGTGTGGTGATCGCCCAAATTACGTCGTTCCAGTCGCGCGCATTGACGTCGTCATCGCAGACGATAACAAATTTGGTGTACATAAACTGCCGCAGGAACGACCAGACGCCCATCATCACGCGTTTCGCATGGCCGGCGTACTGTTTTTTCATGGTCACTACCGCCAGGCGGTACGAGCACCCTTCCGGCGGCAGATAGAAATCGACGATTTCCGGGAACTGTTTTTGCAGGATCGGCACGAACACTTCATTCAGCGCCACGCCCAGGATCGCCGGCTCATCCGGCGGGCGGCCGGTATAGGTCGAGTGGTAGATGGCGTTGCGGCGCTGGGTGATGTGGGTGACGGTGAACACCGGGAACTGGTCGATTTCATTGTAGTAACCGGTGTGGTCGCCGTAGGGGCCTTCCGGCGCCATTTCACCCGGCTCGATATAACCTTCCAGCACGATTTCGGCGCTGGCTGGCACTTCCAGATCGTTGGAAAGACACTTGACCACTTCGGTTTTATTGCCGCGCAGCAGCCCGGCAAAGGCATATTCAGACAGGGTATCCGGCACCGGCGTGACCGCACCGAGGATAGTGGCGGGATCGGCACCCAGCGCCACCGCAACCGGGAAACGCTCACCCGGGTGCGCCTGGCACCACTCCTGATAATCCAGCGCGCCGCCGCGATGCGACAGCCAGCGCATGATCACTTTATTCTTACCCAGCACCTGCTGACGATAGATGCCGAGGTTTTGCCGTTCCTTATGCGGGCCACGGGTCACCGTCAGCCCCCAGGTGATCAGCGGCGCGGCGTCTTCCGGCCAGCAGTGCATCACCGGAATACGGCCCAGATCGACATCCTCACCCTGCCATACCTGCTCCTGACAAGGCGCGGACCCCAGCACCTTGGTCGGCATGTTCAGCACCTGCTTGAACTTCGGCATTTTGTCGAACAGATCGCGGAAGCCTTTCGGTGGCTCCGGTTCTTTGAGAAACGCCAGCAGTTTGCCGACTTCGCGCAGCGCGCTGATGTCTTCCTGCCCCATGCCCATCGCCACGCGATTGGCGGTGCCGAACAGGTTGCACAGCACCGGCATGTCGTACCCTTTCGGGTTTTCAAACAGCAATGCCGGGCCGCCTGCCCGCAGGGTGCGATCGGCAATCTCCGTCATTTCCAGGTAAGGATCGATCGGCTGGCTGATGCGTTTTAGTTCCCCTCTCTTCTCCAGCAACGAGAGGAAATCGCGTAAGTCACGGTATTTCATGCTGATCATTATAACGGCCTGTGGGGAGGGCATTATAAGCCCTCTTCACGGTTGTTGCTGCAATTTTGTTAACGCCGCCCGCTGCCGGGTGGCTCTCAGCCGCAGTTGAACGGCACCAGCGCAGCCAGCGCGCGCGTATCCTGATATTCGCGCGTCTCCTCGCCATGGCGGAACACCTTGAAGCCCTGCCCATTAGCGCAGAAGTAACGCAGCGCATTGCCTTCAACATGCAGCAGGCTGCCTTCCCGCAGCGCCACCACCGATTCGCTCGGGTTGATCGCGCAGAACTCCGCCAGGCGCTCGTCACGGGTTTCGCCCATGTGGCCGCTGATGTGCGCGTCGATGTAATGCGGGTTGATCTGTACCGGGAACAGCCCCAGCGCCGACAGCACCACGCTGCAGCGCACCGGCATGTCATTGGTGGTGCGAATGCTCGGCGTGGCCACATTGCAACCGGCGCTCCAGCCGACGTAAGGCACTTCACGCTCGCGCACCGCGCGCTGGATAGGCACGATCAGGCCTTGCTCATGCAGCATTTGGTTCAGCAACCAGGTATTGCCGCCGCTGACCAAAATGCATTCCGCCTGCGCGATCGCCGCCGCCGGTGAAGCGGCGTGGTGGATGCTGGTGACTTCGATGCCCAGCGTTTGCGCCAGTTCCTGCGCACGCTGGTCGTAGTCGTAACGGATCAGGGCGTAAGGGATAAAGACGGCGGATTTGATGCCACGACGCGCAATCATCGCCAGCAGTTGGCTTTTAGCGTACCCCAGCAGCTCGGCTTCACCAGACAGCTTGCCGTTGCTCAACAGAAACAGCTCCATTTCTTTCTCCCTCGGTCGAAAACGATGAATAGCGTCACAGCCGGTAGCGCAACGCCTTGCCATACTGTGACGGTAACAAATTTTTAGCCCTCTGTTATACCAGCGCCGTATCGATAAGTGTGTGACCCCTCGCTAATAGCCGCAGATTCATAGAGATAGGTGATGTTACACGCTGAAACTTGCATCACTATGTATCCGGAATAGCTTTTGATATGCTTACCGGCTGGCAGAAAGGCATGTGAAACTATGGAATCCTGGTATCTACTTTATTGCAAACGCGGTCAGCTGTTGCGAGCGCAGGAACATCTGGAGCGGCAGCAGGTAAACTGCCTCAGCCCGATCATCACGCTGGAAAAGATCGTGCGTGGTAAGCGCATCGCGGTCAGCGAACCCCTGTTTCCCAACTATCTGTTTGTGGAGTTCGACCCGGAGCGCATTCACACCACCACCATCAGCGCTACCCGTGGCGTCAGCCACTTCGTGCGTTTCGGCACGTTGCCGAGCGTCATCCCGAGCAAGGTGATCGATGAACTGCGCACGCACGCCTGCGAAACCTATGTCGATCCGGAAACCCCACAGCCGGGGGATACCGTTCTGATCGTCGACGGCGTGTTCGAAGGGCTGCAGGCGATCTACACCGAGCCGGACGGCGAGGCGCGTTCCATGTTGTTGCTGAACCTGATCAACAAGCAGGTCAGTCAAAGCATCGACAACCGACAGTTCCAGAAGATGTAATGCAAAAGGCGCCCTCAGGCGCCTTTTTGTTGGCTCATGTTCCGCTTAGCGGCGCATCGCGTCGTCGTGCAGCCACTGGGCGACACGCTTGGCGAAGTAGGTCAGCACGCCGTCGGCGCCGGCGCGTTTGAAGCACATCAACGACTCCATCACCGCAGGTTGCTCCTGCAGCCAGCCGTTCTGAATCGCCGCCATGTGCATGGCGTACTCGCCGGACACTTGATAAGCGAAAGTCGGCACACCGAAGGTATCCTTCACGCGGCGCACCACGTCCAGGTAAGGCATGCCCGGTTTCACCATCACCATGTCCGCACCTTCCTGCAGATCCTGCGCAATCTCCTGCAGCGCTTCGTCACTGTTGGCCGGATCCATCTGATAGGTTTTTTTGTTGCCGCCCTTCAGGTTGCCGCTGGAACCCAGCGCATCGCGGAACGGACCGTAGTAGCAGGAAGCATACTTGGCGGAGTAGGCCATAATCTGGGTATTCACCAAACCCTGCAGTTCCAGACGATCGCGGATCGCCCCGATACGGCCGTCCATCATGTCGCTCGGCGCCACGATTTCTGCGCCTGCTTCGGCATGAGACAGCGCCTGACGCACCAGAATGTCTTTGGTCACGTCGTTAATCACGTAGCCCTGCTCATCGATCACTCCGTCCTGCCCGTGGGTGGTGTAGGGATCGAGCGCGACGTCGGTCAGAATGCCCAGCTCAGGCACCGCGTCTTTCAGCGCGCGCACCGTGCGCTGTACCAGCCCTTCTGGGTTATAGGCTTCTTCCGCATGCAGCGATTTCAGACCCGGCTCGATCACAGGGAACAGGGAGATCACCGGCACGCCGAGTTTGGCGATGGTTTCCGCTTCCTTAATCAGCAGATCGATCGTCATGCGCGATACGCCCGGCATCGAGGCCACTTCTTCCTGGCGGTTACTGCCTTCCATGACAAACACCGGATAAATCAGGTCATTGACCGTCAGTTGGTTCTCGGCGACCAGGCGGCGGCTGAAGTCATGACGGCGCACGCGGCGCATACGACGACCAGGGAAGGTACCCGGAAATGCATAGCTCATAGTTTTCTCCTAGCTCAAACCAGCCGGAATAGCCGGCGGGCGTTCTCATCGGTTTTTTGCCCCAGCCATTGCGGCTCTTCCTGTCGCCAGACGGCGACCTGATGCACGATATGGGGCAGGAAACAGGGTTCGTTGCGGCGAGATGCGGGTTTAGGCTGTAAATCCCGGGGCAACAGATAAGGGGCGTCCGTTTCCAGCAGCAGACGCTCGGCCGGGATCTGCGGCAACAGGGCACGCAACTCCAGGCCGCGCCGCTCGTCGCAGACCCAACCGGTAATCCCGATCGACAGGCCTAGCGACAGGCAGCTTGCTAATTCTTCGGCGGTGCCGGTGAAGCAGTGCACCACGGCCGCGGGCAGTTTATCCAACCACGGCGTCAGTAGCTCGGCAAAACGTGCGTGTGCGTCGCGGCAATGAAGAAACACCGGCAATGCCAACTCCGCTGCCAGCGCCAGTTGCGCAATGAACGCCGCTTCCTGCTGCTCCGGCGTCGAGAAGTTGCGGTTGAAATCCAGACCGCATTCACCGATCGCCACCACTTCTGGGCCGGCGGCCAGGGCATAAATCTGCTCGGCGCTGTGTTCATCCCAGCTGCTGGCGTTATGCGGATGCACACCGGCGGTGGACCAGCAATAGCCCGCATGCTGCTGCGCCAGTTTGGCGGCCTCGCGGCTCTCAGGCAGATCGGTGCCGGTAATCAACATCCCGGTAACACCCGCCGTGCGAGCGCGCTCCACCACGGTCTCGCGGTCTTTGGCGAATTGGCTGCTGGTGAGGTTAACGCCGATATCAAACATGGTTTTTTCCAAAGCAAAAGCCGCCCAATGGGCGGCTTAGCAATCAAGATGGATCAGGGGGCAGGGGGTTCGTCACCCTCGTCTTCTTCTTCCGCCTGTGGACGACGTTTTCCGGTATAGAAGCGAGCGAAGAACACCCCCACTTCAAACAGCAGATACATCGGTATCGCCAACAGGGTTTGCGAGAACACGTCCGGCGGCGTCAACAACATGCCGACCACAAACGCGCCAACCAACACATACGGCCGTTTCTTCTTCAGATCTTCCGGCGAGGTGACGCCACTCCAGCACAGCAGAATGATGGCGACCGGCACTTCGAAAGCGACGCCAAACGCCATAAACAGCGCCATGACGAAATCGAGGTAGTTTTTGATATCGGTCGCAATGGTCACCCCCATTGGCGCGGTCTTGGCGAAGAAACCGAAGGCCAGCGGGAACACGATGAAGTAGGCGAAAGCCATGCCGAGGTAGAACAACAGGCTGCTGGACACCAGCAGCGGCATCATCAGGCGGCGTTCATGCTTGTACAGCGCCGGCGCGATGAATGCCCACACCTGATACAGGATCATCGGCGCAGAGACGAACACCGAGACGATCATGGTCAGCTTGATCGGCGTAAAGAACGGCGACGCCACGTCGGTAGCGATCATGCTCGCTCCGGCCGGCAGCTGCTTGAGCAGCGGCGCAGAGACCAGCTGGTAGATGTCGTTGGCGAAAAACACCAGCACCACGAACACCGCCAGCACGCAAATAATCGAGTTAAGCAGCCGCTTGCGCAGCTCTATCAGGTGACTGATAAGGGGTTGGGTATCTTCAACAGCCATGTATTAACGATCGCCACTAGGTTGGTGAGACGCTGGGGTTTTATCCGCAACAGGTTCGACAGGAGCAGGCACGGTTTCCACCGGCGCTTTAGCCGGTTGCGCCGCCACGACGGCTTCAGGTTCCACTGCCGGTTTAGGCACCGCGGCGGGCGCGCTGGCGCTGGTTGCCGCTTCCGCCGGCGTCACGCCGTCGTGCAAAGCTTCCGGATCGATGGCCTGCGGGTTATGAATGGTGTTCGCCAGCTCTTCTTTCTCGCCCCGGTAGGTGCGTTTCAAAGATTCCGTCGCGTCTTTCAGCTCATCCATCGACGCCTTCAACTCCGGCGTCAGGTTCTGCAGGCCGGCCTGTTCGGCTTTTTTCAGGCTGTCCTGCAGCTCCTGCAGCTTCAGCTCCTGAGACAGTTCGTGCTGCACCGAGGCCGCCAGCGAGCGCAGCGCGCGGATCCAGCCCGATACCGTTCTGACCGCAACCGGCAAGCGTTCCGGCCCCAGAACAACCAGGCCGATCACCAGCACCAGCAGCAGCTCACTAAACCCAATGTCAAACACGGTTTATACCTGCTCTTTGTTCTTCGACTCTTCCGGTTTCACTTCCGGCTGCTTATCGGTAATAGGCTTGGCCGAGAAGTCAGCATCATCCAGGCTGCTTTTTTCAGCCGTATTGGGGGTCGACGGCGTATCGTCACCGATCGCTTTTTTGAAGCCCTTGATCGAGGCGCCGAGATCGGAGCCCAGCGTGCGCAGTTTTTTGGTACCGAACAGCAGCACCACGATCACTGCGATGATCAACAATTGCGTAATACTAATACCGCCCATTTTAATTACCTCTAATTTTAAAGGGTCTTTTAAAGCCAGCCCGCATTATAGAGCCGACTTTACCAGAGTAACGAATTAAATCAGGTGGTTCGCTTCCAGCCAATCACCCAGCATACGATGCCGGCGGCCATCATCCAGGCGGGAAACACCTCGATTTGCCCCAGCAGCAACAGCGTGCCGCTTACCAACAGTGTAGCGCCAACGCCGAACAAATAACGTGACTGCCCCTGACGAACCCGCTGAGCCTGCATCTGGTTGGTCAGCTTATCAACGCTTTGTTGCAACAGTTTATGCTGCTGCAGGCTGTCGTAAAACAGCTCGGGCAGTTCGGGCAGTTTCTCCGCCCAGAACGGCGCTTTCTCTTTCAACGCACGCACCACGGCGGGAATGCCGACCTGATCGCGCAGCCAGCTCTCGAGGAACGGCTTGGCGGTGGTCCACAGATCCAGCTGCGGGTAGAGCTGACGCCCCAGCCCTTCAACATACAGCAAGGTCTTCTGCAATAACACCAGCTGTGGCTGCACTTCCATATTGAAGCGGCGCGCGGTGTTAAACAGATTCAGCAGCACGTTGCCGAAGGAAATCTCCGCCAGCGGCTTCTCGAAAATCGGTTCGCACACGGTACGGATGGCGAATTCGAAATCTTCCACGTTGGTGTCACGCGGCACCCAACCGGAGTCGACGTGCAGTTCCGCCACCTTGCGGTAATCGCGGTTGAAGAAGGCGATGAAGTTTTCCGCCAGATAGCGTTTGTCATCCTTGTTCAACGAACCCACGATGCCGCAGTCGATGCCGATGTAGCAGGGATCTTCCGGATGTTCGTAGCTGACGAAAATATTACCGGGATGCATGTCCGCATGGAAGAAGCTGTCGCGGAAGACCTGGGTAAAGAACACCTGAACGCCACGTTCCGCCAACAGTTTCATGTTGGTGCCCTGCTGCTCCAGCGTGGCGATGTCCGAGACCGGAATGCCGTAGATACGCTCCATCACCAACACGCTTTCGCGGCAGTAGTCGGAGTAGACTTCAGGCACGTACAGCATCGGGCTGCCGTCGAAATTGCGACGCAGCTGAATGGCGTTGGCCGCTTCACGCAGCAGATTCAATTCGTCCAGCAGGGTTTTCTCGTACTCGCGTACCACTTCGCGCGGACGCAGGCGGCGGCCGTCCGGCAACAGCTTCGGCACCCAACCGGCCAGCCGGTACATCAAGCGCACATCGGCTTTGATAATCGGCCCGATATCCGGCCGGATCACCTTCAGCACCACTTCCTGGCCGGTGGTTTTCAACCGCGCAGTATGCACCTGCGCGATCGAGGCAGAGGCCAGCGGCTGCTGATCGAAGTCGTCGAACCAGGCTTCCAGCGGGCCGCCCATCGCCAGCTCGATATGCTTGCGCGCCAGCGCACCGTCGAAAGGCGCCACCCGATCCTGCAGCAGCGTCAGCTGATCGGCAATGTGCGGCGGGAACAGATCGCGGCGGGTCGACATCATCTGGCCGAACTTGATCCAGACTGGCCCCAATTCCTGCAGCGCCAGCCGCAGACGTTCGCCCAGCGGTTTGTCCTTGTGCCGATTAGGCATCCAGAACAGCAGCCGGCGGCCGAAGCGCAGCGGCAGCGTCAAACGCATTGTCGGGATCAGCTCGTCCAGCCCATAGCTGAGAAAAACGCGGACGATAAAATACAAACGACGCAGTTCGCCTGGGGTCATCGCTTGCCCTCCAACTTATCCATGCGGGCAATCAGCGCTTCCGCGCCGCGGGCGAGCGCATCCACTTCTTCATTGAACCACACCACTTCCAGCGGCCCCGGCGCCAGACGCCACTCTTCAGTCAGCGCC
Organism: Serratia sp. CY47280; assembly: GCF_052168655.1. Classification (NCBI taxonomy): domain Bacteria; kingdom Pseudomonadati; phylum Pseudomonadota; class Gammaproteobacteria; order Enterobacterales; family Yersiniaceae; genus Serratia; species Serratia sp. CY47280. The sequence goes on along the minus strand of NZ_JBJNMG010000004.1, from coordinate 312,951 downwards.
TCAGCCATGTCTTGCTGCCGACGCATCAATCCGGCCTTGAGTAACGAAGCGCCTTTGCCCAGCGCCTGCGTAATGCCCTGAGCGGCGATATCGCCGATATAAGGTGCCAGCCATTCCGCCGGATCCCACTCCGCCAGATCGAGCAGGCCAACCAGCTGTTGCACCACCTGAATATCGCCTTCCACCGTCAATTCGCCGCTGCGCATCAGCACTGGCAACTGCTGGCGATCGCGCAGCTTCAGTAAGGCGGGAATGCGGCTGCGCACGGTGCAATCGGCACTGTCTTCAGACTGCCCCAGCACGTCCACACGCAGTTCGCTGAACACCAGCACCAGCGGTGAAGCCAACTCTTCCAGTTCGATGCGCAGCACCTTGCCCGCCAGGCGTTGGCGAGCGGCTTTCATGCTGCGATCGCGAAACAGCAGGTTATTCAGCGAGGTTTCCAGCGCACCGGTCAGCAGAGGGGTAAACAGCATCGGCATCTCCCTCTCAGAACTTGAAGCCGCGATGCAGGGCGACAATCCCACCGGTCAGGTTGAAATAGGTGACGTTTTCAAAACCGGCGTTGCCCATCATGCCTTTCAGGGTTTCCTGATCGGGGTGCATACGGATCGATTCCGCCAGGTAACGGTAACTGTCCGGATCTTTCACCACCAGCTCGCCAATCTTCGGCAACACATGGAAGGAGTAGGCATCATAAGCCTTGCTCAGCGGAGCCAGCAGCGGCTTGGAGAATTCCAGCACCAACAGGCGCCCGCCCGGCTTCAGCACGCGGAACATCGAGCGCAGCGCTTTGTCTTTGTCGGTCACGTTACGCAGGCCAAAGGAGATGGTGATGCAATCGAAGTAGTTATCCGGGAACGGCAACGCCTCGGCGTTGGCCTGCACGTAATTGATATTGCCGACGATGCCGCGATCGCGCAGCTTCTCGCGCCCCATCTTCAGCATCGAATCGTTGATGTCCGCCAGCACCACCTGCCCCTGCTCGCCGACCATGCGGGAGAACTTGGCCGCCAGGTCGCCGGTACCGCCGGCCAGATCCAGCACGCGCTGCCCACGGCGCACGCCGCTGCAGTCAATGGTGAAACGCTTCCAGATACGGTGGATGCCGAACGACATCAGGTCGTTCATCACGTCATACTTTGCCGCTACCGAATGAAAAACGTCCGCCACCATGGCCTGTTTTTCGTCTCTAGCGACGGTGCGAAAACCGAAATCGGTGGTTTCCTGCGGTTGATCTGCCATTGTCCTGCCTGCTATTCAGTCAATTTTGTGTTGATGAGTGTACCAGAAGCCTGGGGAATACCCCACCTCGCCACGGCCTCAGCCGTGCGAAACGAAGCCCGGCTCCCCGGCGGTATCGTCATCGTCTTTCGTCTGCGGCAGCGCGGCGACATCATCGTCGTTCGCCTCTTCCGCGTCATCGTGTTGCGCGCCGGCTTGCTGCGCCAGCAGCGGGTTGATCGGCCGTTTGACCTCAACCCCCAGCGCGCGGAAACCTTCAATTTGGCCGATAAGATTACCACGGCCTTCGCTCAGTTTGTTCATCGCCTGACGATAACTGCCCTGCGCCTTGTCCAGGCTCTGCCCCAGCGCGGACATATCGTCCACGAACAGCCGCATCTTGTCATACAGTTTCGCCGCGCGATCGGCGATGCGCTGGGCATTTTGGCTCTGATGCTCATAACGCCACAGGTTGGTGATGGTACGCAGCGCCACCAGCAGCGTGGTCGGGCTGACCAGCATGATGTTGTGCTTGAGCGCTTCGCTGATCAACTCCGGCTCGCGATCGATAGCCAGCAGGAAGGCGGGCTCGACCGGAATGAACATCAGCACATAGTCCAGCGAGCGCAGCCCCGGCAGTTGCTGATAGTCCTTGCGGCCCAGCATGCGGATGTGGCCGCGCAGCGAGGCGATATGTTCGCTCAGCGCCGCCTCGCGCTCCGCCTCATCCTCGCCGTTGAAATAGCGCTCGTAGGCGATCAGCGACATCTTGGCGTCGATCACCACATCCTTGCCCTGCGGCAGGCGTACGATCACATCGGGCTGCATGCGGCTCTGGTGATCCACCCGCACGTTGACCTGCGTTTCATACTCATGCCCTTCGCGCAGGCCAGAGGCTTCCAGCACCCGGCTCAGCACCACCTCGCCCCAGTTGCCCTGCGTTTTGTTGTCGCCTTTCAGCGCCTTGGTGAGGTTGATCGCCTCGCGTGCCATCTGCGCGTTCAACTGCTGCAGATTGCGTATCTCGTGCGTCAGCGTGTGGCGCTCCCGCGCCTCCTGGCCAAAGCTGTCCTGAACCTGGCGGCGGAAACCGTCCAGCTGTTCGCGCAGCGGCAGCAGTAAACGATCCAGGCTTTGCTTATTTTGCTCGTCCACCTTGCGGCCGCTGTGTTCAAAAATGCGGTTGGCGAGATTTTCAAACTGGGTGGTGAGGCGCTGTTCGCTGTTGATCAGCAGGCGTTGCTTCTCCTCCGCCGCCATACGCGTCTCTTCCAGACGGATGGTGACTTCGCGCAGCTCGGCCTCCTGCGCGCTGTTAACCTCGCGCTGAGCGCGCAGCTCCTGATTGAGCAGCTCGCATTCGTTGCGCCAATGATTGAGCTGTTGCAGCTTCTCATGTCCGGCCGCCAGCTGGCTGTGCAGGTTGCGCAGCTCCAGCTCGCTCTGGCGCAACTGCTGCTCGTGACGCTGCAGGGTATCCTGCCGCACGGCCGTTTCCTGCTGCGCCTGCTGCAATGCTTGCTCCAGCAACCGCAGTTCGGTTTCATGTTGCGCATTCGTCTGCTGCACCCGCAGACTGGCGATCAGCCACCCCAACAGCATGCCGATCGCGACGCCGCCAATCCCATAAATCAGACTGGTATCCACCCTGCCTCCTGTTGCACCTTGCCGTTCCGGCGTTTCGCACGCCCATTGCCCGTCACGTTAAGGGGAGGCTGTATGGATGTCCAGCCTGATTTTGCCCGCCGCGCACAATATTGCGCGGCGCTACGCAATTTAGCGAGAAATCAGCCCAGCCACTGGCTGAGCCACTTGATGCCGAATGCCCCCGGCGCCAGAATGCCGAACGCCCAGATCATCGCCGACGTGACGTTGGCCAGTTGGAAATAGCGCTGCGGCATGCCGCAAATGCCGCCCACCAGCGGCACCACGGCGCGCAGCGGGCCGAAAAAGCGGCCGATGAAAATGCCCAGCACGCCCCAGCGCTCAAAGAAGGCATGGCCGCGCGCCAGCAGCTGCGGATTGCGCGACAGTGGCCACATATGGGCCACGCGATCCTGATAGTGATAGCCGATCCAGTAAGAGAGCCAGTCGCCGAAAAACGCCCCGGCGGCGGCGGCGGCCCAAATCGGCCAAAAGGCGATGCCGCTTTCGCCGATCAGCGCGCCCAGCGCCAGCAGGATCACCGTGGCCGGCAGCAGCAGCGACAAAAACGCCAGCGACTCACCGAACGCCAGGAAGAAGATGATGGGAATGGCCCAGCCTTCGTGCTGACGCACGACGTCGCTGACCCAGTTGATAACGTCATTGAGGCTCAATGCAGGGCTCCTGATACGCGATGGTTCGCCGCCTAGGATAAGCCGGGGCGAGTTAAACCCCGGCTAAACACGCGGTAATTTACTCGAGGTAAAACGCCTGCAGCGCTTCGCGCTGGGCCGCGCCCAGGCCGTATTCCGCTTCCAGCCAGCGGTCAGTGGAGCCGTATTGCTGACGGATGCAGCCCAGCGCCGTCATCAGGAACTCCTCGCGCGCGCTGAGCACGTAGGCGAATTGCTCCAGCGCCGCCGCATTCAGCTTGATAGACAGCTGATCCAGCATCTGCTCGCGGAAAGTGGCCAGCGTGGTTTCAGTCAGCAGATAGTCTTCCAGCACCGTCGCTTCGTCGGCGCCCAGCGCGAACAGCACCAGCGCCGAACCGACGCCAGTGCGATCCTTGCCGACCGCGCAGTGCTGCACGATCGCGCCGCCGCCAGGGTTGCTCAACAGCTGCGCCAGCCGCTGATAGGCCGCATTGCCGAACGGCAGGCGGCGATACAGCTCCAGCATGAACGCCCGGGCGTCGAAAGCGGCCAGCGTTTCGTTGGTGAGCTTTTCCAGGTTGGCGTTAACTTCGCTGCTCAGCGGGTTAGCCGGCACGTGGTGATAGTCGGCGCCATTCCACAGAATATCCGGTTTGGCCTGCACCTCGTCGGCATCGCGGTAGTCCAGCACGGAACGTACCGGCACTCCAGCGAGGAAAGTACAGTCGTTTTCCGTCAGCCGCTCGAGAGAACCGGAGCGGAACAGCAGGCCGCGTTTGATGCGGCGCCCGTCGGCCACGCCGTTGCCACCGAAGTCGCGGAAATTGATGCCACCGTCGAGCGGCGCAAGCGAAGGATGAAGCAGGATCTGGGCGGTCATAAACGTCCTCGTTGTTTTTGTTATGACAACGCGCGGCAGCCATCGGCGCAGCGCTGAGGAGTATCACCGTAACAGATTCGCCGCGAATGGAAAAACGGGCCGCGTCAGCGGCCCGTTCAGTTCGTTGACAAAGGAGGAAAAAACGCGGTTTTTCCTCCTTTGTGGTCATCAGCCGAAAATCAATGAATTGATTTTCCCTGTTTGTTATCCGCAGCTCTTTGCAAACCCGGCAATGGCATGAGGTTTGTCATCAACCTCAACGGGCCGCGTCAGCGGCCCGTTGAGGGAAGGTGATTACAGCAGACGGCGGGCGGCATCCACCACGATCTGCACCGCTTTGCTTTCCGTGTTTTTCATGGTTTCGGCGTTCGGGATCTCTTGCTGGGTGCGGTTAACGATCACCCCAGCCACCATGCCGGCGCGCAGGCCCTGGCTGGCGCACATGGTCAGCAGCGTGGCGGATTCCATTTCATAGTTCATCACGCCCATCGCCTGCCACTCTTCCATCGAGCCTTTAAAACGGCTGACCACGCGGCCGGAGTAGGTGTCGTAACGTTCCTGGCCCGGGTAGAAAGTATCGGAAGAGGCGGTCACGCCAATGTGGGTGGTCGCGCCGCTGGCCTTGGCCGCTTCCACCAGCGCAGTGGTGCAGGCGAAGTCCGCGACCGCCGGAAACTCCATCGGCGCAAAGTGCAGGCTGGCACCGTCGAGGCGTACCGCCGCCGTAGTCACCAGCACGTCACCGACGTTGATATTGGCCTGAATGGCGCCGGTGGTGCCGATGCGCAGGAAGGTGCGAATGCCCAGCTGCGCCAGCTCTTCCACCGCGATAGAGGTAGACGGGCCGCCGATACCGGTGGAGCAGACGATCACCGCCTTGCCGTCCAGCTCTGCGCGCCAGGTGGTGAATTCACGATGGGAGGCCAGATGCACCGGATTTTCCATCAGCTTGGCAATCTTCTCTACGCGCTGCGGATCGCCCGGCACGATGGCAAGCTGGGCCCCTTGTAAATCGTTCTTGGTGAGGCCGAGATGAAAAACATCAGACTGAGACATACGAGACTCCTCATGGATCATGTTTATTGGGAGGAACAAAAAAGCACTCTACTGAAAATCGCCGCTTAATTTCGTGACGATAGTCACTATGAAAAGAGAAACAAATCACATGCTACATATTTTTTGTGATTTTTATCACGAAAAAAATCACTATGACGCATCCAGAACGCACCGCTAAATCTCAGTCTAGCCGACAAACCTTGCCGCTCCCTGCCCGTTGGTTGCCGACTGAAACTATTTAGCTCATCAATTCGAAATACCCCCATCTTATCGGTTGCTTAGGGACAAAAAAGCCCTCTAACGCACCTTATGGCACTTACGTGGGCCAAAACGCGTAATAACATGATAAAAAGCGCTTAAAAATGCCGCAAAGCCAGATAATTAGCCGTTTTTTATCGACTTGTCCGAAAGTGCGCCACGCAGCGCCAATAATGGGTAATCTTTCCTATAGTTAATCTCAGCGCTTTTTTCTATTGCACGGAGACCGCAATGAAAACCGAACATGTGATGACATTAGAACAGGCTCAGGGGGGATTCGCCCCGGCCGCCGCGCCGTTGGCCGCCTCCGCGATTATCACCGACGAACAGGGCATTCACGCCGGGCAAACGACCATCCCTTCTCAGGGCGACGCGCTGCCGGCCTATGTCGCCAAACCCGCCGACCATAACGGCCCCTTCCCCATCGTGCTGGTGGTACAGGAAATCTTCGGCGTCCATGAGCACATTCAGGATCTGTGCCGTCGCCTGGCCAAGCAGGGCTATCTGGCAATCGCGCCCGAGCTCTATTTCCGTCAGGGCGACGCCAACGACTACACCGATATCGGCGAACTGTTCCAGCAGTTGGTGACCAAGGTGCCGGATCGTCAGGTGCTGTCGGATCTGGATCACGCCGCGCACTGGGCTATCCGCCACGGCGGCGACGCCGGCAAGCTGGCGATCACCGGTTTCTGCTGGGGCGGCCGCATTACCTGGCTGTACGCGGCGCACAACCCGCAGTTGAAGGCGGCGGTCGCCTGGTACGGCAAACTGGTCGGCGAGAAAACGCTGAATTCACCGAAGCATCCGGTCGATGTCGCCACCCACCTGTCAACGCCGGTGCTGGGGCTGTATGGCGGGCAGGACAGCGGCATTCCGCTGGAGACGGTGGAAACCATGCGTCAGGCGATCCGCGCCGCCAACGCCGAGGCCGAAATCGTGGTATATCCTGGCGTCGGGCACGCATTCAACGCCGACTATCGCCCCAGCTACAACGCCGAAGCGGCGGAGGACGGCTGGCAGCGCATGCTGGCGTGGTTCGCCCAGCACGGCGTCAAATAATTTCCCGCGCATAAAAAAGGGCGCCGAAGCGCCCAATCATCACACCAGTAAATCTATAAGCGGCGGTTTACCCGCCGCACGGCATCACGCGTGCTCGCGCAGGCGCTGTGCCGCCAATACCATGTTGGCCAGCGACTGCCGGGTTTCCGGCCAGCCACGGGTTTTCAGGCCGCAATCCGGATTGACCCACAGGCGTTCCGCCGGGATGTTCTGCGCCGCTTTACGCAGCAACGCTTCAATCCATTCCACGCTCGGCACGTTCGGCGAGTGGATATCGTAGACACCCGGCCCGATTTCGTTCGGGTATTCGAACTCTTTGAAGGCTTCCAGCAGATCCATATCGGAACGCGAGGTCTCGATAGTGATCACATCGGCGTCCAGCGCGGCGATGGAGTCCATGATGTCGTTGAACTCGCAGTAACACATGTGGGTGTGGATCTGGGTGTCATCCTGCGCCACGGCGGCATTCAGTTTGAAGGCGTCCACCGCCCAATTCAGGTAGGCGGCCCAGTCGGATTGGCGCAGCGGCAGCCCCTCGCGCAGCGCAGGCTCGTCGATCTGGATGATGCCGATACCGGCTTTTTCCAGATCTTCCACCTCGTCGCGCAGCGCCAGCGCAATCTGCTTGGCGATCACTTCGCGGGTCACGTCTTCACGCGGGAACGACCAGCACAGGATGGTCACCGGCCCGGTCAACATGCCTTTTACCGGCTTGTCGGTCAGCGACTGGGCGAATTTGGCCCATTCGACGGTGATGGCTTCCGGGCGGCTGACGTCACCGATGATGACCGGCGGCTTCACGCAGCGGGAGCCGTAGCTCTGCACCCAGCCATTCTGGGTAAACACGAAGCCGTCCAGGTTCTCGCCGAAATATTCCACCATGTCATTGCGCTCGGCTTCACCGTGCACCAGTACGTCAAGCCCGAGGCGCTCCTGCTCGACGATCGCCTGTTTGATGTGCTCACCGATGCTGGTGCGGTAGTTGTTGCCGTCCAAACGGCCCTGTTTGAAGTCCAGACGCAGGCCGCGGATCTCGGTGGTCTGCGGGAACGAACCGATGGTGGTGGTCGGCCAGGCCGGCAGGTTGAAACGCTCGCGCTGCGCCCTGGCGCGCTCGGCGTAAGCGCTGTGGCGTTCGCTGTCCTGCGCGGTGATCGCGGCCAGCCGGCGCTCAACCTGTGGGTTATGCACGCGGCTCGACTGACGGCGGGCGCGGATCGGCGCGCTGTAGGCGTCCAGTTCAGCCTGTTTCGTCGTGTCAGGCGCGTTCAGCGCCGAGCTTAATAGCGCCAGCTCGGCGCATTTTTGCAGCGCGAAGGCGAACCAGCTTTTCACTTCTTCGTCCAGACGGCTTTCCACGCTCAGGTCGATCGGACTGTGCAGCAGTGAACAGGAGGAGCCAATCCACAGCGGGCGGGTGCCCACCAGCGGCTGCAGACGTTCAAACCAGCGGCTCAGATCGGCGCGCCAAACGTTGCGGCCGTTGATCACCCCCAGCGACAGCAGCCAGTCTTGCGGCAATGCGGCGCTCAGCGTGGCGATATCGTCATGACCGGCGACCAGATCGACATGCAGCCCCTGCACCGGCAGCGTGCGAATGGTGTCGAGGTTGTGGCCTACGCTGTCGAAATACGTGGTCAACAGCAGCTTCACCTGCCCCTGCAGCGCGTCGTAAGCCGGTTTGAACGCGTCCAGCCAGGCTTGCGGCAGCTCCAGCACCAGCGCAGGCTCGTCAATTTGCACCCACTCGACGCCGCGCTTCGCCAGCTCGGCCAGCACCTGCTGGTAAACCGGCAGGATCTCTTTCAGCAGCGACAGGCGGTCGAACGGCTCGCCCTTCACTTTCCCTAACCACAGATAAGTCACCGGGCCAAGCAGCACCGGCTTGATGCGATGGCCGAGCGCCAGCGCTTCATCCACTTCGTCCAACAGCTGAGTCCAGCCCAGTTTGAACTGCTGGCCTTGCTGGAATTCGGGCACCATGTAGTGATAGTTGGTGTTAAACCATTTGGTCATTTCCGCCGCGGCCGCCGGCTCGCCGGTCGGTGCGCGGCCACGGCCGATGCGGAACAGCGTGTCCAAATCGATCGAGCCATCCGCATTCTGATGGCGCGCCGGCACGTTGCCCAGCAGCAGGCTGGTGGTCAACACATGATCGTACCAGGCGAAATCGCCGACCGGCACCAAATCCACCCCGGCCTGCTGTTGCTGTTGCCAATGACGAGCGCGCAGCTCGCGGCCAACCGCCAACAGCTCTTCCTGCGTTGAGTTGCCTGCCCAGTAGCTTTCCTGAGCTTTTTTCAGCTCACGTCGTAGCCCAACGCGAGGAAAACCCAGTGTGTGATTCAAAATTGCCATCGTCATATTCCCCATTTAGCCGTCCAGATGTTTACACATCCATAATCAGCAGGTACTGTATTAACCACAAGCGCAATTTATTCACTGTCAATGTGAAGGACTCTCATGATCGAACTGAAACATTTACGGACGCTGCAGGCCCTGCGCAACAGCGGTTCGCTGGCGGGGGCGGCGGCCCAACTTCACCAGACGCAGTCTGCCCTGTCGCACCAGTTCAGCGATCTTGAGCAACGTCTGGGCTTCAAGCTGTTCGTGCGCAAGAGCCAGCCCTTGCGCTTCACCGCCCAGGGCGAGATCCTGCTGCAGCTGGCGGAGCAGGTCCTCCCGCAGATCCAACAGGCGCTGCAGGCCTGCCACGAGCCGCATCAGACCACGCTGCGCATCGCCATCGAATGCCACAGCTGCATTCAGTGGCTGACGCCGGCGCTGGACAACTTCCGCCAGCGTTTCCCGCAGGTGGTGATGGACTTCACCTCCGGCGTCACTTTCGATCCGCAGCCGGCCCTGCAACAGGGCGAGCTGGATCTGGTGATGACGTCGGATATTCTGCCGCGCAGCGGCCTGCACTATTCGCCGATGTTCGATTTCGAGGTGCGTCTGGTGCTGGCGCCGGATCATCCGCTCGCCGGCAAGCCGCACATCGAGCCGGAAGACTTGAGCGATGAAACACTGTTGATTTACCCGGTGCAGCGCCAACGGCTGGATATCTGGCGGCATTTCCTGCAGCCGGCGGGCGTCAACCCGGCATTGAAGAACGTCGATAACACGCTGCTGCTGATCCAGATGGTATCGGCGCGGATGGGGATTGCGGCGCTGCCGCACTGGGTGGTGGAGAGTTTCGAACGGCAGGGGCTGGTGGTGACCAAAACCCTGGGTGACGGCCTGTGGAGCCGCCTCTACGCCGCCGTGCGCGACGGTGAACAGCGCCAGGCGGTGACCGAAGCCTTTATCCGCTCGGCCCGCCAGCACGCCTGCGATCATCTGCCGTTCGTGCGCGACGCCGCACGCCCTGGCGCGACCGGCGCCAAAGCGTTGGCGGCCGGCGTATAAACTGCCGGCCCCCGTTTAGCCGAGCTGCTTCGGCGCCACCCAGCGTCGATGCACCCACAGTGAAGCGACGATCACCGCCCCGCCGATGATAAAGCTCGGCCAGTGCGGCTGCTGCTGCCAGATGGCCAGATTGACCAGCAGCCCGGCCGGCACATGCATGTTGTTCATGATGCCGAGCGTGCCGGCATCGACCTGCGTCGCGCCATAGTTCCACATGAAGTAACCCAGTCCCGACGCCACCACGCCCAGCCAGATCAGCACGCCCCACTGCAGGTTGGTGGTTGGCAGCTGCTGCGGGTTACCCCACAGGAACCAGGCCACCACCGCCACCACCGCCGCCCCCAGGTAGAACCAGGAAAAGGCGGTGTGCTGCGGCAAGGGGTGCACTTCCATCAGGCGCTTATAGCCGACCATGCCGATGGCGAAGCTGATATTCGCCGCCTGCACCAACAGCAGCCCCCACCAGAAGTGTTCACTCAGTTGGTGATAGCGAATGATCGCCGCGCCCAGCACCGCCAGCAGCGCGCTGAAGACGTAGCCCCAACGCAGGCGTCGGCCGCTCAGCAAGTCGTAGATCAACGTGATATACAACGGCGTCAACACGGTGAACAGCAGGAATTCGGGTACCGTCAGGTAGAGATAGGCGCGGAAGCTGAACAGGTACATTATGCCCAGCTGGAAGGCCCCCACCAGCATATACAGCAGGATCACCTTGAGTTTGATGTTGCGCCAACGCAGAAACGGCAGAAACACCAGCGCCGCCAGCCCGATGCGCACCAGCGCCGAGAATCCGCTGTCGACGTGGCCCGCCAGGTACTCGCCAATCAGGCTGAAAGAAAATGCCCACAGAATGGTGGTTATAACCAAAAGCAGCACGATGGGTTCACCCTAAAAAGACCGAAAGGGCGATTGTAACGGAAGATGGACGCCTAAGGGGATGAAAGGCAGTTTACATCTGAACAAAAGACAAACTACCGGCAAAATTTCACCGTTGGGTTAGGCTTAATAAAAAGGCGAGGTAACCATCATGAAAACGTCTCACATTCTGTTCGCTCTGCTGTTGCTGCCTGGGTTGGCGGCGGCGGCCAACGGCGTAACCGACCTGCGCTCACAGCAGCAGTTACTCAACCAAAACAACCAGCAAGCGCAGCAACAGCGCCTGTTGAACAACCGGCAGATGGATCAACGCCGCCTGCAGCAGCAGCGACAGTTCGACAATCAGCGGCAACAGCTGATGCAAACCACGCCGAACGGCGGGCAGTTGCTGCCTAACGGCAACCAGCCGCGCGATCCGTTCAACCGCACCGCACCGGCGGTGCCGCAGGCGCCGATGCCGGCTATGCCCGCACGCCCATAACGGTGAGGATCAGCGGCGTGGTGATCGCCGCCAGCACGGTAGACATCACCAGGCTGGTGGCGGCCGGGCCGGTGAGCGTATTGAACTGGCGCGACATCAGGTAGACGTTCACCCCCACCGCCATCGATCCAAGTAGCACAACAACGCGGGTTTCCATCGGCGGCAGATCCATCATCCAGGCCAGCAGCCAAATCACTAGCGGCTGCACCAACAACTTCAGCACGCAGATGGCGCTGCTCAGCTGCCAGCCTTCGCTGATGCGGTACTCGGCAAGCCCCATGCCAAGCACCACCAGCGACAGCGGCGCCGCCACCTGGCCGAGCATGCTGACCGGTCGATCGACGAAGTCCGGCAGCGGCAAGCCGGTCAGGCTAAACAGCGTGCCGGACAAAATGCCGACGATCAGCGGGTTGGTCAGCACGCTGCGCGCGGTTTTAGCGAAACCACTCAACGTCGGCGAGCCGTTGCGCGCCCATTCGATCGACACCGTCACCAGCGTCCACAGGATCAGGCCGTTGAACACCAGCACCAGCGCCACCGACGGGATCGCCGCCTGCCCCAGCATTACGCTGGCGATAGGTAAACCGAGCATCACGTTATTGGAGAAAATACCGCCTAACGCAAACACCGATCCGGCGACGCCATCCAACCGGAAGAGGTGCCGGGCGACCAGGCGGCCAAGCACAAATACGATCAGGCAGCTGCCAAAGAACGCGATCAGCAGCCGGGCGTCGACCGCCGGGCGCTGCGAGAAGTCGCACATCATGCGAAACAGCATGGCGGGCAAGGCGAGGGAAAACACGAAGCGCGTCAGGCCATCGGTGATGCTGGAGGGCCATTTCCCCCAGCGAATCAGCCCATAACCCAATGCGATCAGGACGAACAGCGGTAAAGACAGCACGATCTGGTGCCACAGTGACAGGATAAAGCCAGGCATCGCATTCCTTCCGGTGGTGCGGCGGCAAGGCTTGTCGTCGCGGGATTCATCGGCGCCGGATTAAAAAGCCGGGCCAATCAAATCTATCCGGTCGGTGCAAATGCAGTCAACGCCCCAGTCGAGCAGCAGGCGCGCGCGATCCGGTTGGTTGACGGTATACACCAAAATACGCAGCCCGGCGTCTTTCAACGCTTTCACCCGCTCGGCGGTCAGCGCTTTGTGGTCGATATGCAGCGAGACGCAGTCCAGACGCTCCGTCAGCTCGCGCCAGTTGTCGTCCCAGGCCTCCAGCAGCAAGCCGCGCGGCAAATCCGGCACGGTGCGCTGCGCCGCCGCCAGCGCTTCTACCGAGAAGGAAGAAAGCAGCGGATCGGTCTGCCCTTGCCACAGCAACCGCGCCGCCAGTGCCACCACCCGGCCGGTTTCATCGTCGCTGCCGGTGGTCGGTTTGATCTCGATATTGGCCATCAGGCCGTGTTCCCGGCAGCGTTCCGCCACCTCCGACAGCAGCGGCAACCGCTCGCCCTTGAAGGCCGAGCTGTACCAGTTGCCGGCGTCCAGCTGCACCAGTTTGTCCCACGGCAGCTCGCCCGCCACGCCCCAACCGTTGCTGGTGCGATCCAGCGTGTCGTCGTGCAGCAGGAAAATTTGCCCGTCCTGCGCCAGCTTGGCGTCGAACTCGATCATCTTGTGGCCGTGGCGCGCGCCGACGTCGATCGCCGCCAGGGTATTTTCCGGCGCCAGAGAACCGCCGCCGCGGTGGGCGACAATATGAGGGTAAGGCCAGGGTCTTGTCATCAATCCATCCGTAATCCGCTGTGGGTGTCAAAGAAGTGCAGCGCCTGAGCAGGCAGCTGCAAATATAGCGTACTGCCCGCCGTCGGCAAGGTTTCATGCGACAGCCGCGCGATCACCCCGTGACCGCCCCACTGGCCGTGCGCCAGATTGTCGGCTCCCAGCAGTTCCAGCGTCTGCAGCTGCAGCGGCACGCCCTGGCCTTGCGCCACCAATTGAATATGCTCCGGCCGAATACCCAGCGTCAACGGCCGCCCCGCCCACTGCGGCTTGGCCGCCGGCAACGGCAGCGTCATGCCGTCCGCCAACAGCAGCTGGCCGCCGTCGGCGCTCAGGGTGCCGGGCAGCAGGTTCATCGCCGGCGAGCCGATAAAGCCGGCGACGAACAGCGAAGCCGGCCGTTGGTACACTTCACTCGGCGTGCCGATCTGCTCCGCCACGCCCTTATTCATCACGATCACCCGCTGCGCCAGCGTCATCGCCTCCACCTGGTCGTGAGTCACGTACAGGCTGGTGGTTTTCAGACGGCGGTGCAGCTGTTGCAGCTCCAGGCGCATCTGCACCCGCAGCTTGGCGTCCAGGTTGGACAGCGGCTCATCGAACAGGAATACCGCCGGTTCGCGCACGATGGCGCGCCCCATCGCCACCCGCTGGCGCTGGCCGCCGGAAAGTTCGCGCGGTTTGCGCTTGAGCAGCGGCTCCAGCTCCAGGATGCGCGCCGCCTCCTCCACCCGCTGGCGGATATGTTCCTTGCTGAAACCGCGGATCTTGAGGCCGTAAGCCATGTTGTCGTACACGCTCATGTGCGGATAGAGCGCGTAGTTCTGGAACACCATCGCGATGCCGCGATCCTTGGGCTCCAGATCGGTCACGCGCCGGGTATCGATATAGATATCGCCGCTGGTAGTGCGCTCCAGCCCGGCCACCATACGCAGCAGCGTAGATTTGCCGCAGCCGGACGGGCCGACCATCACGATGAATTCACCGTCCGCCACGTCGAGGTCGATCTGTTTGATCACCGGCGTTTTACCGTCGTAAGACTTGGTGACCGCCTGTAGTTTTAATCCTGCCATCGTCGTTATTTCTCGCTATCAACCAGACCGCGCACAAACCAGCGCTGCATCAGAAGCACCACCGCCAGCGGTGGCAATAAAGTTAGAATCATCGCCGCCATCACCTGGTTCCACTGGGTCGGCGCGCCGGAAGTGGAGATCATGCTCTTGATGCCCGCCACCGCGGTGCCCATCGAAGCGTCGCTGGTGATCAGGATCGGCCACAGATATTGGTTCCAGCCGTAGATAAAGGTGATGACAAACAGCGCCGCCAGATTGGTTTTCGACAGCGGCAGCACGATGTCCCAGAAGAAACGCATCGGCCCGGCGCCGTCGATGCGCGCCGCCTCCAGCAGCTCATCCGGCAGCGTCATGAAGAACTGGCGCAGCAGGAAGGTCGCGGTGGCCGAGGCCATCAGCGGCAGCGTCAGGCCGGTGTAGCTGTCCAGCAGGTTGAGGTTGGAGATCACCTCCACCGTCGGGAAAATGCGCACTTCCACCGGCAACATCAGGGTGAGGAAAATCAGCCAGAAAAACAGGCTGCGCAGCGGGAAACGGAAATACACGATGGCGTAAGCCGACAGTACCGACACCGCGATTTTGCCGCAGGTGATCGCCAACGCCATGATCACGCTGTTGAGCAGCAGCAGCGAGAACGGCACCTTGAGGTTGCCCACGCCGCCCTGCCAGATATTGCGAATGTTCTCCCACAGGTGGCCGCCGGGCACCAGCGTCATCGGCACCTGAAACACCTGTTTGTCATCCAGCGTGGCGGCGACAAAGGCCACGTACAGCGGGAACAGCACCACCAGCACGCCGATAACCAGCATCACATGGCTGAAGATGTCCAGCCCGCGTCGATTCTCAATCATTGATAGCGCACCTTACGTTCAACGAAGCGGAACTGGATCACCGTCAGGCCGATCACCAACAGCATCAGGATCACCGACTGTGCGGCGGAGCTGGAGAGGTCCAGCCCGGCGAAGCCTTCGCGGTAGATCTTGTAGATCAACGTGGTGGTGGACTGCACCGGCCCGCCGCCGGTGGCGGCGTCGATCACCGGGAAGGTATCGAAGAAGGCGTACACCAGATTGACCACCAGCAGGAAGAAGCTCACCGGCGCGATCAGCGGCAGCACCAGATGGAAGAAGCGCCGCACCGGGCCGGCGCCATCGATGGCTGCCGCTTCCACCAGCGAACGCGGGATAGACTGCAGCGCCGCGAGGAAAAACAGGAAGTTATAGCTTATCTGCTGCCATACCGAGGCCAGCACCACCAGGAACATCGCCTGGCCGCTGTTTTGCGCATGGTTCCAGTTATAGCCCAGCCCGTTGAGGAAATGGGTGATCAACCCCAGGCCGGGGTTGAACAGAAAGATCCACAATACCGCCGCCACCGCCGGCGCCACCGCGTAGGGCAGGATCATCAGCGTGCGATAGAGGCGGCTGCCGCGCAGCACGTAGTCCACCAGCGCGGCGAAGAACAGCGAAACCGCCAGCCCGATGCCCGCCACCAGGAAGCTGAAGATCAGCGTGGTGTAGAACGAGTCGAGGTAGTAAGGATCCTGGAACAGCTGTTTAAAGTTATCCAGCCCGACAAACTGGCTGGAGAGGCCGAACGGATCGAGGCTCTGCACCGAATACCACAGCGCTTCGCCGGCGGGCCATAAAAAGAAGACGGCGGTAATCAGCAGCTGCGGCAGCACCAATGCATAGGGCAACCAGCTGCAGCCGAAACCGGGACGGGAAGATGACATAGCAGTTAAACCATTGATCGGGTAAGGAAGGATCGGCGTGAAGATGCGAGCCCGGTCTGTCGGGCTCGCGACGCAGGGTTACTTGGTCGATGCTTCGAAGCGGCGCAGCAGCACGTCACCGCGCTGTACGGCGGCGTCCAACGCCTGCTGTGGCGTTTTCTTGCCGGTCCACACGCCTTCCAGCTCCTCATCCACCACGCTGCGGATCTGTGGCATGTTGCCCAGGCGCAGGCCCTTGGTGAACGGCAACGGCGGCTTGTTCAGCATCTGGCGAGTGGCGACGTCGGCACCCGGGTTCTTGTCGTAGAAGCCCTGCTGCTTGGTCAGATCGTAAGCCGCGGTGGTGATCGGCAGATAGCCGGTCTTCTGGTGCCATTCGGCGGCGATTTCCGGCTGCGCCAGGTACTGCAGGAACTCGGCCACGCCCTTGTAGGTGGCGGCGTCTTTGCCGTTCATCACCCACAGACTGGCCCCGCCGATGATGGCGTTCTGCGGCGCGTTTTTCGCGTCGGCGTCGTACGGCATCATGCCGACGCCGTAGTTGAATTTGGCGTAGTGCTTGATGTCCGCCAGCGAACCGGAAGAGGCGGTGGTGATGGCGCAGTCGCCGTTATAGAACTTCTCGGTGGATTCGTCTTTGCGGCCAAAGTAGGTAAAGTCGCCCTTCTTGTTCATCGCCTCCAGCAGCGCGATGTGCTTGACCTGCAGCGGTTGGTTGAACTCCAGCTTGGCGTTGGTGCCGCCGAAACCGTTGTTTTCACTGGCGAACGGCACGCCGTGCCAAGCGCTGAAGTTCTCCAGCTGGATCCAACCCTGCCAGCCGCTGGCGTAGCCGCACTTCATGCCGGCCTCACGCAGCTTGGCGGTATCCGCCGCCAGCTCCTGCCAGGTTTTCGGCGGCTGGTCCGGGTTTAGGCCGGCCTTTTTGAAGGCATCTTTGTTGTAGTACAGCACCGGCGTGGAGCTGTTGAACGGCTGCGACAGCAGATGTCCGCTCTTGTTGTCGGTGTAATAGCCGGCCACCGTCGGCACGAACACCGACTCGTCGAAGTTGATGCCGGCCTCTTTAAACACTTCATAGACCGGTTTGATGGCTTTGCTGGCCATCATGGTGGCGGTGCCCACCTCGTAAACCTGCAGGATCGCCGGCGCCTTGCCGGAGCGGTAAGCAGCGATGCCCGCCGCCAGGCTCTGTTCGTAGTTGCCTTTATAAACCGGCACAATCTTGACGTCGCTGTGCGACTGATTGAAGCGATCCGCCAGGGAATCCACTTCCTTACCCAGTTCACCTTCCATTGAATGCCAGAACGGGATTTCTGTCGCCGCCAGCGCCTGAGTGCTGACCGCCAGGGTCAACGCGACGCACAGCGTGGTTTTGCGAATAGCGTAGGTGAGCATGCCTAACTCCTGAAAAAGCTGGTGTAAAAGCGCGTGAGCGAAAAGAATCAGTTTTTTGTTCGGAAGCTAACATGCCATGCGCGGATGACAGAAAAATAACCGTTATATGACAGCCACATGACGGCAAGGTGAAGTGAAGATGGCGGTTTGATGTCGGCGGCGGGCATGGGCTCCGCCGCCGCGAGGATTACAGCGAACGGCGCAGGCGCGCCACCGCTTCTTGCATCTGCTGCTCGGTGGCGGTGGCGAACGACAGGCGGAAGGTTGAACGATCCGGGTTGTCGGAGAAGAAGTATTCCCCCGGCACGAACACCACACCCTGCTGCAAGGTCGTGTTCAGCCATTCGGTGGCGTTGAACGGCTGGCGGAAGCGCGCCCACAGGAACATGCCGCCCTTCGGCTTATCGAAGGTGATGTAGTCGCCCAGCTCCTGCTCCACCAAACCGGCCAGGATCTCGCCCTTTTGCTTGTAAGCGGCGCGGATCTTGTCGATCTGCGCCGGCAGGCGATCCAGGCCGAGATAGCATTCGACGATGCTCTGCGACAACGCGCTGGCGTGCAGATCCGCCGCCTGTTTGATGATCGCCACTTTGTGCAGCAGGAACGGCGGCAGGATCGCCCAGCCCAAGCGCAGGCCCGGCGCCAGGATCTTGGAGAAGGTCGAGGTATAGATGATGTGGTCAGTGTTGCCCAGCACCTGCTGTGACACCTGATGCAGCGTCGGGTGGCGCTCTTCGGTGAAACGCAATTCGCCGTACGGATCGTCTTCGATGATCAGGAAGTTATGTTCAGCAGCCAGCTTCACCAGCAGTTCACGGCGCGCGGCGCTGAGGGTGATGCCGCTGGGGTTGCCGAAGTTCGGCACCACGTACACGCCCTTGATGCGCTGGGTTTTCAGCAGCTCGGCCAGCTCTTCCACCACCATGCCGTCGCTGTCGGACGAGACCGACATGATGTTGGCCTCCGCCAGCTCCAGCGTTTGCAGCGCCGCCAGGTAGGTCGGGCGCTCCACCACGAACACATCGCCTGGGTTGACGATGGCGCGCATCACCAAATCCAGAGCCTGCTGAGAGCCGGCGGTGACCATTACCTCTTCCGCGCCAGCGGTGACGCCGCGCTCGGCGCACAGCGCGCAAATACGCTCACGCAGCAGCGGGCTGCCTTCGGTCAGGCCATACTGGAACGCGCTTTTCGGCTGTTCGGTGATCGCCTGCTGGGTGGCGATGCTCAATCCTTCGAAATCGAACAGCGCATCAGAGGGGATGCCGCCCGCCAGCGAAATGACGTGTTCCATCTTGCTGTGCTTAAGCAATTCACGGATGGCCGAACTTTTTACGTTAACGATGCGCTGCGCGAGTAACCCTTCTGTCTTCATTTCTTCTTCTCGTACCTGATTATTTTAATTCGTAGGGGGGCGGATTAACCGCCCAGATACGCCGACCTCACTGCTTCGTTGGCTAACAATGCAGCCCCCGTATCTTCCAACACCACGCGGCCGTTTTCCAGCACATAACCGCGGTCCGCCAATTTCAGCGCCTGATTGGCGTTTTGCTCCACCAGGAAGATGGTCATGCCCTCTTCCCGCAGTTGCTGAATGATGTCGAAAATCTGCTGGATAATGATCGGCGCCAGCCCCAGCGAGGGCTCGTCGAGCAGCAGCAGCTTCGGCTGACTCATCAGCGCGCGGCCGATGGCCAACATCTGCTGTTCGCCGCCGGACATGGTGCCGGCACGCTGGCTTCGGCGCTCCAGCAGGCGCGGGAACAGCGTGAACACCCGTTCAATGCGCTGTTGATACTGCTGGCGATCGGCGAAGAAGCCGCCCATCGCCAGGTTTTCTTCCACCGTCATGCGCGAGAAGACGCGCCGCCCTTCCGGCACGATCGCCACCGCTTCGCGCATGATGCGCGAGGTTTGCCACTGGGTGATGTCCTGGTCCTGAAAGACGATGCTGCCTTCGCTGGCGCGCGGTTCGCCGCACAGGGTGCCGAGCAACGTGGTTTTACCGGCGCCGTTGGCGCCGATTAACGTCACGATTTCGCCCTGACTTATCGTGAGACTGACCTGATGCAGCGCCTGAATTTTGCCGTAATGGGCGGATACCTGATTGAATGACAACATATTATTCTTCGCCCAAATAAGCCCGGATCACGTCCGGGTTGTTGCGGATCTCCGCCGGTGTGCCCTGCGCCAGCGGCGTGCCCTGATTCACCACGTAAATGCGGTCGGAAATGCCCATCACCAGCTTCATGTCGTGCTCGATCAGCAACACCGAGACCTTATGCCGATCGCGCAGCTCGACGATCAGGTGATCCAGCTCGTCGGTCTCTTTCGGGTTGAGGCCGGCGGCCGGTTCGTCCAGCATCAGCAGCTCCGGCCGGGTCACCATGCAGCGGGCGATCTCCAGCCGCCGCTGCTGCCCGTAGGCCAGGTTGCCCGCCGAACGGTTGGCCATCTCCAGCAGGCCGACGCGCTCCAGCCACTCCGCCGCACGCGCCAGCGCCTCAGCTTCGGCGCGGCGGAAGGCCGGAGTTTTCAGCAGCCCGGCGAACACGCCGCTTTTCAGGTGCTGATGCTGCGCCACCAGCAGGTTCTCAATCACCGTCATTTCACGGAACAGCCGCACATGCTGGAAGGTGCGCACCACGCCCATGCGGGCGATGGCCTGCCCCGCCAACCCTTCCAGGTGGCGATCGCGCAATTTGATGGTGCCGCCGGTCGGGCGGTAAAAACCGGTCAGGCAGTTGAACACCGTGGTCTTACCGGCGCCGTTGGGGCCGATCAGCGACACGATTTCGCCTTCGTTCAGCGTCAGCGCCACATTGTTGACCGCCAGTAGCCCGCCGAAACGCATCGACAGGCCCTCTACCTGCAGTAAAGGTTGAACGCTCATGCCTGTTCCCCCTTGCCCGCGTGAATGTCCGCCGCCTGCAGCTTCAACTGCGGCCGTTTCATCGGCAACAGCCCCTGCGGCCGCCAAATCATCATCAGCACCATCAGCGCACCCAGCAGCAACATGCTGTACTCATTCAGATCGCGCATCAGCTCGCGCGACACCACCAGCAGGATTGCCGCCAGAATGACCGCGAACTGCGAGCCCATACCCCCCAGTACGACGATCGCCAACACGAAGGCCGACTCGACGAAGGTGAAGGATTCCGGGCTGACGAACCCCTGGCGCGCGGCAAACAGCGTGCCGGCAAACCCGGCGAAAGCGGCGCTGATGGTAAAGGCGGTCAGCTTGATGCGCGTCGGGCTGAGGCCCAGCGAGCGGCAGGCGATCTCGTCTTCGCGCAGCGCTTCCCAGGCGCGCCCGAGCGGCATGCGCAGCAGGCGGTTGATGACGAACAGCGTCAGCACCACCAGCAGCAGCGCCACCAGGTACAGGAATACGATGCGATCGCTCGGATCGTATTTCAGGCCGAAGAAGTTATGGAAGGTATCCCAGCCGCCGTCGCGCAGGCTGCGGTTGAACTCCAGGCCGAAGAAGGTCGGTTTCGGGATCTGGCTGATGCCGTTCGGCCCGCCGGTGATCTCGGTATTGTTCAGCAGCAGGATGCGCACGATTTCGCCGAAGCCGAGCGTCACGATCGCCAGATAGTCGCCGCGCAGCCGCAGCACCGGGAAACCGAGCAGGAAGCCGAAAGCGGCGGTGACGATACCCGCCAGCGGCAGGCTCTCCCAAAAGCCGAGGCCGTAATAGTGATTCAGCAGCGCATAGGTGTAGGCGCCGATGGCGTAGAAACCGCCGTAGCCGAGCACCAGCAGACCGGACAAGCCCACCACCACGTTGAGGCCGAGGCCCAGCATCACGTAGATCAGCGTCAGGGTGGCGATATCCACCGTGCCGCGCGAGACCAGGAACGGCCAGGCGACCGCCGCGACGATGAGCAAAGCCGCCAGCAGCTTTTGCCGCGGCGTGGTGCCGTCGAAGCTCGGCAGCACGAACGCCGGGCCGGAGACTTTTTTCAATCCCTGCTGCAGCAGCGGGCGCAACAGCTGGAAGAAAAAGACGATGACGCAGCCGATGCCGATCCACATCCAGCGCACTTCCGCCGCGCCGTGCACCACCAGCTTGGTGCCGTCCAGGCTGAGCTGCATGCCCATCAGGAACGACGCCATCACGAACAGCACCGCCGTGGCGATCAGCGCATTGAGCAGATTGAGTTTCATACTTTCTCAACCTCCGGACGCCCGAGGATGCCGGTCGGCATGATCAGCAGCACCACGATCAGCAGCGCGAACGACACCACGTCTTTGTATTCGGTGCTCAGGTAGGCAGAGGTCAGCGCTTCCGCCACGCCCAGTACCAGGCCGCCAATCATCGCGCCGGGAATGCTGCCGATGCCGCCCAGAACCGCGGCGGTGAAGGCTTTCATACCGGCCATAAACCCGATGTAAGGGTTGATGACGCCGTAGAACTGGCCGAGCAACACCCCGGCCACCGCCGCCATCACCGCACCGATAACGAAGGTCAGCGAGATCACCCGGTCGGTGTTGATGCCCAGCAGGCTGGCCATCTTCAGATCTTCCGCACAGGCGCGGCAGGCGCGGCCCATGCGTGAATAGCGGATAAACAGCGTCAGCGCCAGCATCGCCAGGAAGGTCACGAGCCAGATGGTCAGCTGCATGGTGCTGATGGTGGCGGCGAAGCCGTTGCTTTCTCCCAGCACCCACTGGCCGGTCACTAGGCTAGGCAGCGCCAGATCGCGTGAGCCCTGCGTCAGGCTGACGTAGTTTTGCAGGAATATCGACATGCCGATGGCCGAGATCAGCGCAATCAGGCGCTTGGAGTTGCGCACCGGCTTGTAGGCCACCCGTTCGATGCTCCAGCCGTAGGCACTGGCGATAACGATCGAGACCAGGAACGCGGCGCCGATCAGCAGCCAACCGACGTCGATGCCGAGCATCATCAGGGCGGCGATAACGATAAAGGAGACATAGCTGCCGATCATGTACACCTCGCCGTGGGCGAAGTTGATCATGCCGATGATGCCGTAAACCATGGTGTAACCGATGGCGATCAATGCATAGGTGCTGCCCAACGTTAAACCGTTGAACATCTGCTGCAGAAAATAGAGGAGTTGCTCTGACATACTCTGAACCCTTGGCTGCGAAACCCGCCGGCGCAGAACCGGCGGGTAAAGGGAGACGGGGCCGGCAAGCCGGCCCGCCGGGCGCAACAAGCCGCGCCCCACCCTAATCATTATGGCTTATTTGATCGGTGTGGACGTGCCGTTGGCATGCCATTCGAACACGCCGAACTCGAAGCCTTTCAGATCGCCCTTGTCATCCCAGGTCAGCGGCCCCATCACGGTCTCCACCGGCTTGCCGGTTTTCAGATCCTTGACGATGTCCGCCGGCTCCTGGCTGCCGCTGCGCTCCATGCCGGTGGTCAGCGACTGCAGCGCAGCATAGGTGGTCCAGACGAACGGGCCGGTCGGATCCAGCTTCTTGGCTTTCAGCGCATCGACGATCGGCTGGTTGGCAGGCACCTGATCGTAGCGTTTCGGCAGCGTCACCAGCATGCCTTCCGAGGCGGCGCCGGCGATGTTGGACAGCGAGGAGTTGCCCACGCCTTCCGGCCCCATGAAGCGAGTGGTCAACCCGGCCTGCTTGGCCTGACGCAGGATCTGCCCCATTTCCGGGTAGTAACCGCCGAAGTACACGAAGTCGATATTTTCTTTCTTCAGGCGCGCCACCAAGGTGGAGAAGTCTTTGTCGCCGGCGGTGATGCCTTCGAACATCGCCACTTCGGTGCCCTGTTTTTTCAGGCTGTCGCGCACCGAGCGCGCCAGGCCTTCGCCGTATTGCTGCTTGTCGTGCACCACGGCGATGCGCTTCGGCTTGATGTCGCTGAGGATGTATTTGGCGGCGGTCGGGCCCTGATCCGAATCCAGGCCGGTGGTGCGGAGGATCATCTTGTAGCCACGGGTAGTCAGATCCGCGTTGGTGGCCGCCGGGGTAATCATGATCACGCCTTCGTCTTCATAGATATCGGACGCCGGCTGGGTGGATGAGGAGCACAGGTGGCCGATCACGTAGCGAATGCCGTCGTTGATCACCTTGTTGGCGACCGCAACTGCCTGTTTCGGGTCGCAGGCGTCGTCGTATTCCACGCCGACCAGCTTGTCGCCCTTGATGCCGCCCTTGGCGTTAATGTCGGCAATCGCCTGGCGCGCGCCGGTAAACTCCATGTCGCCATACTGCGCGACCGGGCCGGACATTGCCCCGACGATCGCCACCTTGATGTCTTTCGCCATGGCCGCCTGGCTCATGGCCATCGCAATACAACCCGCCAGCAGTGCCTTACCTGTTGTTAATTTCATCCGCAAATCCCCATCTGTCGTTGTGAACGTACCTGTTGTGTTTGCCTGCGCCCGATCGTTATTGACCGCTTTTGTTATAAGTAATAATGATTTAGGCGTTTTGTCGGCATTATTTTCTAATAAGACTTTATTTTTCATGCCATTAAACAGGAATTTTCTTCTGCAAATCAACTTCATCTGGCAGAAACAAGCGGTGTAAACAGGATAAAATTCGAATTAAATCTGCGCTCTTTACCTTTAGGCGTAGTGCGTTGTGCTGGTTAACAATCCGTTTACTAACTATTTACTCGGAAAATGCCCCGTGCAAAAAACATATTGCACAGTAATCGTACAGAAAAACTTACACAACGCTCTGCACAAGATCTATTACACTGTCGACATCATTTAGCTGCGCGGAAATTCTGCATGAAACTGACCATCGAGCGCCTGACCGCGCTGTCCCCGCAAGACCTTATCGACCTCGGTAAAATTTGGCCGCACCAGCAGCCGGAACAGTGGCAAGGCTGGCTGAGCGACGGCAAGGCGCTGTTTGCCGCCCGCTTCAACGAGCGTCTGCTGGGTGCGGTGAAAATTGCGCTGCAGGACGACCGCGCCGAACTACAGGATCTGCTGGTACGCGAAGTGACGCGCCGCCGCGGCGTCGGTCTTTATCTGGTGCAGGATGCACAGCGTCAGCTGCCGCAGGTCGCCCACTGGCAGCTGTCGACCGCCGGCCTGGCGCCGCGTGAACGTGGGGAAGTCGATAACTTCATGCGCGCCTGCGGCTTCGCGCCGCAGGGCGATCTCTGGCAAAAATGAAGCGCCGGCTGGCGGCGCTGGTCTTGATTGCGCTGGGGTTGGCGGCCTGGTTCGCCGGGCGCCAGCAGGCGCAGCGCCTGGCCTCAGGCTGGGATCAGCAGGTTTATGTCTGGCAGCGAGTTTGGACGCCGCAGCACGCCGATGCGCTGGCGAGCAGCCGCGATCTGTTCGCCAAGCTGCGGGTGCTGGCGTTGCAGGTGCATCCGCGTGAAGGCTGGCGGGAAATCCCGGCCGATCTCAGCCTGCTGAAGCAGGACGGCCGCCCACTCTGGCTGGTAGCCCGCCTCGACGGCCAGCTGCCGCAGCTGGATCAAGAGGCCATTATCCAGCGCCTGCTGGCGCTCACCCAGCGCTGGCAGGCGGCCGGGCTGCCCGTCACCGGCATCGAGATCGATCATGATGCCGCCACCGCCCGCCTGCCGGACTACCAACGCTTTCTGCAGCGGCTGCGCCAACGGCTGCCCGCCGCTTTGCAACTCGGCATCACCGCCCTGCCGGCCTGGATCGGCTCACCCAACCTGCCCGGCGTACTGCAACAGGCCGACAGTTCCGTCCTGCAGGTGCACGCGGTGCTCTCGCCGCAGCAGGGGCTGTTTGACGGCCCGCTGGCGCTGCGCTGGGTGCGGCAGTACGCTGCCGTCACACCGAAGCCGTTTCGCGTCGCGCTGCCGGCCTACGGCATGGCGTTGTTGGGTTTTGATGCGCAAGGCGCGCAGGTGGAGAGCGAATCCTCGCTGCGCATGGCGGGCAACGGCCGTGAGCTGACGGTCGCGCCGCAGCAGATCGCCGATTTTCTGCAAACGCTGGCGCAGCAAACGCCGCCCCGGCTGCGCGGCATTATCTGGTTCCGACTGCCGCTGGCGGACGATCGGCGCGCCTGGTCGCTCGCCACGCTGCGAGCAGTGATCGAACGGCGGCCGCTGAATGTCGACTGGCAAGTAAAATTTAGGCCCCAGCCACAGCAAAACGGGCTGTATGATCTGATAATTCACAACAACGGGCCGGTGGATGCCCCGCTGCCGCAAGAGGTGGTCATCCGCGCCGACGACTGCCTGGCGGCGGACGCGGTCGGCCACTACCGGCCGGAATCCGCACCGCAACAGCAACGCTTTATTCGCATCAGCAGCGACCAACTGCGCGCCGGGCAATCCCGGCCGTTGGGCTGGCTGCGCTGCCAACAACTGACGCCAGGAGGCACCCTTGTCACACCTTGATTCGCGCGCGGCACGGAACACCCGCCGCCTTCTTCCGCTGGCCATGCTGATCGGCGCCGCGCTGGCGCTGCCGCTGAACGGCTATGCCTGCGGCCCGGATTTTCCTAACCGGCTGCTGATCGACCGCAACGGCACCCTGCTGTATATGCCGGAGGGCAATTTCGCCTTCGAAGCCGGCCGGCTGGTGCCGATGGATAAACAGTTGCCGCACTGGCAAGCCCCGCCGCCGCCGATGCCGCCGAAACCGATGCCGCAATCGCCGGAAACGATCGCGATCGGTAAAATGCGCGCAGCCAAAACGGTGGAAGAGGCTGACGCCGTCAATGCGCAGGGGTTGTCCAACGCCGCGCGTCTCTATCAACTGGGCGCCGTCGCTTTCGCCAGCCACGATCCGCGCGCCACAGACTATTTCCAGCAGGTGCTGAAGCTACCGGCCGCCGAGCAGAGCGACTGGGGACTGCGGGCGCAGTATTCGCTTGGCCGCGTCCTGATGGCTGACCACGGTACACCGGTGAATGAATCCGGTGAAGCGGTTCCCGCCGCCGAGCATCCGCCTAAAGCCGAACTTGAACAGGCGCTGACGGCATTCCAGCAGGTGATCGACCGGGTGAAAAACGGCGCAGCCGATCCCGATCAGTTGGCGCTGAGCAGCCTTGGGCAGCAGGCGCGCATCCACCTGTGGCTGGGTGACGTCGCCCCCGCCGCCCACCTCTATGCGCAACAGGCGGCGCAGGGCGATCCGAGCGGCGGGCAGTCGCTGCAGTACGTCTCCAGCTTCCTGGTCAACCCCGACCATTTGGACACGCTGAAACAGATTATCGGCGATCCGTTGATCCAGCAGTTGGTGACCATTGAGTTGTTCGCGCGCAGCGGCAACCTGCAAATGGCGGATACCGACGGCAACGGCCGCTCCGCCCAGATCAT
Source organism: Serratia sp. CY47280 (assembly GCF_052168655.1). Classification (NCBI taxonomy): domain Bacteria; kingdom Pseudomonadati; phylum Pseudomonadota; class Gammaproteobacteria; order Enterobacterales; family Yersiniaceae; genus Serratia; species Serratia sp. CY47280. The sequence continues at coordinate 286,206 of NZ_JBJNMG010000004.1, read as the reverse complement.
CAGCCAGATCCTGACGCTGCTGGACGGCTCAGTGAAAAGCGGCTTCGCCGGCAGCGATCGGCTGGCGGCGTTGGCTTACCGTTCGGGGCAGTACCCGATGGCGGCGAGCCTGCTGAAAAACGCCGGCGACAGCGGCCTGGCGTGGTGGCTGCGCGCGAAAATGGCGCTGCGCGACGGCGACGTGAAAGCCGCCACTGCCGCCTACGCCAAGGCGGCAAGCGCGTTCCCCGCCGACGAAAGCTGGGGTGAACAACGCAACGCCGACTTCGTCGCAGAAACCATCGTGCCCGAGTGCCGGGTGGCCGGCGAACAGGCCATCCTGGCGCTGAACCGCGGCGACTATCTGCAGGCGATGGACCTGCTGTATCGCGGCAAAGCGCTCTACTGGGCCGACGTGGCCGACGTGGCGGAGCGGGTGCTGACCGTCGATGAGTTGAAAGGCTTTGTCGATAAGCACGCCCCGGCGCCGACGACGCCGCTCAAGCCGGTTAATCCGGACGACTACGGCGGCCAGCAGATCACGCCGGAAGTGCAGCTGCGCGAACTGCTGGCGCGGCGGCTGATGCGCGTCGGACGAGCGCCGGAAGCGCTGGCCTATTTCGATATCCCCAACTACCGGCAAGCGGCGCAGCAGTTCGCCGACGAACTGAAGGCCGCCAAGGACAAATCCGCCGCGCCGCTGACGCGCGCGCAGGCTTACTATCGCGCCGCCAACCTGCTGCGCGCCCAGGGGCTGGAGTTTACCGGGTATGAGATGACGCCGGATTACGCCATCTATGGCGCCGGCTATTCCTATCTGGGGGATGCGTTCGATACTCGCGAGCTGAAGCATAAAAGCTGGATCGACAGCGCAGAAGCGGCGCGCGCCAAGGCGGCGCTACCGGAGGAAGACAACCGTTTCCTGCACTATCGCTGGCAGGCGGTGGGGCTGGCGCAACAGGCGGCCGATCTGCTGCCGCCGAAGAGCCAGGCCTATGCCGCCGTGTTGTGTAACGCTGCCAGCTGGGTTATCAAGCGTGATGCCAAAACCGGCCGTGCGCTTTATCAGCGCTATATCAACACCGGCACCCGTTATCCGTGGGCGGCTAAATTCGGCTACGACTGCCCGGCGCCGGACTTCACCGCCGTGGCGCCATAACGCCGAATTTCAGGCACTAAAAAGCCCGGCAAGCCGGGCTTTTTTTATCGAATCTCGCATCGACTCAGGCTTCGATCGCCATTTTGAGTTTCTTCATGGCGTTCTTTTCCAGCTGACGCACGCGTTCGGCGGAAACGCCGTACTGATCGGCCAGCTCCTGCAGCGTCGATTTGTTGTCATCATCCAGCCAACGGGCGCGGATGATATGCTGGCTGCGCTCGTCCAGACCTTCCAGCGCATAGGCCAGTTTGTCTGCGGCGTTGCTTTCCCAGTTATCTTCCTCGATGCCTTCGGCGAAGTCCGAGCTTTTGTCCTGCAGGTACAGCACCGGCGCCATCGACTGGCCATCGCGGGCCTCGTCGTCCGGAGTCGGATCGAACGTCATGTCCTGCGCCGCCATGCGAGATTCCATCTCGCGCACGTCTTTGCTGGTTACGCCCAGCTCGCGGGCCACCAGTTCCACTTCGTCCTGGTTGAACCAGCCCAAACGCTGTTTGGTTTTGCGCAGGTTAAAGAACAGCTTGCGCTGCGCTTTGGTGGTCGCCACTTTCACGATGCGCCAGTTGCGCAATACGTACTCGTGGATTTCCGCCTTAATCCAATGCACCGCAAAGGAAACCAGACGCACGCCGACTTCAGGGTTGAAGCGGCGAACGGCTTTCATCAGGCCGATATTGCCTTCCTGAATCAGATCCGCCTGCGGCAGACCATAGCCTGAATAGTTGCGGGCAATATGAGCGACAAAGCGCAGGTGAGACAGGATGAGCTGCTTAGCGGCATCCAGATCGCCCTGATAATGCAGCCGTTCAGCCAGCTCCCGCTCTTCCTCTGCCGTCAGCATCGGATAGGCGTTGGCTGCCCGGATATAGGCTTCCAAGCTACCTTGGGGTACTAAGGCTAAAGTTTGCATTTCTTTGGTCATTCAAACCCTCTCTATGAGAATACAAAATCATGCAGGTGATTATTACAGCGGGGAAATGATTGATTCTACGGCAGTTGCTGAAGCAAAAGCGGTTCCACACGCCGGGCACCTTAACATTTGCTGCAATTTTTGACCGTACTCCGCCCTAAAAGTTCACCCTTTTTTGCAAGCATTGTCGCTGACAATACGTGACGAGGATGAAGGCCGATAGGGAATTTGTGCGCTAAGAAGAGAGGGATGGTGCTGACTTCGCTTGAGGTCACTCTTCTCCCGCAACGCGATCAAAAGCAGCAGGAGAAGAGTATACCAAAAAAATCTTACTGTGGTGTAAATCGGCGTAAATGTTGCACCGTCGCCAGCCAGGCGGCGATCCAGCCGATCATCGCGGAGATGATCAGCAGCAGCAGCGCCTCATCCCAGCCCAGCCCGTGCAGGGTGAAGGTGGTGCCGAATACCTTGGCGACCCCGACGACCACCGACTCCAGCTGCCACACCAGCGCGCCGGAGAGCACCAGCGACAGCAGCGCGCCGGCAAAGCCCAGCATCGCCCCGCCGTTGAGGAACGGCCGCAGAATAAAGCCGTCGGTGGCGCCGATCAGCTTCATCACGTTGATGGTGTCGCGACGGCTGAAGATGCTCAGACGCACGCTGTTGCCGATCACCAGGAACACCGCCACGATCATCAGCACGCCGATGATCGCCGCGATCTGGCCCGCCAGCCCGGTCAGCGCCGCCAGGCGGGCAAACCAGCTGTCATCCATGCGCACTTCTTCCACGCCCTGCACCGCCGCTACGCGATCGCGCAGGGTGTTGAGGGTGTCCGAACTCTGGAAGCTCATCTTCGGCGTGACGATCGCCACCGCCGGCAACGGGTTCTCTTCCAGCATGTCCAGCGCGCCGCCAAAGCCCGACCAGTTACGGAACTCGCCGCGCGCTTCTTCACGCGACAGGTAGTTCACCTTCTCCACGCCGGCTTCCGCCTTGATGGCGTCGAGCACTTTCAGCGCCGCGTCGTCATCGAGCGATTTATCCAGGTAGACCGTCAGTTGCGGCGTCGGGTACCACTGGCTGGCCGCGGTGCTGACGTTTTTCCACACGATGTAGCACACGCTCGGCAGCGTCAGGGAAATGGCGATCACCATCACCGTCAGCAGCGTCGCCAACGGCTGGCGCAGCATGTCTTTGATGGCGTTCATCCAGGCATAACGCCACTGTTCGCGCCAGCCGCCGCGCAGCGCCTTGCTCTTGGCGGTTTTTGCGTTATTGGCCATGGTGAGCGCCCCCTTGCATGCGGCCCTGGCTCAGCGTCAGGATGCGGTAATTGCGACGGGCGATAAGCCCGGTGTCGTGCGTCGCCATCAGTACGGTCACGCCGACGCGGTTGAATTCTTCAAACAGGCGCAGAATGCCTTCCGACAGCGCATCATCCAGGTTACCGGTCGGTTCATCCGCCAGCAGCACCGCCGGCTTGTTCACCACCGCGCGGGCGATGCCCACGCGCTGCTGCTCACCGCCGGACAGCTGAATCGGGAAGTTTTTCGCTTTATCCAGCAAACCGACTTTGTCCAACGCGGCGGAAACGCGGCGGCGGATATCTTCGGTGCTGGCGCCGGCGATGATCAGCGGCATCGCCACGTTGTCATACACCGTGCGATCCAGCAGCAGGTGGTGATCCTGGAAGATCATGCCGATCTGTCGACGCAGGAACGGCACCTCGCGGTTTTTCAAACGGCTGATGTCGTGCCCGCCAAACCAGATGTGGCCGGCGCTGGGCCGTTCGATACCGCAAATCAGTTTCAGCAGGGTACTTTTCCCCGCGCCGGAATGGCCGGTCAGAAACGCCATTTCCGCCGGGCGCAGATGGAAATCAACCCCCTGCAGCGCTTGCCGTCCGCCCAGATAAGCTTTACTGACCTGTTCAAAGCGAATCATCCGTATTAATCCTCTCGGGCAAAAAGTGCCTCAATAAAATCGTCAGCCTTAAACGGCCGCAAATCTTCGATGCCTTCCCCGACGCCGATATAGCGGATCGGGATACCGAACTGATCGGCGATGGCGAAGATCACCCCGCCCTTGGCGGTACCGTCCAGTTTAGTCAGCGTGATGCCGGTTAAGCCCACGGCCTCATTAAATAATTTCGCCTGACTGACCGCATTCTGGCCGGTGCTGGCATCGAGCGTCAGCATAACCTCATGGGGGGCCTGGTCGTCCAGTTTTTTCATGACGCGGACGATCTTCTTCAGCTCTTCCATCAGGTGCGATTTATTCTGCAGACGGCCGGCGGTATCGGCGATCAACACATCGATGCCGCGCGCCTTGGCGGCCTGCACCGCATCGAAGATCACCGAAGCGGAATCCGCGCCGGTATGCTGCGCCACCACCGGAATGCGGTTGCGTTCGCCCCACACCTGCAGCTGCTCCACCGCGGCGGCGCGGAAGGTATCCCCCGCCGCCAGCATCACCGACTTGCCTTCCGCCTGGAACTGACGCGCCAGCTTGCCGATGGTGGTGGTTTTACCCACGCCGTTCACGCCGACCATCAGGATGACATACGGGGTTTTACCGCTGACATCCAGCGGCTGATCGACCTTGGCCAGAATTTCGGACATTTCCTCCTTCAGCTTGCCGTACAGCGCTTCAGCGTCTTTCAGCTGCTTGCGGCTGGCGTGCTGAGTCAGGGAGGTGATGATCTTGCGCGTGGTCTCCACGCCGACGTCGGCGATCAGTAGCTGTTCTTCCAGCTCGTCGAACAGGTCGTCGTCGATCTTTTTACCGCGGAACAGCCCCATAAAGCCGGAACCGAGGTTTTGCTTGGTCTTCAGCAGGCTGCGTTTCAGGCGAGCGAAGAAGCCTTCTTTGGTCGGGCGTTCCTGCTCTTGCGCAGCGGCCGGCACCACAGGTTCAAGCGGCGCTTCTTCCGGCTCCGGTTCAGGTTCGACGATTGGCTCGGGTTCAACGACCGGCTCAGGTTCGACGATTGGCTCGGGTTCAACCACCGGCTCGGGTTCAACGACCGGCTCAGGTTCGACCACCGGCTCGGGTTCAACCACCGGCTCAGGCTCGACCACCGGCTCAGGTTCGACGACCGGCTCGGACTCAACCACCGGCTCAGGCTCAACCACCGGCTCAGGTTCGACGACCGGCTCAGGCTCGACGACCGGCTCAGGTTCGACGACCGGCTCAGGTTCAACCACCGGTTGCTGCTGCGCCACCACTTGCTCGGTGACGCTGACGATCTCTTCAGCCAACGCTTGCGGCGCCGCCGGATGTTCAGCCGCCGCCGGCAGGTTTTCCGCGATTTGCTCGCCGGCCTGACCGTTATCCCACTCCCCCGGGGTGTCGACGGAGGCGGCAGGTTCAGATTCCTGGGCGGGGAGCTTGTCATCCAGCTTGGCGGCGGCCGGTTCAGCCGGCGTCTCCGCGGCCTGAGGTTCCGCCTGCTCTACCGGCTGCTCAGGTTGCTGTTGCTCTTCTTCCTTTTCCTTCTGGCCAAAGCCCAGCCAGGAGAAAAACCCACGTTTCTTATCTTTTGCCATGTTATGACTCTACTCCGTACCGAAGGCTCGCTTACCCTACATACCTGAAGGATATATGCTGACAATAATCCGCCGAGTCTATCACTTTCCCTCGCGCAGCAACACGCATCCGGCATGCTTTCCGGTGTGAAATCAGACAACAACGTTTTACCGTTCCCCCCGACGCCCGTCACCGGTAGAATAGGGACAACTTTTCGTTAACCTCTGCGGCCCCGCGCCGCAAAAGAAATCAAACAACGCTTATGACAAGACTCTCGCCACGGGCCGCGGCCAAAAAGCCGCCCCAGGCCGCAGCCGGACAGATCCGCATCATCGGCGGCCAATGGCGCGGCCGCAAACTCCCGGTGCCAAACAGCCCGGGGCTGCGCCCCACCACCGATCGGGTGCGTGAAACCCTGTTCAACTGGCTGGCGCCGGTGATTCAGGGCGCGCGCTGCCTGGACTGCTTCGCCGGCAGTGGCGCACTAGGGCTGGAAGCGCTATCGCGCTATGCCGGCAGCGCCACGCTGCTGGAATTCGAACGGCCGGTGGCTCAGCAACTGGAAAAAAATCTGGCGCTGCTGCAGGGCAAAGGGGTGGTTATCAACACCAACGCGCTGAGCTGGCTGGCGGGCGACGGTCAACCGTTTGACGTGGTGTTCCTCGATCCGCCGTTTCGCAAAGGCCTGCTGGCGGAGACCGTCTTGTTGCTGGAGCAGCGTGGCTGGCTGGCCGACGAGGCATGGATCTATGTAGAAGCCGAGGCGGAAAGCGCCGCGGCGGACGTGCCTGCCAGCTGGCAGTTGCACCGGGAGAAGGTCGCCGGTCAGGTGGCTTATCGCCTTTATCTTCGTTCGAAAGAGAAAACCGACCATGCTGATTAATCTGGGCCGCCTGCTGATGCTGTGCGTATGGGGCTTCCTGCTCTCTAACCTGTTCCATCCGTTTCCCAAGCCGCTGAAGTATTTCATCGACGTGGCGCTGTTTTTTATGGTGGTGATGCACGGCCTGCAGCTGGTGCTGTTGAAATCCACCCAGCCGAAGGATCAGCCGATCAGCTACTGGCAAGAGGCCAAGATCTTTATCTTTGGCGTGTTTGAGCTGCTGGCCTGGCAAAAGAAACAGCCGCCCATCAAGAAAAAGTGACCGCTACGGCTGAACGGTGAACGAGACGAAGCGCGTGCCCTGCATGTTTAACGTGCCGTGCGCGCCTTTTTCTATCGGGTTGTACTGCCATTGCTTCAGCCGCAGCGTAATGTCTTCACCGCCCTGGTTCGGGCTGAACACCACCTCGTAATACATCGGCTCGTTGACCAACGGCTCGCGCTGCGGCGCACGGGTCTTGGCGACCGGGAAGCTCCGCTTGTCGCTCACCGTCACCTGCAGACTGCGCATCGGCGCACGATCGTTTTCCGCCTCCTGCTGGCGCTGTTTGAAGTAGCGTTGCGTGGCCAGCACGGCGATCAACGCAATGACGGCGACAAAAAATAACGGTGGCTTACTCATCGGTTTCCCATTTCCTTCACGGCCAAATCGGCGTAAACATAGCATTCTCAAGAAAGCATTGTCGATCGTCGGCAGGCTACCTACACTGAAATAAGAAGTGACATGGGTGACATGTTTGGAGCCGGTGGTTGCGGCTCCCTCCTACATAAGGATGACATCAATGAGTTGGCCGTTCCTTGCCGTATTCTTTTCCGGTTGGCTGTTCGTCGACGCCTCTTACCGCGGGCCGCGCTGGCAGCGTTGGGTGTTCAAACCCGTCACGCTGTTGCTGCTGTTGCTGCTTGCCTGGCAGGCGCCGGTGCTCAGCGCGGCGGGTTATCTGATCGTACTCGGCCTGCTGGCGACGCTGATCGGCGATGCGCTGCTCCTGCTGCCGCGCGAGCGAGTGCTGTACGCCATCGGCGCCTTTTTCCTGTCCCACTTGCTGTACACCCTGAGTTTCGCCAGCCAGATGACGTTCAGTCTGTTCTGGCCGCTGCCGCTGGCGCTGCTGGCGATCGGTGCATTGCTGCTAGCCACCCTTTGGACCCGGCTGGAAGAGATGCGCTGGCCGATCGTCACCTACGTGGCGATGACGCTGCTGATGGTCTGGCTGGCAGGCGAGCAATATTTCCTGCGCAGCACCGATTTCGGCTTCTCGCTGCTGGCCGGCACCTCGCTGCTGCTGCTGGCCAACGTGGTTTGGCTGCTCAACCGTTACCGCTTCACCTTCCGCGCGGCGGACGCCATCGTGGCTTTCTGTTACTTTTCCGGCCACTTCCTGATCGTGCGTTCGCTCTACCTGTAGAGACCTGCCGCGGGTTCGGCGCGCCGAACCCGTTTCTTCATCAAGCCAGCGCTTTCAACGTCAGGGCATCACCCGCACCCAGCTGATTGCGGTACAGATCGCCGTCGCGCGAGAAGAACGCCAGCGTGCTGCCATCCGCCTGCAGCAGGGCGATGCCGTCCGGCGCCGGGCGCCAGCCCACCACCTCGGCCGCAAATACGCTTTGCAGACAACGCTGCCGATCCACCAGCTGGTAGCCGTTGGTCTCGCTTTGCTCATTGGCCAGAAACTCGATTTGGCATTGCCTTTCGCTGTCGGCTACCTGCCATTGCCCCGCCAGCGACTGCGCGGTCGGCAGCGCCAGACTGCCGGCCATCACCGCACTCGTCACCATCATGCCTCCCGCCGCCAGGGCGGCGCGCGTTAAAGTACCTTTCATACCGGCTCCCACATCACGCCCGGCCGAGACTGCGCCGGGCGCTCCGTTGCTGCGTTACACGATAAAGTCAGTGGCGACGTCTACCTGACCGACGATTTTCACCAGGAAGTCCGGCGCCTGATGCCCCCCGATGTTCACCGACAAATCGGTCACGTTGTTGGACGCGTTGTAGCTCAGCAGCGCTTCACCGGCCGCGCCGCTGAAGTGATCGACGAAGTGAATGAAGTCGCTGCTCTGCGCCTCTTTGTTGAAGAACGACAGATCAATCTTGTCGAGCCCTTTCTGGAAGTCGCGGATCCAGTCTGAAGCGCCCGGGGCGGAATCGCTGGCGGCAGAGAACACGAAGATGTCTTTACCGGCACCGCCCCACAGCTCATCCGCCCCGCCGCCGCCGAACAGCACGTCGTTACCCGCGCCGCCTTTCAGCACGTTATTGGCCGCGTTGCCGACGATCACGTCGTTGCCGGAACCGCCAATGGCGTTCTCAATGGTCACACCGGCGGCGATCGACACGTTGCCCTTCAGGCCGCCCACGTCGGAGAACGACTTCTCGTTCAGGTTGATGCGTTGGTTAGCGGTGTAACCGGAGAAATCGAAGGTATCGTTGCCGCCCGCATCCCAGGCCGCAAAGATCACTTTTTGCGAGTTGCTGGTGGTGCTGAGGAAGTCACGACCGGTGTTGGAGTTAAAGCCGTACACGGTGTCGCCGGTGCGGGTCGACAGGTTGGCGCCATACAGGTGCTGAATGGCGGCAATGTCATCCAGCAGCGGAGCCGCGGCGTAATGACCGCCGTTGTCGCCACCGGTATTGGTTTCACTCCAGTAGCTCATCAGGCTGAACTGACGAGTATCTTCCGCGTAAGTGACGTCGCGGTAGGTCGGGTTGCCTTCACCGGCGTTGTAATCGCCCGGGTGGCTCAGGCCCAGTGCATGGCCAATTTCATGGGTGAACGTCTGGCGGCCGTAGTCTTCGGTCGCCGGATGCTTGACGTTGGACTGATTGACGTTGTACCAGGTCTGGCCCCCCAGATCCTGGCCCTGCCAAATGGTGTTCGGCAGGAAGGCGTAGGCCTGGGTGCCGTAATCATAGTGGCCGGGGCGATCCTGGCTGTAGTTGCCGAAGGTGATATTGGCCTTTTGTCCGGCCGCCACTTCGGTGAAGGTGATATTGGCGACGTCGGCCCAGGACTGCAGCGACAGCTTAGCCTGCTGCTGCTGTTCCGCGCTGAACTTGCTCAGCCCGGTGTCGCCGGCGACGTTAGTGGAAGAGAACTTATAATCCGGGAAGGAGAAGGTTAATTTGATCGGCTGGCCAAATACCTTGTAACCGTTCCAGGTTTGGTTCTCGCGGGTAATAAACAGCCCAGCTTGCTCGTTAGAAAATGAATCCTTGCCATTAATCTGAATCCCGTTACCCCGCTCATGATAATGCAGCAGGTCGTCTACAGCATCGTAACCGGTTGTGGCGGCCGCGAGGCTGGATTCAGTAATTTCAATTGCCTTTTTAGTAGATTGCATTGGTTCGATTCCACTCATTACCTGATTGATATCAATCAGACAGATAGACATAACCTCCCCGTAAGCCACGGTTAATGAACCTCAAGCTTGCTGGAAGGGGCTTATGCGCCGTTACCGGCAGTGTGTTAGGTAGAATTAATGCATATATATCAGCAAATAAGATCACCATTAAAAATGGTAATCGATTCCAATTATAGGCAGGACCGTAAAACTGCACATAAAATAATCAACCATTTATTATCACAACGAAAGTTTGTTATGCTGCTTTTTAGGCTTCTTTACAAAGCAAACGAAACTTGATGAGGATAAGTTGGCACCAAACTTCAATAGCAACGCGGCCTGCAGACTCAAGCGAATCATGCTGGCTTTACTCAGGGGAAAAGGTAAATTTTGCTAAAGCGTTATAGATTAATAACTCTTTATTATTAGGTCGGGCGATTTTTTAGTTTCTATAGGAATATTATTTTCTTATTTAAACTAACGGCAGCGAGCCTTTTCGCCCAAATAGGGGATAAGAAAAGCCGATATATTTAAATTCGCATTATTCATTATTGAATGAATCCCCCTTTTCTACGCCCGAACGCCGTTAGCAATAATTCTCATCCGGCGCTTGACTCTGGAGTGGACTCCAGGGTGTAGAGTCAGCTGAGCAAACCCGTTTAACAGCCCGAAGGGGGACGTTATGCACAATCAGCAAAACCATAATCATCAGGAACATCACCACGCCGAAGGCGGGTGCGGCTGCAACCACAGCCACAGCAAAACGCAGCATGGCTGCAGCAGCGAGCCGAAAAGCGCAGCCGTACAGGCCGAACACGCCCACCATCATCACGATCATGGCGATAGCGGCTGCTGCACCGCCGCCCCCGACGATCCGGACGAGGAAAGCGACAGGCTGGCCGCCGCTCCCCCTTCCGGCAGCCAACGTTTCAGCTGGAAAGTCACCGGTATGGACTGCCCCAGCTGCGCCAAGAAAATCGAAAATGCCGTCACCGCGCTCCCCGGCGTTGACAGCGCACGCGTATTGTTCGCCACTGAAAAACTGGTGGTCGACGCACAGTCCGATCTCAGCCTGCGGATCCAGGACGCGGTCGCCCAGGCCGGTTTTACCCTGCTCGGCACTCAGACCGCCAAAGATGCCGCGCCAAAAGCCTCGCGCTTCGGCGAATTTGCGCCGCTGCTGTTGTTAACTACCCTGATGGTGGTCAGCTGGGTGCTGGATCGGATTAACCCGGAGCTGGGTCGCATCGCCTTTATCGCCACCACGCTGGTCGGGTTGGCGCCGGTCGCCGCCAAGGCGCTACGTCTGATTCGCTCCGGCACGCCGTTCGCCATCGAAACGTTGATGAGCGTGGCGGCCATCGGCGCGCTGTTTATTGGCGCCACCGCCGAGGCGGCGATGGTGCTGCTGCTGTTTATGGTCGGCGAGCTGCTGGAATCCTACGCCGCCAACCGTGCGCGTCGCGGGGTGAAGGCGCTGATGGAGCTGGTGCCGGAAGATGCGCTGCTGCTGCAAGGCACGGAACGCAAACGCGTGCCGGTCGCCAGCCTGCGCCCTGGCGATGTGATTGAAATCGCGCCCGGCGGGCGCCTGCCGGCCGACGCCGAGCTGCTCAATCCGTTCGCCAGCTTTGACGAAAGCGCCCTGACCGGCGAATCGGTGCCGGTCGAGCGTCAACAAGGGGAAAAAGTGGCCGCCGGCAGCCTGTCCGTCGATCAGGCGGCACAGATGAAGGTGATTTCCGAGCCCGGCAAAAATGCCATCGACCGCATTTTGCAGCTGATTGAAGAGGCCGAAGAACGCCGCGCGCCGATCGAACGCTTCCTCGATCGCTTCAGCCGCTATTACACCCCAGCCATCATGCTTCTGGCCGTCGCGGTGATCCTGGTACCGCCACTGCTGTTCTCGCAGCCGTGGGAGACCTGGATCTATCGCGGCCTGACGCTGCTGCTGATCGGCTGTCCATGCGCGCTGGTGATCTCGACGCCGGCGGCCATCACATCCGGGCTGGCGGCCGCCACGCGGCGCGGCGCGCTGATTAAAGGCGGCGCGGCGCTGGAGCAACTGGGCCAGATTCAAACCATCGCCTTCGATAAAACCGGCACCCTGACCGAAGGCAAGCCGACGGTCACCGACGTGCTGCCCATCGGCGCGCTGACCGAACAACGGCTGTTGCAGCTTGCCGCCGCGGTAGAGGCCGGTTCACATCACCCGCTGGCGCAAGCGATCATCAACCGCGCCGCCGCAAGCGGGGCTGAGCTGCCGCTGGCGCAGGCGCGCCGCGCGCTGGCCGGCGTCGGTGTGGAAGGGATCGTGGACGGCAAGACCGTGCTGATCAGTGCGCCGGGCAAGCTGGCGCCGGGCCTGCTCGCCACACAATGGCAGAGCCAGGTAGACAAGCTGGAAAACGCCGGTAAAACGGCGGTGGTGGTGCTGGAAGACGGCGCGCCCATCGGCTTGCTGGCGCTGCGTGATACGCTACGCAGCGACGCCAAACAGGCGATAGCCGAACTGAACGCGTTGGGTATTCGCGGCGTGATGCTGACCGGGGATAACCCGCGCGCCGCCGCGGCGATCGCCGGCGAGCTGGGCCTCGACTATCGTGCCGGTCTGTTGCCGGAAGATAAGGTCAGCGCGGTCACCGAACTGAGCGAACTGCGCCCGACGGCGATGATCGGCGACGGCATCAACGACGCCCCGGCGATGAAGGCCTCCAACATCGGCATTGCCATGGGCAGCGGCACCGACGTGGCGCTGGAGACCGCCGACGCCGCCCTGACCCACAACCGACTGGTGGGCGTCGCGGAAATGATCCGCATCTCGCGCGCCACCCACGCCAATATCCGGCAAAACATCACCATCGCGTTGGGGTTGAAAGGGGTCTTTCTGATCACCAGCCTGCTGGGGTTAACCGGGCTGTGGCTGGCGGTGCTGGCCGACTCCGGCGCCACCGCGCTGGTCACCGCCAACGCGCTGCGGCTGTTGAGAAAGCGCAGCTAAGCTCTGAAACAAACACGGGCGCGGCATACCGCGCCCGTTGTCATTTGGGGGAAGGAACTTTTAACTCGGCCGCGCCGCCGTTATACGCCTTTACGCAGCAGATAACGGTATGGCGCCTGCTCGGTCTCCTGCGCCACCAGCGTATGCTCCATAAAGCGGCAGAACCCCGGGATATCGCGGGTGGTAGCCGGATCGTCGGCAATAATCAGCAGCGTTTCGCCGTTGTCCATATGGCGCACGGTTTTACGCACCATCATCACCGGTTCTGGGCAACGCAACCCCAGCGCGTCGAGCGTCTGGTCTGCCTGGGCAAATAAGTCAGTCATGCAATTTTTCTCGTTCAAAACGATCGGCGAACGCTCGCCGCATCTCATTAGCGCCTAGTTTACGCCGGTAGTTTTTCTGCGCAAGATGCGTTAACGTTTGCGTTAAATTTAACCATTGCATTGGTTGCGCAAACGCGTATCATGCCGCCGCGCAGCGTTTTTTGCTGTTTTGACAAGACACACTGGGTTCCCTCACCCCACTGCTAAAAAGGCTACAACATGTATTCGTTTACCGCACAGCAGCGCTTCACGGCGTTGGTCTGGCTTTCGCTGTTTCATATCGCCATCATTACCTCCAGCAACTACCTGGTGCAGCTGCCGATCACCGTTTTCGGCTTCCATACCACCTGGGGCGCCTTTACCTTCCCGTTTATCTTCCTGGCGACCGATCTGACCGTGCGCATCTTCGGCGCGCCGCTGGCGCGACGTATTATCCTGGCGGTGATGGTGCCGGCGCTGTTCATCTCTTATGTGATCTCCACCGTCACCTATCAGGGAGAATGGCAGGGCTTCGCGGCGCTGAGCAGTTTTAACCTGTTCGTGGCGCGCATCGCCGTGGCCAGCTTTATGGCCTATGTGCTCGGCCAGATCCTCGACGTACACGTGTTTAACCGTCTGCGCCAACGCAGCGCCTGGTGGGTGGCGCCGGCGGCGGCGATGTTCCTCGGCAACATCAGCGATACGCTGGCGTTCTTCTTCATCGCCTTCTACAAGAGCAGCGATCCGTTCATGGCCAACAACTGGGTGGAGATTGCGCTGGTGGATTACAGCTTCAAGGTGATGATCTGCCTGCTGTTCTTCTTGCCGATGTACGGCGTGTTGCTGAACATGCTGCTCAAACGCATCGCGGCGCGCAGCGGCAGCCTGCAGCCGAGCTGAGCCATGCTATTCTGGGCGGCCCTATTCTTTGGAGGCCGCTCATGATCCCCATCGTCCGCACCGCCACGCTCGAAGAAATCCACCGCCTTTACCAACGCATCCCCGAATTCGGCGGCCTGCATAGCCTGGCCGATCTGCAGCGGCGTATCGGCACCGCCCCCGCCAGCCTGTTGATCGCCGAGATAGACGGGCAGCCGGCCGGTTTCAAACTCGGTTATCAACGGCAGGAAACGGTGTTTTACAGCTGGCTGGGTGGCGTGCTGCCGGCATTCCGTCGCCACGGCGTGGCGCAGGCCTTGTTGGCCGAACAGGAACGCTGGGCTCGGGCGCAGGGCTATCGCCAACTGACGGTCAAAACCCGTAACCGGTTCCGCGCCATGCTGACGATGCTGCTCACCCACCACTATCAGATTGTTCAACTGGAAAAGAAAGGCGAAGTGGCTGATTATCGGCTATTACTGGAAAAAAACTTGTGACAACATCTGCCTTGCATTTCAACCTGGAATAGGTTGCGATACGACAGTAAATCCCTACCGGAAAGGAAGAAGGAAGCCTGATGCGTAAAGTAGCGAAATTGATGGGTATCAGCCTGCTGGCGCTTGGCCTCGCGGCCTGCGACGGCAACACCAAAGACACCAAGGCAGCGCCAGACGGCGCGGCAGCCAGCGCGCCGGCCGGGCAGCAGGTGAGCCTGCTGGACGGTAAACTGGCGTTCACCCTGCCGGTCGGCATGGCGGATCAGAGCGGCAAGCTGGGCAACCAGGCCAACAACATGCATGTTTACGCAGACAGCACCGGCCAGCGCGCGGTGATCGTCATCTTGGGCGACAAGACCGCCGACAGCCTGGAGACCCTGGCCAAGCGCCTGGAGAATACCCAGCGCGCGCGTGACGCCAACCTGCAGGTGATCACCAACAAGGCGCTCGACGTCAACGGCGTGCCGCTGCGTCAGTTGGACAGTATCATCACCAGCGGCGGTGAAAAGGCTTATTCTTCCGTCCTGATCGGCTCGCTGAACAACAACATGCTGACCATTCAGGTGACGCTGCCGGCGGACAATCAGCAGCAGGCGCAGACCGAAGCCGAAGGCATCATCTCCACCCTGAAGCTGAAGCAGTAATCCCACAGAGGGCCGGTTTGCCGGCCCTTTCGTTTTTATACCAGCGCCTGCGCCAGCAGGGTGATCGGATGTTCGCAGCGCTTGCTGGTGGACATTTCTATCTGCCATTTGCAGGTTTCGCAGTCGGTCACCACCAGATCCACCCCGCTCTCTTCTATCTGCCGGAACAGCGGCGCGCCGATGCCTTGCGACGTGGCGTAGTTCTCCGATTTGAACCCGTAGGTGCCGGCGATGCCGCAGCACTGCGAATCCAGCACCACCAGCTCCAGCCCCGGTATCTGCCGCAGCAGCTCCAGGGTGTAGGCGGTCCAGCCCATCTTCTCCATATGGCAAGGCGTGTGATAAGCCACCCGCAGCGGCGTGCGCTTGAGCGGCAGGCTGCGCCCCTGATTGATCAGGCGATAGAGATAGCGCGTCGCCAGCTCCACCCGATCGCGCACCGCAGTGGTGTCTACGTCCAGCAGATGAGGGTATTCGTCACGCAGGGTGAAGGTGCAGCTCGATGAGGTCGCCACCACCGGAATGCCGCGCTCCAGCACCGTTTCCTGCAGCGATTCGGCATTGACCCTGGCCTGCTTTTTAGCCTGCTCGATAAACCCGTTGGCGATCAGCGGCACGCCGCAGCATTTCTCGCGTTTCAGCAGCTGCACGCCGATATCCAGCGCGTTGAACACCCGGATCAAATCCTTGCCCAGCTGCGGATGGTTATAGTTGACGAAGCAGCCGTGGAAAAACGCCACCTGCTCGGCGTAACGCTGCTGAGCCTGCGCCTGTTGCCGGTACCAGCGGCGGAAAGTGCCGAACGAGTATTTCGGCAGTTCACGGCGGTGATCGATCTTCAGCGCCTTGTCCAACAGCTTGCGCACCGGTTTCAGCCCGGTAGCGGCGTTGACGATCGGCGCAAACGGCGTCGACAGCGAGCCCATGATATCGGTGTGGCTGAGGATGGCGTCGCGCAGCGTCGGCTTGCTCTGGGCGAAGTCGGCGCGGGCGCGCTGAATGATGTCGCCGATTTTGACGTCGGACGGGCAGGCCACTTCACAACGCTTGCAGTTGGTGCAGTATTTCAGCGCTTCGTCGTACAGCGCCGGGTCTTTCAACCGCAGCCGCTCGCCGTCCGGCCCCGCCTGTTTCGGCCCCGGATAGAGCGGGTTCACTTTGGCGACCGGGCAGTAGGTGGTACAGACGGTACATTTGATGCAGCTTTCAAAGCTGTGGTCCTGATGCAGGCTCATACGCACTCCTCCGCGGCGATCTGCTGCGCGACGTGCAGCGCACCGATCAATGACACGCCGGCGCCGCAGCCCTGCTGCAGCGGATCGTAGCCGCCGGCGACCGCGCCGATGGCATACAGATTGTCGAACGGCATTCCCTGTTTCATCGCCCGCAGCCTGCCGTCGGTGCGCACGCCAAACTGCAGATAAGGCTGCGGTGCAAACAGCTCGCGCTGGCTCCAGTCGGCGCGATCGGCGCGGCTGTGCACGTCCAGCCCGAAGATCGGCTCGCGTACCCCGTCGAAATCCGCCACCAGCCCATTGCTGAAGAAGCTGCCGCTGGCCAGCACCACCTGCTGCGCTCGCAGCGGAATATCGCCGTGGTTGCGGGTGTACAAACCGGTGATGCGGCCAGCCTCGCTCTCGGCGCGCAGCACGCTGTCGCCGGGCATGAAAATGCCGCCCAGCTGCTGAAAACGCCGCCGCAGCGCCTGATGCAAGCGCATGCCGGGCACCGAAGGCGGCAACGTCGGCAGCAGTCGGATCGGTTTGCCGACCGCATCCTGCAACACCGCCAGCGACGCATCGTCCTCCAGGCCCAGACAGGCCGGCAGGAAGAGCGCCTCGGCCTCGCCCGCCAGCCGCCGCAGCTCTTCGGCCATCGGCGGCAGGCTTTCCATCAAATCCAGTACCCGGGCGATGTTCACCGCGCGGAACTCACTGGGGTTATTGCGCAATCTGTCCAGCGCCGGCATGTGCAGATAGGCCACGTCCGTCTGCACGCCGAGCTCGCGGCTCAGGGAATCGGCGGCCATCTGCGGCTGGAAGTCGAGGAACCCTTCGATGCCGATCACCGCGATGCGCCGCCACGGCAGTTGGCCGGTCAGCGGCAGCGTCGGGATCGCCTGCGGGCTGAGCCAGGTGGCGCGGCGCGTGCCCAGCGGCGTAATGCGCAGATGGTTATTGGTTCCCTCCCCCTGCAGGTTCAACCCGCAGCGCTCCAGCAGCCGCTGTGCGGCAGCGGACAGCGCCGCCACCCGGCCGGGCCCGATCAGGGCATACGGATGCTGCGGCGCCTGCTGCGCCAGCTGCGGCAACGCCGCCAGCGGCATCTCGACCGGCGTGCCGTCCGGCAATCTCGCCAACAGGTCGAGCGAGCCGGAGGAGAAGTAGAGCGCGCTCTGGCCAGAACTGACCACCGCGCAGCGCTTGCCCTGTTCGGCCACGGCAATGGCGCAGCTCAGGCCCGCCAGACCGCCGCCAATCACCACGACGTCAAATCGCATCATCTGCCTCCTGCTCCTGGTCGGCCTGGGCTTCAAGCCCGCATAACCCCTGGTAAACCCAACTGGTAAATTCGCTCTCGCGCAGCGCATCGCCCCAGGCGATCGGCCGTACGCCTTTCCAGCGTTCGTTGAGGAACTGCGACAGCTGCGCGATGGATTGCTGCGGCGTGCTGACGTTAAAGCGCGTCAGCAGCCCGGCGGCGCGGCAGGCGCAGAGTTCGCCCTGGCAGGTGCCCATGCCGACGCGGGTGCGGCGGCGCAGATCCACCAGGTTATTGACGGTCAGCGAATTGACCGCATAACGCACTTCCCCGGCGGTCACCGCCTCGCATTCGCACACCAGGCTGGTGTCGAGCCGATCGGCCGCCGGCACCTGGCTGGCGCGATCGCCGTGGCGGTAAATCGCCGAGCCACGGATGCTGGCGGGCAGTGAAACCACGCTGCGCACCGTTTCCTCCGCCGACTGGCGGGATCCGGGCAACGCGTCCTGCGCGGTGGTGCACGGACGGTTTACGCCAAGCTTTTCGCACACCTTGTCGGTGGCCCACTCCGCCATCAGGCGGTAGGTCATCAGCTTGCCGCCGGTGATGGTGATAAACCCTTCCAGCCCGTCGCGGGCGGCGTGATCGAGCAGCACGATGCCGCGGCTGACGTTGCGCCCGCTGGGATCGTCGTCGCTGGCGACCAGCGGCCGCACCCCGGCATAGGCGCGCAGAATGCGGGTCTGCGCCAGGGTGGGCGCCAACAGTGCCCCCTCGCGGATCAGAATGTCCACCTCCTGCGGGGTCACCAGCATGTTGTCAATTTGGTCGTAGTCGATATGGGTCGAGGTGGTGCCGATCAGCGAGATGGTGTCGCCCGGCACCAGGATGTCGGCGTCCGCCGGTTTGCGGCAGCGGTTGATCACCATGTTGTTGATGCGATGGCCGAGGATCAGCAGCGCTCCCTTGGCCGGGAACATGCGAATGCGTAAATCGGCATATTCGGCAATCTGCTGGCCCCAGATACCGGCGGCGTTGACCACCACAGACGCGTGCAGTTCATAGCGCCGCTGATTCTGATGGTCGTAAACGCGCACGCCCGTTACCCGATCGCCGCTGCGCAACAATCCCACCACCTGGTGGTAGGTCAGGATCTGCGCACCGTGCTCGCGCGCGTCCAACATGTTGGCGGCGGTCAGCCGGAAGGGATCGACGGTGCCGTCCGGTACGCGCACCGCGCCGATCAGCGCCGGGTTAGCCGCCGGCTCCAACCGCAGCGCCAGCTGCGGGTCGATCGCTTCGGCGTCGATGTCGGCCTGGCGACAGGCCGCGATAAACTGCTGCTGATAGTCCAGCGAGTCTTGCGGCAAGGTGATGAACAGCCCGTCGGTGCGCTCGATACAGTGATGCGCGATGCGTTTCAGGATGCGGTTTTCTTCGATGCACTCGCGCGCCGACTCGCCGTCGGTCACCGCATAGCGCGCGCCGCTGTGCAATAAACCGTGGTTGCGGCCGGTGGCGCCGGTAGCGATGTCGTGGCGCTCCAGCAAAATGCATCGCAGGCCGCGCCGCGCACAGTCGCGGGCAATGCCTGCGCCGGTGGCGCCGCCGCCGATGATGATCACATCCGTTTCGCCGCCGTCAAAATAGCTGCTCATGTCGCTCCCTCAGGATCGGTAGTTATGAGCCTATTGAGCCACGGTTATTGGGGTCTTTGTTTGATAAGGAACAATAACGAACATAAAACGAAATAAAAATGACCACAAAAAACCATCAATGTGATCATAATCACGATTTTTGGACGTTTTTCTATTTCATAACGTTAACGAATCGCTCAAAATCCGCCGTGGTTTCATGAAAGTGTAACAATTGCGCCATTCGTCACAGCGACACCAGGCGTATTTGATGACAATGGCGCTCGTTATGGAACACAAAAACACCACATTCGATATCCGCTCAATCATCAAATGAACGTAAAAGGTCATATTGATGTGATAACAGATAAAGCCATCGGAGGCGCTCATGTTGAGTATTTTTAAGCCAGCCGCACACATCGCCCGTGTGCCGAGCGATAAGGTAGATCCGCTCTACCGTAAGCTGCGTTGGCAAATTTTCCTGGGGATCTTCTTCGGTTACGCCGCCTACTATCTGGTGCGTAAGAACTTCACCCTGGCCATGCCTTACCTGATCGAACAAGGCTTCAGCCGCGGCGACCTCGGCTTCGCGCTGTCGGGCATCTCTATCGCCTACGGCTTCTCCAAATTCATCATGGGTTCGGTCTCTGACCGTTCCAACCCGCGAGTATTCCTGCCTGCCGGCCTGATCCTGGCGGCGGCGGTGATGTTGTTCATGGGCTTCGTACCGTGGGCAACTTCCAGCATCGCGGTGATGTTCGTTCTGCTGTTCCTGTGCGGCTGGTTCCAGGGCATGGGTTGGCCGCCGTGCGGCCGCACCATGGTGCACTGGTGGTCGCAGAAAGAACGCGGCGGCATCGTCTCCATCTGGAACTGCGCCCACAACGTGGGTGGCGGCCTGCCGCCGCTGCTGTTCCTGCTGGGCATGGCCTGGTTCAACGACTGGCACGCGGCGCTGTACATGCCGGCCTTCGGCGCCATCCTGGTGGCCCTGATCGCCTTCGCCCTGATGCGCGATACCCCGCAATCCTGCGGCCTGCCGCCGATTGAAGAGTACAAAAACGACTACCCGGACGACTACAGCGAAAAAGACGAAGAAGAGCTGACCGCCAAGCAGATCTTCATGCAGTACATCCTGCCGAACAAGCTGTTGTGGTACATCGCGGTCGCCAACGTGTTCGTCTACCTGCTGCGTTACGGCATTCTGGACTGGTCACCGACCTACCTGAAAGAAGTGAAGCACTTCGCGCTGGACAAGTCTTCCTGGGCCTACTTCCTGTATGAATACGCCGGTATCCCGGGCACCCTGCTGTGCGGCTGGATGTCGGACAAAGTGTTCAAAGGCAACCGCGGCGCCACCGGCGTGTTCTTCATGACGCTGGTGACCATCGCCACCGTGGTGTTCTGGATGAACCCGGCCGGTAACCCGACCGTGGACATGATCTGTATGCTGGTCATCGGCTTCCTGATCTACGGCCCGGTGATGCTGATCGGCCTGCACGCGCTGGAGCTGGCGCCGAAGAAAGCCGCCGGCACCGCCGCGGGCTTCACCGGCCTGTTCGGCTACCTGGGCGGCTCGGTTGCGGCCAGCGCCATCGTCGGTTACACCGTAGACTTCTTCGGTTGGGACGGCGGCTTCATGGTGATGATCGGCGGCGGCGTGCTGGCGGTTATCCTGCTGCTGCTGACCATGCTGAACGAGAAGAAACACCACGCGGAAATCGCTGCCGGCAAGCGCGGCTAACCGTCACACGACTTTTGCATGATTTAAAGGCCGCCCTGCGGCCTTTTTACTACCCTGCCCCCAACAACACGGAGAAAACGGAATGCGGACTCAAGTCAAAGCCCTGCTGACAGGGATCATTCTCGCCACCTCAATGGTCAGCGCCGCCCAGGCGGCGGACAAAGTGGTGATCGCCCACCGCGGCGCCAGCGGCTACCTGCCGGAACACACTCTGCCGGCGAAGGCAATGGCCTACGCGCAGGGCGCCGATTACCTCGAACAAGATCTGGTGATGACCAAAGACAACGAGCTGGTGGTGCTGCACGACCATTACCTCGATCGCGTCACCGACGTCGCCGAACGTTTCCCGAACCGCGCACGCAAAGACGGCCGTTATTACGCCATCGACTTTACGCTGGCGGAGATCAAATCGCTGAAGTTCACCGAAGGCTTTGACATCGAAAACGGCAAGAAGGTACAGGGCTACCCTGGCCGCTTCCCGATGGGCAAATCCGACTTCCGCGTCCACACCTTCCAGGAAGAGATCGAGTTCGTACAGGGTCTGAACCATTCGACCGGCAAAAACATCGGCATCTATCCTGAAATCAAAGCGCCTTGGTTCCACAAGCAGGAAGGCAAAGACATCTCCAGCAAAGTGCTGGCGGTGCTCAAGCAGTACGGTTACACCGGCAAGAACGACAACGTCTACCTGCAGTGCTTCGACGCCAACGAACTCAAACGCATCAAGAACGAGCTGGAGCCGAAGCTGGGCATGGATCTGAAGCTGGTTCAGCTGATCGCCTACAACGACTGGCAGGAAACCTACGAGCAGAAAGCCGACGGCAAGTGGGTGGAATACGACTATGACTGGATGTTCAAACCGGGCGCGATGAAGAAAATCGCTCAGTATGCCGACGGTATCGGGCCGGACTACCACATGCTGGTGGTGGCGGATCAATCCAAGCCGGGCCACATCGTGCTGACCGACATGGTGAAAGAAGCGCACGCCAGCAAGCTGGCGGTGCATCCGTTCACCATCCGCGCCGATGCGCTGCCGAAGTACGTGACCGACGTGAACCAACTGTATGACGTGATTTACAACCAGGCCGGCGTCGACGGCGTGTTCACCGACTTCCCGGACAAGGGCGTGCAGTTCCTGCAGAAGCAGGGCCAGCACAAGTAATGCCAAGGGCGCCGCAAGGCGCCCTTGTTATTTCAGAGAAACGGCCTGGTTATCTCAGAGGAACATCTTGCGCAGGTAGTGCGGCACCGCGTTATCGACATTGGAGCCGATCACTTCCAGCTCCGGCAGCATATCCTTCAGGCGCTGATGCGCGTCGCGCATGATGCAGCCCTTGCCGGCCATCGACAGCATCTCCAGATCGTTCATACCGTCGCCGAAGGCGATGCACTCTTGCAGCGTATAGCCGATGATCTTGGCCACTTCTTCCAGCGCATGCCCTTTCGACACGCCGCCCGCCATCACTTCCAGACAGGTCGGGAACGAGAAGCTGACGTTGACCCGATCGCCCCAGCGCGCGTTGATGGCGTCTTCCACCTGCAGCAACCGCTCATGATCTTCACAGGTAAAGTAAACCTTGCAGACGCCGTCGGTTTCCAGCAGGCCCGGCTCAAACAGCTGATATTTGAATACCGACTCCTGGAAGAACTCTTCCTGCTCCGGGCTTTCGCGGTTGATGAACCAGTCATCGTTACGGTAGACGTTGGTGGTTATCTCCGGATCGTCGTGCAGCATGCCGTACAGATCGCGGGCGATATCCTCGTCCAGGTTGTGGCTGAAGATCAGCTCGCCGGCCGTGTTGTGCACCCGCGCGCCGTTGGAGGTGATCATAAAGGCACTGATCTCCAGACTGTCGCGGATCTGCGCCACGTCGATGTGGTGGCGGCCGGTGGCGAACACGAAATGCACGCCGCGCTGGGTCAGCAACTTCAGCGTTTCTTTGGCGTACGGCGACAGGGTATGGTCGGGAGACAGCAGCGTGCCATCTAAATCGGAAGCGACGACGTGATACATAGCGTTATGTTCTAACCTCTGATGGAGTTGTCGGCGGCAGCGCGCCACCTAAGTGTTGAGCAAAGAAGCGCAGGATTGCGTTCAGTGCTTCGGCGCGCATCGCGTCCCGCTCGAACAGGATCTCATGGCGTGCGCCGTTGATAACCCACGGAAGCCCCCCTTCGCAAGGGCGCCCCGCGTCTGACAGAGCCTGACAAAAAGCCTGGTGCGAACGGTTGTCAACCACCCGTTCCTCACCGGCTTGCAAAAGCAACAGCGGCGTTGTTATCTCCCCGGCCTGCGCGATAATCTGCCGGCCGGCGCGGATGCTCTCCCGCACCCAATGGTAGGTCGGTCCGCCCACCTGCAGCTCGGGGTAATCGGCGTAATAGCGCAGGCTACGCCGGTAGCGTTCGCGGCTGTGGGTCAACACGTTGACCACATAAGGCAGCGGCCGCCACTGGCCGGTGCCCACCGCGTAGTAGTCGCGGATCGCCGGACGGGTCTCCGCCCAGTCGAGGATGCGGTCGGCCAGCCAGCCCGGCATCGGCAACTGGATGCCGAACATCGGCGCGCAAAACGCCGCCGCATCGAACGCCTGCGGCCGGCGTTGCAGGAACTGCGCCAGGATCGCGCCGCCCATCGAATGCGCCAGCGCGAAGCGCTGCCGGTAACCGCGCGACTCGACTTCGCGCTGCCAAAGCTGCTCGAAATCGTCCACGTAGTCGGCGAAGTTTACCACATGACCGCGGTGCGTATCCGCCAGTAAACGCCCGGAACGCCCTTGGCCGCGATGATCGACGATCACCACGTCGTAACCGCAGTGGAACAGATCGTAGGCCACCTCGGGGTATTTCACGTAGCTTTCGATGCGGCCGGGGCTGACCACCACCACGCGCTGATGCCGCGCGGAACTGAAACGCACAAAGCGGATCGGCACGCCGTCCACGCCGCTGAACTCGCCTTCTTCGCGCTGCCGCCAGAAATCCAGCAGCGGCCCGGTGGCGAAGGCAGCGAACTGCGTTTCACGCGTTAACCAGTCATCGGAGCTGAGAGTGAACGAGGTCATCGAGAGCGTTTTCCCTGTGGGGCCGGCGGAAAAATGTGACCGCTGGCACAAGAAATCATACTAGCGTATTGTGATTCAATTCTGACAAAAAACGGCGCCGCCTCGGCGCATTGTGGCACAAAACGACACTTTCAGGGAGCCGAGAACCATGACCTTGGACTGGTGGTTAACCTACCTGCTGACCACGCTTATCCTTAGCCTGTCCCCTGGATCCGGCGCCATCAACACCATGAGCACCGGCATCAGCCACGGCTATCGCGGCGCCGCCGCGTCAATCGCCGGCCTGCAGGTCGGGTTGAGCGCGCACATCGTGCTGGTGGGCATCGGTCTCGGCGCGCTGATATCGCAATCGCTGCTGGCGTTCGAGCTGCTGAAATGGTTGGGCGCCGCCTACCTGGTGTGGCTCGGCATCCAGCAATGGCGCGCCGCCGGCGCGCTGGATCTGCATGCGCTGGCGGGCAGCATGCCGCGCCGCCGTCTGTTCCGCCGCGCGGTGCTGGTCAACCTGACCAACCCGAAAAGCATCGTGTTCCTCGCCGCGCTGTTCCCGCAGTTCATCTTGCCCAATCAACCGCAGGCCGAGCAGTACCTGGTGCTCGGCGTCACCACCGTGGTGGTGGATATTCTGGTGATGATCGGTTACGCCACCCTGGCGACGCGCATCGCCGGCTGGCTGAAAACGCCGCGCCAGATGCAGCTGCTTAACCGGGTGTTCGGTTCACTGTTCATTTTGGTGGCGGGGCTGCTGGCGACCGCCCGCAAAGCCTGACAAAAAAGGCCGGGCATCGCTGCTCGGCCTTGGGCATCTCACCGCCGGTCAGCGGGTAAAGATCAGGTGTAACCCGAAGCCGGTGAACAGCACGCCCGCCACCCCGTCGATCCACTTGGCCAACCGCTGATAGCCGCGGCGCATCGCCGGCAGCGCGAACACCACCGCCACCAGGCTGAACCAGACGAAGGTCTCGGCAACGATCAGCAAGAACAGCCCCCAGCGCGCGCCGGCGCCGACGCTGTCACCGACGAACAGCGAGAACACGCTGCCGAAATAGATCACCGCTTTCGGGTTGGACAGGTTGGTCAGGAAGCCGCGAATAAAGCTGCGCCCGGCCTTCGGCAACGCCACCTGGGCCTCCGCCGCCGGAGCAGCTTGCTGCGCCCGCGCGGAACGCAGCAGTTGCCACCCCATCCAGCACAGGTAAATGCCGCCGCCGACCATGATGACCTGATGCAGCCAGGCCATCTTCTGCAGGATCAGATGCAGCCCCATCAACGCCACGCCGGCCCAAACCACGATGCCGAGCGAAATGCCGACCACGCCCATCATCGCCTCACGGCGCGAACGGCTGGCGGCGGTTTGCGACACGAAAAAGAAGTCCGGCCCCGGGCTCATCAGCGCAATCAGATGCACCAGCGCCACGGTGAGAAACAGCATCAGCATGATTTATCGCCCTCAGTCTTCATCATTGTCGAGATGGTCGCGGATCATCGCCATAAAGGGCGCGCCGAAACGCTCCAGTTTGCGCTGGCCGACGCCGTTGACGCTCAGCAGATCGCCGGCCTTGATCGGCATCTGTTCGGCCATTTCCAGCAGCGTGGCGTCGTTGAACACCACGTAAGGCGGGATGTTTTCTTCGTCGGCGATCGATTTGCGCAGTTTGCGCAGCTTGGCGAACAGCTTGCGATCGTAATTGCCGCCGTAGGATTTCTGGTTGGCGCTGCTGCGCGACTTCAGGCTCTGAATACGCGGCACCGCCAGCTGCAGCGCCACCTCGCCGCGCAACACCGGACGCGCCGCCTCGGTCAATTGTAGCGCCGAGTGCATGGCGATGTTTTGGGTGATAAAGCCCAGATGGATCAGCTGACGCAGCACGCTGGTCCAGTGCTCCGTGGTTTGATCGCGGCCGATGCCGTACACCGGCAGCTTGTCGTGACCGTATTCACGAATGCGTTGGTTGTTGGAGCCGCGCAGCACTTCCACGATGTACCCGAGGCCAAAGCGCTGGCCGACGCGGTACACGCAGGACAGCGCCTTGCGCGCGTCCTCCAGCCCGTCGTAGCGCTTGGGCGGATCGAGGCAGATGTCGCAGTTGCCGCAGTTCTCGTGCTTGCCTTCGCCGAAGTAGTTGAGCAACACCAGGCGGCGGCAGGTTTGCGCCTCGGCGAACGCGCCCATGGCGTTCAGCTTGTGGCGTTCGATGTCCAGCTGCTGCCCGGCGGGTTTCTCCTCCAGGCAGCGGCGCAGCCAGGCCATGTCGGCCGGATCGTACAGCAGGATGGCTTCGGCCGGCAGGCCGTCACGCCCGGCTCGGCCGGTCTCCTGATAATAGGATTCGATATTGCGCGGGATGTCGAAATGCACCACGAAGCGCACGTTGGGTTTGTTGATGCCCATGCCGAAGGCGACGGTGGCCACCACCACCTGCAGATCGTCGCGCTGGAACGCTTCCTGCACCTGGGCGCGACGATCGTTGTCCAGCCCGGCGTGGTAGGCACCGACGCTCAGCCCGCGGCTTTGCAAGCGCGCAGCGGTGTCTTCCACCTTGGCGCGGCTGTTGCAATAGATAATGCCGCTCTTACCGCGCTGATCCTGCACGAAGCGCCACAGCTGATCGAGCGGTTTGAATTTTTCCACCAGCGTGTAGCGGATGTTCGGCCGGTCGAAGCTACTGACCTGCACCAGCGGATCCTGCAGCGACAGCAGACGCACGATATCGCCGCGGGTGGACTCGTCGGCGGTGGCAGTCAACGCGATCACCGGCATCGACGGGAAGCGCTGTTTCAGTTGGCCCAGCGCGCGATATTCCGGCCGGAAGTCATGGCCCCACTGCGAGATGCAGTGCGCCTCATCCACCGCCAGCATTGCCGGCGGGCAGTGGTCGAGCAGGTTGAGGAAGCTTTCCATCATCAGCCGTTCCGGCGCGATGTACAGCATCTTGATGTTACCGTTGCGGCAGCCGGCCATGACGTCCAGCTGCTCCTCGCGGGTTTGCGTCGAGTTATAGCAGGCGGCGGAAACGCCGTAGGCCAACAGTTGGTCGACCTGGTCCTTCATCAGCGAGATCAGAGGGGAAACGACCAGCGTCAGGCCGTCCATCACCAGCGCCGGGATTTGGTAGCACAACGACTTGCCGCCGCCGGTCGGCATCACCACCAGGCAATCCTGCCCGCCGATCGCGGCGTTGATAATCGTTTGCTGCCCCGGACGGAATTGCTGATAGCCAAAGGTATCGCGCAATACCTGCTCGGCCAGCAACTCTCTGTTAATCACTGCTGCGGTTGACACACACTTCCCCATTTTTTCATCGGTACACACCCAGCGGGTATGATTACATAATATCGTTCAGCATGACACCAACGCCCACCCGTGTCTGCCGGAAGTTATAGTCGATCAGCGATTCGCCGTAGCCGCTGAATACCTGGGTATAGAAACGCACGTTGCGGGTGATCGGATAGCTCCAGCCCAGCTCCGCGCCGCCGTAGCCGCTGTTCCAGTTATAGTGGCTGTCGACGCTGAACACGCTGTCGCCCCAGGCGTAACCGACCTTCAACCGGTAGTATCCCATGTATTTGGTGATGTCCGGGTTGTCGTCGTTGCTCGAGCTCTCCGAGAAGCGGAACCAGGGCTTGAGATCCACCTGCCAGTTGCCGTTTTGCGCCATCAGCCGCGCATAGCCGCGATTCCAGCTGCGCGACGTCGGATCCGAGCGGCCGTTAGACTGATGGTTAACGCCGATTTCAACATCGCGCAGCGTCCAACCGGCAAAACGGTAATCGGTCGCCCACCCCACGAACAGCTGCGGCTCGTAGTTGGTTTCGCGGAACGGCGAAGACTCGCCGCGGTTGGACAATTGCCACCAGGAGCGCTGAGTATAAGACGCGCCGAGCACCGAGTTGTCGCCGGCAATGCCCCGCCACAGCGGAAACGCCAGGCTAAGTTGGTATTTCACCTCGTCCTTGCGCGCCTTGTCGCCCCAATTGTACGTCTTGATGGCTTCTTTGTTGATATCGCTGGTGTCGGTGTACAGCAGATAATTGGGATCGTAAGGATACAGCGTGAACGGATTCTCGTGCTCCTGCAGCAGGTTGGCGATAATGCTGCCGCGCACCGCCGGCTTATCGTGAATCTGCTGCTCTTTGGCTTCCTCAGCCAATGCCAGCGCCGGCATCAGCAGCGTGGCGGAAACGATCCCTGACAAAATGCGCATAACCGCTCCTCACTCCAACGAAAAAGGGCAAGCCCGGAAAAAATCAGGCCATTTTACACACAAAGGGCGTTTTACCGCAGCGCAGGCCGGTTTTATTGGAATAGTCTGGAAAGCAACAAAGGTTAAGCATAAAATCAACATCTCATTAACCTGGACTGACCAGTTAGCTCCCTTAAAACGCAAAAGAAAAATGGAAACCCGCTATGTCGACCACACCACTGACCCTGGAAGCCGCCCGCCGCAAGATCGGCGAAATCTTTGTCTACCACATGCCGTTCAACCGCGAGCTTGGCCTGGAGCTGCGCCGCTTCGACGATGACTACGTCGAGCTGAGCTTCACCAACCAGCGCAAGCTGGTCGGCAACGCCGCGCAGGAAATTCTGCATGGCGGCGTGATCGCCGCCGTGCTTGACGTCGCCGCCGGGCTGGCCTGCGCCGGCGGCGTGCTGACGCGCCTGGAGCCGCTGATCGAAGAAGAGATCGCCGCCAAACTGTCGCGCATGGGCACCATCGATCTGCGCGTCGACTATCTGCGCCCCGGCCGCGGTGAACACTTCGTCGCCTCCGCCAGCGTGCTGCGCAGCGGCAACAAGGTCGCCGTGGCGCGCGTAGAACTGCATAACCACGACGGCCTGCATATCGCGACCGCCACCGCCACCTATCTGGTCGGCTGATGATTGTGTGCGGTGAGCGTCTTCAGTACACTCACCGCATCTTAAGTTCCCCACCAGAGTGACGTCATGGACGCAAAGCAAACGCGTCAGGGCATTTTCTTCGCCCTGGCCGCCTATTTTATGTGGGGCATTGCCCCGGCCTATTTCAAACTGATCCAGCAAGTGTCCGCGGACGAGATCCTCACCCACCGGATCATCTGGTCGTTTTTCTTCATGCTGGCGCTGATCACGCTGGGCCGCAACTGGCCTAAAGTGCGCGCCGCCTGCCAAAACCGCAAACGACTGCTGCTGCTGGCGGTCACCGCGCTGTTGATCGGCGGCAACTGGCTGCTGTTCATCTGGGCGGTGAACAATCACCATATGCTGGAAGCCAGCCTGGGCTACTTCATCAACCCGCTGGTTAACGTGCTGCTGGGGATGCTGTTTCTCGGCGAGCGCTTTCGTCGCATGCAGTGGGTGGCGGTGGCGCTGGCGTTCACCGGGGTGCTGGTGCAGCTCTGGCAGTTCGGCTCGTTGCCGATCATCGGTCTGGGGCTGGCGTTCAGCTTCGCTTTCTACGGCCTGCTGCGCAAGAAAATCGCCATCGACGCCCAGACCGGCATGCTGATTGAGACGCTATGGCTGCTGCCGGTGGCGGCCGCCTATCTGTTCCTGTTCGCCGACAGCCCCACCAGCCACCTGAGCGCCAACCCGTGGTCGCTGAACCTGCTGCTGGTCGCCGCCGGCATCGTCACCACCGTACCGCTGCTGTGCTTCACCGCGGCGGCTACCCGGCTGCGCCTGTCGACGCTCGGTTTCTTCCAGTATCTCGGCCCGACGCTGATGTTCCTGCTGGCGGTCACCTTCTACGGTGAGACCATCGGCCAGGACAAGCTGGTGACCTTCGGCTTTATCTGGGCGGCGCTGATCCTGTTCACCCTCGACGCGCTCTACACCCAACGCAAGCTGCGCTAAGCCCGGCGCCGCCGGGTTACAGCCAGTTTTTGCGCTTGAAGTACAGGTAAGGGGCCAGGCCGGCCAGGATCATCAGCGTGATGGCGCCCGGGTAGCCGAACGACCATTTCAGTTCCGGCATGAATTCGAAGTTCATGCCGTAGCTGGAGGCCACCAGCGTAGGCGGCAGGAATACCACCGACACCACCGAGAAGATCTTGATGATGCGGTTCTGTTCGATATTGATGAAGCCCATCGCCGCCTGCATCAGGAAGTTCACCTTCTGGAACAGCGATTCGTTGTGCGGCAGCAGGGATTCGATGTCGCGCAGCACTTCACGCGCCTGCTCCAGCTGGCCGGTCGGCAAACGCGCCTTGCGCACCAGGAAGTTGAGCGCGCGCTGGGTATCCATCAGACACAAACGCACCTTCCAGCCGATATCTTCCAGCTCCGCCAGCGTCGACAGCGCGGCGTCGTATTCGTCGCCCTGATGCCCTTCCATGATCACCCGGCTGAGCTGTTCCAGATCGCTGTAGATGTTCTCTATCTCGTCCGCCAGCTGTTCAATCTTGGTTTCGAACAAATCTAGCAGCAGTTCGTAGGCGTTGCCTTCGAGCATGGTCTGGTTGCGGGCGCGCATGCGGTACAGGCGGAACGCCGGCAGTTCACGCTCGCGCAGGGTATACAGGCGGCCGTCGCGAATGGTGAACGCCACCGTGGAGTTGCCGGCGTGATCTTCCGCATCTTCGAAGTAGAAGAAGGAGTGGATATGCAGACCGTCCTCGTCTTCGAAGAAACGGGCGGAGGCTTCGATATCGTCCAGTTCGGGACGCGTCGCCAGGCTTTGTCCCAGCTCATTCTGCACGCGCTCACGCTCGCCCTCTTCCGGCTCGACCAGATCAACCCACAGCGATGACGTGAGATCATCCGAGTCGTCCAGTTCCAGACGGGACAAGCGGCGGTTATCTAATTTAAAAGCGCTCAGCATGTGCCAAAACTCCGTGAAGGTAACGGGTGCGGACAACGCGTTGAAGCACAGAAACAGAGGGGATGCGTATCACCGATTGTTTCAGACCATGAAGAGATCTGACTCATAGCGACACTTTGCGGGGTCGCCGACAACCACGAAGGCTATCAGCAAAAACGGAGAGCCTTAGAAGTTATACCTGCGGCGCAGGTCAGTGAGCCAGTATCTACTGGGTGTGTCCAAGGCGTCTGTCCTCAATGATAATAGTGCGCGCATGTTACGCCGAGAAGAAAAAGCCTGTCAACACGTTAGGCGGGATAATTGCGCAACAAATCATCACGATGATCAATGGCAGAAATGACGCTTAAACCGTACTGAAAAAGTCGCGACGATCGCTTACCGCCATCAAGAATGTTGCTAAGATGACATCACCCTAATGGTACGACAAGCATGCGGATTTAAACGATGAAACAGATTACCGCCCATGAACTGACCGCGATGAGCGAACAGGCCGCCAGCGTGCCCCGCCTGCGCGCGCACCGCACCTTACACGAAGAGCTGAGCGACCCGGTGCAACGCCTGGCGATCGCCATGGAGCCCGGCACCTATATCCGCCCGCATCGCCACCCGCAAACCTGGGAGCTGCTGACGCCGCTGCGCGGTCGTTTTGTCGTGTTGCAGTTCAACGATGACGGCGTCGTCACGCAGCGCACCCTGCTCGGCGAAGAAACCAAAGTGCTGGAGATGCCGGCATTTACCTGGCATGCGGTGCTGTCGGTCGATGCCGGCGGCGTGGTGTTCGAAGTGAAGCAGGGCCCGTATCAGGCGCTGACCGAAGAGGACTGCATGCCGTGGGCGCCGCAGGAAGGCGGCGAAGGCACCGAAGCGGTGATGCGCTGGTATGCCACCGCGCAGGTCGGCGATCGCTACCCTCACTGATGATGAACGATTGCAGGGGCCTGCCCCTGCAACTCTCCCCGCTCTTTATACCGTTTCCAGGCGAGCGTAGGCCGCCACCAGCCACTTGATGCCCTCGCCCGGGAAAGCGATCTGCAACCGGCTGTGCTCGCCGCTGCCTTCCAGATTGACGATGGTGCCTTCGCCAAACTTGGGATGGCGCACGCGCTGGCCCAGCTTGTAGCCGGTATCGTTCTCGCTGATCGGCGTGCCCATGCGGCGGTGATTGACCGGGCGCGATACGCTGGCGCGCAGGCGCACTTCTTCCACGCACTCTTCCGGCAGCTCGCCGATAAAGCGCGACGGCCGATGGTAAACCTCTTTGCCGTACAGACGGCGCGTTTCGGCGTAGGTCAGCGTCAGCTTCTGCA
Source organism: Serratia sp. CY47280 (assembly GCF_052168655.1). Classification (NCBI taxonomy): domain Bacteria; kingdom Pseudomonadati; phylum Pseudomonadota; class Gammaproteobacteria; order Enterobacterales; family Yersiniaceae; genus Serratia; species Serratia sp. CY47280. The sequence continues at coordinate 254,048 of NZ_JBJNMG010000004.1, read as the reverse complement.
TGGCGCGCGTTACGCCCACATAGGCCAGACGGCGCTCCTCCTCCAGACGGCCGCCTTCATCCAGCGACATCTGGCTCGGGAACATGCCTTCTTCCATGCCGACGATAAACACCAGCGGGAACTCCAGGCCCTTGGCCGAGTGCAGGGTCATCAGCTGCACCGCATCCTGGTAAGCGTCGGCCTGGCCTTCGCCCGCTTCCAGTGCCGCATGAGACAGGAATGCCTGCAGCGGCATCAGATCCTGATCTTCTTCCTGATAACTGAACTGGCGCGTCGCCGTCACCAGCTCCTCAAGGTTTTCGATACGCGCCTGCCCCTTCTCGCCCTTTTCCTGCTCATACATGATGAACAGTCCAGAATCGCGGATCACGCGGTCGGTCTGCACGTGCAGCGGCATGTCGGCGGTTTCATGCGCCAGCGACTCCACCAGTTCGATGAAGCGCTGCAGCGCCGACGCGGCGCGGCCGGCCAACACTTTGTCCTGCATCAGCTCGCGCGTCGCCTGCCACAGCGTCAGCTGGCGATCGCGCGCCGCCTGGCGCACCACGTCGAGGGTGCGATCGCCGATGCCGCGCGTCGGGGTGTTGACCACGCGCTCGAAGGCCGCATCGTCGTTGCGGTTGGAGATAAGGCGCAGGTAAGCCAGCGCATCCTTGATTTCCTGGCGTTCGAAGAAGCGCTGGCCACCGTAGATGCGGTACGGCATCGCCGTCTGCAACAGCGCCTCTTCCAGCACGCGCGACTGGGCGTTGCTGCGGTACAGGATAGCGCAGTCGTTCAGCGCGCCGCCGTTGTCTTGCCAGGTCTTGATGCGGTTAACCACGAAGCGCGCTTCGTCGAGTTCGTTGAAGGCGCAGTAGAGGGAAATCGGTTCACCTTCGCCGCCTTCGGTCCACAGGTTTTTGCCCATGCGCCCGTCGTTGTTGGCGATCAGGGTGTTGGCCGCTTTCAGGATGTTGCTGGTGGAACGGTAGTTCTGCTCCAGGCGGATGGTTTCCGCGCCGGGGAAGTCCTTCAGGAAGCGCTGGATGTTTTCCACCTGCGCGCCGCGCCAGCCGTATATAGACTGATCGTCATCGCCGACGATCATCACGTTGCTGTTGCCGCCCGCCAGCAGGCGGATCCAGGCGTACTGAATGCTGTTGGTATCCTGGAATTCGTCCACCAGCACGTTGGTGAAACGTTCGCGGTAGTGGTTGAGGATATGCGGCTTGTTCAGCCACAGTTCGTGCGCGCGCAGCAGCAGCTCGGCGAAATCCACCAGCCCGGCGCGATCGCAGGCTTCCTGATAGGCCTGATAGATGCGCAGCCAGGTGGCCTCCACCGGGTTGTTATAGGTCTCGACGTGCTGCGGGCGCAGGCCCTCGTCTTTCTTGCCGTTGATGTACCACATCGCCTGACGTGGCGGCCACTGCTTCTCATCGACGTTCAGCGCCTTGATGATGCGCTTGAGCAGCCGCAGCTGGTCGTCGCTGTCGAGGATCTGGAAATCCTGCGGCAAGTTGGCCTCCAGGTGGTGGGCGCGCAACAGGCGGTGCGCCAGGCCGTGGAAGGTGCCGATCCACATGCCACCCTGGCTGGTACCGATCAGATGTTCGATACGGTGGCGCATTTCCGCCGCCGCCTTGTTGGTGAAGGTCACCGCCATGATCGAATACGGTGAGCAGTTCTCCACCGACAGCAGCCAGGCGATGCGGTGCACCAGCACCCGCGTCTTGCCGCTGCCCGCTCCGGCCAGAACCAACAGGTTGCTGCGCGGCGCCGCCACGGCTTCACGTTGTTTTTCATTCAGGCTGTCGAGCAGATCGGAGACGTCCATAGGCACCACTAATGGTTAAGGGAAAACCCGCCGGTGACGGGTTTTTCACTGGAAATTTATACAGAGTTCTGGCAGGGATTATAACAATGCTGTCAGCGATGCCAACTGCGAAATCTCAATATGCGGCAGCAAGCGGCTGTCGGCGGCCTGCATCAGGCAGCGTTGCCGATCGTTGATCCAACAGGCCTGCAGCCCCGCGCGCAGCGCGCCGGCCACGTCGGTGGTCAGATCGTCGCCCACGTGCAGGATCTGCTCGGGCGCCACGCCCAGCCGCTCAACGGCCAGGTGGTACATGTCCTGATACGGCTTGGCGCGCCCGTCCGGCCCGGAGCGCAACACGAACTGGAAATAACCGTCCAGGCCGCACAGAGACGGATCGACGTTGCCGTTGGTGATCGCCACCAGCGGGTAGCGCGCGGCCAACGCCTTCAGCGTGGCGTGGGTCGCTTCCGGCACCTCGATGCGGCTGCGCCACAGCGCGAAGTTCTGCATCGCCGCATCGGCCCCGATCGCCGCTTCGGCGTCGCGCAGCCCCTGCCGGCTCAGCGCCAGATGAATGGCGCGCCAGCGCCACTGGGTGACGTCGTGGTAGATCTCCGGTTCCTGCTCGCGCAGCTCCTGACGCAGGCGATGAAAATCCGCCGACTGAAAGCTGCTCAGGCCGGGGTGGTAACTCTGCAGGAAGGCCACCGATTGTTGTTCGGTTTGCCGGATCACCGGACGGTTATCATACAGCGTGTCGTCCAGATCGAAAGTCAGCGCCGCCAGCGGGCGCAGCGGGCGATAAAAATGCATCAGGATTTCCCCCGTTTGGCACGCGGATGCGCGGCATCGTACACGTTCGCCAGATGTTGAAAGTCGAGGTGGGTATAAATTTGCGTGGTGGTCAGGTTGGCGTGGCCGAGCAGCTCCTGCACCGCGCGCAGATCGCCGCTGGACTCCAGCATGTGGGTGGCGAAGGAGTGGCGCAGCTTGTGCGGGTGAATATGGCTGTTAACGCCCTGTTTCACGCCCCACTCGGCGAAGCGTTTTTGCACGTTGCGCGTCGAGATGCGCCGCCCCTGATTGGACAGGAACATGGCATCGTCCTGCGGCCCAAACAGATCGCGCATTGCCAGCCAGTGTTCCAGCCAGGTGACGGCGGTGCGCCCGATCGGCAATTTACGCTCTTTGCTGCCTTTCCCCATCACCCACACCTCGCCGGCGGCCATATCGACATGACGGCAATCCAGCCCCACCAGCTCGGAGAGACGCAGGCCGGCGCCGTACATCACCTCCAGCATGGCGCGATCGCGCACCGCCAGCGGATCGTTGAGATCGATCTCCAGCAGTTGGTTCATTTCATCGACGTCGATATTTTTAGGCAGATGGCGGCCGCTGCGCGGCGTGCGGATGCCCTTGGCGGGGTTGGCGTGCAGCACGCCCTGGCTGACCAGCCAATCGAGGAAGCTACGCAACGAAGAGAGCCGCAGCGCCAGGCTGGCGGACTGCAGACCGGCGCGTTTGCTGCGTGCCGCCAGCATGCGCACCCGGGCGGCGTCCAGCGCTGCCCAGTCGGTGACGCCGATCTCCTGCGCCAGGCGCATCAGCGCCGCCAGCTGGCGTGAATAGCTGAGCTGCGTCAGCGGGCTGAGTTGCCGTTCTACCTTGAGATAGCGCAGAAACGCGTCCACCGGCTGCTGCAGGCTGGGCGCAATCGGCGTCATGCTCGTTCGATCCAGCGTTCCAGCAGCGCCGGCAGCATGCGCGCCAGTTGATTGAGCATCACCGTGCCCATGCCCTGCTGATAGTGTTGTGTATCGCGGCTGCTGAAGATCACCATGCCCAGTTCGCCGTCGTCGCCCAGCATCGACAGCGCCACCGAGCCAATCTGGCCAATCTGTTTGGCCTGCGGCAACAGCAGCAGCAGTTCGGGGCCGTTCAGGCCACCGAGGTAGTGTTGTTCGCTGCCCAGCCGCTGAATGCGGAACGGCTCGAACGCCGAACGCGTCAGCGCCAGGTGGGTGAAGTCGGAAGGTGCGCCGATCTTCCAGCGTTCGGCGAACAGGCGCACCGTGGCGCCGGCTAAACCGAAGCCGCGCGCCCAGCGCTGCAGCCGATTGAGCATGTCCTGCAGGCTGTCGGCGGTGGCCAAATCGGCCTGCAAGTGCAGCAACCGGGCGAACAGCCCTTCGTTGGCGCTGGCCTGCTCCATCAACAGCGTGATCTCCTCTTCCAACCGTTCGATGTGATTGCGCTGGCGGGCCAGGTGCCATTCCACCAGCGAAACGGTGCCGCGCACCGGGTGCGGCACGCGCATCTGCTCAACCTGGCGCGCGTTGCGAATAAAGAAATCCGGGTTCTGCAGCAGGTACTGCATCACGGTGTCGTCATCCAGCGCCAGGCCGGCGACGCTCTGTTCTTCTACGCTTTTCATAGATGAATAAATCCGTCATAGACATGGGTTGCCGGACCGGTCATAAACAGCGGGTTGCCCGGCCCTTTCCAGCGAATATGCAGGCTGCCGCCCGGCAGTTCTACATGCACCTCTTCTGACAGCAATTCCTGTTGGATCCCTACCGCCACCGCCGCACAGGCGCCGCTGCCGCAGGCCTGCGTTTCACCAGCGCCGCGTTCATAAACGCGCAGCTTGATGTGATCGCGGCTCACCACCTGCATAAAGCCGATGTTGGCCCGTTCCGGGAAGCGTTCATGCCCTTCCAGCACCGGCCCAAGCAGCTCCACCTTGGCAGTTGTTACATCGTCCACCTGCAAAACACAATGCGGGTTACCCATCGACACCACGCCGCACAGCACGGTATGTTCCGCCGCGCGCATGATGTAGGTCTTTTCAGCCTTAGTGGCGCGGAACGGCACCGCCTGCGGGTCGAAATTCGGTTCGCCCATGTTGACGCACACCAGATCGTCGTCGGTGACGCTGAGCACCATGCGCCCGGTTTGGGTGCTGACACGGATGTCGCGTTTGTTGGTCAGCCCTTTCAGCCGCACGAAACGCGCGAAGCAACGCGCGCCGTTGCCGCACTGCGCCACTTCGCTGCCGTCGGCGTTAAAAATTCGGTAGTGAAAATCCAGTTCGGGATCGTAAGGCGGTTCTACCACCAGCATCTGGTCAAAGCCGACGCCCAGGTGCCGATCGGCCAACCGGCGGATCAGCTCAGGTGAAAAATAGACATTCTGTGTAACGGCATCGACCACCATAAAGTCGTTGCCCAGACCGTGCATTTTGGAGAACTGCATATCATACTCCGCTATCTGGACGCGCTATCCGTCTTGATGTTGCGGTGGCGCTCGCTACCGCAAACCGGGGTTTACTGGTCAACCATCGACGGTTTTTGCTGAGAGCCAGACTGCTCCTGCTGGTTCTTTTGCACCTGATCGCCCGTTTGCACCGGCGGCTTGGCCGGTTTCTGGCTGGCGGGATCGGCAGGCGGGAAGTAAAGCGGGCCTTTCAGACCGCAGCCGGCGAGGCCGGTAACCAGAACTGCCATCAGCGCATAGCGTAGTTGTTTTTTCATTTGCATTAATGCCTGTAATTCATGCGTCCAAGGTCTCTATAATCGCAGGTGGATCATGAAAAGCAATAGGAATTGAATATGAACGACAGTGAGTTTCACCAGTTGGCCGACCAGCTGATGCTGAATATTGAAGAGACACTGGACGATTTTGACGGCGATGCGGATATCGATTACGAAACCAATGGCGGCGTAATGACGCTGAGCTTCGAAAACGGCACCAAAATCGTCATCAACCGCCAGGAGCCGCTGCACCAGGTGTGGCTCGCCACCAAGGCCGGCGGTTATCACTTCAACTACCGCGACGGCGTTTGGCTATGCGATCGCAGCGGGCAGCCGTTTTATCAGCTGCTCAGCGAAGCGGCCAGCACGCAGGCCGGCGAGGAACTGCATTTTTCCTGAGGCTAAGCAGGGCTCGGCAACCGAGCCCTTGCGGCGTCAATGCAGCTGGAACTGCTGTTTCAGCGGCTGAGCGGCGCCGTCGGCCACCGTCACGCACAGGCTGGACAGCACGTTGCTGCGGAACGGGATCACCTGCGTGCGCCCGTCGAGTTGCACGATCTGATAGAACTGCGGCAGATTGAAGTTGATGAAGCTGGAGCCGTAGGTGAAGCGATCGTGCGACGAGGAGTAGAAGCGGCTGACGTCGCGCACCAGCTCCTCTTTACTGCCCTCGCAGTGGTGATACACCTCCACCCGATTCGACTCATCCAGAATATAGATGTTGAAGCCCTTGTCGTCTGAGGTGTCTTCGAAGAAGAACTGGATGATCCCCTCGCTGGCGAAGCCGTCCACCACCGGCGGCAGATGCACCTGATCGGTTTCCACCTTGATAGACAGGCCGTGCAGCTTGTTGTTGGAGATGGCGCCGTAAAACTCCACCGCATTCTCCAGCTTTTGCACCGACACGCTCAGGCGCTCGAAGAACAGCCCCCAAGTCTGCCCGGCAACGCGCACCGCCTTGAAGCGGCCGGGTTCCAGCCGGGTACTGGACAGGCGCAGCTCGATGCACTCCGACACCAGCTGCTGGATACGGGTGCGGATCAGGCCGCGCAGGTGCTGGCTGTAGCAGAACACTTCCACCGACTCCGGCGGCGCGGCGTCCTGGTGCATTTTGCCGAGAATGGTCTTCAGCGCTTCCAGCACCGACTGCTCGCCGCTGAAATGCAGGGTACGCACTTCGTTCCAGGAGTTGCGATACAGCAGATCGATACTGCCCACCAAACACTGCTGCTGCTGGCCGAAGCTGAACACGTCCAGTTTGCGGAAATCGAAGTGCACCACCTGATTGCGGAAGGCGGCGGTCGGATCGTTTTCCAGATTGACGATGATGGCCAGATGGCGAATTTCGCACGGGCTGTACAGCGCTTTCGGCGTCGGCGCCGGCAGGCGCAGCGGGAAGTGATGAGAAACGTCGGCCACCAGCTCCTGCAGCTTGGCGGTGTCGCACAGGTTGCCGCTCTTGATGTGCAGGCGGGTCTGCGGCGTTAGCAGGCCGTTGAAATAGGCCCAGGCCACCAGCTTGTTCAGGTAGCGGTTATATTCCAGCGGCTGATGGCTGACGATCGAATCCATAGCCGGTGCCTGATTATACAGGTACCAGCCGGTGCGGTTGGCGCGGCCAACCGGCACGTGAATAAAGGTTAAATCGTTTTCCGACAGGTCCGGTGAAATCTGCGGGTTCACCAGCGTCACCTTGCCGGGCAGCGCTTCGAACGCCGCATACAGTTTGCGGGTCAGCACGCCGATATCCTGCGGGCTGGCGCTGACGCTGAGGTTGTTGCGGCGAGCGAAACGGATCAGATTGCGGTAGCTTTGCATCATCGCGTCGAGCAGTTCGTTATGCGCTTCGCGCACCCGCTCGATTTTCCAGTTGGCGCGATTATCCAGCATCGCCAGACGCTCTTCGCTCCAGCCCCACTCGCTGACCAATTGGCTGAGGATCTCGCGTCGCCAGCCGACGCAGGCCTTGGCCAGCGACAGCTTTTCACATACTTTCAGGTAAAAACAGCGGCGGGCCAGATCGAGGCGGGTGGTGTCGTTGATGTCGGTCAGGTAGCGGGTCACGCGCTCAAGCATCATGCAGTAGGCATCAAGCCCGAAGCTGACGATCTCACCCTGATGCAGCCGGTGTTTGATGTCCGTCGCCAGCAGTTGGGTATTGGGGTATTCCCAGGAATAGGCTTCCAGCAGCAGGGTCTTCAGCACCGCCTTGTAAGGCGAATCGATGCTCTTGTACAGCTGCCACAGGCTGGCGCCGAAGTACTCTTCCGCCGACAGCGAACTCAGGCCACCGAGATCCAGCCACTCGTTCGGCGTCAGCGCACCCTGCGCGTACAGCGACAGCACGTATTCATCGTAGTGCGCTTCTTCTTCGCCCGGTACCATGTTCCACAGGATGCGTTTGCCAGCCAGGCGCACAGCGGTGCGATAGAATTCATCGAGCAACAGGATGTGCTGCGTCGAGCCGCAGTCTTCGCCACCCAGGCTGCCGCTTTCATTATGGCGGAAGCGGTTTTCGTCGATCAGGAAGAAGCTGACTTCCACCCCCATCGAGGCGGCCCACTTCTCAAGCAGGCTGCATTTTTGCTGCAAACGGGTGCGTTCTTCGTTGTCCAGCCAGGACTGGTGGCAGACCCAGATGTCGAGATCCGAGCTGCAGCTTTGGCCGATAGACGAGGTGCTGCCCATCGAGTAGACGCCGGTGATCGGCAGCTCGCCGCTGGCCGGCTTGTCAAACGGGCTGCCCCATTTGTCTTCTAAATCGTTCAGGTAATCTTGTTGAGTTTCATCAGGCGTGTAGAGGCAAATGCCATGGGGAACGTTACCGTTCAGGTAACCCGGCATCAGCGGGTGGTGGTGGTGCAGTAAGGTGGGCAGCAGACTGTATACCCGTTGAAACGCGGGCTTCATAGCCGCTAGGGCGCGATCGACGCGTAGCTGATTGATCGCATCCAGTCTCTGCTTCAATGTCTCGATGTAGAGGTACAAGACGTCTCGCCTGATTATCCCGGTGTTTAGAAAAAAACCCGTATTCCATAAGCGCCGTTAGTGTAAGAAGAATATTTGGCGACTTATTGCTGGAAACGTGATCAATTTAACACCTTGCTGATTGACCGTAAAGGAGGTAACGCTTCACAATTATTGTAGCGCTTCCCTAAACGATTTACCCGCAGTGTTAACTGCCCCAAAGCACATCACACGTCCCTTTGATTCCGTTGTCCTTTTTCCGCCTCCGGCTTCTTGCACTGACAGTATTGGCTCTCAGTGGTAGGATGGATGGCGAAATATAAAAACGGTAACAAGCATGTTAGACAAAATTATTCGAATTGCCACCCGACAAAGCCCGCTTGCACTCTGGCAAGCACATTATGTGCAGCAACGTCTGATGGCCAGCCATCCCGGCCTGCAGGTCGAGTTGGTGCCGATGGTGACGCGCGGCGACGTTATTCTGGATACGCCGCTGGCGAAAGTCGGCGGTAAAGGCCTGTTTGTTAAAGAACTCGAGCTCGCGCTGCTGGAAGGCCGCGCCGACATCGCCGTGCACTCGATGAAAGACGTGCCGGTCGATTTCCCTGCCGGCCTCGGTTTGACCACCATTTGCGAACGCGAAGATCCGCGCGACGCTTTTGTTTCCAATCGTTTCGCCTCGCTCGATCAGCTGCCGCAGGGCAGCGTGGTCGGCACCTCCAGCCTGCGCCGCCAGTGCCAACTGCGCGAACGCCGCCCGGACCTGATCGTACGCGACCTGCGCGGCAACGTCGGCACTCGCCTGGCCAAGCTGGACAACGGCGACTACGACGCGATTATTCTGGCGGTGGCCGGCCTGAAGCGCCTGGGGCTGGAGCAACGCATCCGCAGCCCGCTGAGCGCCGAAGAGTGCCTGCCGGCGGTCGGCCAGGGTGCAGTCGGCATTGAATGCCGTCTCGACGACAGCGTCACCCGCGCGCTGCTGGCGCCGCTGAACCATGCGGCTACCGAAACCCGCGTGCGCGCCGAACGGGCGATGAACACCCGTCTGGAAGGCGGCTGCCAGGTGCCGATCGGCAGCTATGCCGAACTGGATGGCGACAGCCTATGGCTGCGCGCCCTGGTCGGCGCGCCGGACGGCAGCCAGATGGTGCGCGGCGAACGCCGCGGCCCGGCCGCCGAGGCTGAACGGATGGGCGTTGAGCTGGCGGAAGAGTTGCTGGCGCGCGGCGCGCGCGAGATCCTGCGCGAGGTTTATCAGGGAAATCCGCCGGCATGACGATCCTGGTAACCCGCCCATCGCCTTCGGGAGAGCGGTTAGTGAGCCGGCTGCGCGCACTCGGCCGGGTTGCCTATCATGCACCGCTGATCGACTTCGCCCCCGGCAGCGATCTGCCGCAGCTGCCGCAGGCGTTGCAGCAGTTGAACGCCGGCGATCTGGTATTCGTGCTGTCGCAGCATTCGGTGAACTATGCCGATTCGGTCATCGGCCGCGCCGGACTGAGCTGGCCCGCTCACCTGGCCTATTACGCCATTGGCCGTACCACCGGGCTGGCGCTGCACCGCATCAGCAGTTTGCCGGTGGAATACCCGCGCGAGCGCGAGATCAGCGAAACGCTGCTGCTGCTGCCGGCGCTGCAGAAACTGGCGGGCAAACGCGCGCTGATTTTACGCGGCAACGGCGGCCGCGAGTTGCTGGGCACAACGCTGAGCGAGCGCGGCGCCGACGTCAGCTATTATGAATGCTATCAACGCAGCCCGGTGCACTACGACGGCAGCGAGCAAAGCGCCCACTGGCAGCGTGCCGGTGTGGATACGCTGGTGGTGACCAGCGGTGAAATGTTACAACAGCTCTATACTTTAGTTCCTGATTACTATCGTTCTTCATGGCTGCTGCGTTGCCGCCTGGTAGTAGTGAGCGAACGCCTGGCTACCCTCGCCCGGGATTTGGGCTGGCGTACGATTCGGGTAGCTGACAACGCCGATAATGACGCGCTGATCCGCGCGCTACAATAATCTGACTATGGGATGTGCCACTATGACGGAACAAAATACCCCAGCCGCCCCGGTTGAAGAGCCAACCACCGCGGTTGAGAGCTCCCAGCAGCCAGCCGCTGCCAGCCGCAAAGGCAAGAACACCGGCCCGGTGCTCGGCGCGATCGCTATCGTGCTGGTCATCGCCCTCGGCGCGGGCGGCTATTACCACACGCACAAGCAGGCGCAACAGCTGATCGCCGCCAATCAGGCGCTGCAGCAGCAGCTTGAAGGCGTGAAGCAGAGCCAACAGCAGGAAAGAAATGCGCTGGAAGGCCTGCTGCAGCAGCAGGGTAAAACCCTGGACGCCGCCGATCGCGAGCAGGCGAATCTGGCGCGTCAACTGAGCGAGCTGCAGGAAAAAGTGGCGACCATCTCCGGCAGCGACGCAAAAACCTGGCTGCTGGCGCAGGCCGATTTCCTGGTGAAAATGGCCGGCCGCAAGCTGTGGAGCGATCAAGACGTGACCAGCGCCGCCGCGTTGCTGAAAAGCGCTGACGCCAGCCTGGCGGACATGAACGATCCTAGCCTGCTCGACGTGCGCCGCGCCATTACCGAAGACATCAGCACGCTTTCTACGCTGACCCAGGTCGATTACGACGGCATCATCCTCAAGGTCAATCAGCTGTCCAACCAGGTGGATAACCTGCGCCTGGCCGATAACGACACCGACGAAGCGCCGATGGATCAAAACAGCAGCGAGCTCTCCGGCTCGATCGGCGAATGGCGGCAGAACCTGGCCAAGAGCTGGCGCAATTTCATGGCCGACTTCATCACCATCCGCCGTCGCGATACCAGCGCCGAACCGCTGCTGGCGCCGAACCAGGACATCTACCTCCGCGAAAATATCCGTTCGCGCCTGCTGGTGGCCGCACAGGCCATCCCACGCCACCAGAACGAGACCTACAAGCAATCGCTGGAAACCGTCTCCACCTGGGTGCGCGCCTATTTCGACACCACCGATCCGGCGACCAAGGCTTTCCTGGAAGAGCTGGATAACCTGAGCCAACAGTCGATCTCGATGGACGTGCCGGATCAGCTGAAAAGCCAGCCGCTGCTCGAAAAAGTGATGCAGACCCGGGTGCGCAACCTGATGACCCAGTCCCCTGCCGCTCACCAGGAGGGTTAAGCCATGTTACGCGTGCTATTTCTGTTCCTGGTGGTGATCGCCAGCGTGGTGCTCGGGCCGATGTTGGCCGGGCATCAGGGCTACGTGCTGATCCAGACCGATAACTACAATATCGAAACCAGCGTCACCGGCCTAGTGATCATGTTGGTGCTGCTGTTCGTGGTGCTGCTGGCGATCGAGTGGATCCTGCGCCGCATCTTCCGTACCGGCGCCCGCACGCGTGGTTGGTTTATCGGCCGCAAGCGCACCCGCGCGCGCCAGCAAACCAAAGCCGCGCTGATCAAACTGGCGGAAGGCGACTATAAGCAGGTTGAGAAGCTGATGACGCGCAACGCCGATCACGCTGAACAGCCGGTGGTGAACTACCTGCTGGCCGCCGAGGCCGCGCAGCAACGCGGCGATGACTTCCGTACCAATCAATATCTGGAACGCGCCGCCGAAGCCGCCGACACCGATCAGCTGCCGGTGGATATCACCCGGGTTCGCATCCAGCTGGCGCAGGGCGAGAACCACGCCGCGCGCCACGGCGTCGATCGCCTGCTGAACCAGGCGCCGCGCCATCCGGAAGTGCTGCGCCTGGCGGAACAAGCCTATCTGCGCACCGGCGCCTACGCGTCGCTGCTGGAAGTGCTGCCGTCGATGCGTAAAATCGAACTGCACAGCGAAGAGCAGCTGCAGGCGTTGCAGCAGCAGGCTTACATCGGTCTGATGAATCAGGCGATGGCGGACGAAGGCAGTGAAGGCCTGAAGCGCTGGTGGAAAGATCAGAGCCGCAAGACGCGTCACGAGGTGCCGCTGCAAATCGCGATGGTGGAACACCTGATCGAATGCAACGACCACGAACTGGCGCAGGAGATTGTGCTCGACAGCCTGAAGCGCCAATACGACGAGCGCCTGGTGCTGTTGCTGCCGCGGCTGAAGTCCGGCAACCCCGAGCAGCTTGAGAAAGCGCTGCGTCAGCAGATGAAACAACACGGCGCGACGCCGCTGTTAAACAGCACGCTGGGGCAACTGCTGATGAAGCACGGCGAGTGGCAGCAAGCGGCCGACGCCTTCCGCGAAGCGCTGAAACAGCGTCCGGACGCCTACGATTACGCCTGGCTGGCCGATACGCTGGAGAAACTGCATCGTTCGGATGAAGCGGCGCAGATGCGGCGTGAGGGGCTGATGTTGACGCTGAAACAGAACGGCGGCGAATAACGCCCTGCCCGAGAGAGAAGAGCGCGGCCCCGATGCCGCGCTTTTTTTTTGCTCAGGGTTTTTCTGTGGCGCAAAAAAAAACACTTGCCGTATGGCAAGTGTATAAAGAAGCAATCAGGTCTAGGACAACAGGGGCGGTGCCTCACTCAACGTTCTGCCCTGAGCGTGATGACGGGTTAGTCATCGTTCTCGTGGGCGATAGGCACCCTAAATCGGCTCTGCGTCATTCCCAGGGTTTATGAAGCCTAAGGCGAACATAAGAGGTGGAATGAGCATCTACGCTATAGATGTAGCATTTGGCGTGCCAACTTTTATATTGAGTCCATCCCCATAAGAAAATAGAATTCAAGATATTGAAAATATTGATTTTTATTTAATTCCATCCTTTGCGTTGCAAACCACTTCCTGGCATTCCTTGCCAGCGGCCGTTATCAGGATGTCGCCTCAAAACGACGACTTAAGCCAAAGCCAACTTTATCTTTTTAAATCAATGAATTATTTGTCTCAACCTGACGACAGCGCTGGATGGCGTTGTCGCTGAAAACCAACACGCTTGCCAGCAGAGACAAAATGCCCATCCTTCGATACGCAAAAAACCCGCGCATTGCTGCACGGGCTTGTCGGTATTAGCTTCGTCATGCTGAGAAAACTTGCTCTCATAAACGGCAGATGTAAAAAAACCGACTTGCGTCGGTTTCTTTGAAAGTGGTCGGCGAGAGAGGATTACGCGCATCGTTGATGCGCGCCCTACGGGCCGTTGCTAAAGCAACGTTGTCTCGCTTCGCGAGGCTCGAACCTCCTGCGGAGGTACTCATCCTCATAAACTGCAGGCGTAAAAAAACCGACTTGCGTCGGTTTCTTTGAAAGTGGTCGGCGAGAGAGGATTCGAACCTCCGACCCACTGGTCCCAAACCAGTTGCGCTACCAAGCTGCGCTACTCGCCGATTTGTGTTGCTCATACTACCCGATTTATCAGACCGTTGTCCATATAAATCTTATATTTATCAGATATTTTGCGTGGTGCGAAGAGAGGGACTTGAACCCTCACGTCCGTAAGAACACTAACACCTGAAGCTAGCGCGTCTACCAATTCCGCCACCTTCGCACTGTCACAAAATACTGCTAAATCTTCACTTCGTTAGGAAGTGGGGTGGCTAATGGGACTCGAACCCACGACAACTGGAATCACAATCCAGGGCTCTACCAACTGAGCTATAGCCACCATTACTACTTCTTCTTACTCACGCGGTAATATTACCACCGCAGCTCCTGCGCACAAACTTAATGGCGCGCCCGACAGGATTCGAACCTGAGACCTCTGCCTCCGGAGGGCAGCGCTCTATCCAGCTGAGCTACGGGCGCGTAGCGCCGTTGCGGGAGGGGATACTACGGATTTACGCCAATCCTGTCTAGTGCTTTTTCGCAGAAATGTTGCGTTTGATTACGCTTTGCTCACTCCTGCGCAGGAAAGCGCACTCCGTAGCCCCTTTTCACCGTTTATTGCCGCGTTTCTACCCGATTTTCAGCCGGATGATGTTTCTTATGCATACCGAAAGCGAAGTAGCACAGGCTGACGCCGGCTAAGAAAATCGCCCCGACCAGCAGGGAAATTCGCGTATCTGGGTTGATTCCCATGCCGACCAGCACGCAAACCAGAAAAGCGATGGTCAGATAGTTCACATACGGGAACATGATCGACTTAAAGCTGTGGGTTTTGATCGCTTCCTTATGGGCACGGCGGAAATAGAGCTGGCTTATCAGCACCACGAACCACGGCACCATGCCCGGCAGCACGCTGGCGCTGTAGACATACACGAACACCTGCTCCGGATTCGGGATGATGTAGTTCAGCGCGGACCCCACCAACAGACAGGCGATGGTGACGGCGATGCAGTTCACCGGCACACCGCTGGCGGAAAGCTTGGTCAACGCCGCCGGCAGTTGGCGGTTCTTGGCCAGGGCGTACAGCATGCGGCCGCCGCTGTACATGCCGCTGTTGCAACCGGAGAGCGCGGCGGTCAGCACCACAAAGTTGATAATGCCGGCGGCGGCGACGATGCCGATCTTGGCGAAGGTCAGCACAAACGGGCTGCCGGTGGTGCCGATGCCGTTCCACGGGAAGATGGTCACGATGACGAAGATTGCGCCGACATAGAAGATCAGGATGCGCCACAGGATATTGTTGATCGCGCGTTTCAGCGTCACCTGCGGGTTCTTGGCTTCCCCGGCGGTGATGCCTACCAGCTCAACCCCCTGATAGGACGCCACCACGATGCACAGCGCAAACAGGAAGCCTTTCCAGCCACCGGCAAAGAAACCGCCGTGCGCCGTCAGATTGGCGAAACCGATAGGCTCACCGCCGTTGCCGAAACCGAAGAAGATCACCCCCAGCCCCACCAGAATCATCACGATGATGGTGGTGACCTTGATCATGGCGAACCAGAACTCCAGCTCACCGTACAGGCGCACCGCCGCCAGGTTGGCCAGCGCCACCATCGCCACGGCGATCAGTGCAGGCACCCACTGCGGTATTTCCGGGAACCAGAACTGCACATACACCCCGATGGCGGTGATCTCAGAAATACCAACGGCGATCCACATAAACCAGTAACCCCAGGCGGTCAGGTAACCGAAGTAGGGATTCATGTACTTATGCGCGTAAACGGCAAACGACCCGGCGACCGGCTCGAGGAAAAGCATCTCCCCCATCGAACGCATAATGAAAAACACGAACAGCCCGGCGATGATGTAAGCCAGCAGCACCGACGGCCCCGCCCATTTCAGCGTACTGGCCGACCCCATAAACAGGCCGACACCGATGGTGCCCCCCAGAGCGATAAGCTCGATGTGCCGGGCCTCAAGGCCCCGGTGTAGCCCTTGCGGTTTCTCTTTGTGTGCCATAAATCCTCAATAATTTTTCTCGGGTTGTGTTTGCCTGCCGGCCGCTGCCGGTCGTTATTGTCATTATTAAAAGAATAAATCATCCCCTGCCGTTCGGGTTGGCATCAACGGGTAGTCGGAGCGAAGTTACCGTGAGAAGAACATCGTTCAGCGCTGTCGCATCAGGCTTCAGCGGCCGGGGATAATTTCCGGGCGGTATCGTTTCGCATTTCGCCGCTATAAGCAAACCGCAATTTAAAACTTTATGGAATAAATGCGGCTGCGTTTAGGGCTGGGGGTTATAGATATGCGGGAGAAACGTGCAAAAGCAGATTATTGGTACAGCAGACCGGAGCGGAACAGCACTTTCCGCCCCGGATGTAGAGGTTACATCTTGCCGCTGTAGTAGTAGCCGACAAACTTCAACAGCTTCAACTGCCGGCCGATGCGGCTGGGCTGGCTGAGCAGGCGGTAGAGCCACTCCAGACCGAGGTTCTGCCACACCTTGGGCGCACGCTTCACGTGGCCGGTAAAGACGTCGTAGGTGCCGCCCACGCCCATGTACAGCGCCTGCGGATGCACCTTGCGGCAGTCGCGCATCAGGATCTCCTGCTTCGGCGATCCCATCGCCACCGTCACGATAGCGGCACCGCTGGCGCGAATACGCTCGAACAGCGCCTCACGTTGCTCCGGTTTGAAATAGCCATCCTGGCTACCCACCAGGTTGACATTCCACTGGCTGCGCAGCTTTTGCTCGGTTTCCGCCAGCACCTCCGGCTTGCCGCCGACCAGGAAGACCGGCGTGCCTTCACGGCCGGCGCGCTGCATCAAGGCTTCCCACAGATCGGCGCCCGCGACGCGCGAAACGTCCGCCGCCGGGTATTTGCGGCGAATCGAGCGCACCATGCTGATGCCGTCGGCGTACTTGTACTCCGCCTCATCCAGCAACGCATGCAGCGCCGGGTCCTCTTCCGCCTTCAGGATCTTTTCCGCGTTCATGGCCACCAGCGTGCCCTGTTTGACCCGGCCGCCGTCGAACAGAAAGTCCATGCAGTGCGCCATATCGCGAAAGCCCCACAGGCTGAAACCGCGCAGCCCATACTGCGGCACCGAAATCTTTGTTTCCATCGTTCTCATTACCCTTACAAAAGACCGTCCGCCCGTGGGGGAGAGGCCAGCGCGCGGGCGCGCGTCACTCTGGCCTTGATGAGCCCGGCGGTATCGAACAGCCAATACAGCAACTTCGCCAGCACCAGACAGGCGCCGAAAATAATGCAGAAGAACACCACGCGCGACACGAATGAGTCCACCCCTTCGCGCGCCAATACGATTATGTTGAACACCGCACCGAAGCAGAAGCCTTGCAGAATGGCCGCCTTATAGCGGTTCGGTTCGGTTTTGCCCAACTCATACAGCCAGTCGAACCACTTGATGATCATGCCCACCAGAATCGCGCCGA
Source organism: Serratia sp. CY47280 (assembly GCF_052168655.1). NCBI lineage: Bacteria > Pseudomonadati > Pseudomonadota > Gammaproteobacteria > Enterobacterales > Yersiniaceae > Serratia > Serratia sp. CY47280. Next base: position 237,045 of record NZ_JBJNMG010000004.1, on the reverse strand, counting down.
GCGGGATAAACAGCGCGCCGCCCATCACCACCAGCGAACCGATCAGCGTCGGGGAAATCGCCAGCCCGGAGTGGTTGTTCAGCACTTCCCAGGTGAAATAGTTGGCCGAGTTCAGCACCACGTCCGGCCGGCCCGGCCATAGCCAGGTTGGGATAAAGACGTAGAAATCACGCAGGATCGGCGCCAGGCCCTGGAAATCGATCTTGTCGTAATTTTGCAGCAGCAGCGCCAGATTTTCCCACGGCGAGAAAGTATCGCGGGTCAGATAAAGGAAGGTATAAAACGCTTCCGCGCCGCTGACGTCCAGGCTGTAGCGCTTCAACGCCAGCCAGAACATGCCGACCACACCGAATATGCCCGCCGCCGCCAACATCCACAGCGTGATCCAGCCGCGCACGATGCCGATAAACAGGAACAGCGCGAAGGCGATGATGATATTGGCGCGGGTGCCGCCGACGATGACGTAGGTCAGAATGCCGAACGCCACCGTCGCCACCAGGAACAAGAACCAGGCGCGCAGATCCTGCCGCAGGAGATAGACCACCAGCATCGCCGGAATGAAGAAGTAGAAGAACCGTTTGAGCGCCACGCCGGACACGTCGCTGGAGAAGATCTGGCTGTAGGAATTGAGCTTGAACAGCAGGAAGCCGTTCTGCATGAAGAAGATACCCACGGTCCCGATCGCCACCAGGGCCAGAAGCACCCAGGTCATATGGGTTTCCACCCGGTTCATGGTGAACAGCGCCGCACGCGGCTGAGAGCGGCGCTTGCGCAGCCGGGTCTTGTAGGTGACGTAATAGATGGCGTAAAACGCCGTCGCCGACAGCAAGGCGTACAGCAGAAACTCCACCGGCACCACCTCGACGTCAAACTGAAACACCAGCAGACAGGTCAGCGGGAAGCCGAAATAAAACGTCAGCAAATACAGCAGCGAGAAGAAGACGTTGAAGTTAAAGCGCACGCGCCGAAACTCCTGGTAGGTCAGCGTCAGAATAAACGTCAGGCTGACCAGGTAGACGACGAACAGGCCGCCGAATTGCGCCAACGTCATGAGTGCTCTCCCGCCGCCAGCGCCAGAGCTTGCTGCCAGCCGTCGACATAGTTCGGATTGAAGAAGGCGATCGCCTGTTTATCTACCGCCGCCAGCTGACGCTGCGCTTCGCGCACTACCGCCTCGTCGAGAGAATCGCCGTAGAACAATACTGGCAGGTGCTGTTCCGCCAAGTCCTGCCAGAACGGGTTTTGCCGGCTGAGCACGAAAGGTACGCCAAACTGAATCAGCAGGCACAGGGTGCCTATCCCCTGCTGGCGATTGAAAATGAAATAGCCGAGATCGCAGGCGCGCAGGATGTTGAGATAGTCTTCAAACGCCACCTGCTGCGTGAGCAGCTGCAGATTTTTCTCGCCGAACAGCGGCAATCCGGCGGCACGCACCTGCTCGATGTAAGCGTCGTTATTGGCCGGATAGCCCATCGGCAGGATCACGCGCACGTCGGCGCCGAACTGCTGATGGATCGCCTGCAGTGCTTCGATATGCCGATTGCTGCGATCGCCGGAGTTGCCCACCAGAATCGTCATCGGCCCGGCCAGATTTTTCTCGACGTGAACGTCGGTCAGCGCCGGATCCATGCGGGTCGGGAAGTACAGCAGCGAGGCAGGTACCCGCGCATGGCGCTGCTGGTAGTGAATCACGTCGCCGCGGGTAGCAAATACATTCCCCACCCGCCCCTGGGCAATGCGGCGCAGCAGATAGAACAGCCGGAATTTCCAGCTGGTGGCGTCTTCGTACAGATCGGCGCCCCAAATATGCCAACTGACCTGACGTGCCTTGATCTTGCCGCTCAGCAGCGCCAGCCACAGCCCCGGATTAAACTGGCCGTGTAGGAAGAAGCGCGCAGCGCGATCGGCCTGGGCGCGGGCGATCACCGCCGCCGCCAGGCTTTTCTTATCGGCGTAAGGCTCAATATTCAGGGCGGGGAAATCCCCCAGTGCCGCCACATCCTTGGCCGCCACCATAAAATGCCGCGTCTGCTCAGCCGGCAAACGCGGCACCAGCACGTCGTTGAAGAAGCGCAGCACCGTCTGGTTATGATGCGGGATATCGGATCCCAGAACGTGAATCAGTGTGGTCATACTCGTCTACGATAAATAAGAAACACGCAGCTACAGAGCGCGAAATACACGATGTAGGTTGCCATATAGGCCTGAGCCGCACCCAGCGCGCCGTGCTGCGGGATCAGCCAGTGCGAGAACAGCGTCAGCAGCAGAAACTGGCTGACTTCCGTCAGGATATAAAAGCGCAGCGACGCTTTAGCGATCACCAGATAGCCGAATACATAAGCCCCGACTTTCAGCACGTCGCCCACCAGTTGCCAGGCAAACAGATCGCGCATGGCGACGAATTTATCCGAGAACAGCAGCCAGATAGCGAAATCGCGCAGCACCCAGACCGTAAAGCTCGCTGCCGCTACCGCCGGCAGCACGAATTTCAGCGAGCGCACGATCTCCCGCGAGATGGCGCCCTTGTCCGTCAGCCGCGACAGCGTCGGCAGCAGATAGACGGTAAACGAGGCGGTGATAAACTGCAGATAGGCATCGGAAATGCTGCTGACGCCTTGCCAGATCCCCACCTCATCCCAACCGTAATGCGCGGCCAGCAGGTTTCGCATCATGACGTAGGCCACCGGCAGCGTCACCGAGGTGATCAACGCCATGACAGTGAATTTGCCGAGGTTACCGGCCACCCGTTTGTCCCAACGCAGCGCCAAATAGCGCAGCGGCAGCGTTTTGCGCCGCCACAGCATCAGCCCGGCCGGCAGCACCACCAACGCCGGCACCAGCGCCAGCCCCGCCAGCGCGCCTTCATAGCCACCCAGCTTGAAGCACAGGTAATATGCCACCACGCCGATCAGGCTGCCGCCGATCATCGCCAGCGCATTGCCCATCGCGTCGCGATAGCCTTTCAGCACCGCCATGAACAGGTTGGCGTAGGCGATGCCCATCTGAATGAAAGCGACGGCGCGCATCACGCCGACGTAATCGGCATGCCCGAACAGCCCGATGCTGATCGGTTCGGCGGCGAACAGAAACACCAGCGCCAGCAAGGTCGAAAAGCCCAGCACGATGCTCGACGCGGTACCGACCGCCAGGCGCAAACGCTGCGGATCCTGATGGTACTCCGCAACGTATTTGGTTATACCGTTAAAAATACCCGCGCCGGACAGCACGCCCAGCACGGTGATCAACTGGCGAAAGTTACCCGCCTGCCCCACGCCGCTGGGGCCAAACGCTACCGCCAGCAGTTTCACCACCAAGAGCCCCACGCCAATTTTGATTAGCGTGGAGCCGGCGGTCCATATCGATGCTTTTGCCAACGACATATCAGGCAAAGAAGCTCAGGATGGTATTGATTACCGTACGCTGATTGACATCAGACATATTGTAGAACAGCGGCAAGCGCACCAGACGCGCACTTTCCTGCGTGGTGTAACGATCTTCGCCGGCAAAGCGGCCAAACTGTTCGCCGGCCGGGCAGTCATGCAGCGGGATATAGTGGAACACGGCCATGATTTCGGCTTCCTTCAGGTAGTCGATAAAGGCCGTGCGCTCTTCGATATCACGCAGCTTGATATAGAACATGTGCGCGTTATGCACGCAGTCGGCTGGGATGCTCGGCAGTTCGATGCGGCCGGCCTTTGCCAACGACAGGAAGCTGTCGTAGTACTTCTGCCACAGTGCCAAACGGCGCTGGTTGATGCGTTCCGCCACTTCCAGCTGGCCCCACAGGTAAGCGGCCTGCAGGTCAGACATCAAATAGCTGGAACCGATGTCGCGCCAGGTATATTTATCGACCTGGCCACGGAAGAACTGGCTGCGGTTGGTGCCTTTCTCGCGGATGACTTCCGCCCGATCGATCAGGGCCGGATCGTTCACCAGCGTCGCGCCGCCTTCGCCGCCGGCGGTGTAGTTTTTGGTTTCATGGAAGCTGAAGCAGCCGATATGGCCAATGGTGCCCAATGCCTTGCCTTTGTAGGTCGACATCACACCCTGCGCGGCGTCTTCCACCACGAACAGGTTATATTTCTTCGCCAGCGCCATGATGGTATCCATCTCGCAGGCAACGCCGGCATAGTGCACTGGCACAATCGCGCGGGTTTTATCGGTGATCGCCGCTTCGATTTTGGTTTCGTCGATGTTCATGGTGTCCGGACGCAGGTCGACGAACACCACTTTGGCACCGCGCAGCACAAAGGCGTTGGCGGTTGAAACGAAGGTAAAGCTCGGCATGATCACTTCGTCACCCGGCTGAATATCCAGCAGGATGGCGGCCATTTCCAACGACGCGGTGCAGGAAGGCGTCAACAACACTTTCGCGCTGCCGAAACGCTGTTCCATCCACTGCTGGCAGCGACGGGTAAAGCCGCCGTCGCCGCACAATTTGCCGCTGCCCATGGCAGCCTGCATATATTCCAGTTCAGTGCCAACAACCGGTGGAGCGTTAAATGGAATCATGTCTACCTCTGTATAACCAGTACGCGGTGCTTTCAATCACGGCACCCTGTCGTTGATAGAGTCGTAATGCGGCGATATTGCCTGTCTGGGTCGCGACCCGCAGGCGCTGCATTCCTTGCCGCCGACATTCGGCCAGCGCCGCAGTCATCAGCCGAGTGCCAATGCCCCGGCCTGATACGCCGGGGAAAGCCGCCAGCAGGCCGATACGCATTTCCTGGCCGCCAATGTCACGCAGGCTGACAAATCCCTCTGGCCGCCCCTGTTCGTCCAGCGCCAACAGGCACTGATGATCGAAGGTGCCCAGAACGGCCTTTTCGATCCACAAAGCATAAAACCGGCCGCTGTCATCAGGTTGATACCAGGGGGTACGAAAGCGGCTGACGGTGAACGCCTGAGCCGCCGCGGTGCGCAATGCCGGGATATCGGCTTCTGCCGCCAGGCGGGACGTCTGGGCGACGAAACCCGGTTCAACCACGTGATCATGCTCAAGAGCCAGAACCAGATCGACCTCGCCCTCAACCAGGCGAAATCCCAAATCAGCCAGACCGTCCGCCAACGCAAGGTGCTGAGCGGGGACTTTGGCCTGCACCAAGGCATAAGCCGCCAGATCGGCTTCGGCAAGCGCCGGAGCCGAGGAGGAGAAGCTGAGTTTCGCGCTGTCTAGCGCGAAAAACTCGCTTTCCCACGCCAAAGGCTCAATAGTGGCGTGGACGCACATGCAGCAGATCCAACAGGTACTTACCGTAACCGGTTTTCGACAAGGCGTTGGCGGCACGTTTGAGTCCCTTGTCATCCAGCCAACCGTTGCGCCAGGCAATTTCCTCTAGACAGGCGATTTTAAAGCCCTGGCGTTTTTCTACCGTCTGCACGAAGCTGCTGGCTTCCAGCAGACTGTCGTGAGTCCCGGTGTCCAACCAGGCGAAACCGCGTCCCAACAGCTCGACGGTCAGTTCACCGCGCTCCAGATACATCTGGTTGATGCTGGTGATTTCCAGCTCGCCGCGCTCAGAAGGCTTCACCTGCTTGGCAAACTCCACCACTTGGCTATCGTAGAAGTACAGACCGGTCACCGCCCAATCGGATTTCGGTTTCTTCGGTTTCTCTTCGATCGACAGCGCACGGAAGTTGCCGTCAAACTCCACGACGCCAAAGCGTTCAGGATCCATGACCTGATAACCGAACACGGTGGCCCCTTCGGTGCGGGCCGCGACGGTTTTTAATTTCGGGCTGAAAGATTGGCCGAAGAAGATGTTATCGCCCAACACCAGGCAGCAAGAATCGCCGTTGATAAACTCCTCGCCGATCAGAAACGCCTGCGCCAGACCTTCAGGCTTAGGCTGCGCAGCGTAGCTGAGATTGACGCCGAACTGTTCGCCGTTACCCAACAAACGTTCGAAGGACGGCAGATCTTCCGGGGTCGAGATGATCAAAATGTCGCGGATCCCCGCCAGCATCAGTACCGACATCGGGTAATAGATCATCGGCTTGTCATAAATCGGCAGCAGTTGCTTGGACACGCCACGAGTGATCGGATGCAGACGCGTACCGGAACCGCCAGCCAGAATAATACCTTTCATACTTACTCCAAAAACCGCCGCGCCGCCGCAGAGCGACGCGGCGTTAAATTAATCTGACAACCCTAAACGCTCGCCGGCATAAGAGCCGTCTTGCACCCGGCGCCACCAGGTTTCGTTAGCCAGGTACCAGGCTACCGTCTTGCGAATGCCGCTTTCGAAGGTTTCCTGCGGCCGCCAGCCCAACTCACGATCGATTTTGCCAGCGTCGATGGCATAACGCATGTCGTGGCCCGGGCGATCCTTCACGTAAATGATGAGATCGCGGTAGTTCGCCACGCCTTCTGGTTTGTTTGGCGCCAGTTCCTCCAGCAGATCGCAAATGGTCTGTACCACTTCGATATTCTTGCGCTCGTTGTGGCCACCAATATTGTAAGTTTCGCCCACCACGCCTTCGGTCACGACCTGATAGAGCGCACGCGCGTGATCCTCGACATACAACCAGTCACGCACCTGCGCGCCGTTGCCGTATACCGGCAGCGGTTTGCCGGCTACCGCATTCAGGATCACCAACGGAATTAACTTCTCCGGGAAGTGATAAGGACCGTAGTTATTCGAACAGTTAGTCACGAGGGTCGGCAAACCGTAGGTGCGTAACCAGGCACGCACCAGATGATCGCTCGACGCCTTGGAGGCGGAATACGGACTGCTCGGCGCATAGGGCGTGGTTTCGGTGAACAGATCGTCGGTGCCGTGCAGGTCGCCGTACACTTCGTCGGTGGAGATATGATGGAAACGGAAAGCCAGCTTCTTCTCCGCCGCCAACGGCTGCCAGTAATGGCGCGCCGCTTCCAGCATCGTGTAAGTGCCAACCACGTTAGTTTCGATAAAGGCCGCCGGGCCGTCGATAGAACGATCGACGTGGCTTTCCGCCGCCAGGTGCATCACTACATCCGGTTGATACTGGGCAAATACCCGATCCAACCCGGCGCGATCGCAGATGTCGACCTGCTCAAAAGCATAGCGCTCGCTCTCGGCCACCACCGCCAGCGACTCGAGGTTACCGGCATAAGTCAGCTTATCCACCACCACCACGCTGTCGCCGGTGGCCTCGATGATGTGCCGCACAACTGCGGAGCCAATGAAACCGGCACCACCGGTAACTAAAATACGTTTCAACGCCATACTCCTTTGGTATCAACAACCCATGTTTGTTTTACATCTTCCGGCCGGATGGCCCTGAACTGTTGGTGATCGACCAACATCACGATCACATCGGCCTGCTGCAACGCCTCGGCAATCGGCGTCAACGTCACATGGCCCGCCAGCGACTTCGGCAACTGTTCGACGTTCGGTTCCACCGCCAGCGTTTCGCCGACGTGCCATTCGGCGATCAGGTGCGCCACCTCTACCGCCGGGCTTTCACGCAAATCGTCGATATTCGGCTTGAAGGCCAGGCCGAAACAGGCAATTTTCACCTCGGACGCGCGCTTGTCGGTGGCGGCCAGGCAATCGGCCACCGCCGCTTTCACACGGTCGACCACCCACAGCGGTTTGCCGTCGTTCACCAGGCGTGCGGTGTGGATCAGGCGCGCCTGCTGCGGATTCTGCGCCACGATAAACCACGGATCGACGGCAATGCAGTGACCGCCGACGCCCGGCCCCGGCTGCAGAATATTCACCCGCGGATGGCGGTTTGCCAGGCGGATAAGCTCCCAGACGTTAATCCCCTGCTCGGCGCAAATCAGCGACAGTTCGTTGGCAAAGGCGATATTCACGTCGCGGAAGCTGTTTTCCGTCAGCTTACACATCTCGGCGGTGCGCGAATTGGTGATCACGCATTCGCCCTCGAGGAAAATCTTGTACAGCGCGCTGGCGCGCGCCGAGCACTTCGGCGTCATGCCGCCGATCACGCGGTCGTTTTGAATCAGCTCCACCATCACCTGCCCCGGCAACACGCGCTCCGGGCAGTAGGCGATATTCACGTCCGCCGCTTCACCCGCGTGCTGCGGGAAGCTGAGATCGCTGCGCGCCTGCGCCAGCCATTCTGCCATTTGTTCGGTGGCGCCCACCGGCGAGGTGGACTCCAGGATCACCAGATCGCCTTTTTTCAGCACCGGCGCCAGCGATTTCGCCGCCGCTTCGACATAGGCCAGATCCGGCTCGTGATCGCCTTTGAACGGGGTAGGCACTGCGATCAGGAACGCATCGGCCGCCCGTGGTTTGGTCACCGCCTGCAGGAACCCGCCGTCGACGGCGTCCTTGACCACTTTATCCAGATCCGGCTCGACGATGTGGATCGCGCCGCGGTTAATGGTATCTACCGCATGTTGGTTAACATCTACACCCACCACTTTTTTCTTGCGGGAGGCAAACGCCGCCGCCGTTGGCAAGCCGATATAACCCAGGCCGATAACCGAAATAGTGTCAAAACTCATAGTTTCACCTGATGATTCTTTAAAGCTTCGAGGATACGCTGACAGGCATGCCCGTCACCGTACGGGTTGTGCGCCCGACTCATCGCGTGATATTCGCTTTCGTCCGTCAACAGCCGGGTCACCGCTTCAACAATTTTGGCCACATCGGTGCCGACCAGACGCACCGTGCCCGCATCTACCGCCTCCGGGCGTTCGGTGGTGTCGCGCATCACCAGCACCGGTTTGCCTAACGATGGCGCCTCTTCCTGAATGCCGCCGGAATCGGTCAGGATCATGTAAGCCTGGGTCATCAAATAGACAAACGGCAGATAATCCTGCGGTTCGATCAGCATGACGTTGTCGATGCCTTTCAAAATGCGATTCACCGGCTCACTGACGTTTGGATTGAGATGCACCGGATACACCACCTGCACTTCCGGGTGATTGCTGGCGATCTCCGCCAGCGCGCTGCAAATCCGCTCAAAGCCGCCGCCAAAGCTTTCGCGGCGATGGCCGGTGACCAAGATCAGTTTCTTGTCGGCGTCGAGGAACGGGTAACGCTGTGCCAGGCCCGCGCGCAGCGCAGCATCACTCATCACGCGGTCGCGCACCCAGAACAGCGCGTCGATTACCGTATTGCCGGTCACGAAAATGCGGTTGTCCGGCAGCAGCTCGCGCAACAGATTCTGGCGCGAGTTCTCGGTTGGCGCGAAATGGTACATCGCCAGATGGCCGGTCAGTTTGCGGTTGGCCTCTTCCGGCCAGGGAGAATACAGATTGCCGGTACGCAGCCCGGCCTCGACATGCCCAACGGGGATGCGTTGATAGAACGCCGCCAGGCTGGTCGCCAGCGTGGTGGTGGTATCGCCGTGCACCAGCACCACGTCCGGTTTGAAGTCTTCCAGCACCCCTTTCAACCCTTCCAGGATGCGACAGGTGATTTCCGTTAGCCCCTGGCCGGGTTTCATGATGTTCAGGTCGTAATCCGGCGTGATCTCAAACAACCGCAATACCTGATCCAACATCTCACGATGCTGTGCCGTTACGCAGACTCTTGCGTCAAAGGCCTCATCCTGGGCCAGTGCATGTACCAGCGGCGCCATTTTAATGGCTTCAGGTCTGGTGCCGAAAACAGTCAACACTTTCACAGCGAATCTCTTTTGGTCGGTTAATCGCAGGCACCGCCTGCGAATGGGGAGCTCACGCGCCCTGCATCAGATTATTATATTATTTTTTAACTACGCGGCCGACGCGCCAAGGCAACACCCGCGCCAACCAAAGCGCCCATCGCGCCCCACAGAATCAGCCAGAATACCCGGCGTGGGCTGTCACGTTTTACCGGCTCTTCCGGCGTGCGCAAATAACGATAGGTCTGGAACTTCTCATCCAACGTCGGGCCAACGTTCAGCGTCGCCAGCATCGCGCGGTTCTGATCGTAATCCAGATCGTAGGTCGGGCCGGAGGCCTGCAGGCCTTCCAGACGTGCCTGCAGCATTGGCCGGCCCAGCAGGAACAGATCAGAATCCGGCAGTTGCTCGGCCGGAGTGTCGGTTTGCGTGCGGCTAATCCCCTGGCTTTCAGCGATTTTCAGCGCCTGCTGCGTGGTATTCAGCTCGCGCTTGTAAACCGACTCTGCCACCGCTTCCTGACGCTTGACCTGCGCCTTCATCGAGGTGGTGCGAGCGGCCCATGCCCCTTGGATCTCTTCGTTCAGGTGCAGAGCAGCACGGTGGCTGGCGAAAGCCACGTATTGACGCAGCAGGCGGTTGGCGTCCGCGGCGGTTTCCGCCGTCAGCTTCACGCCGTCGTTCGGGACTTTTTTGTCGTCACGCGGCGTGAACAGGATGTTGTTGATCAGCTCGTCGAGCAGCGCCGCATCGGCGCGGGCATCCCCTTCCTGACGTTGCTTGTAATAATCACTCTGCAGCCAGAAATCGCGACGCGTATCGTAAGCCGCCAGTTGCATGATGAACTCATTGTACGCTTCATCCGCGATGCTCGGCTGATCGCCCGCCGCCGCCGGCAACGTGCGCACATCCAGATTGCGCAGGAACTGTTGCTGGGAGTAGTAACCGCCCAGCGCATTCACTGTGGGTTTGTCGGTGATTGCGGTCGCGCTCCATTCTTGCTTAACCAGATAAGAGACGATCAGCGCGACCGCCGCGAACAGCACCGCAATGCCGATTATCCACGGTTTGCCGCGCCACAGGGTGCAGCACAGGCCGCGGATATCGAGTTCGTTATCCACCGCCGGGGTATGCTTGTCAGACGTTGTTTCTGGATTCATCACAGCCAAAAAGCCTCTGGTCTCTGGTTAAGGTACTTGCTTGTTATCGCCCGAACGCCGCAGCCGGCGCTTGATACGCTTAATGTACCGCGCAACCCGCCAGGCGCGCTTGATGCAGTAACCGTACAGGAAAAATGCAAGCAAGAATAATGCCAACATAACCCACTCAGGGATAAAAGTCAGGCGTTCGCCGATCACGCCCACCGCCGCCAGCAATGCGGCCGCCAGGGTGATCAATACGAAAGCCTGCCGTGGCGTAAAGCCGGCGCGCATGATCAGGTGGTGAATATGTTGACGATCGGGAGAGAAGGGGCTCATCCCCTTGCGTAAACGACGATACATGATTGCTATCATGTCCATCAGCGGAATAGCGATGATCCACAGCGCAGTCACCGGGTTAATCGAGTGTGCCTTGCCCTGCGAGCTTTGCAACAGCAGCCAAATGGCGGTAAAGCCGATCAGGGTACTGCCGGCATCCCCCATGAACACCTTATAACGGCGGCCGAGGATGCCGAGGTTGAGCAAAATATAGGGAACGATGGTGGCGATCATCGCAAAGCACCAGAACGCCATCTCATGGTGACCGCTCAGGTACAGCAACAGACCCAGCGCGCCGAAGGAAACGCATGACAGCCCACCCAGCAGGCCATCAATGCCATCGACCATGTTGAAGGCGTTGATCGCCGCCCATACCGCGAACAGCGTCACCAAATAGCCGAACGGCCCCAGCAACATCTCCCAGTCGCCCAGCACATGGCCGAAGCTGCGCAGATACAGACCGGCGAACACCATCATGGCGATGCCGACCAACGCCTGCACCAGGGCGCGGATCTTAACGCTGATGTCAAAACGATCGTCGAGCGCGCCCACAAACACCAGAATGCCGGCGCAGGTGAGGTAAAGCTTGGCGTGCGCGATAGGCTGTTCGGAGATCCAAAATGCGAAGCACAATCCGGCATAAACGGAAATACCGCCGACCAGAGGAATCAGCCCCTGATGGCGTTTGCGATAATTGGGTTTATCTACCAGACCAATACGTTTTGCCGCCTTGCGGGCAACAAAGAGAAAAGCCAAAGAAAACAGGAAAACAAATAGAATTTCAGTACTCATAGTGAGTAAGTTCACAGTTAACAGATCTCTGTAGAAGATAAGGCAGCTTACCACGGGCAATAGCTTGTGCCATCGGCCCCCGCCACCTTTCGGTCATTTCCTATGACAACGGTGATTCATGCCTATTTTCTTCGCATCGGCTGACAAAACGACAGCAGCAAAGCCGACCGACGCAACGCCGACCGACAAACAAGATGAATTCTCAATAAGTCGAGGAAACAACTTACTTTTCCATTACTGCTACTTATCGTATCTGCCAAAAGCGAAAAACGCCACGACTAGGCGTGGCGTTCAGCGAATTTTTTAACGAATTATGAGCGTTTCATCATATCGAAGAATTCATCGTTGGTTTTAGTCATCGCCAACTTATTAATGAGGAACTCCATCGCGTCAATCTCACCCATCGGGTGAATGATTTTGCGCAGGATCCACATTTTTTGCAGCTCTTCGGAGGTGGTGAGCAGCTCTTCTTTACGGGTACCGGAGCGGTTGTAATCGATCGCCGGGAATACGCGTTTCTCGGCGATTTTACGCGCCAAGTGCAATTCCATGTTGCCGGTACCTTTAAATTCTTCGTAGATCACTTCGTCCATCTTAGAACCGGTATCAACCAGCGCGGTCGCGATGATGGTCAGGCTGCCGCCCTCTTCCACGTTACGTGCCGCACCGAAGAAACGCTTCGGACGATGCAGGGCGTTGGCGTCCACACCACCGGTCAGCACCTTACCGGAAGCCGGTACCACAGTGTTGTAGGCACGCGCCAGACGGGTGATAGAGTCAAGCAGAATGATCACGTCTTTCTTGTGCTCAACCAGGCGTTTGGCCTTCTCGATTACCATTTCGGCCACTTGCACGTGGCGCGAAGCCGGTTCGTCGAAGGTCGATGCGATCACTTCACCTTTCACCAGGCGCTGCATCTCGGTCACTTCTTCCGGACGTTCGTCGATCAGCAGCACCATCAGCACGCAGTCTGGGTGGTTGTAAGCGATACTCTGCGCAATGTTCTGCAGCAGCATGGTTTTACCGGCTTTCGGCGGTGCCACGATCAGGCCACGCTGGCCGCGGCCAATCGGTGCCGCCAGGTCCAGTACGCGCGCCGTCAGGTCTTCGGTCGAGCCGTTGCCGCGCTCCATCCGCAGACGGGAATTGGCGTGCAGCGGCGTCAAGTTCTCGAACAGGATCTTGCTGCGGGCGTTTTCCGGCTTGTCGTAGTTGACTTCGTTGACTTTCAACAGGGCAAAATAGCGCTCGCCTTCTTTTGGCGGACGAATCTTACCGGAAATGGTGTCACCTGTGCGGAGGTTGAAGCGGCGGATTTGGCTAGGGGATACATAGATGTCGTCGGGACCGGCGAGGTAGGAACTGTCTCCAGAGCGGAGGAAACCGAATCCATCCTGCAATATCTCGAGCACGCCGTCGCCGAAGATATCTTCTCCGCTTTTCGCATGTTGCTTCAGAATGGAGAAGATAATGTCCTGCTTGCGCATGCGGGCAAGGTTTTCCAGCCCCATATTTTCGCCGAGAGTAATCAGCTCAGAAACCGGCGTATTCTTTAATTCGGTAAGATTCATAGTGGTGGGTTCTTAAACTCGGGGTATGTCTCGAACTTGTATCGTGAATGGTATGGCAGCGAGATGCGTGCCTGTTTACTGGACGTTCGATCACCGGGCGCAGAGCCGTCGCGGTAAGAAATGGCTTACATCGGGCGCACGCATTGACGGTTGAAGATCGAAGGTACCTTAAAAATGATTTTTGCAAAACCGTTTGATTGCCAAAACACGGGCTGAGTTCAGTTTACTTTCAACGCCAGTGGTTCGACACAGAGTATAGCTTTAGATTCAAACTCTTTAGATTTAAAACTTCGGGCAAGTTCTATATGCAGTGTGGTTAAACTTAACACGCTTCTTGGCAGGCGTCTAGCGGTGAATTGAACATCACCGCCAGGCGCCTGATACTGGGCTTCCCGCCCGATTACAGATTCGCGTTCAGGAAATCTTTGAGCTGACCTTTGGACAACGCGCCAACCTTGGTCGCGGCCACTTCACCGTTCTTGAACAGTAACAGCGTAGGGATACCACGGATACCGTACTTAGGCGCGGTAGCCGGGTTCTGATCGATATTCAGCTTGGTGATGGTCAGTTTGCCTTCGAACTCTTCGGCAATCTCATCCAGAATCGGAGCAATCATCTTGCACGGCCCACACCATTCAGCCCAGAAATCGACCAGGATCGGCCCTTCCGCATTCAGCACATCGGCTTCGAAGCTGCTGTCAGTCAGGTGAATAATTTTATCGCTCATGTTCTACTCCACAGGATTATGTCTACCTTGTTGGTGTAGCATTAACCAACTCAAGGTGATTTTATTGCACCGCGTTTATTTCAACGGATGTGCTTTCGTAAAGCAATAGTTAGCTGATATTCTACCACACTATGAGCAAAACACACTTGACCGAACAGAAGTTTTCCGACTTCGCCCTGCACCCGTTAGTCCTTGAAGCCCTTGAGAAAAAAGGGTTTCACAATTGCACGCCTATCCAGGCGTTAGCATTGCCGCTCACGCTCTCCGGGCGTGACGTTGCAGGTCAGGCGCAAACCGGTACCGGAAAGACGCTGGCGTTTTTGGCGTCTACTTTTCACTATTTGCTGACTCACCCGGCGAAACAGGATCGCCAGACCAATCAGCCGCGCGCCTTGATCATGGCGCCTACGCGTGAACTGGCGGTGCAAATCCACTCCGATGCTGAAGCGCTCTCCCAGAGCACCGGCCTCAAACTGGGCCTGGCCTACGGCGGCGACGGCTACGACAAACAGCTGAAAGTGCTGGAAAGCGGCGTGGACATTCTGATTGGCACCACCGGCCGTTTAATCGATTACACCAAGCAGAACTATGTCGATCTCGGCGCGATGCAGGTTGTCGTGCTGGATGAAGCCGATCGCATGTACGATCTTGGCTTTATCAAAGACATCCGTTGGCTGTTCCGCCGTATGCCTACGGCCGATCAACGCCTGAACATGCTGTTCTCCGCTACCCTGTCCTATCGCGTACGCGAATTGGCCTTTGAGCAGATGAACAACGCCGAATATGTTGAAGTGGAACCGGAACAGAAAACCGGCCACCGCATTAAAGAAGAGCTGTTCTACCCGTCCAACGAAGAAAAAATGCGTCTGCTGCAGACGCTGATCGAAGAAGAGTGGCCGGATCGCGCCATCATCTTCGCCAACACCAAGCACCGCTGCGAAGACATCTGGGGCCATCTGGCCGCCGACGGTCACCGCGTCGGCCTGCTGACCGGTGACGTGGCGCAGAAAAAACGCCTGCGCATCCTCGACGATTTCACCAAGGGCAACCTGGATATCCTGGTCGCCACCGACGTCGCCGCGCGCGGTCTGCACATTCCCGCCGTCACGCACGTCTTCAACTACGATCTGCCTGACGACTGCGAAGACTACGTGCACCGCATCGGCCGTACCGGCCGAGCAGGCGCCAGCGGCCACTCCATCAGCCTGGCGTGTGAAGAGTACGCGCTCAACCTGCCGGCGATCGAGACCTATATCGACCACAGCATTCCGGTGAGCAAGTACAACAGCGATGCGCTGCTGACCGATCTGCCGGCGCCGAAGCGCCTGTCGCGTCCGCGCGGCGGCAACGGCCCACGTCGCAACTCCGCGCCTCGTCGCGGCGGCGCGCCGCGCAGCAACCGTAAACGCCCGAGCTGATCGCCATGCTCAGCTCCAGCACGCTTTATGCTGCCATCGACCTCGGCTCCAACAGCTTCCACATGTTGGTGGTGCGCGAGGTGGCCGGCAGCATTCAGACTCTGGCGCGGATCAAGCGCAAGGTGCGCCTGGCGGCCGGGCTGGATCAGCACAATCACCTGTCGCATGAGGCCATGCAGCGCGGCTGGCAGTGTCTGCGGCTGTTCTCTGAACGCCTGCAGGACATTCCGCGCGAGCAGATCCGCGTCGTCGCCACCGCCACGCTGCGCCTGGCGTCCAACGCCGATGAGTTCCTGCAGGTCGCCGAGCAAATCCTCGGCTGCCCGGTGCAGGTGATCAGCGGCGAAGAAGAGGCACGGCTGATTTATCACGGCGTCGCGCACACCACCGGCGGGCCGGATCAGCGGCTGGTCGTCGACATCGGCGGCGGCAGCACCGAACTGGTCACCGGCACCGGCGCACAGGCATCGCAGCTGTATAGCCTGTCGATGGGCTGCGTTACCTGGCTGGAGCGCTACTTCAGCGACCGCAACCTCGGGCAAGAAAACTTCGAGCGCGCCGAACAGGCCGCGCGCGAAATGGTGCGGCCGATCGCACCGCAGCTGCGCCAGCAAGGTTGGCAGATCTGCGTCGGCGCTTCCGGCACCGTGCAAGCGCTGCAGGAGATCATGGTGGCGCAAGGCATGGATGAACGCATCACCCTGCCCAAGCTGCGCCAGTTGAAACAGCGTGCCATTCAGTGCGGCAAGCTGGAAGAGCTGGAGATCGAAGGGTTGACGCTGGAGCGCGCGCTGGTCTTCCCGAGCGGCCTGTCCATTCTGCTGGCCATTTTCCAGGAGCTCGGCATCGAGAGCATGATGCTGGCCGGCGGAGCGCTGCGTGAAGGCCTGGTTTACGGCATGCTGCATCTGCCGGTGGAGCAGGATATTCGCATCCGCACCATCCGCAACCTGCAGCGCCGTTACCTGATCGATACCGAGCAGGCCGAACGCGTGAGCCAGCTCGCCGCCAATTTCTCGCAGCAGGTCGCCAACGAATGGCAGTTGGACGCACGATGTCGCGAGCTATTGCACAGCGCCAGCCTGATCCACGAACTCGGCCTCAGCGTCGATTTCAAGCAGGCGCCGCAACACGCCGCCTACCTGATCCGCCATCTGGACTTACCCGGCTTTACCCCGGCGCAGAAAAAACTGCTGGCCACCCTGCTGCAAAACCAGAGCAACCCTCTCGACCTGTCGCTGTTGAACCAGCAAAACGCCCTGCCGCCGCGCACCGCGCAGCGTCTGTGCCGCATTTTGCGCCTGGCGATCATCTTCGCCAGCCGCCGCCGCGACGACACGCTGCCGGCGGTGCGTTTACGCGCCAATCAGGACGATGAACTGACGGTGATTTTGCCGCCGGGGTGGCTGGAACAGCATCCGCTGCGCGCCGAGGCGCTGGAGCAGGAAAGCCACTGGCAGAGCTACGTCCACTGGACGCTGCGGTTGGAAGAACAACGTTGAAATGACCAGGGCGCGATGAGCGCCCTGTCTTTTTAATTCCCGCCTTTGGCCTTGGCCAGCTGGGCGCGGATATTGGCCAGATGGCTCTGCCCTTTCTGCATCCGCTCCTGCGGGCTCACCACTTTGCGCTCGGTTTCCCACGCCAAATCGTCCTGCGGCAACTCCAGCAGGAAGCGGCTCGGCTCCGGCCGCACCAGCTCACCGTACTGACGGCGCTCGCGGCACAGGGTGAAGATCAGCTCTTTTTGCGCGCGGGTGATCCCCACATAGGCCAGACGCCGCTCTTCGTCGACATTGTCTTCGTCAATGCTGCTCTGGTGCGGCAGCAGGCCCTCTTCCATGCCCACCAGGAACACGTAAGGGAACTCCAGCCCCTTGGAGGCGTGCAGCGTCATCAGCTGTACCTGATCCAGTTCTTCTTCGCTTTCGCCGCGCTCCATCATGTCGCGCAGGGTGAAGCGCGTCACCACCTGGGTCAGCGTCATCGGCTCGTCCAAATCGTTGCCTTCCAGCATCTCCGTCATCCAACCGAACAGCGTGTTGACGTTCTTCATCCGCATTTCGGCGGCCTTCGGGCTAGTCGAGGTTTCAAACAGCCAGCTTTCATAATCCACGCCGCGGATCAGATCGCGCACCGCCGCCACCGGCTCACGCTCCGCCTGTTGGGCGATGCCGCCCAGCCAATGGGTGAAGCGCTGCAACGATTCCAGCCCGCGCCCGGTCAAGTGCTGGCTCAGCCCCAGATCGAAACTGGCGTGGAATAAACTCTTGTTGCGCTGGTTGGCCCATTCGCCGAGCTTCTGCAGCGTCGCCGGGCCGATCTCGCGCTTGGGGGTATTGACGATGCGCAGGAAGGCGCTGTCGTCCTCCGGGTTGGTCAGCACGCGCAGGTAGGCCAGCAGATCCTTGATCTCGGGGCGCGAGAAGAACGAGGTGCCGCCGGAAATCTTGTACGGAATGCGGTTCTGCATCAGCATCTTTTCAAACACCCGCGACTGGTGGTTGCCGCGGTACAGGATCGCATAGTCGCCGTAGTTGGTCTTTTTCACGAAGTGGTGGGCGATCAGCTCCCCCACCACCCGCTCGGCTTCGTGCTCCTCGTTGTTGGCAGTCACCACTTTCAGCTCTTCGCCATACCCCAGCTCGGAAAACAGCCGTTTTTCAAACACGTGCGGGTTATTGGCGATCAGGATATTGGCCGCCTTCAGAATGCGCTCGCTGGAACGGTAGTTTTGCTCCAGTTTGATCACCTGCAGCGCCGGGAAATCCTCCTTCAGCAGCACCAGGTTCTGCGGCCGCGCGCCGCGCCAGGAGTAGATCGACTGGTCATCGTCACCCACCACGGTAAAGCGCGCGCGGTTGCCCACTAACAGCTTCACCAGCTCGTACTGGCTGGTGTTGGTATCCTGGTATTCATCCACCAACAGGTAGCGGATGCGCTGCTGCCAGCGTTCGCGCACCTCTTCGTTGCGTTGCAACAGCAGCGTTGGCAACAGGATCAGGTCGTCGAAGTCCAGCACGTTGCACGCCCGCATATGGGCGTGGTACAGGCCGTAGCAGTGGGCGAACAGCTTGTCGCGCTCCGAGCGCGCCAGCTCCGCCGCCCGCTGGGGATCGATCAGGTCGTTTTTCCAGTTGGAGATGGTCGAAATCAGCTGCGCCACCAGCGTTTTATCGCTTTCCAGCCACTTTTCGGTCAGCTCTTTCAACAGCGCCAGCTGATCCTGGTCGTCGAACAGCGAGAAGTTGGATTTCATCCCCAACGCCACGTATTCCCGCTTGATGATCTCCAGCCCCAGGGTATGGAAGGTGGAAATCATCAGCCCGCGCGCCTCTTTGCGCCCCAGGGTTTGCGACACGCGCTCTTTCATCTCGCGCGCGGCCTTGTTGGTAAAGGTCACGGCGGCGATGTGCCGCGCCTGGTAGCCGCAGTGGTGGATCAGGTGGGCTATCTTGTTGGTGATAACGCGCGTCTTGCCGGAACCGGCACCGGCCAACACCAGGCAGGGCCCGGTAACGAATTCGACGGCTTGTTGTTGGCTGGGGTTTAATCGCATGGTGCTGGCTTGCTCGGCTGTAAAACGTGGAAGGGAATTGTAGCAGAAAGCGCCGACGAGATTTAGCGGGTATAATCAGCGCAATTTTCGCATCGACAAAGGCAATACCATGGCAAAAACGGCGTGCGCCCTGCACATTCTGGTAGACAATGAAAAGCTGGCCAACGAGCTGCTGGCCAAGCTGAAGCGCGGCGTCAGCTTCGACACGCTGGCGCGCAAATACTCGAGCTGCCCGTCAAAACGTAACGGCGGCTCGCTGGGCGAGTTCAACAAAGGCGCGATGGTGCCGGCGTTCGATAAAGCGGTGTTCAGCATCCCGCTGCTCAAACCTTACGGCCCGGTCAAAACCCAGTTCGGTTACCACATCATCAAGGTGCTGTACCGCAACTGAGGGGGCCTGAGCCCCCTGCGGCGAATTACTGCGCGCTGGCGTCCGTCGCCGGCGCTGCCACCGCGGCGTCGGCCGGCTTGGCTTCTTCCGTCACCACCGCCGGCGCCGGCATCATGATGCCGTCATAGGTTTCCTGCAGCTGCTTCATGCTCATTTCCGGCTCGCCCTTCGGCTGCATCAGCACTAGCGTCGCCTCCTGAGAAAGCTGCAGCTTCAGCGCCTGATTCAGCGTCTCCAGCGTCAGGCTGGACAGGAACTCCTGGCGCAGCTTCTGATACAGCTCCGGCGCGATATCCACCACCCCGCTCTGTTGCGAGCGCAGACGCTGGCTCATCAGCACATCGGTGTCGGTGCGGGCGTAGGTCGCGAACAGCTTGCTCAGCTGATCGTTTTTCTGCGCCAGCAACGCATCGAATTCTTCTTTCGACAGGCCGTTGTCACGCACGTTGGCCAGCTCGCGGGCAATAAAGCCCAGGCTGCCGTTCAGATTGTTGTTCGGCGTATCCAGATGAATGGCGCACTGCCCTCGTTGATACTGCACGCGGCAGTCAAAGCCCAGATGCAGGCTCTTCTGTTCGCTTTTTTCCAGCGTCTGCTGGAGATGCCAGAACAGCGCCTCGCGGGCGAGATCGCCACGCCAGTAACGAAGCAGGCTCTGCGAATCGCGAATCGGGTGCCACGGCGAATCCCACATGATCGACAGCGTATCCTGTTTCACCTGCTCGCTGATCAGGCTCACCGGCTGCTGCGGCAGCGGTGTCAGCGTCGGCATCGGGGCCGGGGTTTCACGTTTGCCTTGCAGCGGCGAGAACGCCTTGTTGATCTGCTCGCCCAGGCTGCGGCTGTCAACCTTGCCGACCACGAACAGCGTCATGGCATCCGGGGTATACCACTGTTGGTAGAATTTCTTCAGCTGCTCGAGGTTGACCGGCCGTTTTGCCGGCTGCGCCGGATCGTGCGCCAGCAGCGTCGAGCCTTTCAGGCGGTAACGCCACCAGACGTCTTGGGTATTAGGCGGGAAAGTGCCGACCGGATTGATGCTGGAATTCATCACCGCATGCACCGTATGCTCGTCGATCGCCAATTTGCCGGTGGTATCTGCCAGCCAGGCCAGCGCTTCTTTCAGCAGGTCGGGCCGGTTGTTCGGCAGACTGAGGTTATACATGGTGAAATCATACGAGATGATAGCCGGCGGCAGCGGCCGCTCGTTGTCCACGCTCTGCTGCCACAGGGCGCGCAGCTGCGGGGCCGTGAAGCTTTCGCTACGCGCCAACGCCAGCCGCGGCAGCAGATGGGCAAAGCCGGTCTGCTGAGAAGACTCCACCAAAGAGCCGGTATTGACGATCAGCCGCAGTTCAACGCGGTCACTCGGCCGCTGCGGCGTATCGAGAATCTGCCATGAAAACCCGTTGGCCAACGCCCCCTGCTGCCAGGCAGGGTCGGGTTGTAGTGCTTCAGCCTGCACGCTGCTACTGGCTGCAGCCAATAGCAACCCACCAACTATAAGATGAATTCTGGTGCCCTGCATGTGAACCCCTACTTAATGACTATCCAATTTCTTATGCAAATGCGTGTATTCCATTCAATGGAATCATAAAAATACGCCCTGAGTTTCACGGTGGGGCGGAAAGCAGAAAGTGTACCACCGTGTTAGACCGCGCGCCTTTGCGGATGTCACTCATTAGAGTGAAAAATAATGGATTGCGGGGTTTTTAATGCAAAAAATCGTTACGAGGCAGAGGAAGAACCTCACCGGCCGCGGATGCGGCCGGTGATTTACCGCCGATATCAGGCGGAAGGCAGCGTTTTGTCCGCGCCGGAGTTTTTGTTGTTCAGCGTGTCTTTCAGCTGTTTTTCATCCAGCTGGTTACACCATTTTGCCACCACCACGGTCGCCACCCCGTTGCCCACCAAGTTGGTCAACGCACGGGCTTCCGACATGAAGCGGTCGATGCCGAGGATCAGCGCCAGGCCGGCCAGCGGCAGGTGGCCGACGGCGGAGATGGTGGCGGCCAACACGATAAAGCCGCTGCCGGTGACACCCGCCGCCCCTTTGGAGGAAAGCAGCAGCACCACCAGCAGGGTAATCTGATGCATGATGTCCATGTGGGTATTGGTCGCCTGCGCGATAAACACCGCGGCCATGGTCAGGTAGATAGAGGTGCCGTCCAGGTTGAAGGAGTACCCGGTCGGAATAACCAGACCCACCACTGATTTCTTGCAGCCCAGCTTCTCCATTTTATCCAGCATGCGCGGCAGCGCGGATTCGGACGACGAGGTCCCCAGCACGATCAGCAGCTCTTCTTTGATGTAGTTGACGAATTTGAAGATGCTGAAGCCGTTGGCGCGGGCGATGCTGCCCAGCACCACCACCACGAACAGGATGCAGGTGATATAGAAGCACACGATCAGTTGGCCGAGTTGCACCAGGGTGCCGACACCGTATTTACCGATGGTAAACGCCATAGCGCCGAAGGCCCCCAGCGGCGCCAGGCGCATGATCATGTTGATGATGCCGAAAATCACCCGCGAGAAGCTGTCGATCACGTTGTAGATCAGCTGCCCTTTGTCGCCCAGACGATGCAGGGCGAAGCCGAACAGTACCGCGAACAGCAGCACCTGAAGAATGTTGCCGCTGGCGAACGCGCCGATCACGCTGCCGGGGATGATGTCCAGCAGGAACGGAATGATGCCCTGCTGCTGTGCCTGCTCGGCGTAGACCGCCACCGCCTTGGCGTCCAGCGTGCCGGGATCGACGTTCATGCCGGCGCCCGGTTGCACCAGGTTGACGATCACCAGACCGATAATCAGCGCGATGGTGCTGACGATTTCAAAATACAGCAGCGCGATGGCGCCGGTGCGCCCCACCGCCTTCATGCTTTCCATGCCGGCGATGCCGGTCACCACGGTGCAGAAGATCACCGGTGCGATGATCATCTTGATCAGTTTGACGAAGCCATCGCCCAGAGGTTTCATCTCGGCGCCGAGGTCAGGGTAGAAATGGCCAAGCAGGATACCCAGCGTGATCGCCGTCAGTACCTGAAAATAGAGGCTCTTAAAGATCGTTGTTTTCATATGAACATCCTATGGGGGGAAGACACGCACCAGGCAGCAGTCTAAAAATCCAGCCTGTTCATTGCTTGCGCGGAAAATAACACCCACTTAACAACATGGAAATAATTTGTTGCACCCGCCCTTGCGGGTTGATGTGAATTTAAGAGCTGAAACGCGTCAGTCGAGGTGCAAAGCTGAAAATTGCGTAAGCCTTTGTTTGCACTAACGCAAAAGAGGTATATGAAGAATGGCGATTTTCGGACGGGGAAAAGTACCTGAAAGGTCACGCGGCGCTCACGGCGCCGCGCGGCAAAACTCGGCTTCGAACGCTTCGCGCGGCAGCGGCCGGGCGAACAGGAATCCTTGCCCGCTGCGAATGCCGTGCTGCAGCAGCCAGTCGCGCTGCCCGGCGTTTTCCACGCCTTCGGCCATCACCGGTAACGCCAGCACTTCGGAGATCGAACTGACGATACGCGCCATCGCATCGTCGGCCGGCAGCCCCTGAATGAAGCTGCGGTCGATTTTGATCAAATCGATCGGCAGGGATTTCAACCGGTTCAGGTACTCCAGGCTGGAGTAGCCCATGCCGAAGTCATCTAGCGCGATAGACAATCCCAGATCGTGCAGCTCACGCAGCAGCGCCAGCGCGTGGTCGAGATCGTCGATGCGTACCGTCTCGGTGATCTCCAGCAGCAGCTTGCGCGGATCGATCCGATACTGCGCCAGCAGGTTTTTCAGATGCGGAACAAACGCCTCATGTTGCATCTGAATACCGGAAACGTTGACCGCCAGCGGCAGCGCAATGCCGCGTTGCTGCCAGTCCGCCAGGATGCGGCAGGACTCTTCCAACACCCAGTTGCCGAGAGGCACGATCACACCCAGCTCTTCCGCCAGCGGGATAACGTCGGCCGGCAGGGTATAGCTGCCGTCATACTGCTGCCAACGCAGCAGCGCTTCGGCGCCGATCACCTCGTTGGACTGCATGTCGATCTGCGGCTGCAGGAACAGCGTGAAATGCCGCTGCTCGATGCCGTGCAAGATCTCGCTCTCCTGGGTCAACCGCTTCTGCGTGCGTTCCGTCAGGCTGGGCTCGAAGAACAGGATTTGATTTTTTCCTTCGCGGTGCGCGGACATCATCGCCGAGGTGGCGCTGCGCAGCAGCTGTTCCGCACTCTCCCCCTGATTGAGGTAGTGCGCGATGCCGATACTGGCGTTGGGCCGCAGCGCCAAACCTTCCAGCATCAACGGCGCGTTGATCTCCGCCATGATACGCCGCGCCAGCTGCATGGCGTGGAACGGCCGCTCGATGCCCTTGGCCAGAATGGCGAATTCGGTATTGCTCAGCTGTGCCAGCACGCCGTTTTCGTCGATGCAGCCGCGCAGCTTCTTCGCCAACGCCAGCAGCAACGCTTCACGCATCGCCGGGCTCATCACGCCAGACGCTTCATGCAGCGTCTCGATGCCGATCACCAACAGGTTAAAACGCTCGGGGCGCAGGCTGGAGGCGATATGCTGTTCCAGCAACGCGTTCAGCAACGCCGGATTTGGCAATTCGGTCACCGGGTGGCGGGTGCTCAGGCGGCTCATGTCGGCATGCGCCTTGGCCAACGTCTGTTGATTGCGGTTGTAGTTGCGCACCAGCAGGCCGAGCTCGTCGTCCTGGTGCAGCGCCGGCAGCATCAGTTGGTGATAGGGCGCTTCGTCCTGCGAGATGTTCTCCAGCTCTTTGGCCATCGCGCGCAGCGGGTGCACCATCAACCGGTTCATGCACCAGGTGATGGCCACCGACAGGATCAGCGCCAGCAGCAGGTAGGTCGACAGCATGGTCGACAAAATGCTGAGGATAAACTGGTACATGCGGAACGAATCGGCCTGCAGCACCAGATAGGCCAGCGGCTGCTGGTTGGCCGGCACCCGTTCCAGCGAATAGAGCGGCACGGAAATTTGGATAGGCAGTTCAAACAGCCGGGCGATCAGCGTCGGCACCGGCCGCTCCGGCGGGAAATTGGCGTGCAGCGCCTGAAACTCGTTCGGCAAGACGATATCCGCCCGACTAAGAATGCCGACCGGCAACAGGGTGTTCAGCACCCTTTTGGCTTCCGGCACGTCCATCCGCAGCACCGCTTCCGCCAGCGGCTGGCGCACGGAGTGAGCGATATTCTCCAGTTGCTGGGCGTAGTCATCCCTGCGCTGCTGCACAAAGTGGAATAACTGGATCACGATAAAGATGCAGATCGTGACCAGCGCCACGCCGGACACTGTCGCCATCTGCTTAATCGTTAACGAACGCCTGACCCGCAAACCTGCTCTCCGTGAAATCGGGCTAAAACAAAAAGGGGGCTGACTCTCACCCGCCCCCTCGAACCGGGCTGAGTATACTCGATCATCGGCTGTTTTTATCTGGCTATGCCGCAGGCAAAACCAAGAAAATCGCGGGTTTCAGTCTTTTCCTAAAGCGAACAAACACGACCCGGACACAGGGTAACAAAACTCCCCGGCGTCCGACACTCCGAATCTTTCCTCTTCCGACTACTTAAAGTCGGCGTAAGGCGTCAACGGCTGCGGCGGCAAATCGAGATCCCCCTGCCAGCCGGCCAGGGAATAGCGCAGATAAATCAACGCGTGGCTCGGCGTATAGTCCTTCGCCTGTTGAATGTCGATGCCGGCGCCGAGCGTCCAGTGCGAACTGAGACGGCGTTCGACGATTGCCCGCAGGGTATAACCGACGCCGCTTGAGGAGCTGCCGTCCTCGACGGCGAACTTATCGGGCAACGAATCCGGGATCAGCCCCTGCAGTGGATAACGGCGCTGGCTGTCGGTTTTGGAATGGGACAGCGAAACCGAACCGCCCAGCTCCCACGACCAGTTCTCGGTGCGCTGACGGTAGTTGACCGGCAGCGACAGAGACAGATATTGCTGCGGGCTGTAATAGCCGCCCTGCCCCAGCGAATAACCACTCAAATCCTTCTGGTAATGCCACAGCATGGTATTGAGCCCGACGCTCAGGCGGCGATTGTCTTCGTTGATCAGCTTGTAGTAGTAACCGACCATCAACCGCTGCCGCTGGTTGTCCGCCACATTCTTGCCGGTAATCTGGTGCGCGCTGAGATCGGCCCACACGCCGTTCGCCTCGCCGCGATCGTAGCTGGCGCTCAGGCTGACGCCGGTGGCGCGCACGCCACCCCAGGTGGTACCGGTGTTCGGATCTTTGGCACCGCCGAACGCCAGCAGCGAGCTGGAGATCGGCCGCCGCGAGGCCGCCAGCGTCCAGCCGATGTGGTTCCAGTCGCCGCTGTAGGCCAGGCCGCCGGTCCAGTCGACCACCTCAAAGCCCATCGGCGTCGTGCCGATATCGGCGGCCCAGCGATCGTTTTTCCAGCCGGCCGCCACGCTGGTGCCGGTGGTTTTCTGGTGTTCATCGCCGCGGCACCCTTGCGTGTTGCAAGTGCCGAAGGTCTCGTAATAGTGGCCGCTGCCGTCGGTCGAGAAGCGGCCGGCATCCAGCTGCACGGTGTCGGTGCGCAAGAAGGCGCGCCCGTCATACAGCGGCATGTCCACCTGCAGCATGGTGTCGTGCGCATTGAAATCGGAAATGCCGCCGGTGCCGCTCGAGCGCCAGTAATCGTGATCGAGTGTGACGTTCACGTCCTGCTGTCGATACAGATCCGCGGCGTCGGAGCGGATGCCGCGTTTCAGCCAGTCGTCGCCCGCGTTATTGCGCGTCAAATAAGTGTAGCTGTCATTATCCTGCGGCAGCGTCGGCGTGATGCCGCCGGCCACCATCGCCTGCCGGAAATCCTGCTGCGCCCGCTCAGGCTGTTGCTGAGCCCGCTCCAGACGGGCGGCGTCACGGTAGATCAGCGCCTTGGTCTGCCCGACGGGTTCTGAAGCCGCCGCCGTTTTCAGCCGGCCGAAGAGCGCGTCGGCCTGCTGCGCATCGCCGACCGCACTCCAGGCGTTGGCAACCCGCCGTTGGCTGTTGAGCGAAGCGTCTTGCGGCTGCGGTTCGGTTTTCAGCCGCTGGCGCGCCGCGTCCAGATCCCCTTGCGCCACATAGGCTTCGATCTCGCCCAGCTGCGCATCCGGGTTGTTCGGTTCACGGCGTTTCACCCGCTGATAGTCGTCCAGCGCCGCCGCATACTCCCCGCGCGCCAGCGCCCAGTCGGCGAGCAGCAAATCGATGCGGGTGTCCGCCGGCTGCCGACGCAGATAGGCTTCCGCCGCCGGTTCGTCACCGGCCGCCCGTAGCCGTTCAGCCTGTTCGATTATCGCCTGCATTTTCAGCCGCTGCGCCAGTTCGCGCATGTTGTCGTTCCATTGCGCCGCAGGCAGCGTATTGAGCTGCGCCAGCGCCTGCCGGTCGCGATCGCTGCCGGAAAGATAGAGCGCATAGGCGTAGGTCAGCTGCGGGTTGGCGTGCTGACGCTGCGCCAGCTGCCGGAACAGAGCGTCCGCCTGCTGCGGCTGCCCGGCCTGACGCAGCGCCTGCGCGTAGCGATAGGTCAGCCAGACATCGTCGGGATCCATCGCCTGAGCGCGGCGATAGATGTCCGCCGCCTGCTGCCACTGCTGCTGCGCCGCCAGCGCCTCCGCCTGCTGTTTCAACATATCGAGCCGCAGCCCGTCGAGGGTGCTGCGCAGCTTGGCCTGTTGGCTGCGCGGCAGGCCGCTGAGGTAGGCCAGCGCGTTTTCCGGCGACTGCCGTTGATAGATATTCACCAGGCCGCGCAGCGCGCTGCCGTTGCCGGGGTCGCGCCGCAACGCCTGCTGATAAAACCCTTCCGCCGCGGCGTCATCCTTGCTCGCCACCGCCACATCGCCCAGGCCGATAAACGCATCGCCGTCGCTGTCGTCGAGCTGGCGCGCCTGCTGATATTTCTGCCGGGCCAGCGCGAGATTGCCGGCCTTGAGCGCTTTGTCGCCCTCGTCGATCGCCAGCCAGTAGCCGGTGCTCTTGATCAGGCTTTGCCATTTGCCGCTGCCGTAGCCATTCTTGTCGGCCGCCAGCGCCTGGCGAAACAGCTTCAGCGCCTGCGGGCGGTCACCGGCGCGTGAATAGGCCTGGCCGAGCGCGCCCAGCACCTCGGCGTCGTTCGGCGTCGCCGCCAACGCCTTTTGCAACGCCGGAATGGCCGCCCGGCTGCCGCCTTTATCCACCTGTGCCAGGCCGCGCACCCGCGCCTGATAAGCCGGATCGGCCAACAGTTTCTGCTGTCTGGCCAGCTCTTCACGGGCGCGGGTCGCCTGATCGCCGGTGTCGAACACGCCGAGGAAACGGTTGAGCGCCGCCACGCTTTGCGCGCTGACCGGCATCGCTTTGACCTTGTCCAGCCACAGATCGGCGGCATCGCCGCGCCCGGCCGGATCGGCGGCGATCTTCTGCAGCAGTTCATAGGCCTGCGCGTCCTGATTCTGACTGAACAGCATACGCGCC
Organism: Serratia sp. CY47280; assembly: GCF_052168655.1. Classification (NCBI taxonomy): domain Bacteria; kingdom Pseudomonadati; phylum Pseudomonadota; class Gammaproteobacteria; order Enterobacterales; family Yersiniaceae; genus Serratia; species Serratia sp. CY47280. Next base: position 209,051 of record NZ_JBJNMG010000004.1, on the reverse strand, counting down.
AGCGACATGCGCAGCGCCACGTTGCCGGAATATTGCTGGTCCAGCGCCTGCAACTGCTTTAACGCCTTCGCCTCCTGCCCCGGCAAACGCGCCACCAGCCGCCAATACTCCACCGCCAGATCGAGCGTCGGCGGCTCGCCGTGGAACAGCGCATCGTACTGCGCCTTGGCCTCCGGCAGCCGGCCGGCGGTCGCCATCAGGCGGGCCTGCTGCAGCTTTTGCCGGGTTTCCGGCTGGGTCAGCAGCATGTTCATTTGCGCCTGGCGATAGGCGCTGGACTGCGGCGCGAGAGTTTTCAGCTTGTCCAACTGCTGTTGCGCCAGCGCCATGTTGCCCTGCCGCAGCGCCAAACGCATACGCGCGGCGATCACGTCCGGGTTATTCGGATCCATCAGCTCGAGCCGGTACAGCGACTGGCGCACCAGATCGTCCTTGTTGCCGGCCTCGCCAATGCGCACCTGCTCCAGCAGCCACTGCTCCGGGGCCACGGCCTCCGCGGCGCGCGCCTGCGGCAGCATCGCCAGGCTCAGCGGAATCAAATTCAGCCAGTTTATTTTGAAGTTGTGCATTGGCCGTCCCACGAGGGTTGCAATTCACCCTGACGATTAAAGCGATAACGTTGTTGATCCCACCCCTGACCGAACAGCGTCAGCGAGGCGCTGAAATAAGCGTCGTCACCCGGCGGATGTTCGCTGATGCGTTGCCGCTGTGTCGCCAGCGCCTCGGCCTGCGTCGCCAACATCGGCAGCATTGAGGCGGAAAAGCCGACCGGGCCGTCACCGGTGGTTTTGCCGCTGGCGGTATCGGTTTTCTCCGGCGGCACACCCTGTTTGGCGGTGAGCTGCGCCATCGGCTGGAAGCGTGCGAGCAGCGCCGCCTTATGCTCATCGTCGTCCGCCAGCATGCCGGCCCACAGATAGACCCGAATCGCGTCGTAGCTGCCGACGTTCGGCTTGACGGTATCCGGCTGCCAGCCGGTGCCGACTCGCCACACCACCCAGTCCGGTGAGAAGCCGTGCGGCGCGCTGTCCAGCCACAGCCGCTGATTGACCTGGCGCATCGCGCGCCACGGGCCGTTCAGCGCCGCAAAACGCGCCAGCAGCTGCGGCGGCAGGTAGCTGGGGTTCAGCCGCCAGCGATCTTCCGCCACAAACCCGACTTTGCCCGGCAGCAACATCAGGCCCAGGCCGGGGATGTCGGCCACTTCCTCGCGGCCGATGCGTTGCAGCAGCAGCGTTCCCAGGGTTTGATAACGCCGGCTTTTCCACAGGCGGCCGGCTTCGAGCAGGTTATAAGCGATCCACAGATCGGCATCTGACGCCGAGTTGGCGTCCAGCACCTTCCACTGCTTGTCGTCGCTCTCGCCCCACAGCCAGGCGGGCAAACGGGCGCTGAGATCGCCCGCCGCCAGGTTGTTCTCCGTCCAGGCCAACAGCCGATCGAAGGTCGGCCGGTCGTTGGCCACCAGAGCGAAGAACAGGCCGTAACTCTGTCCCTCGGAGGTGGTGATCTTGTTCGGACTGCTCGGATCGATCACCCGCCCCTGCGGGCTGATGTAGAATTGCTTGTACTGTTGCCAGCCCGGCCACTCGCAGACCGCCGCCGCGCTGAACGCACACAGCAGCAGCATGCCGAGCGACAGGCGTTGCAGCATCGCGCTCACCGCCGTCAATCCCGATCTTCAGGCGCCAGACGACGCCGGCTGAAGGCCTTCAGGCCGCGCCACAGCATCAGCCCCAGGATCACCACCAGCACCACCGCGATCACCGCCAGCAGGACCGGATGGGTGGAGAGGGCATACCACAGCCGCTCCCACCACGGCAGGTGGCCGACATAGTAAATATCGCCGACGCGCAGGCTGTTGACCCCTGATTCGCGGATCACCGCCACCGAACCAAACACCGCGGCGCGCTTGCCGCTGTCCAGCAGGGCATTGTTGAGCAGCTCATAGCCGCGCGGGCTGTCCGCCAACAGCGCCACGATGCTGCGCTGGTCGTTGAACGGCGACTGTACGCCGATGATCGCCGACATTGCGCCCTCGGAGCTGACGGTGGTCTTGCTGTCCGGCTTGGTGTCCTCTGCCAGCACTTCCGCACTCGGCAGCGGCGGCTGCCGCGTCGGCTGTTTCACCCAGCTTTGGGTCGCGTCCACCAGCAGACTGATTTTCTTGTCGTCGCGCAGCGCCGGCGGAATGGTGCCGACCATCAGGATGTCGTCGTCGCGATCCTTGGCCTGCGACCAGTCGTCGCTCAGCGTGAAGGCCAGCGCCGGATAACCGGTTTGCGCGCCGATCACACCCAGCGCGTTCAGCAGCGCGCTGACCTGCGCCGGCTGCGGTTTCTGGTTCACCAACACCAGCGTTTGCGACAGATCCGCCAGGCGGCTGAATGGGAAGCCGGCGTTGGCGAAGGCGCGCAGGTCCGGCATCGCCATAAAGTGGCGGTAGCCGGAGAAATCGATGGTAGACGCACCGTCGATCACCGCGTGGTTTTGCGTGAAGGAATAGGTTTCGCAGCGCCCTTCCGCGCCGCTGGCCAGCAGCGTGGTGTAGTCAAAGTCAAAGCGCAGCTGGTTGGTAGCCCCCAGCCGCAGCGCCGGGATATTGACGTTCTTGTCGGAGTCGAGCAGCCCCTGCGTCAACGGCAGGCGCAGCAGCTGCGCGCCCTGTTCGTGTTCCGGCACCAGCGAGTAAGCCTGCACGAACTGGTTGTTCAGGCTGACGCTCAGCCGCGAACCGTCCTGAATGCGCGGCGCGGTATAGCGGTATTTCAGGTGCATATCGATGCCGGTGCTGCGGATCAGGAACAGGTCCGGCGGCAGGTTCATGGTCAGCGAAATCGGGCCAGGCTCGATGCCGCTGGTTTGCAGCTGTTCGGCATATTGCTGCAGCTCGGCGAAGGTCATCGGCCGATCGGTGCGCACCCAGTTCGGCGCGTCGTAAGGCTGGCGCGGCGCGAGCTGTTCCACCTTGTCCACCGTCACGTTCTGGCCGCGGAACAGAATGTTGCCCTGCGCGATGCCCTTCACCGCGGTGATCAAATCGTTGTCGTCACGCCCCTGAATCAACAGCAGTTTGACGTACGGATTGTCGGGGTGGCTGATCATCTCCACCGTCGGGCCGTTGACCGCCGGATAATCGCGCAGGAAATCCGGGCGCTGCGAGTTGGTGGCGAACACCACCGCGTGCTGCGTCGGCAGCGCGTTGTAAAGCGTCGGGAAGGATTGCCCGCGCCACTGCGCCTTGCTGCCGAACCAGGAGGCCAGAATACCCGCCGCGCGCTGCTGGGTGAGGTCAGGCTGGCCGGCGAACACCATCGGCAGCGTCAGCGGCCGATTGTCACGGCTGTCGAAGAACGGCTCAGGGAAGTGCGACAGCTCGTTTTTCACCGGCAGCGTCTGGAAACGCAGCTTCAGCGCGCTGGACTTGCTGACGTCGAGCCACAGCGAGGTGCTGGCCGGGTTTTCGCAGATGTTCTGATAATGACCGACGAACACCAGCCGGACGCGGTTAAAATCGGTGATATAGCGCGGATCGATCGCCATCTGGATGCGATTGGGCTTGCCCAGTTGCTCTTTGGCGAGGGTAGTTACGCCCATCAGTTCGTCGTTCAGATAGACCTTGACGTGCGACTCCACCGGGATCAGCGCCGGTGACGGCGTAAACTCCATATCGAGCATCGCCTGCGAGACCACCTCATCGCTGCGCACGCCGAATTCGATCTGTCCGTCCGGCCGGGTACCGCGCAGAACAAAGGTGCCCGGCGGCGGCGCTATCTGCGCAAACGACAGCGATACGTCGCGCACCGGCGCATTCGGATCCTGCGGTGCGGTGGCCAGCGGTGGCGCGGTCGCCGTATCGGCCGCCGCGGCGATCGGCGGCTGGGCCGCCACGGTCGGCGCGGTGGCGGTTTCGGCCTGCGACAGGGTACTGATGCCTAAGGCCAGAGCAGTTAACCAGGTTATTTTTCGCGTCATCGTATCATCATCAATGTTGGAGCCTGTTCACCGGGCGAGTGAGCGGGCGGTTGAACTCGCAGCTAACCCACTGTTTCTTGTTGACCCAAGGTCGGATCCCTGCCGACGCCGCGCGGAATAAACGACACGACCCAGGCGGTCAGCGACGTGACCCCGACCAGCAAACCGCGCACCAGCGGCGGCGCGTAGTCCGCCATGCGCACATAGCCCCGGAAGCCCAGCGCCAGCACGTCGCGCAGGCTTTCGATCGGCCGGTCTTCAGGGAACCCGTCCTGCCACAGCGCCCAGGTATCGGCGCGGGCGAAGGTGCACTGAATGAAATCGATGTGTTCACGGGTAGAGAGACTGACCAGACGCACCCCCACCTTGTTGCCGAAGGCGCGCGTCACCACGCAGGGGAAGCTGTACTCCTGCTGGCCACGCTTGAGCAGCAGCGAGGCTTTGTCGCCGTCTTTCAACGCGTTTTCCACTCGCATCTCAATGCCCACGCCGCCGTCGGAGTAATCGCGCAGCGTGCAGGGGTAGAGGTGGCCGTCGGCACGCGCGATCGCCGCCGGCATGGCGATCTCCACGCGGTGCGCCTGACGCACCTGCTTGGCCTCTACCGCCACCGCCACCGCGCCGCCGAGAATGGTCATGTTGTACAGCACCCACACCAGGCTGATGATCACCGTCATCACCTCGTCCGTCGGGCCATAGGCCAGCCGCCAGGCGCCGAACGCCAGCCCGGCCAGGTTAAGGATCACCAGGAACATATAAGGTCGGGTGATCACCCAGTCTACGTGCTCCTCCTCCACCAGCCCGCCCTTGGCGGTGACGTTGAATTTGCCCTTGTGCGGATTGAACAGCGCCACCGTGGTCGGCCGCGCGATATACCAGGCCAGCACCGTTTCATAGATTTCGCTCCAGAACGAATGGCGGTATTTCCCCTGGATACGCGAGTTGGTCAGGCTGGCGTGGATCATGTGTGGCAGCACATAAAGCGCGATCGCCAGCGCCGGCGCGAAGATGATGTAGGCATGCAGCAGCAAAAACGCCAGCGGTGCGGTGAGGAAGATCAGCCGCGGAATGCCCGACAGGAAGTGCAGCATGGCGTTGGCGTAGCACAGGCGCTGCGCCAGTTTCAGCCCCTTGCCCAGCAGCGGGTTGTCGAGCCGGAAGATCTGCACCATGCCGCGCGCCCAGCGAATGCGCTGGCCGATGTGCGCCGACAGGCTTTCGGTCGCCAGCCCGGCAGCCTGCGGAATGCGGATATAGGCCGAGGTATGCCCGCGCCGGTGCAAACGCAGCGAGGTGTGGGCGTCTTCGGTGACGGTTTCCACCGCGATGCCGCCGATCTCGTCCAGCGCGCTGCGGCGCAAGATGGCACAAGAGCCGCAGAAGAAGGTGGCGTCCCACATGTCGTTGCCGTCCTGCACCAGCCCGTAGAACAAGGTGCCCTCGTTGGGCGTCTGGCGGAAACGCCCCAGGTTGCGCTCGAACGGATCCGGCGAGAAGAAGTGGTGCGGGGTCTGCAGCATCGCCAGCTTTTTGTCTTTGAAGAACCAGCCCATGGTCAGCTGCAGGAAAGAGCGCGTCGGCACGTGGTCGCAGTCGAAAATCGCCACGAACTCGCCGGTGGCCTGCTTCAACGCGTTGTTGATGTTGCCGGCCTTGGCATGTTCGTGGGTCGGCCTGGCGATGTATTTCACCCCCACTTCGGCGGCGAACGCACGGAATTCGGGGCGATTACCGTCATCAAGGATATAGATATTCACCTTTTCCTTCGGCCAGTCGATGCCCAGCGCCGCATAGACGGTCGGCTTCACCACCCCGAGGTCCTCATTGTAAGTCGGCACCATCAAATCGATGGTTGGCCAGGTCGCGCTGTCAGCGGGCAACGGCACCGGCTGGCGATTAAGCGGCCAGATAGTCTGGAAATAGCCCAGCACCAGCACCACCCAGGCGTAGGTTTCCGCCACCAACAGCAACAGGCCGCACACCAGGCTAAGTGGATCGTCCCAGTTCAGCGTGGCGGTATAGCGCCACCACAGGTAACGGCAGGAGACGGTCAGCGACAGCACGATCAGCATCAGCGCAGGCAAGCGCCCCGGCACCCGGCGCACCACCATCGCGATCCCCCACAGCAGCACGACGAACACGAATTGCGCCGACAGATCGAACGGTTGCGAGATGCACAGCATGGCGAGGATCGCCGCCAGCACGCCGACCAGAATAAACAGCGCGCGTCGCATGCCGCGGTTCATGCGGCCGAGGCGCTCTACCGAACGCTGTTCCACGCCGGCGTTTTTCAGCCGCTGCGGCAGGCCCTGCAGCCAATCGGCGTAGCGCTGCTGCAGCCGACGCCACCCAGCGAAATAGTCACGCTGCACTGGCGCGCGGCCGCTGCGGAACAGCAGTAGCCACAGGCCCTGCAGCAGATAGCGCAGCGCATCCGCCGGGCGTGGGCGTTCGGCGGACAGATGCGGGAACCAGTAAGCGCGGCCGGTACGCACACGCTGCCAGGCCGGTGATTCAAAGCGCAGCAGCATCCACCCCAGCGCCACCAGCAACGTGGCAAAAAACGCGGTCAGCGCCGACGCGCCGTTGCGGCGATAGCCGCGGTAGCGCGCCTGCACCGCCTGACGCACCGGCGGCACCAGCAGCAGGCTCAGCACCCGGCTCATGGCGCAACACCCCGTTTGAGGTTGATCAGGCACCAGTTGGCCAGCGTCAGCACTTCATCCGCCGCCAGACTCTCGGGGCGGTACTCGCCCAGCGGCTGTTTGACCGCCAGCGCTTCCGCCAGCGCTTCATCGCGGTGGATCACCACCGGCAACAGACCGCTCAGGGTTTGCAGCCACAGCTGATGCAAATCCTGCTGCAGCTGGCTGGCGGAGGAGTAGTGATTGACCAGGAACCGGCAGTCGTTCGGCAGCGTCTGCTGATGGAGCCGTACCTGACAGTTGGCGTCGGGGTTCAACAGCATGAACACGCTGTCGGCTAGCTGCAGCGCCTGCTGCGCCAGAGCGCCGTCCCCGATCGGAACATCCAATAGGATCCAGCGCTGCGGATCGCCGGCGCTCAGTTGGCGCAGGTTGTCGCGCCAGCGTTCGGGCAGCTGCTGACACTGACGCTGCACTTCCAGCCGTTCCGCCGCATTCAGGCGGCCAAACGGCAGAAAATCGAGGTTTTCACAATAACGCAGCGCGCCTTCCTGCCAACCGCCGCCGTCCTGCTCCGCGCGGGCCCAGCCGCGTGCCAGTTCGAACGGCGTGTTGAAATGCAAGCGCAGCAGATTATCCGGCGTGAAATCGATCGCCAACACCGACTCACCCAGCTGCTGCAACGCCCAGGCGAGCGCCGCCGTGACCGACGTCGTCCCCATCCCACCCCGCAGCCCTTGCAGCGCGATCACCGGCATAGATCAATGGCTCCCCGCAGTCTGCGCCAATTCGGCCAACAGTGACCAGCGCGTCATCATGTGCGTTAGCCGCTCCTGCCGCGAAATATCGACATAGCTTAATTTCGGCAATGAAAAAGCCTGGCTGAGCGCCTGCAGGTCATCCTGGCTCTCCCCAGGTGCCGCTGCACGAAAATGGGTAGGTGCGTTATTCATTCTTCCGCCTTGGCGAAAATAGGCTATGTTAATTAACTATAGCAACGATACAAAAAGAGACAGGCAATAAGATGATTCTCAACAAATATTGCCGAATAGCGTCGGATATTTGTTATTGCCAGAGTAAAAATGGCTATCTTTAAATATAAACGCCTTTAGTCGGCTTTCAACGAAAGTAGAACACATCCTATGGCGCACTCTTTTTCTCTAGGCATTCGGCAGATTTGGGAAGAGCTCTCGGTGATGCAGGCTCCGGGGCTCTATTGGATCAATGTCGACAGGCAAAGCGACGCCGCGTTGCTGTGTCGCCAGGTGATCGCCGCCCAGCCGGCCACTCACAAAGTCGCCCTGATCTGCAGCGGCGACAAACCCGAAAGCCTGCTGGCCGAGCTGGCTTCGCCCGCTTTGCAAAAGCTGCCGCTGTATCAATTACCAGAGAAAAAAGCCGCGCTGACGCAGCTGAGCGACGATCTGATGCGCGCCCTGCGGCCGCAGAATCGCTTGCTTATCCTGCTGGCCCACGCCAGCCTGTGGCAAACCTTCACCACCGAAGAGCTGCGCGAGTGGACGCGTACCCTCGCCGCCTGGCTGCGGCGGCAGGGCTGCACGCTGTTGATCCTCAGCCACGGCGGCGGCATCAATAAGCTTAAAGGGCAGCTCAGCGCACAGCATCGTATCCTGAACGGCCTATCCAGCCTGCAATGGCAGCAGGACAGCGCGCAATATCTGGTGAACTGGTGGAGCACCGAAAACGGCATCAACGCCAATCAACTGCTGACGTTGTACGCCGCACAGGGCGGCTGGCAGGGCGAGGATGAAAATAGTCAACCCTCCCCCACCGCCTTGCGCAGCGACGAAGGTCAGTATCTGGCCGAACGCAGCATTCTGGAGGGCGCGCCGCCGCTGTCCGCCAACTGGCAGCTGTTGGACAGCAACGACGAACTGGCGCAGCACGGCATGCTGAGACTCTCGGCAACGTTGATTTTCGCGTTGTATCAAAGCGACCAAATCGATCACCTGGCGCACCAGATCCACACCCTGCGACGCAGCCGCGGCAGCGGCCTGAAAATCGCGGTGCGCGAGATGAGCGCCAGCCTGCGCTACAGCGACGAACGGCTGCTGCTGGCCTGCGGCGCCAATCTGATCGTGCCGCACGTCGCGCCGCTGTCGCGTTTTCTCACCATGCTCGAGGGCATCCAGGGGCAGCGTTTCTCACGCCATGTGCCCGCCGACATCGATGCGTTACTGGCCGGTTTACGCCCGCTGCAGCTCAAAGGCTATATGCGGCCGGAAGCGTTCAGCCAGGCGGTGCTTTCGCTGATGGGCAACACGCTGCTGCCTGAGGACGGCAAAGGCGTGATGGTGGCGCTACGCCCGGCCACCGGCCTACGCGCCGAACAGGCGATGACCCTGTGCCACCTGCGGCGGTTCGGCGACGTGATGACCGTGGTGCAGGGGCGGCTGGTGCTGTTCCTGTCCACCTGCCGCATCAACGATCTGGATACCGCGCTGAAGTTCATCTTCCGGCTGCCGGTGGATGAAGCCTTCAGCAACCGGGTGGTGTGGCACCAGGACGTCGATATCGTTTCGGAAATCAAACGCATGGCCCAGGGGCACTGGCAGCTTTCGGCTACCGGTACCGCCGGCGCCGCGCCGCGCCCCAGCGTGGCGGTGGCCGAGGAACCCGTGGAACGGCGGCAGCCGGTCGCCTTCACGCTGTCGCTTGACCCGCAGGAGGAACCGCATGCTGAACCTTAACGATATCGTGCAACTGATCCTGCTGTGCGCGCTGATCTTCATTCCGCTGGGTTACGCCTTTCACCGGCGTTTTCCGCATTTGCGTCAATACTGGCAAAACCTGTTGTTATCGCCGCGCTATTTGAAATCCGCCGGTTTGTGGGTGCGCACTGGCTCCTCATCTCAGATTAAACGTAAGAAGCAGCCATGAATCGAAACTCGAATACGCAATCCGATAACGCTCTGTGGCGCTACTGGCGTGGGCTGGGTGGCTGGAACCTTTACTTTCTGGCTAAATTCGCCCTGCTGTGGTTCGGCTACCTGAATTTCCACGCGCTGCCGAACCTGGTGTTCATGGCGTTTCTGCTGATGCCGATCCCTTCGCAACGCCTGCATCGCTGGCGCCACTACCTCGCCATCCCGATCGGCATCGCCTTGTTCTACCACGACACCTGGCTGCCGGGCATCAACAGCATTCTCAGCCAGGGGTCGCAGCTGGCCGGCTTCAGCGCCCAGTATCTGCTGGAACTGGTCAACCGCTTTATCAACTGGCAGATGATCGGCGCGGCCTTCGTACTGTTTATCGCCTACCTGTTCGTCGCGCAATGGGTGCGCGTCACGGTATTCACCGTGGCGGCGCTGGTGTGGCTCAATATCGTCAACATTGCCGGGCCGGCGGTCTCACTGCTGCCCGCGACCTCCACAGCCTCGGCCGGCAGCGCCAATACGCCGGCCACGGCCGCGCCGGCGGCGGGGAACGCTGCGCCGGCGGACAGCCTGCCGCCGACCAGCGCCAACCTGACGGCCTACCTGAACCAGTTCTACGACCGGGAAAAAGGCCGCGCCACCGCGTTCCCGACCACCTTGCCCGCCGACGCCCAGCCGTTCGATCTGCTGGTGATCAACATCTGTTCGCTGGCCTGGGCCGATATGGACGCGGTCAACCTGCAGAATCATCCGCTGTGGTCGAAGATGGATATCATGTTCGACAGCTTCAATTCGGCCACTGCCTACAGCGGCCCGGCCTCGATACGGTTGCTGCGCGCCAGCTGCGGCCAGCTTTCGCATCATGATTTGTACCAGCCGGTGAACCAGCAGTGTTACCTGTTCGACAACCTGACAAAACTCGGCTTCAAGGAACAGCTGATGCTCGATCACTCCGGGGTATTCGGCAACTACCTGAAAGAGCTGCGTGAACAGGGCGACATGCAGGCGCCGTTAATGTCGCAGGCCGGCATCGGCAACGAGCTGACGTCGTTCGACGGTGAGCCGATTTATAACGATCTCGAATTGCTGACCCGCTGGCTGGATCAGCAGCAAAAAGGCGGCGACGGCCGCACCGCTACCTTCTTCAACGTCATCCCGCTGCACGACGGCAACCGCTTCGTCGGCGCCAACAAGAGCGCCGACTATCAGCCACGCGCGCAGAAGCTGTTCGATCAGCTGAACACCTTCCTCGATCAGCTGGAAAAATCCGGCCGCAAAGTGGTGGTGGTGATCGTGCCGGAACACGGGGCGGCGTTAGTGGGTGACAAGATGCAGATGTCCGGCCTGCGCGATATCCCCAGCCCGAACATCACCCATACGCCGGTCGGCATCAAACTGGTGGGCATGAAGGCGCCGCATCAGGGCAGTCCACTGCAGATCAAAACGCCGAGCAGCTATCTGGCGCTGTCTGAACTGGTGTCGCGCCTGGTGGACGGCAAGGTCTTCAGCGAATCCAGCGTCGATTGGCAGACACTGACGCAGGCGCTGCCGCAGACCCCGGTCATCTCCGAAAACGACAACGCTATCGTGATGCAATATCAGGGCAAGCCTTACATTCGCCTGAACGGCGGCGACTGGGTGCCTTATCCGCAATAAGCGCGACCTCATCAACCTAAAGCACGCCGCCGGCGTGCTTTTTTATTAGGGTTTTATAATAGAAATGGCGAAACAGCTCGACCGACAGAATGTTATTAACAACAAACCATTGAATTCTATTATTCGATTATTATTTTTATGCGAAGATTCTTAAAAAAATAACGATTTGTCAGAATGACGTTAAGGGAATAATTTAAAAAATGGGTTGTCGCGATCGTTTACTGACTAACCCTTTGATTGAGTAATAAAAAACGCCGGCGTGATGCCGGCGTGAATTTAAGCGATGACGTTCGACGCCTTACGCCCCCGGATGTTCGTCCTGATCGACCGCAAAGCAGGCCACCATCTGCTCACCGTACTGTTTGAGCTGCGGCTGCAGCTGTACGCAGGTGCCAAAAGCGCGGCGGCAGCGGGCATTGAACGCACAGCCCGGCGGCGGATTCATCGGGCTGGGCAGCTCGCCGGTCAATTTGATGCGCTCGCGGCGCATATCCGGGTTTAACCGCGGCGTCGCCGACAGCAGCGCCTGAGTGTACGGATGACGCGGGTTGTTGAAGATCGCCTCTTTGCTGCCCTTTTCCACGCAGCGACCGAGGTACATCACCATCACCTCGTCGGCGATGTGTTCCACCACCGACAGATCGTGCGAGATAAACACATAGGACAGCCCCAGCTCCTGCTGCAGATCCATCATCAGGTTCAGCACCTGCGCGCGCACCGACACGTCCAATGCCGACACCGGTTCATCGGCGATCACCACGTCCGGATTCAGCATCAGCCCGCGGGCAATGGCGATACGCTGGCGCTGGCCGCCGGAGAACATGTGCGGGTAGCGGTCATAATGTTCGGTCTTCAGGCCGACCTTCGCCATCATCTCCAGCGCTTTTTCCCGCCGTTCGGCGGCGCTGAGCGACGTGTTGATCAACAGCGGCTCCTCGAGGATCTGCCCGACCTTCTTGCGCGGGTTGAGCGATCCGTAAGGATTCTGGAACACGATTTGGATCTTCTGGCGTCGCAGTTTCTCGGCCGAGACGTCCGGCTTCAGCAGATCCTGCCCCTGGTAGTACAGCTCGCCGCCGGTCGGCACTTCGATCATCGTCAGCAGGCGGCCGAGCGTCGATTTGCCGCAGCCCGATTCGCCGACCACCGCCAGCGTTTTGCCGCGCTCCAGGGTGAAGGACACACCGTCGAGCGCCTTGACCAGCCGCTCCGGCGCGAACAGGCCCTTTTTCACCGGGTAATGCTTCTTCAGGTCAATCGCCTGCAGTAAAGGTTGATTCTGGCTCATACGGTCGGCCTCCCCGCATCATCCAGCGGTGTGTGACATTTAACCTGACGGCCGGGAATGCTGCGCAGTTCCGGCTCCTCGTTACGGCAGCGCTCGTTGGCGTACGGACAACGCGGATTGAGCAGGCAGCCGGTCGGGCGATCGTATTTGCCCGGCACCACGCCCGGCAGCGAAGCCAACCGCGCCTTGTCGGCGGCAAACTCCGGCAGCGCGCGCAGCAGTGCCTGGGTGTATGGGTGGCGCGGCGCGCGGAAAATCTCCGCCGCCTTGCCGGATTCCACCACCTGGCCGGCGTACATCACGATGATGTGATGCGCGGCTTCCGCCACCAGCGCCAGATCGTGGGTGATCAGCAGCAGCGCCATGTTTTCGCGCTGCTGCAGGTCCAGCAACAGCTCGATGATCTGCGCCTGGATGGTCACGTCGAGCGCGGTCGTCGGCTCATCGGCGATCAGCAGCTTCGGCCGACAGGCGATGGCCATGGCGATCATTACGCGCTGGCTCATGCCGCCGGAAAGCTGGTGCGGGTATACGTCCAGCCGCGAAGCCGGATCAGGAATGCCCACCTGGGTCAGCAGGTCGATAGCACGCTGGCGGCGAGTGCGGCGATTGCCGCCCTGATGCACCTTCAGCGCCTCCATGATCTGATAACCGACGGTATAGCACGGGTTCAGGCTGGTCATCGGATCCTGGAAGATCATCGCCACTTCGGAGCCCACCAGCTGGCGGCGCTCTTTTTCGGAGATCTTGCGCAGATCCTGGCCGTTGAACTCCAGCTTGTCGGCCATCACCTTGCCGGGGAAATCGATCAGGCCCATGATCGCCAGCGAACTGACGGATTTGCCGGAGCCGGATTCACCGACGATGCCGACCACCTGACCTTGCTCCACGCTGTAACTGATGCGGTCTACCGCGCGGAACGGGGTGCCTTCGTCACCGAAATGCACCGAAAGCTTGTCTACATTCAATAACGCCATCTCTCTCGTCCTCTGTTACTGCTTGAGTTTGGGGTCGAGAGCGTCACGCAAACCGTCCCCCATCAGGTTGAATGCCAGCACCGTCAGCAGGATCGCCACGCCGGGGAAGGTCACCACCCACCAGGCACTTTGCGCGAACTGCAGCACGTCGGAGAGCATGGTGCCCCACTCCGGCGTCGGCGGCTGCGCGCCCATGCCCAGAAAGCCGAGCGCGGCCATGTCCAGAATGGCGTTCGAGAAACCGAGAGAAGCCTGCACGATCAAAGGCGCCAGGCAGTTAGGCAGAATATTGACGAACATCTGGCGCAGTGCGCCGGCGCCCGCCACCCGCGATGCGGTGACGTAGTCGCGGTTGACCTCCACCAGCACCGCCGCGCGCGTCAAACGCACATAGTGCGGCAGGGCGACGAAGGTCAGCGCCAGCGAAGCGTTAACGATCGACGGCCCGAATACCGCCACCAGTACCAGTGCCAGCAGCAGGCTCGGCAGAGCCAGCATGATGTCGACGACGCGCATGATAATCGCGTCCACCACGCCGCCGAAGTAACCGGCCAGCAGGCCGAATATCACGCCCATGATCAGCGACAGCACTACCACCAGGCAGCCGACCAACAGCGACAGCCGTGCACCGTACATCAGGCGCGACAGGACGTCGCGGCCCACGTCGTCGGTGCCGAGGATATATTGCCAGCTGCCGCCCTCTTGCCACACCGGCGGCTTGAGCAGAGCATCGCGGAACTGGTCCGCCGGCGCATGCGGCGCCAGCACGCCGGCGCCGAGCGCGATCACCAGCATCAGAACGATATACACCAGGCCGACCACGGCCCCTTTATTGCGCTTGAAATAGTGCCAGAACTCCTGAAACGGGGTCATTGGCTTCGGCGCACCTTTAACTGCAGACTCAGTGATTTGAGACATGAGAGCGCCCCTTATTTCTTGTGGCGAATACGCGGGTTGACCACGCCGTAGAGCACGTCTACCAGCAGGTTAACCAGAATGATCATACAGGCGACCAGCAACACCCCGCCCTGCACCACCGGGTAATCGCGGCGCTGCAGCGCGTCGATCAGCCAGCGGCCCAGCCCCGGCCAGGAGAAGATGGTTTCGGTCAGAATGGCGCCGGCCAGCATGGTGCCGACCTGCAGCCCGATCACCGTCACCACCGGCAGCAGCGCGTTGCGCAGCGCGTGGACGACGATCACCCGCATACGGCTCACGCCCTTGGCGCGGGCGGTGCGAATGTAGTCTTCACCCAACACCTCCAGCATCGAGGAACGGGTCATGCGCACGATCACCGCCAGCGGGATGGTGCCCAGCACGATGGCCGGCAGGATCATGTGCATCACCGCGTCGATAAAGTCGCCCGGCTCGCCCCAGATCAGGGTGTCTATCAGCATAAAGCCGGTCAGCGGCTGGCTGTCGTCAAGGAATACCGTGTCGCTGATGCGCCCCGACACCGGCGTCAGGTTAAGCTGCACCGACACCAGCATGATCAGCATCATGCCCCACCAGAAAATCGGCATCGAATAGCCGGTCAGCGAGATGCCCACCGCAGTATGATCGAAGACCGAGCCACGTTTGACCGCCGCCAGCACCCCGACCGGGATGCCTACCAGCACCGCGAAAAGCATCGCGCAGAAGCCCAGCTCCAGCGTAGCCTGAAAGCGCGGAACGAACTCGCTCCAGACGGAGATGCGGCTTTTGAGTGAGGTGCCCAGATCGCCGTGCAGCACGTTGGACACGTAGGAGAAATATTGTTGATAAAGCGGCTTGTCCAGCCCCATTTCCGCCATCAGCTGCGCGTGGCGCTCGGCGGAGATACCGCGTTCCCCGGCCATGATGGTCACCGGGTCGCCGGGGATCATATGGACGAATGCAAAAGTCAGCAATGTAATGCCGATAAACGTTGGGATAACTAACCCCAAACGTCGGAGTATGAACTGCAACATATCCCGAACTCTCTGTATCAATGCCCGGCAGCTCATCGTCCGCCAGGCTTATTAACGCTCACATGCCTTTGAACGATTCGACGGCCATACGCCGGAGACTGGTCAGCAGGGGCGCAAACCTGTTGCGCCCCTGCAAGTCCATTCGTGCGTCTCCGGTAAAGCGGTCGAAATCAGTCTACAGAGACATTCTCGAAGTGATGCTTACCGAGCGGATCCACGACGTAGCCTTTCACTTCCTTACGCACAGGCTCGTACACGGTGGAGTGTGCGACAATCAGCGCCGGAGCCTGATCGTGCATCACCACCTGCGCCTGTTTGTACAGTTCGATGCGCTTGTCGTGGTTGGATTCGGCGCGCGCCGGTTGAATCAGATCTTCAAACGGCTTGTAGCACCAGCGGGAGTAGTTTGAGCCGTCTTTCGCCGCCGCGCAGCTGAACAGCGTGGCGAAGAAGTTATCCGGATCCCCGTTGTCGCCGGTCCAGCCCATCATCACCGTCTGGTGCTCGCCCGCTTTGGCGCGCTTGAGGTATTCACCCCACTCATAGGTCACGATTTTGGCTTTCACGCCGATCTTGGCCCAGTCGGCCTGGATCATTTCCGCCATGCGGCGTGCGTTCGGGTTGTAAGGACGCTGTACCGGCATCGCCCACAGGTCGATGCTGAAACCGTCGGCCATGCCCGCTTCTTTCAGCAACTCTTTCGCCTTGGCCGGATCGTAAGCGTAATCCTGCACCGCGTCGTTATAGCCCCACATGGTTGGCGGGATCAGGTTCTTGGCCGCCTGGCCCGCGCCCTGATAAACCGCGTCGATGATCGCCTGCTTGTTGACCGCCATGGTCAACGCCTGGCGCACCTTCAGGTTATCCAGCGGCTTTTTCTCGACGTTGAACGACAGGTAACCCACGTTCAGGCCTGGCTGTTCCATCAGGTTGATGGACTTGTCTTGCTTCATGCGGGCGATATCGGCCGGGTTCGGGTACGGCATCACCTGACATTCGTTTTTCTGCAGTTTGGCGTAGCGCACGGAGGCGTCAGGCGTGATGGAGAACACCAGGCGATCGATCTTCGGCTTGGTGCCCCAGAAACCGTCGAATGCCTTGTACAGGATCTTGGAGTCTTTCTGGTATTGCAGCAGCTGGAACGGACCGGTGCCGATCGGATTCAGGTCGACTTTCTCCGGCGTGCCGGCTTTCATCATCACGTCGGCGTATTCGGCGGACAGGATGGACGCGAAGTCCATGCCCAGGTCAGCCAGGAACGGCGCCTCCGGGCGGTTCAGCACGAAGCGCACGGTGTTGTCGTCCACTTTTTCAATCTTGGCGATCAGCTTAGGCATGTCCATGCCTTCAAAGTATTCGTAGCTGCCGCCAGACACTTTGTGGTAGGCGTTGTTCGCATCCAACTGGCGCTCAAAGGAGAACACCACGTCGTCGGCGTTGAAATCGCGCGTCGGTTTGAAGTCTTTGTTGCTCTGCCACTTCACGCCTTTGCGCAGGTGGAAGGTGTAGGTTTTGCCGTCTTCGCTGACGTCCCACTTCTCAGCCAGGCCCGGCTGCAGTTCGGTGGTGCCGATTTTGAATTCGACCAGGCGGTTGTAGATCGGTACCGAGCTGGCGTCGTAGGTGGTGCCGGAGGTAAACAGCTGCGGGTTGAACCCTTCCGGGGAACCTTCAGAACAGTAAACCAACGTCTTGGCCTGTACGCTGGCCGCCACGGTCAGCGCGATCAGCCCAATACCGAATTTCAGAATCCCCGATTTACCCAAGGAACGTGTCATCGTTAGTGCTCCATTGTGTGATGTGATGTGTGTAATTGCCGCCAGACCTGTATTTTTTATTGCGTGGCCTGTGCGATCGGCGCCCGAAGGCAGAAGGCGTACGAGGAGAGAATGCCGGATGGAACGCATCGCGGCGGGGACGTCTGAGCGCGTGGAATTCACTCAAACAACTCTCGCTCTTACCCCTGAGGCTATCAAGTTGCCAACTGTTTGGGGTGTCGTCAATATAACCAGTGGGGATTTACGCAGACTGTGAGAAACAGCAAACAAACATAAAAAAAACCTTTTGTTAACAGTTCCAGCATGAAAATTTATGCTAAGCGGCCATTTTTAGCGCATTGGTCTGACCCTAACAAAGTTACTGGTTTTTAACTCCGTTAAAAAACGCCAAAACTTTGTTGCTGAATGATGAATATCTGAACGGTTATTTTTGTGATCGCCGTTAAAGACAGGAGGAAATGCTGAAGGATTACCCAAAAGGGTGAGTCCGATGAGCGCGTTTTGCACCGGGCAGGCCCACAATCTGTGCGGCGTAAAAAAACTTTCGGCTGCGAAAAAGCCGGGGGCGAAAGGATATCCCCCGGCAACGCACTGCAACCGATTATTGAACGCCGGCGCTATTGCCCAGGCTGGCGTTCATGCTGTTGAGAATATCGCCGTTGTCCGCGTCGATCTCCCAGGAGAACAGGCCGCCCAACTGCTTATCCAACACGTACTGGCCTTTGGCCTGCACCGAGCGGGCATCGTCGAAGGTGATCAGATCGCCGGTGGAAGGTTTGAACACGTAAGGCGCTTCCGCCGTGGCGTCGTAGGTATACTGCCACTCGCCGCTCATGAACTGGCTGGCGATTTGGCGGTAGTCCACGATGCCATTCTCCCAGGTGCCTTTAACCGGCCCGGTGGCGGTACCGGTGAACGGAATGTTGTTCTGGTAGCCGTTCACCCCGGTCCAGCCGCGGCCATACATGGCGGTGCCGACGACGATCTTGCCCGGCTTGACGCCCTGCGTCAGCAGCGCATTCACGCCGTTCACCGTGGTGTAGGCGGTATCCGGTTTCCAGGCCGGCGCATTCAGCGCGGTCTGATGCCCCAGGTTCTTCAGATCGAAGGCGCCATAGAAGTCGTAGCTCATCAGGAAGATGTGATCCATCGAGTTCTGCGCAACGTTGTAAGCCACCTTGTCGATCTTGTCCTTGCCAGCGCTGATGGCGGAGGTCAGCTCATACTTGCGGCCGGTTTCCGCCGACAGCTGATCCAGCATCGCCCGCAGCTCCTTCATCAGCAGCACATAGGTTTCCCCGTCTTGCGGGCTGCCCAGGTTAGGGTTGGCGCCTTTGCCGCCCGGGAACTCCCAGTCGATATCCACGCCGTCGAAGAACTTCCAGGTCTGCAGGAACTCTTTTACCGAACCGACGAAGCGATCGCGCTTCACCTTGTCGCCCATGAAGAAGAACGGGTCGGACAGCGTCCAGCCGCCGATCGACGGCAGAATTTTCAGGTCAGGATGCGCCTGCTTCAGCGCCATCAGCTGGCCGAAGTTGCCCTTGTAAGGGTCATCCCAGGCGGTCACGCCCTTCTGCGCTTTTTGCAGCGCGGCGAACGGATCGTGGATCGAGACTTTGAAGTCCTCGCGGCCCTGACAGGAGCGCTGCAAGGCCTGGAAACTGCCTTCGATCTCTTTCAGGCTGTCGTTGATGCCATTGCCGCCGCAGATCGGGATAAAGCCGTACAGCAGGTGGGTCAGGTTTTGCGCCGGGATCTTGTCGACGGTGAAATTGCGCCCGTAAACGCCCCACTCGACGAAATAAGAACCGACCACTTTGCCGGAGTTCTGTTTATACGGTTTATTCTTTTCCAGCAGCGGCTCTTTCAACGGCGCCAAATGGCTGCCGTCGGTGTCGGCCACCACAATTTCGGTGGCGTCGCTGGCGGTGCAACCGTCGGCATTGCACAGTGCCACCTGCATTTGATAACGGCCGCCTTTATTCACTTTAAAATTCGCCGTACCGGAAGAACCGGTTGAAGGACCACTCCACGCCTCTTTACCATTTAATAAAATCTTGGCCGTCGTGCCCGCGTCGCCATTCCATAAATTCCAGGAGACAGAAACGTCGGCGGTATTTTTTACCTTCACCAGATTATTATAAGCGGTGGCCGCCTGATCGACTTCGACGATAGCGAACTTGGTGTTGCCCCAGGCAATGGTCGGCTTGCCCGGCGCGGCGGCCTGCGCCGCGGAACACAACGTGCTGCCGATCAACAGCGCCAACAGCGGTTTATTAAATTTGCGCATAACTGATTCCTTTATTCCGAGAGGATAAACATAAAAGAGTTAATCGTCGCTACGCATTGCCGAAGCGAAAAAATTCCGCAATAATCCACGAAGATTAACGTTAATAAATAATCACGGTATTTCCCACGCGACGGGAATAAGAGTTCCCGCGTTGTCCATTTAGACTATAGGTAAAAAAAACGTGAAAACAAGAGCGCTATCAATCGGGTTTTATTTGGCAAGCATGAATTTATTTAAACATGAAAATAAGAATCTAATGGGAGTAAGGAATGTGAATTAATTAAGCGTAAAGGATAAATATATTTCACGAGGACGGCAGATTGAGGCACGCCATAAAGCGAAGCCGGTCGTAGCGAGGAGGTACTCATCCTCATAAACGACAGGCGAAAAAAAACCTGCTTTAAAAAGCAGGTTTTTCGAATGGTGGTCGGCGAGAGAGGATTACGCGCATCTTTGATACGCGCCCTGCGGGCCGTTGCTGAAGCAACGTTGTCTCGCTTCGCGAGGCTCGAACCTCCTGCGGAGGTACTCATCCTCATAAACTGCAGGCGAAAAAAAACCTGCTTTAAAAAGCAGGTTTTTCGAATGGTGGTCGGCGAGAGAGGATTACGCGCATCTTTGATGCGCGCCCTGCGGGCCGTTGCTAAAGCAACGTTGTCTCGCTTCGCGAGGCTCGAACCTCCTGCGGAGGTACTCATCCTCATAAACTACGGGCGAAAAAAAACCTGCTTTAAAAGCAGGTTTTTCGAATGGTGGTCGGCGAGAGAGGATTCGAACCTCCGACCCACTGGTCCCAAACCAGTTGCGCTACCAAGCTGCGCTACTCGCCGATGCGGGGCGCATCTTACTGCTGGCGGTTATAGGCGTCAATCACTTTTTTTCCCCTGCATTTCAAGTGATGATAAAAGCGCCATAATGCGCTGCGCCGGGGGCTGCGCAGCGTATTTTACTCAGGCGTTGGCCGGTTTCAGTGCCGGCGTCTGCGCACGCAGGAACGGCAGCAGGAACAGCGCCGACAGGCAGGCGGCGATGGAAATCACCACGAAGAAGCCGTTCCAGTGCCAGACTTCCATCACTCGCGCAATCGGATAGCCGGACAGCGCTGCGCCCAGGTAGGCGAACAGGCCGACGAAACCGGTCGCCGCGCCCGCCGCATCCTTGTGCGAGCACTCCGCCGCCGCCATGCCGATCAGCATCTGCGGGCCGAAGATGAAGAAGCCGATGGCGAAGAAGCAGCAGGCCTGCAGCAGGTAGGTCACGCCCGGCATCAGCCACAGCGCCGCCACCGACAGGAAGATACCGATGGCGAAAATCAGGTTCATCGGGCCGCGGTTGCCGCGGAACAGCTTGTCGGAGCCCCAACCGGCCACCAGTGAACCGATAAAACCGCCCACTTCAAACAGCGAGATGGCCGAGTTGGCGGTCATCAGCGAATAGCCCTTTTCCTGCGTCAGGTAGAGGTTGCCCCAGTCGTTGATCGCGGTACGCACGATGTACACCAGCACGTAAGAGACCGCCAACAGCCAGATGTACTTGTTGGTCAGCACGTAGCGTTTGATGATCTCGCGGTTGCTCAGCCCCTGGCCTTCCGATTCCTGCACCAGCTCCATGGCGTCGTTACGCCATTTGCCGACGCTCGGCAACCCCAGGGTGGATGGCTTGTCGCGCAGGCGCCAGCACATCAGCAGGCCGAGCACCACGCCGATGATGCCGGGAATGATCATGCCGTAACGCCAGCTGAAGTGCAGCGAGATAAAGCCCACCAGCAGCGGGATCAGCGCGCCGCCGACGTTGTGCGAGGTATTCCAGATCGCCCACCAACTGCCGCGCTCGGAACGCGAATACCAGCTGGTGAGGATTTTGGAGCACGGCGGCCAGCCCCAACCCTGGAAGAAGGCGTTGAGGATCCACAGCGTGCCCAGCATCAGCAGCGACGAGCTGAGGCCGAAGAAGATATTCAGCACCCCGGTCATGATCAGGCCCAACCCCATAAAGTAACGCGGGTTGGAGCGATCGCTGATCATGCCGGAAATGAATTTCGAGCAGCCGTAGGTGATGTAGAACAGCGTGCCGAGGATACCGACGTCGGACATCGTCAGACCCAGATCGCTCAGCATCGCCGGCATGATGAAGTTGAAGCTTTTGCGCGTGAAGTAAAACGCAGCGTAGCCGATGTACATGGTGCACATCAGCTGGATGCGCCAGTATTTGTAGCTGGCGTCGATCTGCCGTTGATCGGTGACCTGCGGCGCGTCCGAGCGGCTTTTAAGGAAAGACCACATGTGGAACCTCAGAGGATTGAATAAAGTGCCGCTATGATGCTCCCCGCGCGCGCGGGAGGCTTACGCCGGATTCCCGACGCAGTTAGGAGTTTTTCCTAGTTTTGCGCTTGCTCCGGTGAAACTGTGGGCAAGATCACACTCAAACAGGCGCCCCGCTCCGAGGTGAGCCGCAGGCTGCCGCCGAGGGCGCTGATGCGCTCCTGCATGCCGCGCAGGCCATACCCCGGCTGATGGTTTTCCGCCTCGAAGCCCACGCCGTTGTCGCGGATGGTCAGGGCGATCAGCGGCGCGGCGCCTTTGCGCGGCTGCAGGCGTGCGTCCAGCTCCAGGCGGCTGGCGCCGGCGTGGCGGCACACATTGGTCACTCCTTCCTGACACACCCGGTACAGCGTGATTTTCAGCGTTTCATCCAGCAGCTCGTCCGGTACCTGCCACTGCAGGCTGCTCACCAGTGACGCGTCCTGCGGCAGCGATTCCCGCAGCATCGCCGCCACCGCCGCCGACAGCGGCAGGTTGTTCAGCGCCGCCGGCCACAGCTGGGTCAGCACGTCGTGCACCCCGTCGTAGACCCGCAGCGCCAACGCATCGATGGTGTCGGCGCAGCCGATCACCGCCGGTTCCGGCGCCAGGCGTTTGACGATGCTGGCTTGGGTACGGATCACGGTGATGGTCTGCCCCACTTCATCGTGCAGCTCGCGCGCCACCTCGCGCCGGGTTTGCTCCTCCGCCGTCACCAGCGCCCGCGCCAGCTGGCGGTTCTCCGCCAGCCGCAGCCGCAACTGTTGATTCAGTTCGCGCTGGCGCTGAATGCCGGCGCCCAGCAGCAGCCCGGTCAGGCTTTGAGCCAGCAGCGACAGCAGCAGATCGCGGTGCGACTCCGGCTGCGGCGGCTCGTTGACCATCAGCGCCACGCCGTTGAGCAGCGTCGCCAACAACGCGCCCTGCCAGCCATAGCGATAAGACATGAACACGATAGGAATGGCCAGGCAGAACGGTGCGAAACGCCGCAGCTCGGCGGCGTTCACCTGCTGCTGCAGCCAGATGCTGAATGCAAACAGCAGCAGATAGCTGGCCAGGTGGCCCAGACGCAGCTCCACCGGCTTGTGGATCAGCCCCGGCTCCAGCGGCACCCAGATTTGGCGTGCCAGATAGTGCCACAACAGCAGGCAGGTCGGCGCGATGGTGAAACCGCCGGTCAGGCCGAGCAGCAGCGCACGGGCGCCTTCGCCGCTCACCAGCTGCCACACCAGCGCCTGCAGCAAGGCGGCGGCGGTGACCACCGCACCCTGCAACAGCGGCCATCGCCATTCGCTGTCGCTCTGCTGATGGCGCAACAGCCACGGCGAGGCCAGCAGGCTGAGCAGCACCGTCAGCACCAGCACCGCCACCGACGCCCACAGCGCCGGGCCGTAACCGAACTGGTCCGCCAGCAGCGCCATCAGCAGCAGGTCGGCCAGCAGGATCCCCGGCCAGAAACGGTACGGGCTCTGCAGCAAAATGCCCATGCGCAAGCCGAACGGGAACAACAGCAGCGCCTGCCAGGGCGGGTCGATCAGCGCGGTGCCGATGCCCCACAGGCAAAACGCGCTGGCGGCGTAGATGAAAAACAGCGCCAGCTGGGTGATCAGACGCTGCGTCACAGGTTCAGCATCCGTCTGGCCAGCTCAACGTTGTTGGTGATGCCCAGCTTGGCGAACAGGTTGGCGCGATGCACATGCACCGTCTTCGGCGACAGCCCTAAGGCGGCGGCGATCTCGCGCACCTCCTGGCCCTGCGCCAGCAATAGCGCGATCTCGCGCTCGCGGCGGGTCAATGGATCCACCTTCACCCGCGCCAACTGCTGCGCGATTTCCGGCATCAGGTAGACGCCGCCGCCGGCGACGGTGCGCACCGCGGTGATCAGATCTTCCGGTTTGCAACGCTTGGAGAGGAAACCGCTGGCGCCGCGTTCCAGCGCCATTTCCACCAGCGCCGGGTTATCGTGCATCGACAGCATCACCACGCGGATGCCGGAAGGAATGTCCGCCAGCAGATCCAGCCCGCTGCCGTCCGGCATCGAAATGTCGCAAATGCAGATTTCCGTCTCCAGCCCCGGCAGGCCGGCGCGCGCCTGCGCCGCGCTGCTGAACTCGCCCACCACCTGAATATCGGCCTCCAGCGACAGCAGCTGCACAAAGCCCGAACGCACAATGTCATGATCGTCGATAAACGCCACGCGCAGGGTCATGGAAATCTCCGGTTAGAAGGGGAAGTGCGCAAGTATACCGTATGCACACACCGGAATAATTGATGAAGAGAATGTATTGGGTGAAATTACCGGGTGCGCAAGGCAGGCACCCGGCGGGAGGGATCACAGACGGGCTGGCGCCGTTTTATCCTGTGGCAGATGGCACCAGTTGTTTTTATCCACGATGCCGCCATCGGGAGACGTGTATCCGAGGCAGCCAAGGAGGGTGTCAAACAGCTCGACATGGCGATGCGTTTTGCCGATGCGCTGCTGCGCCTGCAGCTGCTCAAAGGCGCTGAGGTGCTGCGGGTTTTCGAGGAACTTGTCCGACGCCCACACGATCATCGGCACGCGGAATTGCTCCGGCGGCGCCATTTCGCGCGGCGTGCCGTGCAGGTGCGTATTCTCACCGATCGATTCGCCGTGATCGGCGGCATAGAACACGATGGCCTTCTTGTCCCGCACCTGGTCGATCACATTACTGATAAAGCTGTCGGTATACAGCACCGTATTGTCGAAGGCGTTGATCAACTGGGCCTTGGTGCACGAATCATCCACCCCCATGCACTCCGGCTGATAGCGTGCATAGCTGCGCGGATAGCGCTGCGAGTACAGGTAGTGCGAGCCTTTGGTATGCAGGATCACCAGGTGTTTGCCCTTCGGATAACGCGCCAGCGACTCCTTCATTTCGTCCACCAGCAGCATATCGTCGACCGCCTTACCGTCGTTGCGCTTCTCGGACGCGATCATCTCGCGGAACGAATAGTTGTTCACCTCGGTGTTGTTGTAGAACCACACCTCGCTCTGCATGGCGAACAGCTCGGAAGAGAAGCCCAGATCCTTCAGCACCGCGAACACGTTCTGCTCTTTCAGCGTGCGCTGCGGGTTGTCTTCGGTGCCGCCTTCGCGCACGAACATGCAGCGCAGCGACAGCTTGGTAGCGGTGTCACACGACTCGCCGCGGAACGCCACCAGATTCTTCTCTTTAGACAGCCGCGGCGTGGTATCACGCTCATAGCCCAGCATGCCCATGTGATCCCAGCGCGTGGTCTCACCGATGATGAACACCACGTAGGTATCGTCGATATCCGCCGGTGGTACATAAGTGAAGTGTTTGCCCGGATCGAACATCGTGCTCTGGTCCTGGCTTTCGTCATAGCGGGTGTAGGCAAACAGCCCCAGCGCCGACAGCCAGTTGGACGGCAGATACGAGTGCGCTACCACGCCGCCGTAGCTCGGCAGATCGACGTTGGAGAGCTTCTCTTGCACGCTTTGCTCATCGTCCAGCATGCGCAGCGGCAGCCAGACCAGCGCCACCACCGCCAGCAAGACCAGCAGCGGTTTGATGCGATGGCCGGGGGTTTTCAGCTGTTCGATCAGGGTGTAACGCAGGCTGTTTTTCCAGATCAGCAGCAGCGGCAAGGCGCTGAGCGCCACCATCCACAGCACAAAGTGCAGGCCAACCACCTCTTTCGACAGATCGATGTCGGTGGTCATCACCGACACCACGATGCCGTAGCCAATCACCACGTTGAAAAACGTCATGTAGTAGCTGGCAGCCACCGAAATCAACACCAGCAGCGAGGCGACGATGCGATAAAACAGCCGGCCGCCGAGCGATACCAGCCGCATGATGAAGAATGTGAACAGGACGATAGCGATGACTTCCGTCACCGCCGAAATAAGCTTAATCCCCTGAATGCCATGCGCCAACGAATCAAAACGGCGATAGAAAACGGACAGGTTGAGAAAGATGCCGATATAGATCGCTAACAATAACGATAAATTCTGCTGTGATAGCGATTTAACTTTGTTCATGTAACGCGGTGGCTCCGGGGGCGGTGTAGCGGTTCTGACTCAGTCAGACACTGATTGCGGCTTCTGGTTCAGCCAACCGGCAATAAGCGTTATTTTGCGGGTAATAATCAAGAGAATTCTCACAAAACGGACAAAATTTACCGTTTTTTTGAACGATTTTCAGGCAGGGCACGCAACAAAATGGAGGGACAAACCCTCCATTTTTTCCATATTTCGGCAAAAATCTTACTTAACGTTCAGAGTCACATCGATATTTCCACGGGTAGCGTTGGAGTATGGGCACACCACGTGCGCCTTTTTCACCAGATCTTCCGCCACGCTGCGCTCGATGCCCGGCAGCGAGATATCCAGCTGCACTTCGATGCCGAAGCCGTTGGGGATTTCACCGATACCGACGGTGCCGTCGATCTTGGCTTCGGCCGGGATTTTGACCTTTTCCTTCGCCGCGACAAACTTCAACGCGCCGAGGAAACAGGCCGAGTAACCGGCAGCGAACAGCTGCTCGGGATTGGTAACTTCGCCGCCGGCGCCGCCCATCTCTTTCGGCACGCCCAATTTCACGTCCAACACGCCGTCGGAGGAGGTCGCACGGCCGTCGCGGCCGCCGGTTGCGGTGGCGTGAGCGCGGTAAACCACTTTCTCAATAGACATCGTTCATTCCTTCTTGCTGGTTGGCGAGATGACTACGGCTTCCACGAGGTAAAGCCGGTCACATATTTATCTTTTGCGATTAAATCGCGCACTACTTATTTTTGACACTTATTAACCAGTGTAGACCACCCGTGCCGTTCTTGCGTCCGGCGGCGGCGGGTCAAATCTGATCGATCAGGCTGCCGCGCAGCTTTTCCAGCTGCTGTTTGAGCGAGACGATCTCGTCCAGGCTGCAGTCGGTGGCGCACATCACCGCCTCGGGCACCGATTGCGCCCGCTCGCGCAGCGCGCGGCCGGCTTCGGTGAGGGCGATGATCACCTGCCGCTCGTCGGCGGTGGCGCGATAGCGCACCAGCAAACCGGCGGTTTCCAGCCGCTTCAGCAGCGGCGTCAGCGTGGCGGAATCGAGGAACAGCCGCTCACCGATATCCGATACCGTCACCCGATCGCGTTCCCACAGCACCATCATCACCAGGTATTGCGGGTAGGTGAGTTCGAGCTGACTCAACAGCTTGCGGTAGACTTTGTGCAGCGCCAGGTTGGCGGAGTACAGCGCGAAACAGAGCTGCTGATCGAGCTGTAGCAGGTTCTTCGCCTTGGGTTGTTCGGTATCGGTGCTTTTCATGTGTACGAATATAGATAGCGCACGATGTAATCGCAAGCTATTTCTTGTGAGGTATGCTACCTTTTTTTATGCAGAGGATGCTCGGAGGGAAAGGAAATGACGAACACGCTTGTAGAACGCGCGCGCCGCTACGCCACCAAGGCGCATGCGGCCATCGATCAGCGCCGCAAATACACCGACGATCCGTATATCGTCCACCCGCAGGCGGTGATGGAGCTGGTGCGCAGCGTGCCGCACACCGAAGAGATGCTGGCGGCCGCCTGGCTGCATGATACGGTGGAAGACACGCCCACCACCCTCGGCGACATCGACAGCCACTTTGGGCCAAAAGTGGCGGAACTGGTGCGGATGTTGACCAACGTCAGCCACGCCGAGGACGGCAACCGCTTCGAGCGTAAAAACCGCGATCGGCGCCACAGCGCCGGCGCGTCGCCGCAGGCCAAAACCATCAAGCTGGCGGATCTGATCGACAACACCCGCTCGCTGCTGGACTACGACAGCCACTTCGCCCAGACCTACCTGATCGAGAAACAGCGCCTGCTGGAGGTGCTGACTGAAGGCGACCCGACGCTGTGGCGCCAGGCCAGCCATATCGTTGAACAGGGGCTGCTCAGGTTGCAGCAGCCACCGCACAACGTGCCGGCCAGCTGGTTCGAACACGCCCGCCGGCGCTACCGCGAGAGCGACGCGGCCTGATCAGAAGGTCACCACCGTTTTCAACGCCGTCACCCAGGCGTCCTGCGTCTCGCTGACGCCCGCCGGGTGATGCCAGTACTGCAGGCCCGGCTGCAGCTGTAGCCACGGCGTGACGTTAACGCGGTAATACAGCTCCGCCGTCACCGAGTGGCCCGGCACTGGCCGGTAGTTCGGATCGTGATAATCACTGATGCCGCTCATCTGGTTGAGATACCGCTGATTGTCTTTATAGCGGTCGCTCAGTTTCACCACCGAGACGCCGAGCCCCAGCCAGTCGTCCGGCCGCGCATCGAACAGCCCGCGATAGCGAATGCCGGTCGAGGTAGACCAGTGCAGGTAGTTACTGCGCTGATCTCCCAGCCCCAGGCTGTAGAACACGCTCAGGCCGCGGTTGACGTCATCCGCATGGCGCGTCACCTGCTGGTTGAAACCGGTATACAGGAACCAGGTGCGATCGTGGTTGCGATAGCCCTGCGGATCGCTGGCGCCCGGCCCGCCGGACACCCCTTCATAAAGATCGCTCTGGCGCGCGTTGGTGAACAGCACGCCCAGGTTATACACCCCCGGCAGCTGGTTGACGGCGTGGGTTTTCAGCTCCAGCTCCATCGGCAACAGGAAGCCTTTGCTGCCCTTGGTGGACCAACTCCAGGCGTGGCTGCGGCTGGGGGCGCTCGGGTTCTGCTCCATCACCCCGCCCTTAAGCGTCAGGCCATCGGTCAGCTTGTACTGTAGCGTGGTGCCCCAGTAATGCACGTTCCAGTTATACCAGGTCAACGAGTTGGCAGACTTGCCGCCGCACAGCGTCAGCGTCTGAAAATCGCAGGGGATAATCTGATCGAAATCCTGCACCTTGTTCATCATGCCGATGCGCCACTGCAGCCGGCTGTCGAGGAAAGAACGACTGAAGGTCAACCAACCCAGCCGGGTAATCGACTGTCCGCCATAGCTCTCTTGCGACAGATCGGTCAGGCCGACGCGCGGATCCTGCAGCCGATCGCGGGTCAGGTTGTTGTCATGGTTGCGGTTGACGATATTGCCTTCGATCGCCGCGTCCGGAATGCCGGTCAGCGCCTGCAAATCCTGGCTGAAGGTCAGCGAAAATTGGTCGATATACGACGCCTGTTTATCGTGGTTGTAACCGCCGCCGGCGTTATACGACAGCTGGCTGAGGTAGCCGAGGTTATAGTGGAAGCCATGATCCTCCAGGATCGGCCTGATCCCCAGCATATCCCCCAACAGCCCAGGCTGCGGCGGTTCAAAACCGAGCGCCACCCCTTCCCATTTGGCGGTGGGGGCTTCAACGTCCTTGCCGGTTTGCAGCGTTTCCGCCTGCGCCTGGCTGCACCACAGCGCCAGCGCCGCCAGGGTCATGGAACGAGGTAATAAGCTTTTCATCATTATTATATTTCTCCGCATAACGGCTGACTGCGGGCAACAGCATTCCCTGGGAGAGAATTTCCCATCATGAACAGCAGCGAATAACGTTAGGTTAACGCCCGGCGCTTGCCGCCGGGCTGAAGGGTTACCGTCGGTCTTTCAGACTGGCGCCATTGCTGTGGATCACATCGCGGTACCAGTAGAAACTCTTCTTGCGGCGGCGCTCGAGGCTGCCGTTGCCGGCATCGTCTCTGTCGACGTGAATGAAGCCGTAGCGCTTCGACATTTCGGCCTTCGAGGCGCTGACCAGATCGATCGGCCCCCAGCTGGTGTAGCCCATCACCTCGACGCCGTCGTCGATGGCTTCCGCCACCTGCACCAGATGGTCATTGAGGTAGTTGATGCGGTAATCGTCGTTGATACTGCCGTCCGCCTCGACGCGGTCTTTGGCGCCCAGCCCGTTCTCGACGATGAACAGCGGCTTCTGATAGCGGTCGTACAGCACGTTGAGCAGGTAGCGCAGCCCGATCGGGTCGATTTGCCACCCCCACTCCGAGCTGGCCAAGTGCGGGTTCGGCACCATATCGAGAATGTTGCCGCGCGCCGTCTCGTACTGCTCCGGGTCGGCGGTGACGCAGCCGCTCATGTAATAGCTGAACGAGATGAAGTCGATGGTTTCGCGCAGCGTTTGCCGATCTTCCTCGGTGATCGTCACCTGAATGCCGTTTTCACGGAAAAAGCGCTGCATATAGGCCGGGTAATAGCCGCGCGCCTGCACGTCGCCGAAAAACAGCCAGTCGCGGTTTTGCCGCTGGGTTTCCAGTAGATCTTCCGGCTTGCAGCTCAGCGGGTACAGAATGCCGCCCAGCAGCATGTTGCCGATTTGGCCCTCCGGCACGATCTCGTGACAGGCCTTCACCGCTTTGGCGCTGGCCACCAACTGATGGTGGATCGCCTGATAGACGGCGCTCTTGTCGCTCTCCTGCGGCAGGCCAACCCCGGTGAAGGGCGCGTGCAGCGACATGTTGATTTCGTTGAAGGTCAGCCAGCGTTTGACCTTGTGCTTATAACGTTCGAATACGGTGCGCGCATAGCGCTCGAAGAAATCGATGGTGCGCCGATCGCCCCAGCCGCCGTAGCGCTTCACCAGACCGTAAGGCATCTCATAGTGCGACAGCGTGATCAGCGGCTGAATGCCGTATTTCGCCATCTCGTCGAACAGCCGATCGTAAAACGCCAGCCCGGCTTCGTTCGGCGTCTCTTCGTCGCCCTGCGGGAAAATGCGCGTCCAGGCGATCGAGGTGCGCAGGCACTTGAAGCCCATTTCAGCGAACAGCGCGATGTCCTCCGGGTAACGATGATAGAAATCGATCGCCACGTCCTTGATGCCGCTGTCGCCCGCCGTGCGCGGCGTGATGGCGCCGAAGATGCCCTGCGGCTGCAGATCGGAGGTCGACAACCCCTTGCCGTCGGCCTGATAAGCGCCTTCTACCTGGTTCGCCGCTACCGCGCCGCCCCACAGAAAATGTTGCGGAAACTTGCCGTTCATCGCTTGCTCCTCAATTAGCGTAGTAAAGTCAGCAGCGGCGCCTGTTCCTGCACCGGAGACAGGCCGCTGGTCAACACGTCCACGTAGTCATCGCTGTTGCTGATGATGATCGGCGTGGTGGTGTCATAGCCGGCGGCATGGATCGCCGCCTGGTCGAACTCGATCAGCAGATCACCCGGGGCGACCCGCTCGCCTTCCCGCACGTGGGCGGTGAAATGCGCCCCGTCGAGCTTCACGGTATCGATGCCGACGTGGATAAGAATCTCCGCGCCGTCGTCCGATTCGATGCCGATGGCGTGTTTGGTTTTGAACAGCGACGCCACGCTGCCGCTGACCGGCGCCACTACGCGCCCCTGCTGCGGCGCAATCGCCACCCCTTTCCCCAGCAGGCCGCTGGCGAAGGTCGCGTCGTTCACCTGATCCAGCGGCACGATATCGCCGGCGATCGGGCTGAGAATGGCCTGTTTGCGGTTAAGCGGCGCGGCGGCTTCAGGCTGTACCGTCTCTTCCGCCGGTGCGACGCCGAACAGATAGCTGGCCAGCGCGGCGAACACGAACGACAGCAGGGTGCCGCCGATCGCGCCCCATACCGTGGCGTCGATGCCGCCGCCGGGGATAATCTGCGCAAAGGTGAATACGCTCACCAGGCCGAACGAGTAGACCGAGGTATGGAAGTAGCCAATCACCGCACCGCCCAGCGCGCCGCCGATGCAGCCGAAGATGAATGGGCGTTTGTTCGGCAGCGTGACGCCGTACACCGCCGGTTCGGTGATGCCGAAGATCCCGGCGCCGATGGCTGAAGCGGACAGCGCCCGCAGCTTGGCGTCGCGGGTGCGCAGCATCACGCCCAGCGTGGCGCCGACCTGCCCCATCACCGCCGGCAACAGCAGCGGCACCATGGTGTCGCGCCCCAGCACACTCAGGTTGTTGATCATCAACGGCACCAGCCCCCAATGCAGGCCGAAGATCACGCACACCTGCCACATCGCCCCCATAAAGGCGCCGGCGATGATCGGGTTAAAGGCGTAAATGCTCTGATAGCCGTTGGCCAGCAGGTGGCTGAGCCAGGTTGCCGCCGGGCCGATCAGCAGGAAGGTCAAGGGAACGGTGATCGCCAGGCACAGCAGCGGCGTGATGAAATTGCGCAGCGCGCTGTGGATCACCCGGTTAAACAACGGCTCCAGGCGGCAGGACACCCAGGCCGCAAAGATGATAGGGATCACCGACGAGCTGTAGTTGATAAAAGTCAGCGGAATGCCGAAGAAATATTCGCGCACCGCGCCCGGCTGCTGCGCCGCTTCGAACGCCGCCATCATCAGCGGATGCGTCAATGCGCCGCCGATCGCCATGGTGACGAAGGGGTTGCCGCCGAATTTTTTCCCGGCGGTGTAGCCGAGCATGATCGGGAAGAAGTAGAACAGCGAGTCGCTGGCGGCGAACAGCATTTTGAAGGTGCCACCGCTCTCCAGCAGCCAGCCGCAGGCCAGGCTCAGCGCCAGGAAGCCTTTCAGGATCCCCGAAGCGGCCATCACCCCGAGCAGCGGGGTAAAAATGCCGGACACCAGATCGATAAAGCGGCTGAGCAGGTTGTCTTTTTTACCGCCCGCGTCGTCGCTCGGCGCGCCCTCGGCCAATCCGCCGACCCGATTGACCGCGTCGAACACCTCCGCCACGTGGTTGCCCACCACCACCTGGAACTGGCCGCCGCTCTCCACCACCATGATGACGCCCGGGTTTTTCTTCAGCGCTGCCGCGTTGGCACGATTGTCGTCGCGCAGCTTGAACCGCAGGCGGGTGGCGCAGTGCACCAAGCTTTTCACATTGTCGCGGCCACCGACGCCGGCCAAAATATCACTGGCTAATGTGTCATATTTCATACGGTTATCCTTAGACTTCGCGTTCTGCCGCTCCCCTCCCCGCACTGGCCTGGCGCCGGGGCGAAATGCGGCGCAAAAAAAAACCTAAACCTCGCGGCCTCTGTCCCATCGGGGAACAGAAACGCGAGGTTTAGGTTTTGCCTGCCGCAGCAGTAACAACCCTAAATCGGTTGAGCTATGACGTTAACACCGTGGATTTTGCCGGGGCAAGGCTTTGCGCCGGCAAATTGCCGAACTGTGATCGCGGGGGCAAAACGGCCTCAATGCGCGAAATAATGCATGCCGCCATCTACCGGGATCACCGCACCGGTGATATATCGCGCGAGCGGGGAACAAAGAAACGCCGCCAGATAGGCCATATCTTCCGGTTCGCCGAAGTAGCCAATCGGGATATGTTGCGCAATGAACGCCCGGCGCGCTTCATCGCAAGCGTATAAGCGCTCGCGGATCTGTTCACTGTTGATGCGCCCCGGCTGTAACGTATTGACGGTAATCCCCTGCGCAGCCACGTCGCTGGCCAATCCTTTGGCCCACAGATGCAGCGCGCCCTTGGCGGCGCTGGCGGCGCTCAGGCTGCGCGGCTCCATCGATCCGCTGATATTGATCACCCGGCCCCAGCCTTGCGCCTGCATGGCCGGCAACAGCGCCTGAGTCAACCGCCGGGCCGGTGTGAAGTTCAAAGCAAAGGCGTCATCCCAGCTGCGATCGCTATCGTTCAGCGTCGTGGGGTGAAACGCACCGACCGCGTTGATCAGAATATCGACTGTCCCCGCCTGGCGCAGCGCCTGCGCCGCCAGCTGGGTTATCGCGTCGGGGTCGGTCACGTCTGCAACGGCTACCCACGGGCGCACCGCCCCTTGCCGTTCAACCTCATCCGCCAGCGCCTGCAGCCGATCACCGCGTCGTGCGGTAGCCACCACCTTGACCCCTTGAGCAGCCAATACCCTGACCATGCCGGCACCGATCCCTTCGCTGGCGCCCGTGACCAATGCCGTACGGTGTTGCAACTGTAGATTCATAAGAAAACCTAACCTAATTTTTCGATTTTAAAGGGAACGTTCACACATTGAATCACGGCGCGCTCTGTGTGAATATTCCTGAAAATTACGTCGATACCGTGCAGGAATTCACTGATGTTTGACTGGCAGGATTTAAAACACTTCGTGGCGCTGGCGCGTACCGGTTCCTTGTCGGCGGCAGCGCGGGAGCTGGGTTGCGATCACGCCACCGTCGGGCGACGCGTAGCGGCGCTGGAACAGGCGCTCGGCCTGCGTTTGATCGTGCGTCGGCCACGCAGCACGCCCTTGACCCAGGACGGGCAGGCGATTGCCGGGCTGGCGGCGGAGATCGAGGCGCAAAGCCAGGCTATTGCCCGCCATGCGCGCAGCGCCGGCGCAACGCCACAGGCCGGGGTGCGCATCAGTGCGCCGCCGTCGATCGCCGCGCATATTCTCGCGCCGCGCATTGCCGCATTTAACCAGGCTTTTCCACAGATCGTCGTCACGCTGTCGGGTGAATCGGCGCTCGCCGAGCTGGATCGCGGCGAAGCCGACATCGCCGTGCGCATGGTGCGCCCACAGCAACCGGAGCTGTTGACGCAGCGCATCGGCATGATGCGCTACGCGCTGTATGCCGCACCGGAGCACGCGGCTCTGCCCGACGCGGCGCGCCGCTTTCTCGCCTATGACCATCACTATCGGCAGCAGCCGCATCAGCAATGGTTGGTGCAGCTGTTGCAGGGGCGTCCGGTGGTCTTTCAGGCCAGCGATCTGTTTTCACTGCAACAGGCGGCGCGTTCAGGGCTGGGCGCCGCCGTTTTGCCGACGTTCGTCGCCGATGGCGATCCGGAGCTGGTCGCATTGCCAACGGCCAACGCCGCGCCAACGCGTGAGCTTTGGCTGGTGACGTATCCCGATTTGGCGCGCACCGCAGCCGTGCGCGCGGTGATGAATTTCCTGGCCGAAACGCTCGGCAAAACGTGCCCATTGCCGGCATAAAGCATCAGAATGACTAATATAAATACTGGACAAAAGTCACGCAGGGGATTATTACTGGTCAACGCTTAATCGAGAGTAGGGATGGCAGTCACCATGGTGTTGCGTACTGATGTAGGACGGATTCTGATCACCGGCGCCGGCGGCCGGGTAGCCACGGCGTTTCGTCAGGCGATGGGCGATCGCTACCCGCTACGGTTGGCGGAACGGGATGTCAGCCTGCTGCGCGATCGGCAGCCCGGCGACGAAGTCATCAGCTTCAACATCGCCGATCTCGACGCCTGCCGCGCGGCCTGCGCCAATATCGACACCGTGTTGCATCTGGCGGCCGATCCCTCCCCCGATGCCGACTTCTGCGGTTCGTTGATGGACAACAACATTCTGGGCACCTTCAATATCTTCCGCGCGGCGAAAGACGCCGGCTGCCGCCGGGTGGTGTTCGCCAGCAGCGCGCAGGCGGTGGAAGGCTATCCGCTCGACTATCAAATCCGCCCGGATGACGCACCAAAGCCGAAAAACCTGTACGGCGCCAGCAAGGCCTTCGGCGAAGGCATCGCCGCCTACTTCGCCCATCAGGAAGGGCTTTCCGCCCTGTCGGTGCGCATCGCCAACTTCACCACCCTGAGCCGGGGCGAACAGCTTAGCGCCCGCGACATGAGCGCTTTTCTCAGCCATCGCGACGCCGCCGATCTGCTGGAGCGCTGCATTCGTGTCGAAGGGGTGCAATATGCGGTGGTGCACGGGGTTTCCAACAACCGCTACAAACGTTTATCGCTGGAAGAGACCCGACGCCTGCTCGGCTACGCCCCGCAGGACGATGCGTTCAGCCTGCTGGGCTTTGAGTGAGCACGGCGGAGAGTTCCGCCGTGCAGGTACAACTTAGTTGCTGGCGTAGGCCACTTTTTCGGCCTGACGGTGGGTGAACAGCACCAGCAGCAACGCCAATCCGGCAATGATAGCCCCCATCACCGGCACGAAGCTGTATCCCAGCCCGGCGGAGACCACCGCGCCACCGGCGGCGGCGCCCAGCGCATTGCCCAGGTTAAAGGCACCGATGTTGACCGAGGACGACAGGCCCGGCGCTTCGCTGGCGACACGCATCACGCGCATCTGCAGCGGCGGCACCACGGCAAAGGTCGCCGCGCCCCAAATCACCATGCTGACTGCCGCGCCGATTTCACTGCGCGCCAGGAACGGGATCACCAGCATAATGACCACCAACAGCAGCAAGAAGCCCTTCAGCGTCGCGCTCTCGGAACGGTCGGCGAATTTGCCGCCCAGGTAGTTGCCGATGGAGAAACCGACGCCGATCAACACCAGCATGGACGTCACGAACAGCGGCGTCGCATCGGTGATGTGCTGCAATACCGGCGAGATATAGGTATAGAGCGTGAACATCGCGCCCGCGCCCAGCACGGTCGTCAGCAAGGCGGACAGCACCTGCGGGCGTACCAATACCGACAGTTCGCGCTTCACATCCGGGCGCGCGCCGGCGCTGCCTTTCGGTAACGAGAACCACAGCCCCAACATGGCGATCACCCCTAACCCTGCGGTGGCCAGGAACGACATGCGCCAGCCGATGGTTTCACCCAGCCAGGTCGCGGCAGGCACCCCGCCGATATTGGCGATGGTCAAGCCCATAAACATGGTCGCCACGGCGCTGGCCTGTTTCTCCTTCGGCACCACGCTGGCGGCCACCACGGAACCGAGACCAAAGAACGCGCCGTGGTTCAGGCTGGTGATGATGCGCGACAGCATCAGGGTGGTGTAGTCAGGCGCAATGGCCGACAACACGTTACCCAGGGTAAAGATCGCCATCAGGAAGATCAGCGCGCTTCTGCGCGCCCGGTGCGAGAGCAGCAGCGTCATCAGCGGTGCGCCAACCATCACGCCAACGGCGTAGGCGCTGATCAACATGCCGGCCATCGGGATGGAGACGTCCACCCCTTTGGCGATGGTCGGCAGCAACCCCATCGGGGAAAACTCGGTCGTGCCGATGCCGAACGCCCCCACCGCCAGGGCTAATAAGGGAAAGTTAATTTTCATTCAACAACTCCGGTTAACCGCTGCCGAAGCGCGGGAAAGTTAAGATGCCAAAAGTATGACATTGATCACACCAAAGATAAGCAGGCAGGAGGCTAAAAGACTTTTGCGATTTTGTTAAAAATCGTGGGGAAAAACAGCCGCCGACTCTATCTCAGCAACGCACCGACAAGCAATAACCGCCGTCGCCCGAGCGCACATCGGGTTCATTCGCACCACCTGCGCAAGCCGCCATACCGGCCCATCGGCGGCTACCGCAACTATTGAGCACAGAGCAAAAGTGTTTTGTTATTGTGCGCGTTTTTAGAATTAAACGACGAAATATAATGGCCTCAGTAAAACATCAATGCCCTACGACCTAATTCACATAGAGGGAAGCGCCATGCTTTTTGACTCGTATTCTTTAAACGGTTTATCGCTGAACAATCGCATCGTCATGCCGCCAATGACCCGCTCTCGGGCCGGCGCCGGCGACGTCGCCACCGACATGATGGCTGAATATTATGCCCAGCGCGCCAGCGCCGGGCTGATCGTCAGCGAAGGCACGCAGATCAGCCAGCAGGGCCAGGGTTATGCCTGGACACCCGGCATTTACTCCCCGGAACACATCGCCGGTTGGAAAAAAGTGACCGACGCCGTACATCAGGCCGGCGGCAAGATCTTCGCGCAGCTTTGGCACGTCGGCCGCGTGTCGCATACCATTTTACAGCCTGGCCACGCCGCGCCGGTCTCCTCCTCCGCCATCCAGGCCGACGGGGTCAAGGTGTTCGTGGATGTCGAAGGTCGCGGGCCGGAACATGGCGTGGGTGAAATGGTGCAGCACTCCGCACCGCGCGCCTTAACGCGGGAAGAAATTCCGGCGATCGTTAACGACTACGCTCAGGCGGCACGCAACGCCATCGCCGCCGGTTTCGACGGCGTAGAGCTGCACGGTGCGAATGGTTATCTGATCAATCAGTTTATCGACTCGCGGGAAAACCAGCGCGACGACGAATACGGCGGTTCACTGCAAAATCGCCTGCGTTTCCTGCGGGAAGTCGCGCAGGCGGTAGCGGATGCCATCGGCAAAGAGAAACTGGGCGTGCGCCTGGCGCCGCTGACCACCCTGATGGGCTCGCAGGA
Organism: Serratia sp. CY47280; assembly: GCF_052168655.1. Taxonomy (NCBI): domain Bacteria; kingdom Pseudomonadati; phylum Pseudomonadota; class Gammaproteobacteria; order Enterobacterales; family Yersiniaceae; genus Serratia; species Serratia sp. CY47280. Next base: position 171,332 of record NZ_JBJNMG010000004.1, on the reverse strand, counting down.
CGATACCCCGGAAGCCACCTATCTGGCAGCGGCCAGCGTGCTGAACGATATCGGCGCCGCTTACATTCACATCGCCGAAGCGGACTGGGATGATGCCCCGGTGATGCCGGCAGCGTTCAAAGAATCGCTGCGCCTGATTTTCCGCGGCACGCTGATTTACTCCGGCAAATACACGCGTGAACGCGCTGAAGAAGCGCTGGCCAAAGGCTGGGCGGATCTGATCGGCTTCGGTCGCCCGTTCATCGCCAACCCGGATCTGCCCCACCGCCTGCAACACGGGCTGGCGCTGAATGCGCCAATCAAAGAGAAATTCTTCGGCGGCAGCCGGGAAGGCTACACCGATTACCCGACGATCGGATAACGACTGCCGACAACGCCGGCTCAAGCCGGCGTTATTTTTTCTGTGCTTCGATCCAGTCGAGAAATCGCATCATTCTGTCGCTAAAATCCGCGTCATTCGCCTCTCCCACCGCGTGCGCTAACCAATAGTCCATTTCATCTCGCTGCTCTGCATAAAGCGCCAACAGCTGTTCGGCATAGTCGGTTAACGTTATCGGCCAGAACGGGCTTCCCTCGGCGCGCAGCATATTGGTGGCTCGGATCAGTTTTCTGGCCGCTTCGCGCTTTAAGCGCCTCTCATCCGATACCGTCCTGGCCTGCAGCAGTTGCTCCCGATAACGCGCCAATACGCGGGGCAAATCGGCATTGACCGCCAACGCGATGCGCCGATCGGGCTGAAACAGCGGAAAAGCGGCGGACAGGTCTTCGCCCCACAGGCAGCGGCAGTGATGCTTCAGCCAAATTCCCCAGGAATCGTGATGCTCCGGCGCCAACGCCTCATCAACGCTGCCGATATCAAAGTCGACCTTGCTCACGATCCGCTGCTCCAGCTGAAAGGCTTGCCGCCACGCCTCAAGGCGCTGTAACGCCTCACTATCGGCTGGCTTGTTGAGCAACAGCGTGATGTCCAGATCGGACACGCCGGGAAGGGCTTCGCCACGCGCGACGCTGCCGTAGAGGTAAATGCTGTGGATGAGTGCCGGGAATTGGCGTGGCAGCCCCGCCGTCAGCGCTTCCAGCAGCGGGATAAAAGCCCGCTGCAGCGGAAATGCCGCCACCGTGGGAATCAGCGCCACCTCATGCCCTCCCGTTGCGCACTTTGCCCGAGCGCATTTCGATGTTCCGCTGCAGTTCGCGCAGCCCGCCGGCCAGGAAGCAAGCTTCCGCCAGCACGAACAGCGGGCCGATGATCAGGCCCGTCACGTCGTCCATAAACGCCGGTTTTCGTCCCTCCCAGAAATGCCCGACAAACTGAAACAGCCAGCCGATGACGAAGCCGCCGATGCCGACGCTCAGCCACGCCGCCGTCGACAGCGACGCCACCCAGGCGCCGACCCCGAGGCACAGCAGCAGCAACGCCAACATCATGACGCCAAGGCGCAGGCTCAGCCGCAGGTAATAGAGAGCCGAAACGATAACCACCGCGCAGGCCGGCGAGAACGGCAGCCACCCCGCACCCCATGCCGGCCGGGAGAGCAGCGTCAGCAGGCTGACGACGATCAGGGGGATGCCGATAAAGTGCGTGACGATATTGCGCGCATCACGATGATAGGCGGCGTAAGCGGCAAGTTGATCTTCCAGACTTCGCATGTTGACCTCCGGTATGTACGGCCTTCGTCGCCGAACGCGCGCAGCCGCATGCGGCTGCCCTTACCCATAGCTTAGCGCGGGATCACCAATACCGGTTGGCCAATCTCATCCAGCAGGCCGCGCCTATCTGCCAGAATTATAGAAAGCAATAGAGGTAGATGGATAATATAAAATATAAAATAAAACATCCAAAAACACTAACAAGAAAAAATATCCTCCAAGATAAAACACACCGCCCGCCTTGTTTTATCTTAAAAAAAATATTATTTATAATAATAATAAAATTAAAATGAAAAACATATCAAACATACCGATTAATATAAAATAAAATATAAATAAAAAAACTTAAATTAGTATTTACAATAAAAAACAGGATTGTATTATAAGAAGTCACAGTCAAGGAAGGTGTCATGATGATCGTTTATTACCGGGAAAGAATGGCTATTTTAATACCAGAAAACAATCAGCAGATTATTTTAAGAAATAAAGAATTGAAGCTATGGCATTTTCTTATTGAACAAAGCCCTAATGTATCATCAAGAAAAGATCTCGGTATACATATATGGGAAGGGCGTTATGTGACAGATTTCGCCATCAACCAAACGATAAATTCATTGAGAAGAAAGATTGGTGATGCATCACGTGAAATTATCATTACCGTTCCTAAAAAAGGGTATACGATTAATGCAGAGAAGGTCATCATTAAAGTTGATGATGAAACCGAGTTAATACCCAATACGAGCACTGGCACAGCGGAACTGGGGAGCAATTCGGATAATGATTCAAAACATAAAGAAGAGATATCTCCTCACCGATTTAAGAAGACTCGTGAGGTTCACGAAACTGCATCAGAAAAAGCGACATCCAAACGTGATAAAGTGAAAAGAAGCATGCTGATGATAGCCGTATTGATATGCAGCTATATTATAGGCGTTTGGTTTTCCGTAAAAATAAATGAAGATAAAAATGAAGAAACCTTATACCTTGATGGATACAGGATTCACTCTACTGGCGATCGCATAGAATACGTTCACGGTGAAAAAAAAACCGTTTGTTATCGAATGAAGAGCAATATAAATGACAATAAAAAAAGAGACTACCTTACAGAAATCACGACTTGTAAAAATGAAGGTTAAGGGATTATTTTTAATTGCTTGCATATTACTTTTCATCTGTGGAACTCTAAGTTATAAACAATATATTTTAGAATCAATGAGCAATAGTTACCATGGGTTATTATTTCTGGACGGCGAAGAAAAAATAAAGCTAAACCTATACTTAAACAAAGATAGAGAAACCGCCTACATCAGATTGATTCAAAGTGATGGCAATCACTTACGTTATATCACTGCCGAAATGGAACTCAATGCATTGTTAACGCATTCAATAGCCACAGCAAAAGTGGATTTGCATGAGCGAAATATGACAGAGAGCGCATTCAGCTCCGACAGTCGCAATCGTCTGGTATCGGTTTTGTTGCACAAGAACAGCAAACAATATTTTTTGGTTATAAACAAGGATGACTTCTATATTCCAACAGGTAACAATGATATTAATGAACTGATTTTCCTCATTTTTCCTGATAAATGATGCAATTTTATATTTCATTATTAAATATGATATGACGTTTTTTTTATCACTGAGTAGGATACCCCCGGCCTAAACAACACGCTTCAATTAAAAGCGAGTTTTTAGCGTCATAACCATCCTACTAATATATTTAAAGGAATAAAAAATGTTGAAAAATGTAGCTCTGAAAGCGTATGTCTCTATGGCTTGCCGCAACGTCAAAAACGCAGAACAAAACGAGCGTGGCATCACCGCTATCGAATACGCCATCATCGGTGTAGCGATGGCCTCTGCCCTGTTCTTCATCTTTGACAAAGGCGGATTCATTGAATCCCTGAGCGCGGCATGGAACACCATGGCCACGAAGATCACTGCTTCAGGCAACATCCTGAAGTAATAGTAAACTTTCGTCATATAGCCTTCGACTCTTCGAGGGCTATATTTAAAACCTATATGTTCATAGCGATAATAATCATATCTTTATACATATCACTTAAAGATATCACAGAAAGAAGAATACCTAACGTAGCGCATTTTATGATACTTACGGTGGCATACTGCTATATTTTTTCCCACCCAGGCATTATTGGTGCGGGCCAGGTGCTGATATGGCCGTTTGCCATGCTCTTGGTTGGTATCATTCTTTCGTCTTGCAACATACTGGGGTTTGGCGATACCAAACTGCTGTTCATCACCATGCTGGTGGTGCCGCCGGAACAATACGTTAACGTTATTTACCTGACTGTTTTTATGGGTGGCGTATGGGCAATCTTATGGACATATGCCCTGTCAAAAATTTCGCTGATCAAGCGCTATGATAAAGTAAGGAGCGGCGTACCCTACGCCATCCCTATTTTAATCAGTTTATGTACCTATACGTTTATCGGTGCAGTTTGATAAGGAGCATCTGTGCGCTTTAAATTTATTGCAATAGTCGCACTGCTAACCATGTTAGCCGGCGTAGTAGGTATATACAGCGATAAAGGCAACGAGGACGAGGAAAAGACTAAGAACCTCATAGTGAATAAAAGCCTTATCTATTATACCGCAAAGCATAATATTGATGTGGGTGCCATCGTCACCACGGATGACTTCGCCGAGAAAGAGATAAAATATCCACCAGGCTCGCCCCCCGCCTGGCTAGACACGATTTTTGGCGAAAAGGACTTTCGCGGACTAATGGCGTCCGGCGGCGTGGCATATCAAAATATTGCCTCCGGCGAACGGGCCTCGAAAGATAACCTTGGCAACCTGTTGCAGAAAATCGATTCGAGCTATTCGATATTGCCTATTTCTGTCACCACCGCCAGCCTGAAGAACCCTAACATCGCGGACTTTGGTTTTATCGATCTGTTCCTGGTCTCCAATGATAACAAAGCCTACCGGGACGATCTTTATCAAAAATCGCGCAGCGATAACGGTACCACGGGGAAAGACTACAAGGACACGCGGGTCAAACAGTTCGCCAGCAAGGTGTGGTTCTTTATGGGCAACGGCAACCTCAATAAGCTGCAAAAGTTCGATCAGTCGGGGCTGGTTTCCAGCCTGATGAAAACAACCAGCGGGGAGAATTCGCTGGCGAATGAGGTGCACAGCAACCGGGCCGTCAGCGATGACAAGTCCTCAACGACCATCGTCTATGCCTACTTCAAGCCCGAGGACGTGGATAAAGTCATTCAGGCGCAAATTATGGGGATGTTCTTCATCACGCCCACCAAGGTTCACAATATCAATGAGGGCATCGCCAAAATAAATAACAGCACAAGAGAGATTACCCCGTCAGACATTGTCTCTGGGGCGCCCATTTCGGAAAGGCAAAGCCGCGTGGTTGAAATCAGGGGAGCGCAAAGTGAAATTCGTAAATATTAACAGGCTGGCGGTTTTTCTTATTGTGATGTTAACCGCCAGCTTTAACGCTGCGGCGCTCGACGTGGACATCAATAAAACGACCGATCTTGAGATTGACTTCAGCGTGAAGTCAATCGTCGTTGGCTCACCGGAAATTGCCGACTTCCGGGTGGTCGATGAGAACCACATCTATGTCTTCGGTAAAAAAAGCGGGCAAACCAATCTCTCCGTTAATGGTACCAACGGTGAGAGTCAAACGCTGCTGATCACCGTGAACGATCTGCAAAAGAAATCCGTCATGTTGAATACCTTGCTGATCAGCGAGGGGTTTAAAGACGTCAAGGTCATCGACATGAGCGACTCGCTGCTGGTCAGCGGCCCGGTATTTTCCACTGAAGATGGCGCACGGATCAAGTCGCTGATCGAAGAGTACGTGGATAGCGATCAGGTCAGGTACTCCTTAGTAACCCAAAAAAATCAGCAAATTAAGATCAGGGTTACGGTCGCGGAAGTCTCGAAGGACGTGACGGAAACCCTGGGCATTGACTGGGGGCGGGGCAAGATCAGCACCGGCGTGAGTAACGATCTGACTATCAACAACGGCATCTACAGCAGCCTAGTTAAGGGGTTTAACTTCGACTCTCTGGGCGTAGCCATCAACGCCCTGGCGAAAAACAGCCTGGCTAACGTGCTGACCACGCCAAGTATCACGGTCACCAACGGGAAGACCGCATCATTTCACGGCGGCGGGCAGATACCTATTTTTCAGCGCAGTGAAAATGGCTCAACGGTTGAATGGAAAAACTATGGCGTCATGCTGAACTTTGCACCGGTGATCAATTCGGACTCCTCGATTAGCATGGACGTGAGCGTCGAATCATCTCAGATCGGCGGGTACTATAAATATGAGAACACCGAGCTGCCGACGATTAACGTGCGTAACGTGAAGACCTCAGTACGAATGCGGGATGGAGAGAGCTTCGTCCTCGGCGGACTGATCGACAACAGCCAAACGCAATATGTTAATAAAGTTCCAGGATTTGCCGACATTCCAGTGCTGGGCGCCTTGTTCAAGTCAACCGGGTTCACATCTGGGCGCAGTGAATTAGTCATCTTCGCCACCGTTGAGTATGTCAAACCCGTAGAGAGAAACTACATCAAGCTCCCCTACGCCAAATTCTCCAGCCCGTGGGAGGTCTTTTTCGATCTCGGGCACAGTGATAACAGCATTACCGATGTCTTTGTCAAAGGAGCCGACTATGTCATTAACTAATTCGCTGCTCCTTATTTTTATCTGCCTGGGCTTAAACGGCTGCGCGTTCGAAAGGCAGCCCGACGAAAGAAAGGCGTATTACGTTAAGTTTGTCGGCAACCCCGACCGCACCAAGATGGCAAAGCTTGAAAACTTTGTTTTAAGCAAGAAAATCGGCTCCATCAGCAGCTTGGCGATTATTTATAGCGATAACCACTATGACCGTGCGATCAGGCTGCAAGAAGAAATACAGAAACAGTATGGCATTAATGCTGTATTACAAGAGAGCGTGAACCAGCTTGACGCAAACTATATTGCCATCGGTAACCGGCATAAAACCGAGCGAGGTTGCTATCGGTTCCGGCTCTCTGATTTTAACTGGTACAGCTCCGACGAGCAGGCTCTGGATAACTATTCGGAGCGAGAAGTTTGCTCGACCAATGGTAATGATTTCGCTGAGAGAGCACGTTAATGTTCATAGAAAAACTAAAGAGAAAAAACGAGGCCAAAAAGAAAAAGGCCAGCGTGATTGTTTTAACCAAAACTGAGACTGATTTTTTATCACTCTCAGAACCACTCTCATTGTACGACGTCGATACGATGATCAAGCACATCCCCGCTGGCGACCTGCTGGAGTTTATTAATAACGCCCTGACGGGGAAAAATTATTTTGTGCTGGATGCCCAGAGCTACAGCGAGACTGAAATCGCGGACATCGCCATGATGCTGCGTGGTCGCTATCCCTCCATGCTGATCGGCAACGAGGATTCGATCCAGGCAACGTGGCAGGCTCGCGAGCTGGGGTTCAGCAGCTATTTTACCCGCACCAGTGAGATCCGCCTGCTGCTGCTGGGGATTGTGGAACACTTCGGCTATGTGCGCTCCAGAACTTCTCTGGTGATTGGGTTGTGCAATACCTCGCCTGATATCGACATTAATTATCGCGTTTTTCACGATCTCTGTAACAGCGAAATGATGAAAGGCTATTCAATGCTGTTTGTTAACTGCGACATCGCAAACATTTTCTTTGATGCCGCATTGGGGGTAAAGGCCAATAAAAACACCGTTGAGCACGTGCTGGGCTATGAGAATGAACTGGATACCACCTCGTCCCTGAAACTGGTGATGAAAATAAAAGATCACTTCGACTACGTTTCCTTCAACATTGCCAACGACGAGGCGCACGTTGACAACGTTGACGCCTTCCTCAACGGCGTTGAGAAATTCATCGAATCGCTGGCAAACTCCTATGGATTTATTTTTATTAATATCCCCTACTATTTTCTCACGCTGCACGGCGGAATTAATTTGCTCAATGAGAGCGACATCCGTGTGCTGATGACCAATGGGCAGATCGAGTCTATCTATAACCTTAACTATCTCAAGAACCGAATTGGCTTTAAGCAGGATAAAGGGGAGAAAAGAAGGGACAAGCTGATCTCCATCCGAAAACAGGCCGGTAAGCTGGCAACTGAAATCACGGATAAAGAAATCCACACCAAGCTGGGCATCAAGGTGGACTTCAACAATAACGCCAACCTGCTGGGGGGGTTGTTAACCGCTTTCAACCGTAAGAAAGAAAGCAAAAACATTATAGACAGCATATTTAGGTGATGACATGGATATAAAAACCTATGAAAAAATCAGAAACGCGCTGTTAGAGCAAATAAAAATAGAAAACTATGACAGCTCTGCCACTCATGAAGCGCTGATGAAAATTGAAGAACTGCTCATACCGGCGCTCGATCTGGAAAATATTATATTAACCAGAAGAAAGTTTGATGAGCTGATCAAAAGCTATTATGACGACATCTTCGGGCTGGGGCCCATCGAAGATCTGCTGGCCGATCCCAGCGTTAACGACATCATGGTTAACGGGTGTAAATCCATCTACATCGAACGGGCGGGCAAACTCATCAAGCAAGATTCTCAGTTTAAATCTAATGAGCAGATCCTGCGTATCGCGCAGCGTATTGTTGCGCCGATTGGGCGTCGGGTAGATGAAAGCTCGCCGATGGTCGATGCCCGCCTGGCCGACGGTAGCCGCGTCAACATCATCATTCCGCCCGTGGCCCTAGATGGCTGCACCATCTCCATCCGAAAGTTTAAAGAGGATAAATTAGACCTGATCGACCTGATCAACTTTGGCTCGATGAGTGAGGCGATGGGGCACTACCTGAGCCTGATGGTCAGGGCCAAGGCGAACATCATCATCTCGGGGGGGACGGGTTCAGGGAAAACCACCCTGCTCAATGCAATTTCGAACGAAATCGATGATGGCGACCGCATCGTCACAATCGAAGATGCCGCCGAGCTGCAGCTGCAAAAAGATCACGTCGTGCGCCTGGAGTCGCGCCCTAAGGGTGTTGACGGCGGCGGTGAAGTCTCGATTCGTGACCTGGTGATCAACGCGTTGCGTATGCGCCCAGACCGGATCATCGTGGGCGAGTGTCGTGGCGATGAAACCTTTGAAATGCTTCAGGCCATGAACACCGGCCACGAAGGTTCGCTCTCAACCATTCACGCCAATACGCCAAAAGACGCGCTGGTGCGCCTGGAAAGCATGCTCTCCATGGCGAACTCCAATATCTCGGCCAAAACCATTCGCGGCCAAATATCGCAGGCCGTTGATATTATTATTCAATGCGCAAGGTTGCCCTGCGGCTCGAGGAAGATTACCAACATTACGGAAATCGGCACGCTGGAGGGTGAGGTCATTCAAAGCCAGGACGTATTCCTGCTCGAAAGGCGAAAAGAGTCGGATACGGTCACGAAGTATGCGCATAAGCAGAATATCGCCTACTCCATTCTGGAATCAAAGGCCGCGTTCGCCGGGCTGCTCCCAGAGCTCAAAGGCATCCTGCATGACTAACCTGACGGGCTTCCTCATCACCCTGCTGCTTCTGCTGCTGATGTTCTCATACGTCAGGCAAAAGGCCGCGAAGAAGAAAAAGTGGGAGAACTTTTTCGGTAAAGCGAAGCCGGCTGAGAAAGAGAAAACCAAGGAAATAAAAAAGCTCATCGGCAAGTCTTACCTACCCGACTTCGTGTTTATTTTTGGCACCAAAAGCCTGGTGATGTCTCTGGTGGTCAGCGGCGGCTACATCCTGTTTTGGTGGTTCTGCTGCCTGACCTTCAGCGCCTCGTCGTTTGCCTATGTATTTGGCACCGTGATCCTGGTAGCTATTTCGTTTGCCGCGTTGTACGGCATCTACCAGAGCCGTTTCAGCGACTATTTCGAAGCACAGTTCCCCTATGCGCTGCGGCTTATCAGCCGCAACCTGGCCGTGGGCCAGACGATATACGCGGCCATTGATGCAGCGGCGGAGAACCTGAGCGATATCATGAAGCGAGAATTTACCCGCATCTCATTCCAACTGAAAAACGGCGTGTCCTTTGATGACATACTCAGCCGGGGTGAGAAAATCTACCCCTATAAAGGCTACTTTGTTTTTAGTTCGTATATTCGTATCTCCATACAAAAAGGCAGCAGTCTGAAAGATACCCTGCTGTCCCTGGCCAATGACCTGGTCGCCGCTCAAGTCATTAAGAAAAAAACCAAGGCGTTAACCTCAGAGGCACGCGGGGCGGCAAAGATCCTGGCGCTTTTACCGCTGCTGATGCTGGTCGTACTCTATAAGTTCGCCTTTTGGAACTTCGTTTACCTCTTCGATGAGCTTTATGGCCGCTACGTGGTGATTTACGTGGTCATTAGCGTCAGCATCGGGTTTTTCATTATTTCACGCATGATTAAGGGAGTTGAACTGTGATTTTCTTTATCTCAACCTCGCTCTTTATCGTCGGCGTTATTGTGTTTATCTGGGGATTAAAGAGCCACAAGAAAGAAGAAGAGTATTATGATAAATTTTACTTTATCGTTTCCTCACACGAGAACCTCGATGACTACCTCAGCCTGAAAAACAGGATTAAAGACCTGTTCTCTTTATTAATGAGAAAGCTATCATTCTACGTTGAAAACAACCTGTCCCATACGGAATACCATGCTCTCATTAATAAGGCAGGATATTACTCGCTGCAAGAAAGCACCCTATTTTATATTTATATCTCTAGCATATTTCTCTTTTCAACTCTGTCCCTAACGCTGTTAGCCTACCTGGGTAATCTGTCATTCTATGTCATTCCTGTTTTCATGATCGTGTACTACATTGGCTCAAAGATTTATCTCGAGAGAAAACATAAGAACGAGATCAAAAAGTTCAGGATCAACTTCGTCTACTTTCTCGATCTGTGCGCCACCTGTATCAAAACTGGCATGACGCTGACGGCCGCTTTAGAAACCGTTTCCCCGGTGCTCTATCGCTTCTCCGGTCTGTTAGGCAACAGCATGCAGAACTTTTCACGCACGCTGAAATACAGCGATATAAACATCGCCTGCGAAAAGCTCTATGAAGAGGTTCCCCTAAGCGAGGTCAAGGAGTTTATCGCAACCGTGCGTAACTCCGCCCAGTTCGGCGCTGGCATGCAGTCCGGTCTGCAAGAGTTATCTAAAGAGATCCGCCAGTTTCACTTTATAGAAACCGAAGAAAAAATTGGCTCCGTCAACGCCAAGATGGGGATACCGCTCATTCTCTTTATCATGTTCCCGGTTATTGTTGAAATCATTGCTCCTGGCCTGCTACGCGCCATGGGCAGCCTGTCATTGGAGATGATCTCGTAATGAAAAAGTTAGTCCTCACTTCGATAGTCTTTCTTGCTGCCTGCGTCAACGGCACGCCCGATATGTTGAGAAACGATCGGGAAACGGCTCAGCTGGCGGTCCGCGTCGGCGCCTTTGAAAAGGCCAGGGAGATCGCGGTAGATAGTCTGCAAGCGCAACCGGACAATATCGAGACACGCTTCTACCTGGCCGATATCTATTCCAAGATGAATAAATATGATATGGAGGGCCAGGAACTGGAGATTATTCAGGGAAAAATTAGCCGCGCAGATGAGAATTACCCAAGGGTGATTATCGAACTAATGAAGAACAGTCTGATGCGACATCAATATCAGGAAACTATCTCTCTGTATAAACAGAATTTTGCCGAAGGGAAAATGGCGCTTGCCCAAAGCGCTACTATGCGCGGCAAATCGCTGATGTATGCCGCCATTGCCTACTGTAAGCAGAATAAGTATGAAACCTGCATCGCCGAACTGAAGCGCGCCAGAACCTACCTGCCGGGAGACCCGGCGCTGGCCGACAACCTGAAGATTGCACAATACATGGCCAAGGCCAGCACAGGGGATATAGACCCTTCTCTGCTGTATGCCGGCTATAGCAATACGGAATCTAAAGAGATGTATGCCAACCTGATCATGGCGCTGATTCGCGGTGACCAAGAGACCCGCGCCTTTGAGCTGCTCAGCATGCGCTATTCCCGCGAGGATTCCATGACGATCATCAACGATCTTAACGGTATGAAAATCGCAAAATGATAAGTCTATTCACTAGAGTAGGGAGTGAGGAGCGAGGTATCTCAACCATCGAGGCCAGCGTGCTGCTGCCGATCCTCTTTATCATATTGATGATGATTTATGAGGTGCTGAGGTTTCAGAACGATATCTCAATCATTTATTTCAACGAAGAGTTTGCGTCACAGCGCGTCGATCTCTCGTTTTTAGACAACGATGTCGAAAAGATAAATGAAAACTTCCTGGCCGATTTAAACAAGAGCGGCAGTGAGTTTTATTTCAGCGCGCTGCTCTATTCGGAGCCAAAGATAACCTGCTATGAGGATATCAATATCAAAGTCAGCAAAAAGTGCGGAAAGAAAACCAAGCTGATTAACATCGCCTATCAGATCCAACGTGATTACAGCAGCGATTGGATAAGCGACCTACTGTCTTTCCCACAACAATTTGATCGCGAGGTATTTATCGTCAATGATTACTTCCATTAACAGGCTTGTTGATAATGAGGATGGTAGCGTCGCCGTTGAAGGCACCTTTGTTACCCTATTCTTGTCCGTGCTGCTGATTTATACCATGCAGCAGGCTTTGGTCATGTCAGTACAGTTTAGTATTAATAAACTGGCCGATCAAATGGTGAATATTATTTCCCATCGTGACAGCCTGTTTGGCAATGCCAATTTAAGCCAAGGCGACGTCGTTAACGTCGCTAAAATGTTTAGCCAGTTCAAGAACGGCGGAGAAGCGCCGTTTTTCGACGTTTTCGTTGAGGAAATCGCCTACGCAACGGGGCAATACAGCATGTATAAGCTACCCGGGAGCAAAGAAGGCTGCCAGCTCACCAAGCGGCTGACTGACTATGGCATCGATATCAAAACCTCATTCGGCAAATCTAACTCGGTGTATCGGGTTTCCATCTGTAAAAAAACAGAACCGGGATTATTCTCTAAAAATAAAACGCTGCTGGCAGAAAGTGCCATCCAAATTGGCCATCATCATTAGAAGATAATAATCATGAAGAATAAATTCGAGCGTTTTTTAGGTGATGAACAGGGTGGATTAATGCCGCTGTGGGCGATTGGCGGCATGATGGTGGTGATCTCTATTTTTTGGGTCGAAAACTACTCCTCCACCATCATGGAAAAAACGCGAGAAATGCGGCTGACCTCCGTCGTGACCCGTACCTCGATGGTAGAAAGAGGAACGGTGACCGCCAATGCCGGGCGGCTAGCCGAAGCGACAGGCGCCAATATGAATCAGGCAACCCATGCCTTCTCGGCGGAGCTGCAAGAAACTACGCTGGAAAAGCTTCAGGAGCTAAAAGAAAATAAGCGGATCAGCGAACTGCTCGCGACCACTTCCAACGTCAGTCAAAACACTAACGTTCCCTTCGATGAAATAAACAAAACCATTGGCCTCGACCCAGAGGTCAGGATCTCCACGGCGGATAACGCCGTCAAAGTTTTCAGACCGTTACACGTGATTATCGCCGTCGAGGCCAGCAGTCTTAACCGTGCAAACGTGATGCAGGCGCGGGCGGCGCTAATGAGCTCACTATCCCGCCTGTATGCCGAAGCGCCGGCTACCCGAACGACGGTGATCCCATACTCTTTTCGCGTCAACTCCGGGGGCAAATGCTATACCGGGATCGCCCGGAGCGATGCCTTTTCATTTGTCTGGTGGGAAAGCTTCTTTGCGCAAGAAGATTACCTGGCTGAACTTGAAAATACATTAAGAATGGCCGAGGAATATCTCGGAAGATTAAACGCAGAGATTGATTACAGTAATCAGATGATAATATATTTGAATAATGAGCTTAGTCAACATGATCCCGGCACTCAGGAATATAAAGAGCTGACAGAACAAATAAGTTATTATCAACAAGAGATAAGACTTGCTGAGGCGATGCTGCCAATGGCTAATGAAAACATAAAGATTGCCAAAGAAAATGTCGATGCACAGAAAGAAGTTATAGACAACCTTAAGCAACAACAACAGTATATTGATTACTTTCCTCTGGCCAAGCATTACGCAAAAAGGTACGATAACTATTATCTTCTGGATGATTATACCGATAATTTTGCTAACTCTGGAATATTTTCAATTACGCAGAGTGATTTTGAACGCGCCGCAAAGACGACTTACCAAAGTGCGGAATATCTATCCTCCCTCGCGGTCAAACGCGGCGTTTATTTTGGCGATGCCGGCACCTGCCCCGCCAGCACCGTAAAGTATGGCCTGACCTCATCCCAAAATGTGAATAGCGCGCTTTCCGGCATCGACTTTAGCACCAATAAGATTAAAACGCTGGAAGGGCTACTGTGGGCGGGGCGCACCGCGTTTTCTGCCTCTCGCGGCATGGCACGCAACGTCATTATTCTGTTTGCGTCGGACACAAAAGAAGTTATCGATCCCGACGAGGTCACCGGCATCCGACAGAGCTGCGCAGCCATTAAGACCGGCTTTATCAATAATAAGTCGGCCAAGCTGATCGTCGTTACCCAGAATCAGGATGGCCGAGATAAGTTCGAAGAGCTGAGCTGCGCTACCCAGTGGTTCACCGATCCGGGCTATATCAACCTTGAAGATATAAACAACGAATCCACGCCAACGCTGGAAGAGCAATTCAACTTTATCTTCTCGCAAGAATCCACCACCAGGAACATTAACGCACATGAATAAAGTTATAACGATCGCGCTGATGCTGCTCTGCGCCTCTTTTTCCTATGCTAAAAGCAGCGACGAGCTCAATCAGTCCAGCTGCCAAACCGGCCCGATATATGAACGCTTCGGCGACGCAAAACGCCAGGCCGGTCTGCTCCGGTTCGACGGCCGCACCAACGCACGGCTGAGCCGTAGCCAGCTGGTGCAGTATCGATTCGTCACCGTGTTGCACGAATACTTGGGCACACTGTGCCACCAGGAAAACGCTTACGACGCCAACAGCCTCGGCGCCTTGCTACTGACCAAGGAAAACATCGTCATGAGCCATGTCGGTACGGTGCATTTCGCAAGCGGTAGCGCCCTGGTTGATGAGGCGACGCTGGCGCGTTGCTGCTCGCACATCAGCCAGACGTCTGACTACGACGGCATATTTATTGTCAGCCGCACGGACTCAATAGGCAACGCGAGCCACAACCGAGCACTGTCATATCAACGCGGCTACCGTATCGCCGAGCGCTTACCTCAGGCCAGCCCCATTCACCTGATTGCGCTCGGCGCCAGGCCAGCGCGCAGCGGCCAGAGGCCGATCGCCAACCCCAACGATCGGCGCGCCGACATTTATCTCTATCAGCGCCAGTGAGATCCCCCTCCGGCTTAGCGCGGGATCACCAATACCGGTTGGCCAATCTCATCCAGCAGGCCGCGCGTGACGGAGGCGTTCAGCCAGCGCCCCAACGAAGACAGGTGGCGGTGCGAGATGATCAGCAAATCGCAGTTGAACAGCGCCATCTGTTCCGGGATCACCTCGATGGGCGTCCCCGCTGCCAGCAAGCCCTGGGCGTTGAAACCCTGCTGCTTCAGCGCCCGCGTCACCTGACCGACCTGCTTTTCCGCCAGCGCCTCTTCCCGTTGAGCGGCGGGGTACTCCTCGCGCTCATCGCTGTCGAAACGCAGGCCGCTGCGGCTGAGCGTAAAGGCATTGTCTACCACCGTCAGCACGATCACGTCGCCGATGCTGCCTTGCAGGCGCACCATAAAATCCAGGGCATTGCCGCTGTGTTCAAAGCAGTCCACCGCCAATAATACTCTCTCAATCATAACCATCCTCACTCGCCTGAGTTAAATCGCGCCCTTGAAGTTGGCTTCGCCCTTTTTCCAATACCCCTTGGCAAACAGCGCAGCGCGGGAGATACCCATTTCGTTGATAAAGCGCGCCTTCAGGTACGCGGCAATCTGGTGTTCGCAGGCCAGCCATACCTGCCCTTCGCCGGACGGCAGTTCGCAATGGCTGACGGCCTGCACCAGCGGGCTGTTCATCACGCTGTCAAAATGTCGGGTGCGAATTTGCCAGCTGTTCACCTGCAAAAAGGAATAATCGACATCCTGAATCTCCTGCGCATCGCCCACTTCGGCGAACCACAGCACCGGCAACGGGTCGGACAGCGAGGCGAGAATGGTGCGCATGGCGGGCAACGCGGTCTCATCGCCCAGCAACAGCAGCCAGCGAGTTTGCGGCAACAACCGGAAGCCGCCGGAGCAAGGGCCGGCGAACCCCAGCTTGTCGCCCGGCATCGCGTCGCGCGCCCAGTTCGACGCCGGGCCTTCGCCGTGCAGTACCATATCGATATCGAAGGTGCGGGCGAGTTTGTCGATGCCGCTCAGGGTGTAAGCCCGCCCGGCCAGCGTGTCGCGCCACGGGAAGAACACTTTGACCCAACTGGCCGGCTCCTGCGCGCGCGGATCGGCGATAAACTTATCCACATCATCGCCGCTCAACGTGATGCGGCGGATCCGGGCGGTGACTTGCCGCACGGCGCTCACCCGGGCCTCCCGTTTGCGGCGGGTGTCTCTTTCCAGCATCTCGTCGACAATCTTATTCAGCGTGTTGTGCATCAGCCTTCTCCTGTGGCGCCGCCGACGGGTAGGTGTGTTCCCAGCCGCCGCCCAGCGCTCGATAGATATTCACCACGGCGATCGCCGTCTCCTCCTCTGAAACAATTTGCGCGGACTGCAGATCCAGCAGCGCACGCTGCGTGCTCAGAACGTGGATAAAATCGCTCGCACCGTTCAGATAGCTGTCGCGCGCCAGCGCAAACGCGTGTCGGTTGGCGGCCAGCGCCTCGGTCAGGTGCGTCTGGCGGCGCTGCTGGGCGCGATAGCCGGAAAGCGCGTCGTCGATCTCGTGCCAGGCGCGCAACACCGTTTGCTGGTAGGCGATGGCCATTTCCTGCTGCCGGTATTCGCTCAGGCGCACCCGTTGGGTGATTTTCCCCCCGTCGAACAGCGGCAAATACAGGGCGGGGCCGATGGCGAAGGTATGCGTGGACCAACTGCCCATATCCGCCAGTGCCAGTGCCTGATAGCCCGCATTGCCGGTCAGCGTGATGCGCGGATAGTAGTCGGCGGTGGCGATGCCGATCTCGGCGGTTGCCTGATGCAAACGCTCCGCCGCTTCGCGAATATCCGGCCTGCGCAGCGCCAGATCCGACGGCACGCCCATCGGCACCGCGCGCGCCAGCGTCGGCAGGGGCTTCGTCGGCGCCAACATCGCTTTCAGCGCGCCCGGCCGCTCGCCCAACAGCAGGCTGATGGCGTTGATCAAGCGTTCCTGCCTATCGAACAGCGCCGGCAGCAGGGCATCCACCTGCGCCAACTGCACCTGCGCCTGATCGACATCCAGTTCGTTGCCCGCGCCGCTCTGATAACGACTTTGCGTCAGCTGCAGCGTGCGCAGCGCCGTGGCGCGGTTTTCCTGCGCCACCGCCAGCTGTTGCTGCGTGGCGCGCAGGCGTAGATAGTCGCTCGCCACCTCCGCCGTCACCGACGTCAGCAGTGCGCGCCGGTTCTCCTGCGAAGCGGCAAAGCCGGCGCGCGCACTTTCCGACGCGCGACGCAGCTTGCCCCACATGTCCAGCTCCCAGGTGGCGCTGGATCCGCCGCGCCAGAGGTTATAATCCGCCTCTCCGCCGTTGCCGGACGGATCCATGCTGCCCACCGAGGTGGCGCGCTGGCGCTGATAGGCGCCGTCCAGGCTCAGATCCGGCATCAGCGCCGCCTCTGTCACGCCCAGCAAGGCGCGGCTTTGCTGCATGCGCGCCGTGGCGAGCTGCAGATCCAGGTTGCCGGCCGCCGCCGGCCTGCTCACCCCAGCTCTCGGGCAGCGCGTTCTGCGGCCGAGCGTAGTCCGGCCCCACCGCCCGGCAGCCGCTCAGCGCAATCAACAGCAGCGGGATCACGGCTCTGTTCATTGCAGGCCCCCGTCCAGCGTATTGATGCTGACGTCCGCAGACATGCCGACGCGCAGGGCGCTCAACAAAGCGGCGTGCTCTTTGTTGATATCAAATACAATTTTCACCGGGATGCGCTGAACGATCTTGGTGAAGTTGCCGGTGGCGTTCTCCGGCGCCACGGCCGCGAAACTGACGCCGGAAGCCGGCGCGATGCTGTCCACCTGCCCTTTCAGCGTTTGGCCGGGAAAGGTATCGATATGGATGTCTACCGACTGCCCGTGCGCAATGTTTTCCAGCTGGGTTTCCTGGTAGTTGGCGATGATGTACAGCTTGTCC
Organism: Serratia sp. CY47280; assembly: GCF_052168655.1. NCBI lineage: Bacteria > Pseudomonadati > Pseudomonadota > Gammaproteobacteria > Enterobacterales > Yersiniaceae > Serratia > Serratia sp. CY47280. Next base: position 153,374 of record NZ_JBJNMG010000004.1, on the reverse strand, counting down.
TGCGGCACGATGGCCAGCAGCGCATCGCCCGGTTTGACGAACTCCCCGACCCGCAGGCTGTTCTTGCCGATCACGCCGCCGATCGGCGCGGTGATGCGGGTGTAAGACAGGTTCAGCTCGGCCATCGCTTTCTTCGCCTGCGCCAGCATCAGCTCGGCATCGCTGTCCGCCAGCTTGGCTTGCAGCACCTGCTCCATGTTTCGCGCCGCTTTAAGCGTCGCCTCCGCCTGCGCCACATTGGCGGAAAGCGTGTGCACTCGCGTTGTCGCCTGCTGCGCCGCCTGCTGTGAACCCGCGCCGCTGCTGGCCATTCTCTGGTAGCGGTTCTGCTCCTGGCGCGCAAACGCCAGCTCCGCCTGCGCCGCCTGCCGCTCCGCCTGCGCGGCGGCGATCAGCGCGCTCTGTCGGGTCAGGTTGGCCCTGGCGTCGTCCTGGCGGGCGCGGGCGGATTGCTCCTGCGCCGTCGCCTGCGCCAATGCGACGTTGAATTCACGTGGATCGATCACCGCCAGCAATTCCCCCTGTTTGACCCACTGGTTGTCCCTGACCAACACCTGCGCAATTTCACCGGCAATCTGCGGAGAAATACGCGAGATATCGGCGCGAATATAGGCGTCGTTGGTATTCTGCTGTGTCTCTTTAATAAAGAACTTATTGATTAATAACCCCAGCGTAATGACGGCAACCGCCAATACGGCGACGGCGACTTTCTTGTTAGCCATAAAAGTGACTCCAATTAATATTTATTTCTGATGATAAAATGTCAGGCAGCGACCGAACGCGGCGGATAAATACGGGTCGGCATAACTAAAATCAGCGCGGTCAGTAATAACGCCAGGCCGGCAACCAACAGATAAAGATCGGCGCTGGCCAGCACGTGGCCCTGCCGGGCGGCAAGCTGCGCCAGCTGCTCCGCCGACCCCGATGCGCGGCTGTAGGCCGAGCCGAAGCCGTCGGCGATCGTACCGGCGTGATAATCCCCGCGCTGCCGGCTGAGCAGCGCGATGGCGCCGCCGGCAGCGGTGGCGGCGAAACCTTTCACCGCGTTGAACCAGGCCGCCGCAAACGGCCCGTCGGTCGGCAACAGCCCGCCGGTCGCCTGCATCAGCAACGGGATGATCGCCATCGGTTGAGCGACCGCCTGCAACAGCGCGATGACGCGGAACGTGTCGCCGTTCCATTCCGGCGTCAGCTGAGCCGCCAGCACGCAGGCGGTGGCCATCAACAGCAGGCTGATCGCCAGCACCCAGCGGCAATCCACCCGCGGCGTATTGCAAATTATGGCGACGATCGGCAGCGTAATTAATTGCGGCAATGCGACCCACAGCATTAAGTCGGAGGTTTGTTCCTGACGATAACCCTGAATCGCGGCTAAATATCCCGACGTGATATTAACCAGCGACACCATAATTAACAGCACGCCACCCAGCGTAATTAAGGAGAAAGACAAATTCCTTTTGCTTAATAGCTGCAAATTAAAAAAAGGCAGCGGGTGATACCATTCGTTAATCAGAAATAACGCCAATAATCCGCCGCCGCCCAATAATAAAACGTAGATCAGCGGCGAGTTCAGCCAGTCGAGGCGCTCCCCCTGTGAAATGCCCACCGTCAACATGCCGAGCGCCATGCCGCCGAGCAGCAGGCCGCGCCAGTTGAACTGCCGCAGGCGCTCCAGCCGCAACGGATCCTGCGGCAGGCCGTAACCGATGCACACGGCGGCGATCGCCATCAGCGGCAGGTTCCAGTAGAAATACCCGCTCCAGCCCCAGTGAAAGGCAAAGGCGGCGGCGGTAGCGCCCAACGTAGCGCTCCAGGCCGAGACCCAGCCGTAGGCACCCAGCCCCAGCACCTTGATCAGCGGCGGCATAAAACGCAGCACCACCGTCATCAGCATCGGCGGCAACGCGCCGCCGGCGAAGCCCTGCAGGCTGCGCACCGCCAGCAGCACGCCATACTGATCTCCCAACCAGGGCGTCAACAGCCCACCGGCCAGGTAAATGCCGCACATCGTCAACGCCACCCGGCGCAGCGAAAAGGTCGGCCAAAAACAGGGCGTGAACCCGGAACCGATCACAAAGCCGGTGACGTAGCATGTGGTCAGCCAGCTGCCGGCATCGAAGCTCAGCAGCATGCCACCCTGTATATCCGCCAGCGCAAACTTGCTGGCGTTTTCCCCCACGCCGCTGGCCATCACCGCCAAAAACACGCCGAACAACCCCAGCCAGGTACGGCCGTTGATTTCACCGGCGCTGGCGAGCCATCGATTTTTGTGGTGCGGCGTAACAGACACCTCAACCATTCCCCACTCCTGCTGTTTCAGCCTCAATCTTTGTTGTCGTGGGCAGTATCCGGAGTTATTTCGATTGTTTAAAATGAAATGATGTAATTAACTAGTTGCACAAAACGCAACCCATTGAGCGCACCCCCCCCCGGAGAGGCCATGCCGCAAAAAATTGATTTCAACCTGATCTATGCGCTGAATCTGCTGCTGGAAGAAGGGAGCGTGAGCGGCGCCGCCGAGAAGATGAATCTGAGCGCGCCGGCAATGAGCCGCATTCTCGGGCGCATCCGCCGGCAGTTCGACGACCCGATCATGGTCAGAGCCGGTAAGCATCTGGTGCCGACGCCGCGTGCGCTGGAGTTGAAACGCCAGCTCGGCGACATCATCGAGCAGGCCACTGCGCTGATCGCACCGAGTGATGCGTTCGAACCCGGCAAGCTGACCAGAACCTTCACCATTCGCGCCAACGATATCTTTATCGGCGCGCTGGCGGGCGGATTGCTGGAGACGCTGCGGGAATCGGCGCCGCTGAGCGGCCTGAAATTCATCGCCGAAAGCGACGGCGAGGATGACGCGCTGCGCAGCGGCAAAGTGGATCTGGTGATCGGTTCCTCACGCGACTGGCACCCGGAAATCAAGACGCAGAGCCTGTTCACCAGCACCTTTCAGGCGCTGGTGCGCCCTGGGCACCCGATCATCGGCCGGGTAACGCCCGAAACCCTGACCCATTACCCGCATATCAGCGTTTCTCGCCGCGGACGCACGCAGGGGCCGATCGACGACGCGCTGCGCGATCTCGGCCTGCAGCGCAACGTCGCCCTGACCCTGCCGGGCTTTCATTCGGCGATGATGCTGACCATGAAATCGGACTTTATCCTGCCGCTGCCGCGCCACGTGCTGCAGGGGGTGAGCAACATCCACCTGCCGTTGGCGGAGCTCGAGCTGCCGCTCGAGCTGGAATCGGTGTTTATCGTCCAGGCCTGGCACCCGCGCCTGGATCGCGATCCGGCGCACCGCTGGCTGCGGCAGACCATCAAGCAGTTCTTTTTGCAGCGGGAGTGAGGGGGTTCGCCGCCCATAATGCCCCCTTCAGCGCATTATGACACTGCCGGCAGGGGCAAGTTTATCGTGATTAACAGCCCTTTGCCGGCCGGCAGACTGGCCTTTATCGTTCCATGATGGGCAGCGCAAATCGCTTTCGCAATGGAGAGCCCGAGCCCGCTGCCGCCGGAATCGCGCGCGCGGGAAGTCTCACCGCGAGTAAAACGCTCAAACATTTGCGGCAAATAATCCTGTGCAACGCCAGGCCCCGTATCTTGAAAAGCCAACACGATTTCCTGTGCGGTCTGTTCGAGACGAATGCACATTCGATCGCCCTGGCTACAATAACGAAGCATATTTTCGATAAGTATGCTGAATACCTGACCTAGTCTGAATTCATCCCCAATAAAATGAAGCGGCCCGCCCTCCTCGATAGAGATGGACATGCCCGCAGCCTCCAACTGAGGTTTGAGCCAGGCGACTCTCTCCTTTAACACGCTATTGATAGTAAAAACGTTTTTACTTAATTTCAGTTGGCCCGCACTGGCCAGAGAAAGGAAATACAGATCGTCAGTCAAATAACTCAGGTTTTTTAATTGCGTCATCACCATATTCAGCTGTGCCTGACTCGCAGGAAACACGTTGTCTATCATGCCCTGAAGGCGGCCCATAGCCCCGGTCAACGGTGAACGCAACTCATGGGCCAACGCCACATGCGACGCTTTTATTTCACGCTCGTATAAAGCGAGTTTATTGACCATCTCATTGAAATTTATTGAGAACCTTATTATTTCATCAGGACACGCCTGGACCAGCTCGGCTTGTTGCTTAAAATTTCCCTGAGCCACGGTTTCCGCAACGTCGGTGAGATTTCGGAATTGGGCGGTAAGAGGGCGTGCGATGCGCACGCACATTAACGTTATCAATGGAACGACAACGATCAGGAAAATAAGCAGCCATCCCCAATTTAAAGAAGTCAGCGAAGGTGTACTGTAATCCAGCCCCCAATACGTATCGACGATCTCATGAAACGCCTCTATGTCCAGGCTGGGGTTCTCGCGCAGCACCAAGAATCTTTCGTAAACCGATGCCGGCATTTCATGAATGACATAAAAATACTGGGCAGCAAAAATGCCCCACATCGCCAGAATAATGGTAAAAAGCGTCACGATGGCGACGATGACGATGCGAACAGACACCCAAAACAAAAGAGATTTATTTTTCCTTTTCATGATTTGCAAAACCTATAGCCGACGCCGCGCACATTAAAAATCACGTTATCAACGCCTGCCGCTTCAAGCTTTCGTCTTAGATTATAAACATGCGTATCCACCACTCTTTCGAGCGCATCGCTTTCAGGTAAACATTTTTCAAGTAATAGCTGACGACTCAGTGGCCGTGTCGACGCTTTCATTAACGTACTGAGAATGGAAAATTCGGTTAATGTTAAATCCAGAACATGGGCGCCGTCCTCGCTCGTGATGACTCTCGCTACCATATTAGCGATATCCAGTTCGAGCCTTTCCCAGCGCAATATTTCTTCGCCAGCCAGCTGACTTCCGCCGCTTCGTCTTAACACTGCCTGCACACGTGCCATAACTTCACCGGGGTTATAGGGTTTAACGATATAATCATCCGCACCATAACGAAGAGCGCCAATTTTATCATGAGGTTCCCCCATGGCCGTGATCATGATAACCGGCGTATTCACCTTGCGCCTGAGCGCCGCCAATATTTCCGTTCCATTCATATCAGGCAACATCACATCTAGTAATATGAGATCGGGTTTCCAGGTTAAAGCCGTATTCAAACCCATCAGCCCATTCCCCACCACCGCGACATTATAGCCTTCACGCTTAAGGTAAGCCTCCAGTACATTTGCCGCATCGACATCGTCTTCAATGACTAGAACCCGTTTATTTTGCATCTCATTCCCCTGAAGGATCTTGGCTATTTATTGATTATTCATTGACGGTTAATTGACAAATCATCGGCATACTCCGCCTTGCGTGAACAGTCTTATCATACCGATACACATAATACCGAGGCTCATAATGTTAGAAAAGAAAATCATTAAAAATACGTTGGCTCTGCTGATAATATCCAGCATTCCACCCAGCCATGCAAGTAATAACGATAACAGCGGAACGGCATTTACCGTGAGCCTTGGCGCGGCATCATCACCTAAATACAGTGGTTCGAATGAGCAAACCTGGGGAGCCGCACCGCAATTTCATTTCCAACAGGATAACTTTTTTGTCGATTCAATGAATGGTGCTGGTTTTCGTTTCCAAAGCGAGAACGGTTTATATTTCATTCCAACGATAGGCTATGATTCAGGGCGAACCGATGAAGATTCAGGTTGGCGTAAAGGCTCTGACGCGCTTAAAGGCATGGGGGATATTTCAGCAACCGTTAACACTGGCTTAGCCTTGGGATGGGCGGTAACGCCATGGTTGGTCTTAGAGGGAAAAGCCACCCTGCCGCTGAGTGATGGCCAGGGGATATCTTACGCGACCTCCGTCGATTTCATTCCTGTTCTGGATGAGGAGGATACCGTCGCGCTAAAAATCAGCGCATTATTTGCAGACTCTCGCTATATGAACACCTGGTACGGCGTTAATAGCACGCAAAGCGCTAATTCGGGTTACTCACGTTATAACAGCTCGGGCGGTTATTACGGTACCGACGTGAGCCTGACGTGGGCGCATCAGTTTACCGAAACCTGGGGTGGATGGGTTGGCATTAACCATACCTGGCTGGGGGATAACGCCGCCAATAGCCCTATCGTTAAACAAAAGGAGGGGACAACGGGAGTCGTGGCAATAAGCTACACGTTCTAAACCAGTGCAAAAACCTGAAACCACAAAGTGACGTTCAGAAGAGTAATGGGACTTTAAAGATCCTCCACTCAATAGCTTGCTGTAATTAAAGTTTCATTACCCTTCAACCGACGATTCAGGAAAATTTGACTGATGAAGTTAAAAACTGGGGTTTTAACGCGGTTTTCAAACGCTTTAGTAACGGTTTGAATATATAAAGCCTGGGGGCATTAACGCATTGCGGTACATCATGAGAAGAGCACGACTTGAAATCACAGGTTATTGCTCCTGCTCCGTTGCCGAGTATGGCAATACCGCTTTGAATGCCGGAACATGGGCTTTCATGACAATGAATCGCGGTGATGAATATTGATACCAGTAAAAAGATTAACGACATGGTTTTCACGATGGCTTTCCTCATTACAGTTTAACTGTCTGAATGGTTTATTCACCCAAAATGAAAGCATGCCAAAAAATCATCAACCCAGTGTCAATCCACTGCAAAGAAACGCTCAACATGGCGCCAAAGTGAAAACACCCCGGTCTTCCAGACCCGGATAGCCGGATAGCCGGATAGCCGGATAGCCGGATAGCCGGATTAAATATGCAGTTATTCATTTTCTACAAAATGAATCAGACGTTATCAAACCGAGAGTCGATACCGCAAAAACAGGATGAATTTATGTTTCTAAAGATTGCCTATTACCTTTTAACCCTATCATCAACGCTTGCGTTATCCGGCTGCGTTTCGCTTTTCTAATCGTCAGAGGCCTGAATGAAGTCACTCATTTACATTTCTATTCTGTCATCCATTTTTTTACTCAGCGGCTGTTTATCCATCGGCACGCACCTATTCAATAAGTAGCCGTAATAATCCCTCGCGCAGCCGGACAATCTCATTGTCTGGCTGCAAGATCTCATATCCATCTAGGTGGACGGTCATTTATGCTGCAGAGCTCGGCTAACACAGAAGAACAAGGGAGACGATGATTGGCGGAAGATCACAGGAGTCGCATTTGATAGCCAATTAATTTGAATTTACTCAGTTTTATCAATTTCGATTTTGAACCATGCCCCCTATTATGCCCCCAAATGATTTTGCTTGTAGGGTTTAAGGGGTCAGTTTGGATAACTTCCCATTTATGCTCCATAAAATCTCCTTTTTGATATCTGTCATTTTGCACACAAACACTGTGTTTATATAGTGTTTGATGCTAAACCATCCTCTCAAGCCCGCCAATCAAATGATAATTATTCTCGTCTATACCAAGCGTGACACAAAAAAGCAGCCGCCTGCGACAGCTGTCACACTGACAAATGTGGGTTAATCCCGGCTGCGCGTCCGTTCCCACTCCAGCTTCTGCAACCAGTCATACTCCCGGAGGATATTTTGAAGGGAGAGTAGGGAGCATTAATTTTCAAATTAAACAATTAATTATCTACTTGACGTACGTTTTCGTTCCATTGGCCCTCAAACCCCATTCACCCCAAACCTCCTCTCTGTTTTGTTTGATATACAGCACAACAACCAGCTGGGTTAATGACTTGTAAACTCCTTTAATTCTCGCTAAAAACTGGATATGCATACAGTATTTGTGTGCAATTTCAACAGGAGATGAGTTATGAGTGGTGGTGATGGTAAAGACAGCCGCGGTCCTGGCGGTGGGGTGAATGGTGGGCCGACGGGGCTGGGTGGGGGTGTGGATGCATCCGATCACTCTGGCTGGAGTTCAGAAAACAACCCATGGGGAGGCAAGGATAAGGACACTGGCGGGCATACTGGTGGTGGCAACAATGGTGGGGACAGGGATCCCGCCAACAGTGGCGGCAATGTTAACCTAAGCCTGTTTCCGGAAGCACAAGCGTCTGTCGCTGTGGGGGCACAGTTCAATCTTTCACTGTTCGATGGCGCATGGGGATTCAGCCTACTGAAATCCCAAAAGGTACAATCGTTTATCACAAAATCGATAACCAAAGTGAAAACGCTCGGTATTCCCACGGTAGGCACATTGTGGCGAACTAGTCTGTGGGGATTGGTCGTGGAAGGCATTACGCCAACCAAGATCGCTCCTGATGATATGTCTATGGTGCGACATATTGTGACGACACTCCCTGCGGATTTGGTCACTCAGACGCCGCCGGGCCAACTTCCCACTCAACCGGCAACCCTGGTCAGCGCTCGTATTGCTGACCTCGTTGATGAGGGGCAGCAAAAAGTAGCCGTTGTTCGTTCACCGTCGTTACCGATGAGCGTTCCGGTTGTGGAGGCCAAGCCCACCAAGCGACCGGACGTCTATACGGTAGGAATTGTACCGGGCATGCCTGATATTCATATTCGCGTCAATGCGCCGGCGCCGCCAACCACGGCGAAACCTGTGGACGGTGTTACCGAGATAAATAATGCTGAAGCCAAACCGTTGCCAGCGACGCAACCGGGTGGCAATACGCACGATGGTATCGTGGTGTTCCCTCCAGGCAGTAATCTGCCGCCGGCTTATGTGGCCGTGGTGGAGATCATTCCGCAAAATGAAGTCAATGCACGCGAAGCCGAACGCAAGGCATTTCTGACTTATCAGGATGCACGCCAACGTCGTGAGTCAGTTCAAACGGATGAGTACCGAAAGTCACACAGTTATCAATGGTTGCTGCCTGAACGGACTATCAACCAGCGACAGATTGAGGAAAAGCAGGCTCAAATCACCCTCAATCAGCGAATTGCTGAACGTCAATCTATCCAGGAAGCCAATGCGCGCGCTCGCCGTCAGGCGGGACGAGCCGAACAATTTCATCGTGACGTGGAAAGAACCAATGGCACCATTGCTGCATTAAACGAAGATCTTTCCCGGCTGCGTAAGGAAGAAAAGGATCTAGCGGCTCAGGTTGCTGAATTTGATCGCATTGCCAAAGACAATATGAGCAAAATTCGCGCACGGCAGCCGACCGATCCGGATATTGCTTCGTTGTCACCGCAAGCGCAAGCGGCGTTCTGGCGCAACCAGGCGAAGAAAGAATTCGTTCTTACGGTTGGCGATGGCGATTTGCCCAAATATCCGCCGGTCATGGGCAGCAAACCCAGTCCGCTGTTTCTGGAGCAGACTGCCTACTTCTGGCGTGAAAGCGGGTTTGCTATCAGCAACTATAATTCGGTGGCGACGACGGAGACACTGGAAGCCGGTATCCGTGGCGCGTTTGCCCGGGCCTCGGCGGCGTTGACGAGGACACCTGCGGAAAAACTGTATGCCAACGGGCAGGTCACCACGGCTGAGTTTGCTCAGCTCTCTTTTGTTTTTTCCGAGAGTTTGGACGTGCCGGCATTGACCGTCATGTCATCCCTGGGTGTTGGTCGGTTCGGATTGACGCGAGACGATGTGAGGAATTCGCTCGGCAACTATAATTCGGTGCGGTTACCTTATCGGCTGGTTTCTCGTGAGACGGGGGATGTCGGGGAAGAGAAAATCCACATCAACATCGTTCGCCCTGATGAGCGGAACGTAAAAGGTGCGGTGCCACTAAGGCCACTATCATGGGATGCGGTGAAAAGGGAGTTACGCTTTACCACTGATGACGGTGCTATCTCTCTGACCTGGACACCGGCGAATGACAAGAGCGTATCCGGTTATATTATTACCGTCACGCCGGTTGGTGCGCCTGCAGGCAAGCTTTCGACGGGGGGCAGTGTCGATGTGTCAGGGAAAGGAACGCTGACTGCATTGCCCAATGGTGATGTTCAGCAGATCCATGACTATATTTTGGTTCCACCGGTTGAAAGTGGTCTTGATCCGATTTATGTCATGTTCAACAAACCACGAAAAAAACCGGCCAAGGAGGATAAGCCTGAGCTTGTCAAACCCCGCAAAGGGCTAACAGAATTTGGGCATGATTATCATCGGCCTCCAAAAACAGAGGATATACACGGGCTGGGTGAACTCAAAAAAGGTGAGTCGAAGAATCCAGTTCAGGGGGGAGGAGGCCTTCGAGCACGCTGGTATGGCGACAAGGGCCGTAAATTCTATGAATGGGATTCACGGCACGGCGAGCTGGAGGGATATCGAGCCAGCGACGGTACGCACCTAGGTGCATTTGATCCCACCACCGGCGTACGTACTAAAGAGCCGAGACCTGAACGCAACATTAAAAAGAAATATCTGTAAGGAGAGTTATCATGGGACTAAAATTAAATCTTGTTTGGTTTGAAATTGATTCACGTCAATTTGTAGGGGAAGAATACTCTAAGGACTTTGGGGATGATGGCTCAGTTATCGAAGGCTTAGGGTTGCCATTGGAAGATAATATTAATAATGGTGGGTTCAATGTTGAACGTGGTTGGATTCCATTGCTTCAACCGTATTTCAAGACAAAAATTTCCCCTGAAAAATTTGCCTACCAGATCTCGTTCGATTATCAGGATGGCAATTGGTAATCTGACATTTTACCCATAACAAATAACGCCCAACAATTGCAATATTGTTGGGTTTTTTTGTTATTAAGATCAATCCCCTAAGAATACCGTATAGTGCAGGAGTGACCCTATTGCGATAACGGATTATGTTTAAAAAACATCCTTACCGTACAATAATTTCCGATCTCCAAACTCCCCCCTTTAAGGTAACACCGTTCACTTAAGATGTTTTGAGTGAACGGGGTACTGGGTTTTTGAGATACGAACGGTCCTCTTTTTGGGCCGTTTTCTCTTTTCTGGCAGGATGAACTGCTTCACATTCTCCCGCATTTTCTTCAGCTTCGTCGGGATTGTCCCCGGTTTTCCCAGTGAGCACCAGATGAGTTCATCCTGGATCAGTCTCATCGCCATCACGAAGCTTATTCGTAACGGAGACACCCTGGCTTCCCGTGCTATCTGGCTCATCTCCATTCTGATCAGATTATAGGCCGTCAACAGACCCCATATTTCCTGATATATTCCGCTCATTTTCTGACTGCGCAACAGCGTGGCTGTACTCAACTGGAACTGTTTCAGCTCGCCGTAGCCGTTTTCTATGCTCCAACGCGCTTGGTACACATAACGCAACGCGTCTGCCGGATACAGCTCCGGAGCGGTCAGAGAGCTGATAAAACCTTTGTAATCAACTGATTCATCTTCATATTCTATTAGTCGGACCTGCCAGTATTCAGGGAGCGAGCTGTCCTGTTTTCGGGCCTGTGGTGAGACCTGCATCTCCACAAGATGATCTCCTTTACCGAACGTTTCCACTACCCGGTATTTCGTGTTCCCTTTCAGGGGAACCAGCCAGTGCGCATCATTCTGTCTACGTTGCCAGTTAATCAGTAACTCTGCTGATAAATAGCAGCGGTCAAACAATGTCAGGCTCTTCGCCTGCGGCGATAACTGCTTCGCGTAGTTGACTTCGCCAGTGTTTGCCGGCCCGAATTTCACGTCATGGATCAACCGGCTGCGCAGCGACATCATGGCGCACAACCTGACCATCGGGTATTCAGTGTGTCTGTCTGGACGATGTTTTATGTACTCAAAATGGTCTGCAAGTTCGGGCGTATCGGGTGTGCGAAAAAGCGTGCCATCAACAGCGAACAGCCGTAGCCCGTGCCAGAGGTCATCCTTATCTTCCTGTTGAGTCCAGTGTCCGGCCGTCAGCGTAAAGAGTTCGCGAAGCGGTTCATCGCTAAGCCGCTGGCGGGCCTGGGCAATAGAGCTGGCAGCCAGAGTCTCACTTTCCTGCGAACCCAGGACGAGGTCGAGTTTTGTCACAACGTCCGTGATGGAGCGGTCGCGGTACAGGCCCATGCCGACAATGAGCCACACCACGAGTTCTGCGGGGAACTTACGCTTACGAATACTGGCTTTATTGGTAGAATCAAGCACCTGAGAAATCCACTCAAGGGGAATGGCACGCTGAAAACAGGAAAGTGAAGCGGGTTCAGCCCATGTCTGTGTATCGTCAAGCCAGGTCGAAAGCATAAAAAAGCCCCATCAGAGAATTGATGAGGCTCTTGTCGTCTACCTACCGGATCGTTCAACCGATCATTTTGCTTAACCGATCGGTGTTACCCTTTAAGGGGCTTTATGGACGCTTTTTGGTGTCTGTTTTCCACTGCAGTAAACCGGCAATATCCTGTTCCCCCGCCGCTTCTTTTAAGCGGCGCTGCTGCTCGGCATACAGGACGTATTCAGCCTGCGCTTTTTCATCTGCAGCTTTCTTACTGACTGTGCCAGCCCCTTGTAGAACGTCACGGTCGTTAAATTGCAGAAACTGATCCAGCTTATCCTGCCAATCACGCAGGAACACCTGTTGACGACGCCGCGCCTGATCTTCAGCGAAATCTAACCACATGTTGACCACGCGATTGAGTTCGCTGACTTCGTCTTGATTGAGGTAATTTTTCGCCACCGTCACGTCGCTTTTGCGCACCTCTTCACCCTTATAGCTGCTCAAGCCCATATGGGGCTGGCTGGCGTCAGCCCGCTGATGGATAAGTTCGGCAGCGGTGTGGCCGGTGCAGGCAAAATGCAGCTTGTTTTGGATTGTTTGGAAAAACAACGTTGTCTCTTTAAGTGACGGCTGATAGTCGGCAGCTAATGCGAAGATCTCCCTAACCCGCAAATAAACCCGACGCTCACTGGCACGGATATCACGGATGCGCTCTAGCATCTCATCAAAGTAATCAGGCACAGCGGATGAACCTACGGGCGGATTTTTAAGCCGCTCGTCATCCATCACGAAGCCTTTGATTAGGTATTCCTGGAGCGTTTGGGTCGCCCACTGGCGAAATTGGGTGCCGCGAGCGGAACGAACACGATAACCGACGGCAAGAATAACGGGCAGACTATAGTGCAGGATATTGCGACTTACCTGACGGCCCCCTTCCTGCTGAACCTGTAAGTAAGACTTACAGGTTGCGTTTTGTTCAAGTTCCGCTTCTTCGTAGATCGCTTTGATGTGCTGCGTAATCGCCTGGGGAGTCACTTGATAAAGATTCGCGATGGTCGCCTGGGGCAGCCACAGCGTTTCTTGCTCAAAACGACATTCAACGCGCACTTCGCCGTCATCGCTGGCAAACATGACAAACTCACCTGCCGGTGATTGGGTTAAGTGCTTGTCTGTCATGTCGCCTCCGCTTTAATCTGACTTACAACGCTGTAATTCGCTTAGTATGCCAGAGAAGCCCATCGAAGCTCATTACTCGATCAACGGTTATTTTCCCAAAAAATGTCTGCGAGGTGAATCGCTCGGATAGGATTTTGTTGAATTCAAGAAAGTGTGGAAAACAGTAATTTGGCGGAAGATCACAGGAGTGAAAAAACAATCACAACACATTGTTTATTAACAAATTACATATATAGACCATGTAATCATATACACTCACCTATACACAGAAATCACCAATCTACTCTAGGGTATAGATTTAAATAGACGCTCAACCCGCTGCAGAAATGATTTATAGGAAAACTGTACACTCTGTTCACTTTTTTGCTTTTATTATTTAATTTCATATAGTTACGTCATTCGCAGTCATCTCATCAGTGTGCACTACTGCTCATTTACAGATGAACAGCCTGAACTATACGCGCAAAAACAGGCTTGAACGATTGGGTAACACGCTAGTTTCGTGATAACAGCTACCCCACAACCGAAATGGTTTCATGAGGTACTATATTTATTCTAATAATATTTCCAATGAGCTAGATGGAGCAATAATGGCGTCTTAATCGACATTATCGGGCAAGTAATTATCTCGCGGTGAAACACTTCGACTGTTCGCCCTCTTCTGACTTCCCTTAGTACTGATTGCAGAAGTTACATACTCGTATCTGTGGTGATCCAAATATCATCAGGCTCATGAGGCTCTGATAGCCAGATAATGAAAAATAATCATAAAAATCAAATAATTATCAGGTCGATGTTTTTATGAGTCTGACTGCCCTAGACAGATGTTTGTTCCCCTAAGCGTGCTATCAAGATATGTTTTTCCGTCGACTATTTAGCGCCAAATTAGACGTGGCTAATTTTGTTTGTAAGTCTTTCTATTTGTTGAAAAAATATTCTAATAAAATCAGTAAATTAATGCTTTTCCATTATCACACCAATAAATCTCAATTGATATTTTTGCTTTAATATCAATCAAATGGGAGAAAAATAACTTTCATTCCATAGCAAACGCAGCTGCATCTATAGATTAGTAACGCTTTATACTTTATGGTATCAATAGGCTAAGACTATTCTTATGGCGTTATTCTTGACGGTGGATTTTACATATAGTTGCTTTTCATTTTGCATTAATATCCAGCTATTGGATTTTGCGCTATGCGGTTTTGATTTTTGTCGTAGCAACTGCCCCCCTTATGCCTGTTTAAAAGAATAACACCTTTAACAAATTGAATATTAACAGTTTTCCAGCAGAAGAGGCGCTATTATGAGCATCACGGCGCAGGTAAGTATCGCGCAAAAATTGGGCTTCACCTCCCACCAGAATGCTGTTCCGATGTTACGTGAGCTTGTCTTGCATAACGAATCCGATCAAACCTACCAAGATCTAACGTTGCACCTGCAAACAGCGCCGTCGGTGCTGGAAGCAAAGCAATGGAATATTGACTGCCTGCTGCCTGGTTCATCGATTGATATTCGTGAACGAGATGTAAGGCTCAATGCGGAATGGCTGGCTGAACTTACTGAAAGTGTGATTTGCGAAGTCACGTTAACTTTGCGGCAAAGTGACAAAGAGCTCTTCACGCTTCATTATCCTCTCGAGGCTTTAGCGAAGAATGAATGGGGTGGCAATGCAATGTCCGAACTGCTGCCCTCTTTCATTATGCCGAATGATCCTGCTGTAGATCGCCTTATCAAAGCTACATCTGATGTCTTGCGCAATGCTGGGAAAAAAGATGCGTTGGATGGCTATGAAAGTAAATCCCGAACGCGCGTGTGGGAAATGGCTTCTGCACTATGGACAGCTGTTTGTAACCTGAATATCAGCTATGCACTCCCCCCCGCCAGTTTTGAGCGGAACGGTCAGAAAATTCGCACACCTGGTGCAATTCTAGAAGGTAAAGTCGCTACCTGCCTAGATACAACGCTATTATTTGCCTCCACCCTGGAGCAAATGGGGCTCAATGCTCTGGTAATCCTTAGCGAAGGGCATGCTTTCGCTGGTTTCTGGCTTCAACCGCAAGAGTTTGCACAACTAGTTACTGACGACGTATCTTCTGTCCGTAAGCGTGTTGATTTAAAAGAAATGGTAGTGTTTGAAACTACGTTGGTTACTAAAGCACAGCCTCCTTCCTTTACTCAAGCTTTCGAGGAAGCTTTAAAGCATCTTACTGAAGAGGAGTTTCACGCAGCCATTGATACCCGTCGCGCACGTATGCAAAAGATTCGCCCTCTGGCTCTGGGGAGCACTCGCTTAGAAAGTCGGTTAGATTCAGAGCCGAATGTTCGACATGGCTTTGAAGATGCACCTGTACTTCCTTCTTTTGAACTTGACATAGAGATGGAAGGTACGAAAGATGCCGCTGGCCGTCTCGTACAGTGGCAACGTAAACTACTCGATTTGACGACCCGTAACCGCTTATTGCATTTACCTGACAGTGCTAAAAGTATTCGACTGATATGCGCTAATCCCGGTTACCTAGAAGACAAACTGGCAGAGGGAAAACGAATCCGTATTGTCTCATTACCTGACCTCGAGTTGGGGGGGCGTGATGCGGAATTATATCGCCAGCAAACAAATGCAGACCTCCGGGAGGAGTATGCCCAACAGGCTTTGGAGCGTGGTGAAGTTGTATCACCTCTCGAAAAAGAACGCCTGGAATCATCACTTATTGATCTGTATCGAAAGTCAAAAAGCGACTTGGAAGAAGGGGGAGCCAATACCCTGTTTCTTGCAATTGGTTTCTTGAAATGGAAAAAATCAGCTGAAGATACACGAAATTACTTAGCCCCCCTTATTCTATTACCGATTCAGCTAGACCGAAAAAGTGTAGTTTCTGGTGTGACTATGCGTTTGCTGGAAGAAGAGCCGCGCTTTAACCTTACCTTACTCGAGTTATTGCACAATGACTTTGCACTGACTATCAACGGCCTTGATGGCGAGTTACCTACAGATGAAAGTGGCATCGATGTAGATGGTATCTGGAATGTGGTACGTCGCGCTGTACGTGATATGCCAGGTTTTGAGGTTACTCGTGACGTCGTGATTGGTACTTTCTCCTTTGCAAAATATTTGATGTGGAAAGACCTCATCGATAGAGCACCGCAACTGATGCAAAGTTCTCTAGTAAAATACCTTATCGAGCGGGGTCAAGAAAATGTTGCCCTTGAGACGAACGGGGAGATAATTGAGGTCAATAGACTTGATGATGCTATAAGCACTCAAGAGCTTTTCCTGCCATTACCCGCAGACTCCTCGCAAATTGCCGCTGTGGTAGCTTCTGCAAAAGGTCGCGATTTTGTTTTGGATGGACCTCCGGGCACCGGTAAGTCTCAGACAATTGCCAACATGATTGCACATAATCTGGCTCTAGGAAGACGTGTATTGTTCGTTGCCGAGAAAAAAGCGGCCCTTGATGTGGTCTATCGCAGACTTGAAGCTCAAGGATTGGGCGAATTTTGTCTGGAATTACATTCCAGTAAAACGTCAAAGATGGATTTTCTCAAACAGCTGGAACGAGCATGGGATGCCCGCGATATGCTCACGACCAGTGAATGGGAAGAAGAAGCTAGCAAAGTTCAACGACTACGTGACAAGTTAAATGAGGTTGTCCGTCTATTGCATCAGCGATGGCCAAATGGGCTGACACTTCATCAAGCAATGGGACGGGTCATCAGAGATGCCAGTATAGTCACACCTCAATTCACATGGGTTACAGGCACATTGCATACCTCTGAACAAATGACAGAATTCAGAGAAATCGCCAAACGTCTTGAACTCAATCGAGATGCCTTTAAGCAACATCACCTGCATTTTGGAAGCATAAACCAGACTGACTGGACTAATGGATGGCAATCGTTGCTTATTGCTGAAGCTCTGACCATTCCGGATAACATTAAGCACCTAGAAAATGCTGCAGGAGACCTAATTAAAGCAACAGGAATCATTTTAGAATCAAATGAACCTGATAAACTTGTTCAACTGGCCTCTCTTTGCGATTCATTGTCAAAAGCAGCAGGTACTGATCTGAGCTTTATGTTCGCTCCAGATGTTGTTAGTAGAATTGAAGCTACGAAAATGGCAATCAGCCTTCTCAAAGAGATCGAATTAGCCAAATCAAAATTGTCTGTTGCTTATCCAGGAAATAACTGGCAAAGTTTAAATGTTCTGCAGGTCAGAAACTCTCTTGCAGAGGCTGATAAGAAATTTTGGTTTTTTGCAACTCATGCCCGTAAGAAAGTTATTTTCGAGGTGGTCCGGCAACATTTACTTAATGCTATTCCCGATCTATCCGTTGACCTTCCTATTATTGAAAAGCTTCAAATTCTATCTCAGAGATTGTCAGAGAGCATACCTTTGACTTCGACTATGCCGGGATGGCGTGGTCTTGATACTGACTATTCCGTCTTACAGAACACCCTCGACTTGGCCGACACCATTCGCAGTGCATTAAGTAAATTTGCTTCATCACCTCAGCAACTTGCAGAGCTTCGCTCCACAGTTAAAACGTTATTGATTGATGCTAATGACTTACTGGGTTCTCAGGGCATTATTGCAACGCTTACCCAGAATCTGCTCGCCTCTGTGTCAGCTTTCAATGAAGCCAAAGCAAGATTCTGTAATCTGATTAAAACGTTAGAACATGACTTGGAGATCGCAACCCTTCGCGATTGCGCATTGGGCATCGTGAACCATCAATCATCTCTGAAAGCCTGGAGTGACTGGAGCCGAGTTCGCGAAGAAGCCGTTGGGGAAGGCTTATTACCACTGGTCAATGCGATTATCCAACTTGACACAAGTGATATCAGTGCGGTGGAGTTATTTGAGACAGCTTATTGCCGCTGGTTTGCTTCGTGGGTGATTGACTCAGAACCTCTGCTGCATAATTTTGTACCCGCAGAACATATGAGTGATATTGATGCGTACCGCATTCACACTGACCGCCTTGCCAGGCTCTCGGTTCGCTATATTCGTGCACGATTGTGCGGTGTGATACCAGCAAAAAATGAAGTCAGTAAGCAAGGGGGCTTTGCTCTGCTCAAACATGAATTGCAGAAATCGCGGCGTCATAAGCCAGTTCGCCAAATGGCTGCTGAAATGGGCGATGCTATGTCGAAGCTAGCTCCTTGCATGCTAATGAGCCCGCTCTCCGTTGCTCAGTTCTTGCCCTCAGAGCAGGCGTTGTTTGATCTAGTGATTTTTGATGAGGCATCACAGATAGCTCCTTGGGATGCGATTGGTACAATGGCCCGAGGTAAACAAGTTGTTATTGCAGGTGATCCTCGACAAATGCCACCAACCAGTTTCTTCAACCGTGCGGCTAATGATACCGATGAAACTGAAGAAGATATGGAAAGCATTCTTGATGAATGTCTGGCTGCAGGCCTGTATAATCACAGTCTGAGTTGGCATTATCGTAGCCGCCATGAAAGTTTGATTGCATTCTCCAATCATCAGTATTACGACGGTAATCTGATCACCTTCCCCTCATCTAAAACCAAACAAAGTTCCGTTCAGTGGTGCAAAGTAATAGGGACCTATTCCAAAGGTAAGGGACGTCATAACCAGGCCGAAGCAGAGGCAATTGTCTCTGAAACAGTGAAACGTCTGAAGGATAAAAAATTTATCGCATCTGGTAAATCTATTGGCATAATCACTCTCAATACGGAACAGCAGAAACTGATTAATGATCTATTGGACCGCGCCAGACAAATACATCCTGAAATTGAGCCATTCTTCCAACCTGAACTGGAAGAGCCTGTCGTAGTTAAAAATCTTGAAACAGTCCAAGGGGATGAACGAGATCTGATTATGCTTGGTATTGGATATGGCCCTACAGAGCCGGGCGCTAATACCATGTCGATGAATTTCGGACCACTGAACCGAAATGGGGGCTGGCGCCGTCTTAATGTTGCTGTTACACGCGCACGTCAGGAAATGATGGTGTTTAGCTCTTTTGAGCCTTCCTTTATAGACCTCAATCGTACAAGCGCTCGAGCCGTTGCTGACCTGAAGCATTTTATTGAATTTGCTCAGCGCGGCCCGATAGCTCTGGCACAAGCAGTTCGCGGCTCGGTAGGAAGTTATGACTCTCCGTTTGAGGAGGCCGTAGCAAATGGCCTAAGAAGAAAAGGATGGCAAGTTGTTCCACAGATTGGCGTATCACGGTTTCGTATTGATTTGGGTATCGTGCATCCGGATAAACCGGGAGACTATTTAGTGGGGATTGAATGTGATGGTGCTACCTATCATAGTGCAGCCACTGCTCGTGACCGTGATAAAGTTCGTAGTACGATTTTGCAGGGGCTAGGCTGGAAACTGCTTCGACTATGGTCAACAGAATGGTGGGTTGATAAAGAAGGCGCACTAGAAAGGCTAGATATGGCGATTAATGGTCTGTTGGAGGAATCCAGAACTGCGGAAGAAAAAATCGCAGATGCAGATAAAGATGAGCTGGATCAGCCAATCACTATAGAAAATAGTAGTACAGACGTAACTGATGAGCAGGGATATATTCCGGTTGCTAATGATGAAGAAAGATCTGTTTCTGGTAAGCATATTAAACCCATTATCCATCCAGTATCAGCGGAAGATGATGCGGAGGATCCATTGCCAGAACTGAAATATGCTTATTCTGCGACATTAGAAACCGCTCAAGCTGGAAAAACATATAAGTATGTTATAAATGAATTGAAGGAGTGGCAGGGAAAAATTGATCCAGAGAGATTCTATATCGCAGAGTACGATGAAACGCTAAAAATACTCATCGCAGAGGTGATTAATCTTGAGTCCCCTCTTCTAGATAAAACGCTAGTACAGCGCATAGCGCGTGTACATGGCTTTAGCCGGGCAGGTAGATTGATTCGAGAACGTGTTATGGAGATTGTTGACCAAAACTATCATGTAGCGACAGATCATTTTGGCGAAGATTTTATCTGGCTATCAGAAGCTCAAAGAGCGGACTGGAATTCCTTCCGTTTACCTTCAACCGATGCTGATGTTCGGCAGGTTGATGCGATACCATGTGAAGAATTGCGCGCATTGGCTTTGAGTATTGAATGTGAAAATAAGGTCTCGGAAATGGCAAAGTCACTAGGTATTAAGCGTCTGACAAGTCAGGCAAGACAAAGATTAGAATCTATTATTTAAAATAAAATGGCCATCTTTGGTACCCAAAACTTAGATGGCCATTTTATATCATTGAATTACACCCTTGCCCATAGAATAGCTTCACAATCAGTTAGTTGTATTATCTAGACACATAAAACCACGCCAGACAATCATATAATCTCAACGAAAACGCTCTTTACGAAAAAGACTTTACCATGATATGAATTAGAGTTATCGAGATATATAACTCAATCTCACTACAATCAGAAACGCCAAAAAGTCCGCGAGAAAAGGATAAGCATTGGATAGATCTCAAGACGCCCAAGCAACATCGCGGCACACATTAGCCACTTGGCCGCATCGCTCATCGTTCCAAATCCGGCAGCAGTTTCACCGTATCCCAACCCCATGTTGTTGATGCAGGCAGCAACAGTGGCGAATGAAGTGATCATGTCATACCCCATCAGGTTAAGCAGCCAGATAAAGAAACAACTGAATAAGATATAGAGAAAGAAAAAACTCCATACTGAACGCAAAACCCGATCTTGGATCGGTACATTGCCTACCTTAATGGTGAAAATTGCATTAGGATGTACTAGTTGATTGATTTCATGCCTACTTTGCTTATACATAATCAAAAAACGCAGTGCTTTGATCCCTCCACATGTTGAACCGACGCAGCCGCCAAAAAAGCTGGCTGCCAGCAATAACATGATGGTATGTGAAGGCATCTTAGCGTAGTCAGCAGTGGCTAGGCCATTGTCTGTCATCATTGAACTAGTAAGAAAAAAACCGTGCACAAAGGAATCTTTCACATCGTACATACCGGAACGATAAAGCTCAATACACACAATCACAGCAATAATAGATAGTACCAGTAAGAAGAAACGCAGTTCCGTATTACGATACAGGGGCTTCAAGCTTCGACGACCAACGACAACGAAATATAGGGTAAAGTTGACAGCAGCCAAGATAGAAAAAATGCCACCGACCATTTCTACCGCTGAGCTATCGAAATAGCCTAAGCTTTCGTTACGAGTGGAAAAGCCTCCCAACGAAACAGTAGAAAGGCCATGACAGAGTGCGTCAAACCATGGCATACCAGCCATTCGGTATGCAAAGGTACAAGCTAACCCCAACCCGAGATAGATCAACCATAGATTTTTCGACGTATCAGCCAAACGAGGCGTCAATCGCTCTTCTTTGAATGGACCTGGCATTTCTGATTGATAAAGTTTGGCACCACCGATCCCCAGCAACGGCAATACAGCCACAGCCAGAACAATAACGCCAAGACCGCCAATAAAATTGAGTTGGGAACGGTAATAGAGAAAGGACTTCGGTACGTCCGATACATCGTTAAGCACCGAAGCCCCCGTAGTCGTGATACCGGATACCCCTTCAAACATCGCATCGGCCAGACTAATGTTCAGAGTGTTATCGAGCCACAATGGTAACGCACTGATAAGAGAGAACAGTAACCAGAACATTACGATAATCAGAAAACCATCTTGAGTGCGTAGCTGCACTTTCGCTTGCCGAGTACTGAACCACCCCAAGCCACCGGAAATACCAGCGATCGCCAGCGTATAGAAAAAGGAAAACACGCTCTTTTCTTTATACAATAGCGCTACTGCCAGTGGTGGGATCATTGAAAGGCTATAAAGAAGAACCAAAAAGCTACAAAGATGAATGACGACTAAAATCTGTTTGGTTTTAACCATGCTGTGTCCAAATTACCTGCCACAATGAACCCGCTTATGTTAAGTGCATAAGGATATGACAGATACAAAAATTTATCTCTCAGTACCGACATGATTGTTACCAATTGTTGGTATAGCTGTCTGATGTAGTGGCACAGTAAATGTAGTGGCACAGTAAATATGGCCACCTGATTAAAGGTGATATTCTCACCTCAACATGAAACAGATGACTTAATGAACAAGAAAACTAAGCGTACTTTCACCCCTGAGTTCAGTCTGGAATGTGCACAGCTGATTGTTGATAAGGGATACTCGTATCGGCAAGCCAGTGAGGCGATGAATGTCGGCTCCACCACGCTTGAGAGCTGGGTACGCCAGCTCAGGCGAGAGTGTCAGGGGTTCACGCCCTCTGCGCCCCCCATTACTGCAGAGCAGCAACATATCTGCGAGCTGGAAAGCAGTTTCGCCGCCTGGAGGAACAGAATACGATATTAAAAAAGCTACCGAGCTCTTGATGTCCTACTCACTGAACGGTTCACGATAGTTGCCAGACTGAGTGACCGCCACACGGTTCTTACCCTTTGCTCCGCTCTGGGAATACACCGTAGCAGTTACCGATACTGGCGAAAACGACGCGATACTGTCAATTCAGCGCGAGTCAGGTTGTACAGCGAAATACGCCAAGCATGGAACCAGAGTCGGGGCTCTGCTGGCGCACGCACTCTGGCTGAAATGCTGACCTAGAACGGCGTCCCAATGAGTCGTTACCGTGCCGGGCGTCTCATGAAATACCTGAATCTGGGCAGTTGTCAGCCCGGAAAACATCAGTATAAAAATGCCCGTCAGGAACATACATGCCTGCCGAATTTACTCGAGCGTCAGTTCGCTGTGCTGGAGCCAGACCAGGTATGGTGCGGAGATATTACGTACATCTGGGCAGGACATCGCTGGTGCTATCAGGCGGTTGTCATGGAGCTTCTTACCCGCAGAATTATCGGCTGGAGGCTATCAGCGAATGCCGATACAACATTGGTAAGTAATGCCCTACGGATGGCCTATGAGATGCGTGGCCAACCCCGGGAGGTCACGTTCCATAGTGATCAAGGAAGCCAATATACCGGCCTTAAATATCAACAAGTTCTCTGGCGTTACAGTTAAAGCAAAGCGTCAGTCGGCGAGGGAACTGCTGGGATAACAGCCCAATGGAACGCTTCTTCCGTAGTCTGAAAACAGAATGGGCTCCGACAGATGGTTACGCAGGGAATGATGAGGCTCGGCGTCAAATCGGCGGTTATATCCTGAATCACTATAAAAGCGTCAGACCTCATCATTAAACAGGGGCCTGACGCCAGAAGAATCAGAGAACAGATACCGTTCTTACTGTAAAACCGTGGCCAGTATTACTTGACCACGACAATGATATTGACAACACCAGAGCACATAAGATGCTTTCTGGAATCTACCCATGGGAAAATCCGAATCCGTTATCCACATAGATGATAAGTATTTTCCCATGGGTAGCATTACTGGCAGAGCCAACATGTTGCTGACCACCTCCTATGGAGGTGGTATTTATCCCTGCATAAACACCGGCCTAAGCCGGTTGACTGAAAGCATAATCAGATGATGTAAGTCCCTCATGATGCACTATCTTCCGGGAAAACCTGCATTTTCATCAATGTTGCCTGTTGCTTCACGAATCCGATTTACCTCAGCGCGGTTATTAACCCAATAGTCAGCCCGTTCAATACCGAGCGTCTCAGGGTGGAATACAGGGTCAACACCTTCGGCAAGTTGTTTTTCATAGTCCTTTAGGCAGGTAAACGCCGTCTTACGCAGTAGCAAAATGGCGATGATGTTCAGCCACGCCATCAGCCCCACACCAATATCCCCCAATCCCCATGCCAAATCCGCTGTCTTGACCGTGCCGTAAACGGCCGAGGCCATCAGCCCGATTTTCAGCACAAAGGTAAGCCAGGGGCGATGTATCTTACGATTGAGGTAGGCAACATTGGTTTCTGCAATATAGTAGTAAGCCACGATGGTCGTAAACGCGAAGAAGAAAAGCGCAATAGCAACGAAATAGCTACCAAAACCAGGCATCATACTTTCCATCGCAGTCTGAACATATCCTGGGCCGGCGGCAACACCGGCAATTCCCGTATAGAGTGCTGCCCCCTCTGGCCCCTGAACGTTGTACAGGCCAGTAATCAGCAACATGAAGCCAGTAGCGGAACAGACAAACAAGGTATCGATATAGACAGAGAACGCCTGCACCAACCCCTGCTTAGCCGGGTGACTGACGGCAGCAGCGGAAGACGCATGCGGGCCGGTCCCCTGCGCGGCTTCGTTGGAATAAACACCCCGCTTCACACCCCACATGATCGCAAGCCCCAGTATCGCGCCAAATCCGGCGTCAAGACCGAACGCACTTTTCCAGACCAGCAGAATCACACCCGGTAGTTGGTCAATATTGAGCGCTACTATCACGCAGGCCACAATGATGTAACCCAGTGCCATAAATGGCACCACGGTACCGGCAAAACTCGCAATGCGCTTCACCCCACCGAAAATGATGAACCCCAACAACAGAGCGATAAGTGCTGCAGTCACATTTGGGCTGATACCGAATGCAATATCCAGACTGGCCCCGATGGAGTTGGCCTGTACGCCCGGTAGCAACACGCCGCAAGAGAAAATGGTGGCGAGGGCAAAAATCCAAGCGTACCACTTCATGCCCAGCCCTTTCTCAATATAGAAGGCAGGGCCGCCACGATACTCACCATCCAACTTCTCTTTATAAACCTGACCCAATGTCGACTCTACAAAAGCTGAACTGGCCCCCAGAAACGCAACCATCCACATCCAGAACAATGCCCCCGGACCACCGAAGGTAATAGCGGTCGCAACCCCCGCAATGTTACCGGTTCCCACTCGCCCTGCCAGAGTCATGGATAACGCCTGGAATGAAGATACCCCGGCGGCATTCGCTTTGCCTTGGAATATCAAACGTACCATCCCTTTCAGATGACGCAGTTGCAAAAAACGGGTACGCAAAGAAAAATAAAGGCCGGTTCCCAAACACAGATAAATGAGCGCCTGGCTCCAGATCACGCCGTTGACGGCATTGACAAATTCATTCATGCAATCCAACCCCTTCGTTGATGCCCGGTAAAGTTAGTTGTTCAACTGCTTAACACCGGGGTGCGCCGTCTAGCGTGAGATTTTTTATGTTAAGTTTTATAGTTACAACACGTAACTAATTAACACATATGTAACCTGTCGTAAAAAATCGACATTTGCAAGCATAACTATGAGGAATGGTTCGCATATTTGAACTTTTTTGCTGAATGTCGAATACTGCAGCCACTATAAAAACGCTCATCATCAAAGGAATCTTTTGATTATTAAATACATACTTTAGAAATCTTTTAGTCCCTCTTGATCAAGAGTATGTTTCCGATTTCTTGTAAAAGGCCAACCAACACACACCATGCATATGATTGATTTTAAAAATAAAATAAATATTTTTATCTCACTTAGTGTAACCCCCGTGCTACGCTTTGATGGTAACCTAGAGATGTAGACACAAAAAAACCGGCCTGAGCCGGTTTGGGGAGCGCTTGTCATTATTAGGTCGGCCGTAGTACGGCCGAGGTAATGCCCTGGTGTTGCTGCATATCTTTCAATGTCACTATAGGCGGTGCAACGATTGAGCGTCCAATGGGTTCGGCAGATCAATAAAGGTCTATTGATCGGCCCGGCCGATCATCACACCGTTTCGCACTTCGGCAGCCAGTCCGCTTCGCACTCTTCGCTCAATACCACATTGGTTTGCATCCCCAGTCTGGTTTTACGCTTGAGCAGGGTTTTCTCATACTCTCTCAGCGTCTGCGGTACCGCCAGGCCAAACGCCGTCAGGTTCATCACATGCTGATAGCCCCGTGCGGCCATAAACGACAGGTAGGCGTGGTACAGGTAACGGCGCGGGTTCGGCGGGGTAATGTTGGCATTGCCTATCATCATCCCTTCCGGGGTGCCGAGCACCGTCAGGTAACCGCAAAAATCGACCAGCGGATCAGCCTGGCGTTTGATGGTCAGCGCCTCGTCCGAGCTTTGCTGCGCCTGGAGTAAGGTACGGGCCTCGTTCGGGTTGGCAAAGCGCTGCATCAGGTGACGCACAATCACCGCCAGCTCCTGGTTGATTTTGTCCAGCAGCTGCGGGTCGCGCTCGGCCAGCGGTATCGCGTCTGGAAAAGTGATAATCACCCGCCGCCGGGAGACGCCGCCGCTGCGGTCGCTGAATTGCATCGGATTGTTGTTGACCGCCAGTATCACCGCCGGGATGTAGGCGGCATAGGCGTCGCGGTATTTGGGGTCGATGGCGACCGCATCGCCGCCGGTGATGGCCTTGATGCCCGCCCCGTCACCGCTCCACTTCTCCTGGTCGGGCAGGATAATCAGCGAGTAGCCGACCACGCTGGCACGCTCGCGCGCCGACTCCAGGTTGTCGATAGTGGCGGAGGTGGTGTTGTCACTACCTGCCAACAGCCGGGCGATAGCCGCCATCACGCTCTTGCCGCTGCCGCCCGGGCCGGTCACTTCAAGGAACAGCTGCCAGTCGTAGCGGTTGGCCAGCACCATAAAGAGTGCCGCGAGGATACGCTCCTGTTTGTCGTGATTGCCTCCGGCGGCCCGCGTCAGCCACTGCCAGAAGTGCGGCGCATGGTCGGCCAGGTTCTCCCCGGCGCGCGGCGGCGTGTAATCCACGCTGTTGACGGTGCGCAACCAGTGTTCCTGGCGGTGGGCGCTAAACTGCCCGCTGACGGTATCAAACACCCCGTTACGAAAACCAATCAACCGGCGGGCCGGTTCGCCCATCTGCGGCACCATCAGTTTGAGGGTGTCCAAAATGCTGTTGATACCCGCAGCGGAGAACGGCGCGCGCACTTTCTGGAACAGCGCGGCAATCTCCCGGCTCAGCTGCCGGTGTGGCAGTACCTGCCAGGCGCCGCGCGTGTAGCGGCACAGCTCTTCCCCCACCGGTGGCACCGCCAGGGTGTTGCCGTAGTGCTCGGCCAGCAGTTCGGCCTTCTCGCTGGCGCTCATGGCTTTGAGGTCGGCATCGCTCAGCGTGTCGAACGGGCTCGGTTGTGGCGGCTGGCTGAATGCCTGGAGCTGGGCACGCGTGGCGTCTGCCCCCTCCCGGCCATAAATGTCGTTCCAGTCGCCTTCCGTGGGCGGCAGTGCCGGAGTGCCGCCGGTGAGTGTGGCCGCCTCGGTGGCGCGGGTCTGTCCGGTGCCGCTGCGGTCATTATCGGCTGCCAGCAGCAGCCGCGCATCCGGGTAGTGGCTGCGCA
The DNA here is from genome assembly GCF_052168655.1 of Serratia sp. CY47280. NCBI lineage: Bacteria > Pseudomonadati > Pseudomonadota > Gammaproteobacteria > Enterobacterales > Yersiniaceae > Serratia > Serratia sp. CY47280. Next base: position 125,938 of record NZ_JBJNMG010000004.1, on the reverse strand, counting down.
GTTGCTCCGCCACCGCCGTCAGGTTGTTGGCGCTGAGTGCCACGCATACCGTTTCACCGGTCAGGCGGTGCACGGTGAGGCCGGTGGCATAGCCTTCGGTGAGCCAGATAACCGCGTTGTTCGGGCCGCAGAGGGTGTGGCAGGCGGCTTTCATCTGCCCGCCTGCCAACATGCGCTTGTCACCGGCGGCGTTAATCAGCTGCACGTTAACCACTTCTCCCCCGGCATTATGCAGCGGCAACAGCAGGTCGCCGGGCCGGAAGGTGATACCGCCAACGCGCAGCGGCTGGCCGTGCAGGGTCAGGGTTGCTGCCTCCGGCCAGCCTTTGGCGCTCAGGTAGGCATTGCCGCTTTTGCACTGAGCGGCAGCCACCAGAACCTGTGCCTGTCGCGCGGCCTTGCGCTGAGCCTCGGCCTTGTCTTGTGGCGCATGACCGGCCTTAGCGGTCGGAGGCAAGGCGTTGGCGTTCTCTCCCATCACGGCAGCCACCTGTTCGGCAGCGGCCCGGGCAGACAGTGACAGGGCCTTTTCCACCAGGTTGAGGCCGTCACCGGCCCCGCACTGATTGCAGAACCAGGTGCCGCGCCCGTCCTGGTTGTCGAAGCGGAAGCGGTCTTTGCCGCCACAGGTCGGACACGGCTGCGGCTTGCCATTCGGCTGCAAGGCGATACCGAGAGCCGGGAGTATCACCGGCCAGTGGCCGGTGGCGGTGCGTACGGTCTGGGAAACGAACTGGGCGCTCATGCTCTTCTCCTCAGTGTACGGTGGCATGCTGTGCCGCCGACAGGCGCTCGCAGCACAGCTCGTCCATCATCTTTTGCCCCAGCGCGGTCAGGCGCGGCGCGGCCACCAGAACGTCCGGCTGCACCATGTCGCTCAGCATGGTGCACGCCATGTCCATGCCGTCCTCTGCGCCGTACTGACGCACAAAGTGCCCTTCCAGGCGCAAGGCAATCGTCATCTGAAGCTCGTCCAGCGTGTACCCGAGGCTCACCCGGTAAAAGGCACAGGTATCCAGGTAGGCCTGCGCCACGGCGCGGCGGAAAACGGCGGTACGGACTTCAATCGGTAGACAGGATTGGGTGTTCATGCGGCGGTGGCCTCCATGCGGGCAAGAATTTGGGTTTCACAGGTGTTGACGACGTGGCCGAGCTGGTCGGTCAGCAAGGCAATAACCGAGGCAAACGACGCCTGTTGCATGGCATCGGGGCGCTGCCCGCCGAGGTCGAGGGTGTCCAGCAAGTCGAGGAACAGCACGCCGGTGGCGTGCGCATGCTGAAGACGCAGAAAATCGGCGTGCGGAATAGGGTAATGGGTGTCGCGGTAGTAGCGGTCGGCCAGGGTATTCATGCTACCGCCTTAACCGGCAGACGACCGGCAAAGGACAACACATAATCACGGGCCAGCAGACGGCGGGCGTTGTGCTCAGAATCCGCCACGGTGCGCACCATACGCGGTGAAGCCGTCAGCGCAGAACGACGCACGGCCGCAAACAGGAAGCAGAATGTCGGGTGAGTCGGGATGAGGGTCGTAGCCATGGTGGCAGCCTCCTTAGAGTAAAGGTTATTGCTACCACCGAAGTTCCTACACTTATGGGTGGTAGCCCAGACGGGGGTAGGAATACCGGCCTCTAAGAATACCGGCCAGCCCGAAGGCTGCCCCGCCTGAGCCACCATTGATTGACTGCTGCGATAGCATAACATCCACCGCACAAAAAATGAGCAAGCAAAGGCTGCGACATAAAAAAACACGCCTGGCGCGTGTTGTGTCGCCTTAGAGATACACGGGTTCCTACGCCCGGCTGCCGATTTTGCGGCAGCGGGAGGACTATAGCGCAGGGCCGGACGTGGGGGCAAGCCGTAAGACGCCCTCGGACGTTCAATCGATCGCATTGTGATCAACCACTTCGTCAGCACAGATACGATGCAACTCTGCCTGCCGGTTCGTCAGGCAAATCACACCGTGTTTTTCACTGCGATGTTCAGGCAAGACGATATCCGGGTGCTTGCGCTGCAACAAGATGGCTTCGGCCACAAACAAGGCGTCGTTGCCGCTCAGGGTAAAACAGTGTCGACCGAGGGTTAACTGCATCACTCAGCGCTCCCCTGGTGACGGTTGGCGATACGTTCGTCCATCCACTGCTCGACCTCGGAGGCCAGCCAGGCGACATTTTTACCGCCGAGGGAAACTTGTACCGGAAACTGCTTGCGGCTCATCATCTCGTACACGGTGGAACGGGACAGACCGGTGGTGTAGAGCACTTCCGGCAGGCGGATAAAGCGCTCACGCGGGGTGTAGCCATTCTGAAGCACCGGCGACGGGGTAGATGGGGTGGGGTTGGAAACGATCAACATAAAACGCTACCTCTTTGTGTCCGGTCAACGCTGGCCGGGACTGTGTGAACTTCGGTAGCGCCCTATTATGTGAATATTTACCGGGGTGGCAACAAGGCGTTGTTGTGTGGTGGGAGAGCTTTTTAGTTTGTTTTTCAATCAAATGGACATACTGACCTATATTGACCGTTATTGGCCACCGCGACAGGTATAACGACGATGAATGGCTCGTTAATTAATAGGGAGAAACGTTCGAGACCTAAAGCAAGCTCACAAACCACCTATAATAATATCGACCAAGAATGAATACCTCGTGAGGTCTATCTATGTTTTAAAATGACGTCTTCACTCAGCGCTTCAATGGAATAACTAAAACATCAGTATCAAGTACATTAATAGCATTTCTCGCGGAAGAGAACAGATTACTCCATATGTCTTGGTGATGACCAAAAACAAACAAATCGATACCTTTCTCTTCCGCAGCAGCTTTTAACTCAAAAGTTAGCTCACCACGCCTTATAATAATCTCTGATATAGGGTAATTTGCAGACTTAATAATAGGCATCATCTCACGTCTTATCTTCTCCTCGAAGCGAGACTCAGAGAAGTTCTGCACAGGGCGACCTAGCTCAGAATAGTAATATGAATGATTCTCGTCGACATAAATCAAAGAGAGTTTTGCACTTAGGGTCGATGCGAGCTCAACACCTTTATCGATAAGAATATGCTCCTCATCAAGCAGTGATGTTGCTACGGCGACGTGTTGATAGTTCATAAAGCCTCCTATTCGCTTTGCAATGGAATGACTAAAATATCAACATCCAGATTATTAATCGCTTTACGCGTCGTAGATAAGATATTACTCCAAACATCATGATGGTGGCCAAAAATGAGTAAGTCTATTCCTCGCTCACGAATTTCTCTCTTCAACTCAGGAAGCAACTCGCCGCTAACTACAATGACGTCCGGTATAGGATAAGATGAGCAGAGTGCAAGATCCGCTAACTGCTTTTTAATTTGAACCTCAGCAGGCATTTCACCGCTGTAGTGATTCGTCTGAAGACCCAACGCCGAATAATAAGGCGCATGATGAATATCGACATGAATTAATGACAGCTTCGCATTGTACGCATTGGCTAACACTGCGCCTTTTTCCAATAAACTCTGGTTATCTCCATTGAGATCAACCGCAATCACAATATGTTGGTAACTCATGGTGCCCTCCCGAGTGCCTTACCCAGTTCAGAGTGCTGCCCCACGAAACCGTCCGTTGTAAATGGGATTTACTGATTAGTTTAGTACAGAAATCATTTTGCATCTGCTATTTGAAAGCTAGGCCAAAAGACAAATCAGTCTATATTGATGCATCCTTCTTCATTTCTTGCTGGTCGCAGCCATTGCTTTCGTTGCGAGTCAATGAGTCAAAACAGCCGAAAAAAACATTGAAAAACTAGCAAAGTCATCACATTAGCGGCCAACACCGCTAGTATATGGCTCTCACTTTGCCAATTTCATAGCTTATATTTTCTTAAGCATCTCTCTTTATCCTTGTTCACCTTCTCTATGTAGGGTACTGTCGCCAATCGACGACAAACAGCCTCTTATCGTCAAAATCAGGAAATTCATGTAGCTAGCATCATCACCTTTCCCGCCTCAGTGCGGGATTTTTTTATGAGGTTTATCCCAAACTTCCTAGTCAAGCCTCATTCTAACTTGCCCAGCAATAGGAATACTCCTAACCTAAAAGGGTCATTCGGGGTTGTCCCCCCTTGTAATACTTGATTTGTGGGAATGGCTTCTCTTAGCCCGCTCTAGCGGGCTTTCCATTAAACAACAACTGGTTGGAGATCCTTTAACCTATGACAAGTGCTTGCCCACACTCAAGTACTTGCCCAGGCTAATGAAGCGAGGTCGCTCGCTTTGGAGGTATTATGAGTATCCATTATCTTACCGACAACGATGCACAGCAGTTGGATGAAATGGAGAAAGTGCTCGGTCGATGCGTGATTGATCTCATCGTTCGAAAACGGACTATCAACACAGCAAACATCCTGTCACAGCTAGTTAAAGAGATGGAAAAAACGCCAGATAACCATCAGTTTCTGCTATATCGAACCGCTTTAGAGTTCGTTGGCACGTTGACCAAATAACATCGGGGATATCCATTATGAAAAGTGATTTAGCGACTGCAATAACCATTGGAAGCTTACTGCTATTTATACTATTAATCGGTTCACCACTCACCCTTACATCACTGATGCCATAGAAAAATATAACGTAAAGACAATAAGAAAACCCAATATTCAGTGGGTTTTCTTATTATTTGCCACCTCAGCCATATAATCCACCAATCTACTTATAACTGTTTTTGTATTACAAAACACTCGACTGTGGCACACACGCCATAGATACGTCACCTGCAAAGACAAGAGAAATCTTGCTACAATAGTGTCGATTACACCTCTCATCTGGGGCCGTGTTTACACAAAATGGAATGAACAAAACATATGAGTGAGACCGATACTATCCCAAAGACTTCAAAGAGCCAGATTAACAAAGCGGTATTTATCACGTCTGCTTTGTTAATTTTTCTTCTAGTCGCGTTTGCAGCAATCTTCCCTGATATTGCTGACAGGAACTTTAAAATCCTGCAACAGCAAATCTTCACAAATGCCAGTTGGTTTTACATTTTGGCTGTCGCACTAATACTTCTTAGCGTAACATTTCTTGGGCTATCACGTTATGGTGACATAAAACTCGGGCCAGATCATGCTCAGCCTGATTTTAGTTATCATTCCTGGTTCGCGATGCTTTTTTCTGCCGGGATGGGTATAGGGCTAATGTTCTTTGGAGTGGCGGAGCCTGTCATGCACTATCTTTCCCCTCCGGTCGGATCGCCCGAAACCATTGAAGCAGCCAAGCAAGCGATGCGCCTGACGTTTTTCCATTGGGGGCTTCATGCCTGGGCTATCTATGCAATTGTAGCGTTGATTCTGGCCTTTTTCAGCTATCGTCATGGCCTACCGCTCACGCTTCGTTCCGCTCTCTATCCTATAATTGGTGACCGCATACATGGCCCCATCGGCCATGCTGTCGATATTTTTGCCGTTATTGGCACCGTCTTCGGGGTGGCCACCTCTTTAGGATATGGTGTATTGCAGGTAAATGCTGGACTTAACCATCTCTTTGGCGTTCCGATTAATGAAACCGTTCAGGTTATATTGATCATTATCATTACCGGGCTTGCCACAATATCTGTGGTTTCCGGTCTGGATAAAGGTATACGCATACTCTCTGAACTTAATCTTGGTTTGGCCTTATTGCTGCTGACACTGGTCTTGCTATTAGGGCCAACAGTTTTGTTGTTAAAGTCTTTCGTCGAAAATACAGGTGGCTATCTTTCTGAGCTGGTCAGTAAAACATTCAATCTGTATGCCTATGAGCCTAAATCCAGCAACTGGCTGGGCGGTTGGACATTATTGTATTGGGGATGGTGGTTATCTTGGTCTCCTTTTGTGGGGATGTTTATCGCTCGAGTTTCTCGTGGCAGAACAATACGAGAATTTGTTACTGGTGTCCTGTTCGTTCCTGCGGGGTTCACACTTATGTGGATGACCGTATTTGGCAACAGCGCCATATATCTCATCATGACTCAGGGTGCAACTGACCTCGCAACGACCGTGCAACAGGATGTGGCTCTGGCCCTGTTTAACTTTCTTGAGCACTTTCCATTCTCTACCGTACTTTCGTTTATTGCCATGGCAATGGTGATTGTTTTCTTTGTGACCTCGGCCGATTCCGGCGCCATGGTGGTCGATACCCTGGCTTCTGGTGGCTCAAGCAATACTCCGGTCTGGCAGCGAATTTTTTGGGCATCGCTGATGGGCATTGTCGCTATCGCACTTCTGGTCGCAGGTGGGCTGAGTGCGCTGCAAACGGTCACGATTGCCAGCGCACTGCCGTTTTCGGTGATCCTGCTGATTTCAATATATGGATTGCTCAAGGCATTGCGCCGCGACCTTACTAAAAAAGAGAGCCAAAGCATGGCTACCATTGCGCCGACTGCAGCGCGTAATCCGATACCATGGCAGCGTAGATTGCGTAATATTGCCTACCTGCCTAAACGCTCACTCGTCAAACGTTTCATGGATGACGTTATTCAACCAGCAATGGGACTTGTCCAGGAAGAGTTGAATAAGCAAGGTACACTCAGTCACATCAACGACACTCATGATGATCGCATTCATCTTGAAGTTGATTTGGGAAATGAGCTCAACTTCATCTATGAGGTCAGACTGCGTGGCTATAATTCACCCACGTTTGCGCTTGCCGCACTGGATAATGATGAACAGCAGGCCGAACAACACAAATATTATCGTGCCGAAGTCTATCTGAAGGAAGGTGGGCAGAACTATGATGTTATGGGCTGGAATCAGGAACAATTAATCAACGATATTCTTGACCAGTATGAAAAACATCTTCATTTTCTGCATCTGGTTCGCTAATTCGATAAAGATTGCCCCTTGGGGCAATCTTTTCTGACAAAGGACGAAAAGGAGCGTGCAATGATTTCTCGCTGGCAATGGGTAGTGGGACAAACCTTTAAAAAGCTCTGGTTTAGAGCGACGTTGTTCGCCATAGCCGCCGTTGTCACTGCACTGATCTCGATCCTTTTTAAGTCGATGATACCACCATCATTTTCAGTAAAAGTCGGGGCCGAAGCCGTCGACAATATCTTGAACATTCTTGCGTCCAGTATGCTGGCAGTTACTACGTTCTCTTTGAGTATTATGGTGACAGCATATGGCTCTGCCACAACAAATGTGACTCCTCGAGCAACCAGGCTGGTTGTCGAAGATGTGACGACCCAAAACGTGCTGGCGACGTTCATTGGTTCTTTTCTTTTCAGCCTTGTCGGCATTATTGCACTCAACATGGGGGCTTACGGTGAAAGAGGCAGAGTGATTTTATTTGCAGTAACTCTGGTGGTTATCGCCCTTATCTTAATAACTCTTCTCCGCTGGATACAGCATTTAACGTCTCTTGGCCGAGTAGGAGAAACAACGGCCCGAGTAGAGCGGGCCGCTATAGAAGCTTTCATTTCTCGGGCTCAGGATCCTTGTTTAGGCGGGTATCCCTGGCTTGAAAGTGACACTCAACCTGCGGGGACGATTGCAGTTTATCCGAAAGATATCGGTTACATTGAACATATCGATATCGGTAAGCTAGCCTCCGCACTCTCCGACAGTCCCGTTCATGTCTATCTGGTTGGCCAACCTGGCAGTTTTGTGCATCCTTCGCACCCCGTGATGTATGTCACCAACAACGCTAACAGCAAACTTATTCCTGATGTATTGTCAACGCTCAGCATTTCAGATGTGCGTTCATTTAATCAGGATCCCAGATTCTGCCTATGCGTACTGGCAGAGATTGCCTGCCGAGCACTCTCTCCGGCTGTAAATGATCCGGGCACAGCTATTGATGTCATTGGACGAGGAGTCAGAGTGCTGTCGGAATATGGGCGACATATAGACCAGAAAAATACCGTTCGCTATCCGGCTATTCATATCTCTCCTCTTTCCACCTTCAACCTGCTTGACGACTTTTTTTCACCGATTGCCCGCGATGGCGCCGCTATGCGAGAAGTTCAGCTAAGGTTGCTGAAGGGGATAGCGATGCTCAGCCAGGCATGGCCGGACCTTTATGCCTCAGCAGCCGGTGTTCATGCCAGGGAAGTGCTGCAGTATATTGAAAAAGCGAGCTATATCAGTTCGGATAAAGCGCGAATTATGGAAACCTATCAAAAGCTGTTTAACTCTATCGGATGAAACCGTTTAACTGCGTGCAGTTCACAGTACATTCCCCCTGTCATCCTTATAGGCCGGGGGAAATCCGTCGCTCCCCCTCCCCGCATACCGATAAGTATCGTAGCAAAGCTACCAGCTCAAACTCCCTGATAGAACGCCATTCGCAGTCGCGTCTTTTACAGCGAACCTCAGAACTGCATTACCCACAATCCATGATTCTGATACGAGATTGTATAGAAAAACGTTGAGGGAAAAACATGCAATACAGGGCTAGCCAGAGAAGAGAACTTTTCTTCATCGGTGAAGAGTAGTGAACACTCGTGAATAGCTAAAAAGCAACTAATCACCACTTTATCTATTGATTTATATTATCTTTATAAGAAAGTGAACAGTAGTGAATAGTTTTACAGGAACTAAAATCTTTCATTGTGAATTGCTCATAGAGAGGTATTTGAAAAACAGCCTTATCTACTTCCATAACTGGATGAAACGTCATCACTGCTGCAGTGATACCTTTTACTCAGCACATCCATTTTCGAGATACCTGATGAAAATACTGCCGCAGATACTATGAAAAGAAGCTCTTTTCCTGGCTAGCCTTCGCCAAAGAGCACATGCATGTATAAGGTGCATGAATCTGCATGCAAAAAATTGCATTTTTTACCCCCTGTGGCTCCAGCAATGGCGCAGCCTGCGGCCTCTCATGCACCTGCATGAAAAGCGACATATAAAGCGGGCAGGCGAGGCGGGGGTAGCATTGCGCGCCAGGGGGTTTTAACGATTTATTGGCGGTAAGAGTGCTAGGCCAGGCCCGCGATAAAGTCGGCGTACCACTGCAACATGTCACGACGCTTCTCAAGGTACTGGGCATGGTTGTAAGTGCCACGAATGCCGTTCTTGTCTACGTGGGCGAGCTGCACCTCTATCCAGGCAGAGTCAAACCCTTGCTCATGCAATATAGTAGACATCGTATGCCTGAAACCGTGGCCGGTGGCTCGCCCCTTATATCCAAGCAGCTCTATTACCTGATTCACGCTTTCTTTACTTATGGGTTTCCTACGATTATTTCGTCCAATGAAGATGTAAGGGTAATGACCGGTTATCGGGTGTAACTGTTTAAGTAATTCAACCGCCTGGGTAGAAAGCGGCACAATGTGCGGGCGGCGCATCTTCATACGTTCGGCGGGAATCTCCCAAATAGCACGCTCAAAATCGATCTCTTCCCACGTGGCAAAACGCATTTCTTGCGTGCGGACTCCAGTCAACATGACAATCTTCGCTGCATTCTTAGTGATGATGCTACCGGTATATCCTTCCAAATCCTTAACAAAGTAAGGTAGTTCCTCGGCCAAGAGGAACGGATGGTGCTTTTGCTTAGGTACGGCCAGCGCACTGGCGAGATCTGGGGCTGGGTTATATTCTGCCCTACCGGTAATAATAGCGTAGCGGAAGACTTCTCCGCAGCGCTGGCGAACCTTACGGGTTTTCTCCAATGCTCCGCGCTTCTCAATGCGCCGCAGCACTTCCAGTAGCTCTAAGGGCTTAATTTCTGCAATCGGACGTTGACCAATGTACGGAAACACATCCTGCTCAAAGGTGCGCATGATTTCTTCTCTGTAAGCCAGAGTCCACCGGTCAGCCTTATTCGTGTGCCATTCACGGCTAATCGCTTCAAAGGAGTTCTCGACAGAAAGCTTCTGAGCGAGCTTTTGCGCCTTTTTCTCGGCTACTGGATCAATGCCATTCGCAACCTGCTTACGGGCCTCCCCACGCTTTTCTCGCGCGTCTGCCAGCGTTACCAAGGGATAGGTGCCAAAGGACATCAGCTTGGCTTTTCCGGCATAGCGATAGCGAAAACGCCAACCTTTACTCCCATCAGTATTGATAAGAAGGGACAGGCCTTGGCCGTCGTTGAGGGTGTAGGGTTTTTCCTGCGGTTTGGAACGTCGAATTTGTATGTCAGTTAGAAGCATGTGTATAAGTGGATTCTGCGTATAAAAATGTTATACGCACCATTATACACATTTATCTCGGATTCAGGCGGTTATACACGGACTCCAGCGGACAAGGAAACCATATAATCAATTGATTTTATACATTTTAATGGACTTTTCAGGAAGTACTCGGACAAGTTTTGGCGGAAGATCACAGGAGTCGAACCTGCCCAGGACCGCTGGCGGCCCCAACCGGATTTGAAGTCCGGCCGCCCCACCGGGGACGAGGATCTTCCTTGGAGAAGAGAAGAAGCAAGGCGCTGATTATAGCGTAGTTTGTTCGTTGCGCTAAGCGGGAAATGGCGGCCGCCGGCGATTCGGCGGCCGGGGAGCGCTACTTCAGGAAATCCTTCACGTCCAGCAGGATGAACTCGTTGTCATCCGCCATATTGGGCTGGCGGCTGGAGGAGAACGGGAAGTTATTGTCGTTACCGACGATGATGTGGTTGGCGTCCACCACGTCCACGTTCTCGATGGTGAAGAACGGGAAGGTCAGCACGCCGTCGTTCAGCGGCTTGCGCGCCAGCTTGTTCGGATCCTGAATGTTCATCAGGTCGATATAGCCCAGTTTTTCGACCGGTTTGCCGACGTTGGCGTCCGAGAAGGCGATTTTATACACCCGCTTGAACTTGGCCACCTGGCTGAAGCAGTTGTCGGTCGGCGCGCCGGCGGCGCAGGCTTTATCCGGCGTGCCTTCGCCGTTGTCGCGCTCGATCACCAGCCCGTGGGTGGCGTCGATCATGTTGAAGTCGCCGATGGCGTTCTGGTTGTCTTCCAGCACGTACTGCCAGCTGCGGCCGGTCCAGGCCTGCTGTTTGACGTCGAACTCCAGTACCCGCAGGTAGCGTTTACCGCCGACGTTCTCGAACTGCTCGCCGTCCCACAGCGCCCCTTCCAGCAGCGGGTACAGCTTGCTGCCGTCCGGCGAGGCGGCCATGCCTTCAAAGCCTTTGGAGCGCGCCACCTGGAAGTTCTGCTTGCCGTCCGGCGCGCCCGGCAGGGTCAGCGTCGGGTTGTCCGGCGATTTCACCACCTTGCCGTCTACCTGGGTGTCGAACACTGCCAGCACCTTGCCGTTCAGGTCGGCCTTGATCAGGTAAGGCCCGAACTCTTCACCGATCCACAAGGCATCATCGGCAAACTGGAAGCTTTCCGGATCGAAATCACTGCCGGTCAGATAACGTTTCTCGGTGCTTTCGTTGATGATGTGAAACGGCACCTTTTTATCCGGATCGTGCAGGAACACCGTCTTCAGCGGCGCGACCGTGCCGTCTTTGAAATCGATCTTGTAGTGGTTGAGGTACAGCATGGCGTCCGGGGAGTTGGCCTTGCTGCCGAAGCCGTTGTCGGTTAGCACCCAGTAGGTGCCGTCGGGCATGTGTTTGATGCCGGAGTGGCCCTGCAGCGGCTGGCCGTTGATCGGCAGGCCGAGGCCGGTCAGGCGATCGGCGGATTTGCCCGCCACGCTGCCCAGCTCGGTGACGCGTTTGCCGCTGGTGTATTTGCCGCTCTGCTGCAGATCGCTCGGCGCGTCCTTCGGCGTGGAAACGGCGGACTTCACCGGCAGCAGCGCATGCCCGGCCAGCGTCGCTTGCACCGGCTGCGCGTCGGCCCACAGGTTGGCGCTCAGCGCCATGCAGCCGACCAGCAGCGCCAACCGGGTTTTGGTGTTGTGCATGTCATTGTCCCTTTTCGTTGTTATCGCCCAGAAGTAAAAGCAACGTCACTATAGGGAGCGGCAATGACAGAAATATTATTCGGCGAACGCCCGTCGGTAGCTGTGCGGGTGGAAGCGCCAGGTGATGGCGATCAGCACCACCACCAGCAGCGCGTGGATCTGCCAGTCCAGCACGAAGCCGCCGCTGTAGTCGCGCAGCAGGCCGGAAAGGTAAGGCGTGACGCCCGCCAGCAGGAAGCCGACGCCCTGCATAAAGGCCACCAGTCGCCCGGCCGCCGCCGGCTGGTGCAGGTGATCGAGCGCCAGCACCAGGCACAGCGGGAACGCGCCGCCCAGCCCCAGCCCGGAAAGCAACACCCACAGCCACGGCAGCGTCTGCGGCAGATAAATCAGGCCGATAAAGCCGATCAGCTGCATCATCAGCGCCAGCAACAGCAGCGGCCGCCGGTCATGATTGCGCGCCAGCGCCGGCAGCAGCAGCGCCCCCACCACCTGGCCAAAGGTCATCAACGCCAGCAGCGAACCGCCGGCCTGCGGCTGCCAGCCGAGCTGCATGTAATACGGCGGCAGCCAGGCGATCAGGCTGGTATAGCCGCCGTTGATCAGGCCGAAATAGGCGCCGAGCAGCCAGGCGCGCCGGTTGCGCAGCAGGCCTGGCCCGCGGTGTTCTCCCGCCGCGCCCAGGCGAGACAGCCCGCGGCTGACCGGCCACCAGGCCACTAGCGCCACCAGGGCCGGCAACGCCCACCAGGCCAGCGCGCTGTGCCAGTCGTGCCCTACGCTCATCAGCCACGGGGTGATCGCCGCCCCCAACCCGCCGCCGCCCATCAGCGCCGCCGACCACAGCCCGGCCACCAGCGCCATGCTTTTAAGGAAGTGATGCTTGATGATGCCGGGCATCACCGCCTGGATCACCCCGATACCGAGCCCGCCCAGCACCGCGCTCATCAGCAGCTGCACGCTGCCGGGAGCCAGTTCGCGCCAAAGCGCGCCCAGCCCGCTCGCCAGCAGGCTCAACGTCACGGCGCTGCGTTCGCTGAACAGCCGATTGATGGCGCCGCCCGCCAGCGCCATCAGCCCCATCATCAGCACCGGCAGCGTGGTCAACAGCGCCGCGCCGCCAAAACTCAGCCCGGTGGCCTGGCGCAGCGTCGGCAGCAACGGGCCGATCGAGGTCAACAGCGGCCGCATGTTCAGGCCGATCAACACCAGCGCCAGCAACAGAGGGTTGAGCCAGCGGCGCGGGGAAGGTGAATTAACAGAATGATTTAACACGGTATATTCCTGGTACTGCGAAATGAAGAGTGCGGCGTCACAGCGCGATCGCCGCAGCGTTGCGTTACTGTAGGCAACGCCGCTAGTATTGGGAAATTAAATAATAAAATAGCCAACAGTGGGAAAATGAATCGCTACCCGATGTTCAATCCGCAGCTGCTGCTCAGCTTCGTCGCCGTATGCGACAGCAACAGCTTCACCCGCGCCGCAGAGCGGGTGTTTTTGTCGCAGTCCACCGTTAACCAGCAGGTACGCCGGCTGGAAGAGATGCTGGGCAAGCCGCTGTTTGAGCGCTCCTCGCATCAGGTGCTGCTGACCGAAGAAGGCGTCAAGCTGTTGAGCTACGCGCGCCGCATTATCGCGCTAAATGAAGAAGCCCACGACGCGCTGACCGGCATCTGGCGCGACGGCGTGCTGCGGATCGGCATGCCGGAAGATTTCGCCGTGCCCACCACCGAGCTGCTGGCCGACTTCAGCCGTGAGCACCCGCACCTGCGGCTGGACGTCGCCAGCGGCCTGAGCGCCGATCTGCACAGCGCCTACGCGCGTGAAGAGCTGGATCTGATCCTGGTGAAACAGCGCCGCCGGCAACCGCCGCGCGCCGCGCGGCCGGAACCGCTGCTGTGGCTGGACAGCCTGGCCTTCCCGGCCATCGAGCAATCGCCGGTGCCGCTGGCGGTGTTTCCGCTCAACGGCCTATACCGCGACGAGCTGTGCCAGGCGCTCGACAACCTCGGCAAACGCTGGCGCATCGGCTACAGCAGCGCCAGCCTGGCGGCGCTGACCGCCGCTTCGGCCGCCGGGCTGGGCGTCACCCTGCTGCCGGCCGGCTGCCGTCTGCCCGCGCACCGGGTGCTGGGCGGAGCCGAAGGATTGCCGCCGATAGACAGCTTCGAACTGGCGCTCTACTACCGCGACGGCGCCCCTGCCGCCACGCTGGCGCTGGCCCAGCGGCTAACGGTGTTTTGCGGGTTGAAATGAGACCGCTTACGCCACTATCTGCGGATATTCGCGCTGCAGCCAGTCGATAATCCGTACCCACAGCGCTTCTGTCTGCTCAAGGCAAGCTTGTACCGCCGCGTCCGTCACCAAGTCGCCGGAATAATCCGCCACGTTGCGCTGTTTTCGCAATGCATCCAGGCAGATCATTGCCTCGCGCGGCAACCCTACAGTGAGCGGCAACGTTTGGATCATGGTCTGGTGATGGCCAGGCCTGCTGGTCAGCGTGCGGTATCCTTTGGCTTGCAAAGCGGCATTGGCCATTTGCATGACCGCTTTATATGCCGTGTCGAAACGGCTCTCATTGCTGAACTGAGTGATACCCGCATCGCGTCGGTTGCGAGCGGCGGCGGCCAGCAGTTTTTTAATCGCCCCCGCGTCAGGCGTTATCACCTCCAGTCCCAGCCCGACCAGATTGTCCAGCGTCATCCTTGTCTCCCGCAATCCAGAGTTGGGGTTTCTGCATAATGTCCTGAATAAACGCGGAGTTCTCGGCCAAAGCCGCTCGCCACTCTTCCGGCGAGTACAGTTTGGGGTTAATTTCCCGACCCAGCGTTGCCTGCAGCGGATAAACCGCCTGAATCACCTCCGCAAAAGACAGTTTACCGACGATCAGAACATCGATATCACTGGCCGCCGTCACTTTGCCACTGGCGACGGAACCAAAGATGAAAGCCCGTTCGATGTCCTCCCCAAATCCTGCCAGCACCTGCCGTAAGCGCGCAGCCGGGCCGCAGGTCTTGCGGAAAATCGCCGCCAGCTCGGGAAAAATCAGGCAATCGGCGTTAGCCTGATAGCAAATTTGGTTGCCCTGCCGCTGCCTGAGCAAGATGCCGCCTTCAGCCAGCCGGCTCAACTCTTTATGTAAAGTCCCGGCCTGAGTTGCGGTGCGCCGCGCAATTTCTCGCACATGAAACGCCTGCCCGGCTTCAATAAACAGCAGGCTTAGCACTTTTCTACGGTATTCGCTGAACAGTAATTCGAGCATCGGATCGTGCATCACGCTGACCTCAATGTAGCTTTAATGACTACAAATGTAGCCATTAAAGCTACGAAAGAGCAAGCCAAGAGCACCATTCCGCCGGCAGACGCCGATCATTACCAAATCGAATAGTCACCAGTGGCAAATGTCGCTGCCAACCGGTCGGTTCCTCTCCTAAATTGGGGGATATTTTCACTCCCTCACCTCTGGATTAAGGAACCGAACGTGGAAAATCCTCAGCAACCGGGCCGCAGAGCCTTCCTCAGCCAAACCGGCAAACTCACCACCGCCTGCGCGGTGATCGGCCTGACCGGCGGCATGGCGCAGGCCGCTTCGCCTGGCGGCGAGCCGTGTGCGCCAACGCCGATGACCCTGACCGATCGTCACTACTGCCTGAGCGAGGTGCGGCTGGAAGACGGCTTTGAATACGACGGCGAAACGGTGATCGGCACCCGCACCGCGCTGTACACCCTGGAGATCAAAGACGGCAAGATCGCCGCCATTCACGCCGCCAACGCCGCGTTGCCGGCCGGCGTGCCCCGCTATAAGGCGCAGGGCCGGCTGCTGCTGCCGGCATTTCGCGATATGCACATCCACCTGGACAAAACCTTCTACAGCGGCCCGTGGCAGGCGCCGCGCCCGCGCCAGGGCAAAACCATCATGGACATGATCGCGCTGGAGCAGACGCTGATCCCGACACTGCTGCCCACCTCGCAGCAACGGGCGGAAAACCTGATCGCCTTGCTGCAGTCCAAAGGCAGCACCGTGGCGCGCAGCCATTGCAATATCGATCCGGTCAGCGGCCTGAAAAGCCTGGAGCACCTGCAGCGCGCGCTGGAAAACCACCGGGCGGATTTTAGCTGTGAAATCGTCGCCTTCCCGCAGCACGGTCTGTTGCACTCCAAGGTCGATGCGCTGATGCGCGAAGCGATGCAGATGGGCGTGCAGTACGTCGGCGGTCTCGATCCGACCAACGTCGACGGCGCGATGGAGAAATCGCTCGACGCCATGTTCCAGATCGCCCTCGATACCGGCAAAGGCGTGGATATCCACCTGCATGAAACCAGCCCGGCCGGGGTCGCCGCCATCAACTACATGATCGCCACCGTGGAGAAAAACCCGGCGCTGCGCGGCAAGGTCACCATCAGCCACGCTTTCGCCCTGACCACGTTGACGCCGGGCGAACTGGCGGAAACCGCCACCCGGCTGGCGGCGCAGCAGATCACCATCGCCTCCACGGTGCCGATCGGCGGCCTGATGATGCCGCTGCCGCAGCTCAGTGAGAAAGGGGTGTTCGTGATGACCGGCACCGACAGCGTGATCGACCACTGGTCGCCGTTCGGCACCGGCGACATCCTGGAGAAGGCCAATCTGTACGCCCAGCTGTACCGCGGTTCCGACGAGTATCACCTGTCGCGCGCCATGGCCATCTCCACCGGCGGCGTGCTGCCGCTGGACGATAAGGGGCAGCGCGCCTGGCCGAAAGCCGGCGATGCCGCCGAGTTCGTGCTGGTCAACGCCAGCTGTTCCGCCGAGGCGGTCGCCCGTCTGCCGGCGCGCAGCGCCACCTTCCATCAGGGGCGCCTGGTCGCCGGCCAGGTGAGCAAAGCCTAAGGTCGGTCCGTTGTTGTCATCATGATGGCCGTTTTTGGCCTTCTGCCAGAGTAAGGCGCGGCGCAAGATGGTCGCTACACACACTGGCGGAGGGCCGAAAATGTCACAGAGCGCGTTATTGATCATCGATGTCCAGCAATCATTCCAGCACCGTCCATTCTGGCAGGAGGACGATTTGCCGGCGTTTCAACAGGCGCTGACCCGCCTGATTGCGGGCTGCCGACAGCGCGGCGCGGCCCTGGTCGACGTGCTGCACGTTTCGCCGCAAGGGCCGTTCTCACTGGCTTCAGGTCATGTGCAGCGCCTGCCGTTCCTCACCCACCAGGCGGATATCACCGTGCACAAGCATGTGCACAATGCGCTGACCGAATCCGGCCTCGACGCCTGGCTGCGCGAGCGGGACATCAACCACCTGATCGTCTCCGGCATCCGCACCGAACAATGCTGCGAAACCACCACCCGGGTGGCGTCCGATCTCGGTTATCGGGTGACTTTCGTCACCGAGGCGACGTTAACCTTCCCGATGCGCCATCCCGACGGTGAAATCTTTACCCCCGCGCAGTTGAAGCGGCATACTGAAACCGTACTGGTCGATCGTTTCGCCCGCATCGCCAGCGTGGATGAGGCGCTGGCGCAACTCGCACAGGAGTAATCATGTCGCAGGCCGTCTATTTTCTGCTGTTGCCCAACGTGCTGTCGCTGGACGTCAGCGGCCCGGCGGAAACCCTGCGCCTCGCCGGGCAGTTCAGCCTGCGTTACCTCAGCCCGGCGCCGCAGATCGTCTGCTCCATCGGCATGACGCTGAGCGGCCTGCAGCCGTTGCCCGAACGCCTGGAAGACGGCGCCATCCTGGTGCTGCCGGGCGTCGGCGATTCGCAGCGCTATTTCGCCGGAGAGGAGGCCGAGCAGGCGCGCCGCTGGCTGGCGACGCTGCGGCCCGATCTGCAACGGCAGCGCATCACCCTGGTGTGCATCTGTTCCGGCGCGCTGCTGGCGGCGCAGGCCGGGCTGCTCGACGGCTATCAGTGCACCACCCACCACGACGTCATCGAACGTATCCGTCTCCAGGCGCCGGCGGCGCAGGTGAAAGAGAACCGCATCTTCGTCGAAGACCGTGGCGTCTACACCAGCGCGGGCATCACCACCGGCATCGATTTGGCGCTGCACCTGGTCCACCGCCACTGCGGCTCCGGCCGGGCGCGCGACGTCGCACGCGACATGGTGGTTTATTTCCGCCGCGCCGGCGACGATCCGCAGCTGTCGCCCTGGCTGCGCTACCGCAACCACCTGCACCCGGCGGTGCACCGCGCGCAGGACGTGATGGCCGCCGAGCCGGAGGCCGACTGGTCAGTGCCGCAGATAGCGGAGAAAGCGCACGTCAGCAGCCGCCACCTAGCGCGGCTGTTTCGCAACCACGTTGGCATCAGCGTGCGGGAGTATCATGAGCAGCTGCGGCTGGCGGTGGCGCAACAGCGCCTGCAGCAAGGATATGGCTTGGAGAAGGCCGCGCTGGCGGCCGGTTTTTCCTCCGGGCGGCAACTGCGCCGCGCCCAGCAGCGCCAGCGCTCGCCGCTATGACACCAGCCGGCGGGTATCCAGCCGCTGCAGGCCGACAGACAGCAGCAGGCTGCCCCCCAGCGCCACGCCGAACACCCAGAAGATATCCAGCAGCGGGTGGCCGGTGAAATCCAGGTGCCGATTGCGCATCACGTTGACGATAAGGGCGTGAAAACCGTAGATCGCCAGCGAATGGCGGGAAAATACGCTCAGCCAGCCGATCGGCTGCGGCAGACAGTGTTTCACCCACACCAGCAGCGCCACCGCCGCCATAAACACCAGCGGGCCGCTGTAGATGTAGTAGGTATCGGCGAAGTTGCCGTTGATGAACAGCTGATGTTTGGTGCCGCGTGCGATCAGCGCCACGCACAGCGCAAATCCCAACGCCGCCAGCCAGCCCACGGCGCGCCCGCGCGCCTCCATCATGCCAATCGCCCGTCCGGCCAGCGCATACAGCAGGTAGTAGAAGGTATCGCCGTAGATATACAGGTTAACCGGCAGCAGGTGCGCGTTGCCGAAGGTCAGCTTGTCGGTATTCGGGTTGGCGATCGCCGCCAACACCACCAGCGCGGCGGCCAGGGCGTAGCGCGACACCGGTTTGACGCTGATCAGCGGCGACAGCAGGTAAATCACCGCGATGGCGTAGAAAAACCACAGATGATAGAACACCGGCTTTTGCAACATGCCGCGCAGCGATGGCCAGAAACCGATCTTGGTAAAGGCCGCGATGTAGATCAGCGCAATGGCGCTGTAGAACAGAATGCAGCAGACGATGCGGGTGAAATGCCGGCGGCCGGCGCTCTTTTCGCCGAAGAACAGGTAGCCGGAAATCATAAAGAACAGTGGCACCGATACGCGCGACAGCGAGTTCAGCACGTTGGCGATGTCCCAGTTGTGCAACCCTATTGCCACGCCGTTGGTGACGTAATAGGTGGTGGCGTGGATCATCACCACCATCATGCACGCCATCGCCCGCAGGTTGTCTATCCAGCCGATTTTCTCGCTCAAACGCTCGCCCGATCTTGTGTCATATTGATATGTTAAGAAGAGGTTATCGGGCACGGCGTTCGGCGACAACCCAAAAGCGAAATATCAGAATGCACTTAAACAACACCTTATGATTGCGAAGGTGAACAATTGGCGGCAAAATAGCCGCCATAACTCGCTCAGTTTGCGCTTCCCGCCCTGGCAGTTCCTTTTTCTCTTTTACTATCAGTACAATAATATGAAAACGACATTACCACCTGCGGCACGTTTGGGCCGACAGGCGCTTTTATTCCCTCTTTGTTTGGTGCTGTTCGAGTTCGCCACCTATATCGGCAACGATATGATTCAGCCGGGCATGCTGGCCGTCGTGGCGGATTTCAACGCCGGCGAAGAGTGGGTACCGACCTCGATGACCGCCTATCTGGCCGGCGGCATCTTCCTGCAGTGGCTGCTCGGGCCGCTGTCGGATCGCCGCGGCCGTCGCCCAGTGATGCTGGCCGGGGTGGCGTTCTTTATCGTCTCCTGCCTGGCGATCCTGCTGGTCACCACCATCGAGCAGTTCATCGCCATGCGTTTCCTGCAGGGCATCGGCCTGTGCTTTATCGGCGCGGTCGGCTACGCCACCATCCAGGAGTCGTTTGAAGAATCGGTGTGCATCAAAATCACCGCCCTGATGGCCAACGTGGCGCTGATCGCCCCGCTGCTCGGGCCGCTGGCCGGCGCGGCGCTGATCCACGTCGCGCCGTGGCAGAGCATGTTCGTGCTGTTTGCGGCGCTGGCGGCCATCGCCTTCTACGGCCTGTGGAAAGCCATGCCGGAAACCGCCACGCTGCAGGGCGAGGCGTTTTCCGCCGCCAATCTGTGGCGTGACTACCGCCAGGTGCTGGGCAACCGCCGCTTCCTGTGCGGCGCGCTGGCGATCGGTTTCGCCAGCCTGCCGCTGCTGGCCTGGATCGCCCAGTCACCGGTGATCCTGATCAGCGGGGAGTCGCTGTCGACCCTGGACTACGGCCTGCTGCAAATCCCGGTGTTCGGCGCGCTGATCCTCGGTAACCTGACGCTGGCGCGCCTGACCGGCAAGAACAGCGTGGAGCGCCTGATCAAGCTGGGCGCGGGCCCGATGCTGCTGGGGCTGCTGATCGCCGCGCT
This sequence comes from Serratia sp. CY47280, assembly GCF_052168655.1. Classification (NCBI taxonomy): domain Bacteria; kingdom Pseudomonadati; phylum Pseudomonadota; class Gammaproteobacteria; order Enterobacterales; family Yersiniaceae; genus Serratia; species Serratia sp. CY47280. Next base: position 105,562 of record NZ_JBJNMG010000004.1, on the reverse strand, counting down.
GGCGACCCAGTTCTCCAGCCACGCCTACCTGTGGATGACCGCCGGCCTGAGCCTGTACGCCTTCGGCATCGGCCTCGCCAACGCCGGGCTGTACCGCCTGACGCTGTTCTCCAGCAACGTCAGCAAAGGCACCGTGTCGGCCACTATGGGCATGCTGAGCATGATGGTATTCACCGTCGGCATCGAGCTGGCCAAGGTCGCCTACGTCTGGGGCGGCAGCGGGCTGTTCAACCTGTTCAACCTCATCAGCGGCCTGTGCTGGCTGACGCTGGTGGCGCTGTTCCTCGGCAAACGCCGCAACGGCGACCCCACACCGCAGCCGACCGGCGCGGTGTAAACGCGACGATAAAACGCCGGTCCGGTTTCCCGACCGGCGTTTTTTTATGCGGCCTCAGCCGAGCAGCTCCCACAGCGCATACCCCGCTCCCACTACCGCCACCCCCAACAGCAGCAACGCCGACAGGACAGAGATCGCCCGCCGCGCGCGCTGCAGCGCCGTTCCCGACAGCAGGGTGATATAGGCCAGCAAGATGGCGAAATCCGCCAGCACCCACAGCGCGGTCAGCAGCGTCAGGCTGGCGCCGACCGAAGGGGTGACGGCGATAAACAGCGGAAAAAAGGCGACGAAGAAGATGATGTCCTTGGGATTGGCGATGCCTACCAGAAAACCGTTTGCGATCGCCGAGCGTTTTTGCGACGGTGCAACGGGCTGCGCATCGGGGGTTCGTGCGGATAAATCCTCATACAGCGAGGCGATCGCCATGCGGCCGATAAACAGGCAGCCCAGCAGGCCTATCCACTGCAGCAAGCGCATATCCACCGCGAACAGCCCGGTGACAACCAGCGCGGCAATACCGATCAGCAACAAAGAGGCCCCATTGCTTCCCAGCGCGGTCAACAGCGCGCGCCGGGCGCCAAAGCGCGCCGCGGTGTTGGCGACCATCATCACCACCGGCCCTGGCGTGGCGATCAGCAAGAAAATGGCGGCGAAATACGCCGCCAGCAACGACAGGTTCATCTTTATTTCACTCACATTCAGGCGGTTGGCGTCGGATCATTATGATGCCGTAGCCCCCGCCTTGAAAAAGGAGTAATCCTGTCGTTTACTGTGAGCCAGACTCATTCTTAGAGACGCCGCGATGGCCAGTTCCCTTCCGCCGCTTTACGCTCTGCGCGCCTTCGAGAGCGCCGCCCGCACCGGCTCGTTCACGCTGGCCGCCGACGAGCTGCATCTCACCCCCAGCGCCGTCAGCAAGCACATCAAAACGCTGGAGCAGCACTTCGGCTGTCGGCTGTTCCAGCGCAACGGCCCACGCATCGAGGTCACTCCGCAGGGAAAAATCTTCGCCGCCGAGCTGCAGCAAGGGTTTGGCCGCATCGAACAAGCCTGCGAGCTGTTCAGAAGCCACCGCGATCTGCTGCGGATGAAGGCGCCCTCCACCCTGACCCTACGCTGGCTGCTGGACTGCCTGAGCCGATTCCGGCAAACGGCGCAGGCGTTCGAGGTGCAGGCAGCCAGCGTGTGGATGGACATCGACAGCGTGGATTTTTTCAGCGAACCCTACGACTGCGCCATCCTGCTCGGCAACGGCCATTTCGGCGCCAATACCGCCGCCGCCAAGCTGTTCGACGAATGGCTGATCCCAATTTGCGCCCCCGCGCTGCTCGCCGACGCGCAGCGCGATCTCGCCACCTGCCCGCTGATCCATCCTTCGCCCGATCGGCGCGACTGGCGACGCTGGCTGCAAAAAAGCGGCATCGCGGCCCCGATCGATCTCACACGCGGCCAGGTATTTGATTCACTGGAACAGGGCAACGCGGCGGCCATCGCCGGGCACGGCGTCTCGATCGGCGATCTGGCGCTGAGCCTGCGGACGATGGAGGAGGGGTTATTGGCGCTGCCTTGTGACGCCGCCGTGCGTACCGGCGACGGTTACTATCTGGTTTGGCCGGAAGAATCGGCAAAACGGCCGCTGATCGAACGTTTACAGGCGTTTCTCACCGCCCAAACGCCCGACGTCAGCCGGGCCGCCGTCAGGTTTATCGGGTAGGGGACTCGCTACCGAACAGCCCGCCGTCGCGCAGCAGATGCTCGTTGCCCTTGCGGCGGGTAAAGCCGCTGCGATCGAAGAACTCCAGCACCTGGATCGCCAGCTTGCGCCCGACGCCGAGCCGATCGCGGAAATCGGCGGCGTTGGCGCCCCCGCGCTCCGCATCCAGCTCGCGGATCAGCGCCGCGAACTGATCGATGCGCCGGCTGAGGTAGTAGCGATCCACCACCACCGCCGTCACATGGCCCAGTTGAGCCGCCTTGCGCAGCAGCGCCCGTACCCGGCTCTCTTCCTCGCCCAGTTCGCTCGCCAGATCGCGCACCCACCACGGCTCGTCGCCGAACAGCGGTTCGATGCGCGCCCACAGCGGCGCCTCGTCGGCGCTGAACGCCAGGCCGTGTTCCGGCAAGTGCAGCCAGCCGCGCGTATTGCGCAGCGCGCCGGCCTTCAGCAGCCGATCGATCATCATAAACACCAGCGCTTCCGGCTGCTGAGGCAGCGCCATGCGCCGCAGGCGGGCGCGTCCTAAGCCCAGCTGATCGGCGTGCTGTTGGTGATACTCCGCCAGCACCTGCAGCAGGCGGCTTTCCGCCTGCTGCACCTGATCCTGCGCCAGAGCCCGGTCACCGACGATCAGCAGATCGCGGTTCGCCAGCAGTGCCGCCAGGCCGTCGTCGGTCAACTGACGCGCCCAGGCGAACGCCACCAGCGACAACGCGCCGTGCGGCAGCTCAAGCGCCAGCGCCCGCGCGTCGTCCTGCGCCTGCGCCAAGGCCTGCAGCCATGCCAGATAGTCCGGCTGACGCTTGCCGCGCTTGGGCGCATTCAGCCTGAGCACCCGGGCCGCGCCCAGCGTTTGCCGCGCGCCGATATCGCGCAGCACCAGCCGATCGTTTTCCGCCAGCCACAGCGGGCGATCGAGGATCAGTTCCGCCAGTCCGTCGTTCAGCAGCGAAATGCGCCCGGTGATGTGGCTGGCGGCATGGTGCAGATGCAGCGGCTGCCAATGGCGGATCGGCCGATCCGTCTCCAGCGCCACCAGAATGCGTTCCGCCGCTTCGGGCGGACGCTGCGCCAGCAGCCAATCACCGCGCGCGATCCGCTCTTTATCGGCATCGCCGCTGATGTTAAGCGCGATGCGTTGCCCGGCCTGCGCCTGTTCCACGGTTTGATTCTGGGCATGCAGGCCGCGCACCCGCACCGGCGCGTCGGCGCCGGTCAGCCACAGCGTATCCCCCACCTTCACCCGGCCGCCGAGCGCGGTGCCGGTCACCACCAGCCCCGCCCCTTTGACGCTGAACGCACGGTCTACCGCCAGGCGAAAACGGCGCGTCAGCGCGTGCTCGCCGGGCGACAGCGCCAGCAAATGCGCGCGTAGCGCCTCGATGCCCTCTCCCGCCGCCGCCGCGGTGACAAACAGCGGCGCATCGGGCCAGCCCTGGCGCGCCAGCTCATCACGCACTTGGCGGCGTACCTCGTCAACACGCGCCGCCTCCACCCGGTCGGCCTTGGTCAGCGCCACCGTCAGCGCCGGGCGCCCGCTCAGGCGCAGGATCGCCAAATGCTCGCGGGTCTGCGCCATCACGCCATCATCGCAGGCCACCACCAGTAGCGCATGGTCAATGCCGCCGACGCCCGCCAGCATATTGGCGAGGAATTTCTCGTGGCCGGGCACGTCGATAAAGCCCAACACCCGGCCATCCGGCTGCGGCCAGTAGGCGTAGCCCAGATCGATGGTCATGCCGCGGCGCTTCTCTTCCGGCAGGCGATCCGCATTGATCCCCGAGATCGCCTGCAGCAGGGTGGTTTTGCCATGATCGACATGGCCGGCGGTGGCGATGATCATGATGCGCTCAACGCGTCGATCAGCGCCCCTTCCTGTTCCAGACAGCGCAGATCCAGCCACAGCCGGCCGTCGCCGAGGCGGCCGATCACCGGCTGCGGCAGGCGGCGCCAGCGCTCAGCCAACGCTTCCAGCGTGGCGCCGCGGCCGTCGCGCGGCGTGAAGGTCAGCGCATAGCTGGGCAGGCGATCCACCGGCAGCGAACCGCTGCCAATCTGCGACCAGCACGGTTCGGCGCGCAGGTCGAAATCGGCGGTAAACCGTGGCGTCAGCGCCGTCAGCAGCCGCTCGGCCGCCTGTTGCATCTCCTGCTGCGGGCGGGTCAGCAGCCGCAGCGTCGGCAGCTGCTCAGCCAGTTTTTCCGGCTGCAGATAGAGCCGCAGCGTGGCCTCCAGGGCCGCCAGCGTCAGCTTGCCGACGCGCAGCGCGCGCTTGAGCGGGTGCTGCTGCAGGCGCGCGATCAGCGCCTTTTTGCCGACGATGATGCCGGCCTGCGGGCCACCCAGCAGCTTATCGCCGGAGAACGTCACCAGATCGACGCCGGCGGCCAGCAGCCGCTGCGGCATCGGTTCGGCGGGCAGGCCGTACTGCGCCATATCGATCAGTGAGCCGCTGCCCAGATCGGTGGCGGTCGGCACGCCCTGTTCGGCCCCGAGCTGCGCCAGTTCAGCCTCGTCGACCGCCGCGGTAAAGCCCTGAATGCTGTAGTTGCTGGTGTGCACTTTCATCAACAGGCCAGTCTGCTCGCTGATGGCCTGGCGGTAATCTTTCAGATGGGTGCGGTTGGTGGTGCCGACTTCCACCAATTGGCAGCCGGCCTGACGCATCACGTCGGGAATGCGAAACGCGCCGCCGATTTCCACCAGCTCGCCGCGCGACACCACTACCTCTTTGCCGGGGGCGATCGCCGCCAACATCAGCAATACCGCCGCCGCGTTGTTATTGACGATGCAGGCGTCTTCCGCGCCCGTCAGCCGGCACAGCAGACTCGCCACAGCCCGATCGCGATGACCGCGCCCGGCGCCGTCCAGATCGTACTCCAGCGTCACCGCCTCTCCCATCACCGCGCTGACCGCGTCCTTCACCGGCTGCGCCAGCAGGGCGCGCCCGAGGTTGGTGTGCAGCACGGTGCCGCTGAGGTTGAACACCGGCAATAACGCCGGGCGTTGCTGCCGGGCCAGCTCCGCCCGCAGCGCCTGCGGCCAGTCGCCGCACCAGGCCGGTAAACGTTGCTGTTGCTTGATAGCGTCACGCGCCTGGGCCTGCAGCCGGCGCAACAGTTCGCCGATCAGCGTCTGGCCATGCTGAGCCACCAGCGGTTCAATCGCGGGTTCACGCAGCAGACGGTCGATGGCGGGCAGTTGACTGTAAAGAAGGTGGGATTCAGTGCTCATGGTCGCTCGGTTTTCAATTTAGACGTATCGGCATAGCAAAACCCCGCCGCGGCGGGGAGAAAAGAACGTTCAGGGCGGTGCCGTGCGGGCGAAACTTTCGCGGGCGAACAGGCGTTCGGCCAGCTTGACCAGCGCCGGACGTTGGACGCACCAGTTGGGCAGAATGTGGCGGAAATTGAGGTAGCCCAACGCGCAGCCGGTGGCGATATCCGCCAGCGTCAGCCGCTCGGCATTGAGCCACGTTTTTTCCTGCGCCAGCGCCTCCAATGCGTCCAGGCCCTGCGTCAGCTTGTCACGCTGGCGCAGCATCCAGTTTTCGTCCTGCTTTTCCGGCGCGCGCCGGCTTTCGCGGAACAGCGTCGCCGCCGCTTCAGTCACGCCGTCCGCCAGTGCCGCCACCCGGCGGACGCGCAGCGCGGTGGCGCGATCGGCCGGCAAAAACGCCGGCTCCACCGTCAGCAGTTCGAGGTATTCGGCCACGATCGGCGAGTCGTAAAACACCTCGCCATCATCAGCGATCAGCACCGGTACTTTGCCGAGCGGGTTCAGCTCCTTCACCCGGCTGCCGGGCTCATACGGCGGATCGTTGACGAATTCAAACGCGATCCCCTTCTCCAGCAGCATCACGGAAATCTTGCGCACAAAGGGGCTGGTGTAACTGCCGATAAGCTTCATCCGGTCTCCTCCGCTTCGTCCTGGCCGCGGCGCAATGCCCTTACTTCACCGCCAGAGTATCGATAATCCGCTGCACCAGCGCCTGATGCACTTCCGGCGTTTTGGCCGGCGACAGCATTTGCAGCGTCACTACTCGCTTGTTGAACACCGTCAACACCAGGGTGGAAACCACCTTTTGCCCGTTGACGGTCTGCTCGGTATCCACCCGGCGAAACTTTTGTTTGCCGACGGTGAAATTCTCTTCTTTGGTGGTCTGGATATTCTGATAGCGCTCGGCCAGCACCGTGATGGCGCTCTGCGTCAGCTCTTTCAGCATTTTGTCGCTGGTGTTGATCTTCATTCCGTCCGGCGGGATCACTTCGGACGAAACCGCGCTCTGGCGCGACTTGCCATCGAGGAAGCGCTGGATGGTGGAGGTACTGTCATTGACGATGCCGCTGTTCAGCGTTTGATCGCTAAAGCCTGGCGGCAACTCGAAGGTGATTTTGCCCTTCTGCAGCGACACGTTCAGCCCCGGCGGCGCGGGCGGGGTTTCTACCGGCGCAGGCGGCGGTGGCGCGGGCTGCGTCACGGTCGGTTTGGTATCCGGTGGCGGCACCGCCGGTTTGGTGTCGTCCTTGTTGTCGCAGGCCGCCAGTCCGATCGCCAGCACGGCGACCGCGGTCAGTTTTGCCAGGGTGTTTAACATCGTGGTTCCTTTCGCTTGGCGCGTCATGGCCTAAACGTAGCAACTCGCCCGGGCGAATGCCAGAAGCCCGTTCTTAAATTGCGGGTCCGGCCCCGCGCGAACGGGGCCGGGCGGTTACTCCGCCGGGAACAGGAACGGATTGATGCTGCTGCGGCCGAAGCCTTCCTCTTCCATGCGGGCGTCCAGCACCAGCGAAGCCAGATCGTCGGCCACCGCTTCAACCTGCGGGTCTTTTTCCTGATAGAGGATCTTCAGGTAAGTGCCGCAGTCGCCGCAGCTTTCCGCCTTCACCGCCGCCTGCTCGCTGTCCAGCGACCAGTAGTTGAGATCGCGGGTCTGCTCGCAGTTGCTGCACTTCACCCGCACCACGTGCCATTCGCTTTCGCACAGGTTGCAGTGCAGGTAGCGCAGGCCGTTAACGGTGCCGATATGCACCATGCTGGAAACCGGGATGCTGCCGCACACCGGGCAGAACTGGCGCTGCTCGCCGTATTCGGCGCGCGCCTTGCCGGGGATCAGGCTGGCCATCTGCGCCCAATAGAGCGACAGCGCGGCCCAGAGGAACGGCGCCTTCTCGCTGCCCACCTTGCCGAACTCGCGGTTGAGCAAGGCGTCGGCCATCAGCTCCAGCTCGTGCGCCGAGGCCTTCTCCAGGTTGTCCAGCACCGCCAGAATGTGCTCCGGCGCCTGCGGACGCAGCTCGGCGATCAGCGACGTCAGCAGCTTGCGCCAGTGCTCGCTGCGCGGGAACACGCTCAGATCGAGCGGCGGTTTGCCGCTGGCGGCGCCCTGCGCCAACGCTTCGCTCAGATCGAGCGCCAGCGGATTATCGTGCAGCGCATGCTGCTGCGCCTGCGCCAGTTCGGCGGCGAAGTTAAGGTAGTCGCCCAGCGGGTTGTCGACCGCCAGCTGACGCAGACGGTCAGCGCGGCGGCTGTACAGGCTTTTCAGGTTGGCGAAAAGTAACGGCGGGATGTTCTCCGCCGTTGTGGACTTCTCACGCTGTGCCCCTAACTGCTCTTTAGGAACGATGCGGATACTCATCAGGGTTTATCTTCCTGTCGTTTCTCGCGGACCTCACGGTACCAGCGCGGATGATGTTTCTTGGCCCAGGCCGCCGGCACCCAGCCTTCCACCATCGCGGTAATGGTGCCTTTTACCCACAATGCGGCGTAAATGTGCACCATAATCACGATGATAAGGCCGACCGCGGCCAGCGAATGCACCAGCAGCGCGATGCGGATCAGCGGGATGGAGAACGACGGCGCAAAATACGGCCGCCAGATCACCACGCCACTGGCCAGCAGCAGCACCAGGCTGATAATCGCCGCCCAGAACACGCACTTCTGGCCGAAATTATAGCGCCCGGTGTCACCCACTTCCTCGTTCATGGCGATTTTGTGGATGTTCTTGGCCCAGACGATATCTTCCCGGTTGATCAGGTTATGCTTCCAGTAGCGCAGGAACATCAGCAGGAACGCGGCAAACATGATCACCCCGACAAACGGGTGCAGAATGCGCGCCAGCTGCGGCGTCCCGAAGATGTTCATCAGCCAGTTGAAGGAGGGGAAGAAGAACCCCAGCCCGCTGATGGCGGCGAACACGAAGCAAAACGCCACGATCCAGTGGTTGATGCGCTCCGGTGCGCTGTAACGCTGAATGGGCTTTTCCTTTCTCATTTGCGCGTCTCCTCGTCGTGCGACTCGTCGTGCTCGTCCTCATCCTCGACGCGGTTAGGCCCGACGCCGACATAGTGGAACACGCTGGCCGCGAAGGTGGCGGCAAAACCGATGGCCGCCAGGGGTTTCCACACGCCCTTCCAGAAGGTCACCGCCGGGCTGATGCTCGGGTTGTCCGGCAAACCGTGGTACAGCTGCGGTTTGTCGGCTTGGTGCAACACGTACATCACGTGCGTGCCGCCCACCCCTGCCGGATCGTACAGACCGGCGTTCTGGTAGCCGCGGGTGTTCAGCTCGCTGACGCGATCCGCCGCCACCTGCTTCATCGCTTCCTTGGTACCGAAGTGAATGGCGCCGGTCGGGCAGGTTTTCACGCAGGCCGGTTCCTGGCCGACGTCCACGCGGTCGACGCACAGGGTGCACTTGTACACCCGGTTGTCGTCCTTGTTCATGCGCGGCACGTCGAACGGGCAGCCGGCGATGCAGTAGCCGCAGCCGATGCAGTGCTCGGATTGGAAGTCGACGATGCCGTTGGCGTACTGAATGATCGCGCCTTCCGACGGACAGGCCTTCAGGCAGCCCGGATCGGCGCAGTGCATGCAGCCATCCTTGCGGATCAGCCATTCCAGCTTGCCGTTTTCCTCCACCTCGGAGAAGCGCATCACCGTCCACGACTTGGCGGTCAGATCGGCGGGGTTATCGTACACCCCGACGTTGTGCCCCACTTCGTCGCGGATGTCGTTCCATTCGGAACAGGCCACCTGACAGGCCTTGCAGCCGATACAGGTGGTGACATCGATCAGTTTGGCCACTTCTTCCTGGTGGTCACGGGCGCGCGGCGCCGGCGTGAAACCATTGGTGGCGGATTTACGAATGATGTCTTGAGATTGCATGGCCATGATTCGTCTCCGTTACACCTTTTCCACGTTGACCAGGAACGCCTTGAACTCCGGCGTTTGCGTATTGGCGTCGCCGACGAACGGCGTCAGCGTGTTGGCGATAAAGCCTTTCTTCGCCACCCCTTCGTAACCCCAGTGGATCGGGATGCCGATGGTGTCGACTTCCTGGCCGTGCACCTGCAGCGTGCGAATACGTTTGGTCACCACCGCCTTGGCCTTGATGTAGCCGCGGTTGGAGCTGACCTTCACGGTATCGCCCTGCTTGATGCCCTTCTTCTCCGCCAGCTTTTCGCCGATCTCCACGAACTGCTCCGGCTGCGCGATGGCGTTCAGCCGCGCGTGCTTGGTCCAGTAGTGGAAGTGCTCGGTCAGACGATAGGTGGTGCCGACGTACGGGAACTTGTCGGATTTGCCCATCGCCGCCAGATCGTCCTTGAACACGCGCGCCGCCGGGTTGGACACCACATTCGGGTGCAGCGGGTTGGTGCCGAGCGGCGTTTCGAACGGCTCGTAGTGTTCAGGGAACGGCCCTTCCGCCATCTTGTCGGTGGCGAACAGGCGGCCCATGCCTTCCGGCTGCATGATGAACGGCCCGACGTCGCTGCCCGGCGCGGCGGTGCTGTAGTCCGGGATATCGGCCCCGACCCACTTGGCGCCGTCCCACTCCAGCAGTTGGCGTTTCGGATCCCACGGTTTCCCCTGCGGATCCGCCGAGGCGCGGTTGTACAGAATGCGGCGGTTGAGCGGCCATGCCCAGGCCCAGCCCAGCGTATTGCCGAGGCCGGACGGATCGGCGTTGTCGCGCCGCGCCATCTGGTTGCCGGCCGGCGTCCAGCTGCCGGCGAAGATCCAGCAACCGCTGGCGGTGGTGCCGTCGTCGCGCAGCTGCGCGAACGAGCTGAGCAGCTCGCCTTTTTTCACCAGCACTTTGCCGTCGGCATCCAGCAGATCCGCCAGCGCCTTGCCGTTGTTCTCCTGCGCCACCTCTTCCGGCGCCGGGTTGTCCGGCGTCAGGTAGTCCCAGGTCATGTTCAGCACCTGTTCAGGCACCGCACCGCCGTCGCGCGCATACATCTCGCGCAGGCGGCTGAAGATGCCCGCCAGGATCTCACCGTCGTTCAGCGCTTCGCCCGGGGCGTCTGCGCCTTTCCAGTGCCACTGCAGCCAGCGGCCGGAGTTGACGATCGAACCGTTCTCTTCGGCGAAGCAGGTGGACGGCAGGCGGAACACTTCGGTCTGGATCTGCGAAGGATCCACCTCGTTGAACTCGCCGTGGTTCTGCCAGAAGTTGGAGGTCTCGGTGTTCAACGGATCGATGGTCACCAGGAACTTCAGCTTGGACAGCGAAGCCACCACCTTGTTTTTGTTCGGGAACGACGCCACCGGGTTAAAGCCCTGGCAGAAGTAGCCGTTGACCTTGCCCTGCGCCATCATCTCGAAGTACTGCAGCACGTCGTAGCCCTTGTCCCACTTCGGCAACCAGTCAAAGCCCCAGCTGTTGTCCTTCTGCGCCTTGTCACCGTAGAAGGTCTTCATCATGCTGACGAAGAATTTCGGGTAGTTGCCCCAGTAGTTCACCTGGCCCGGCAGCAGCGCCTTCGGCGTGTTGGCCTTCAGGTAGGTGTCGAGATCGGTCTGTTTCTCCGACGGCAGCGTCATGTAGCCCGGCAGGCTCTGCGACAGCAGGCCGAGATCGGTCAGACCCTGGATGTTGGAGTGGCCGCGCAGCGCGTTGACGCCGCCGCCCGCCATGCCCATGTTGCCGAGCAGCAGCTGGATCATCGCCATGGTGCGGATGTTCTGCGCGCCGACCGAGTGCTGAGTCCAGCCCAGGGCGTACAGGAACGAAGCGGTCTTATCCGCGACGCAGGTTTCGGCGATGTATTCGCACACCTTGAGGAAATCGTCCTTCGGCGTGCCGCAGATGTTGGTCACCACGTCAGGCGTGTAGCGACTCACGTGCTGCTTCAGCAGGTTCCACACGCAGCGCGGATCCTGCAGCGTGACGTCGCGCTTGGCGAAGCCGTTCTCGTCGAACTGGTAGTTCCAGGTGGTTTTGTCGTACTTGCGGTTTTCCGCGTCGTAGCCGCTGAACAAGCCGTCTTCGAAGGCAAAGTCTTCCCGCACCAGCAGGCTGGCGTTGGTGTAGGCCTCGACGTACTCGCGATTAAACTTGTTGTTGGTCATCAGATACAGCAACACGCCCGACAGGAAAGCAATGTCGGTCCCGGAGCGGATCGGCGTGTAGAAGTCCGCCACCGATGCGGTTCGGGTAAAGCGCGGATCGATCACGATCAGCTTGGCATTGTTGTGTATTTTGGCTTCCATTGCCCAGCGGAACCCCACCGGATGCGCTTCCGCCGCATTACCGCCCATGACGATAATCAAATTCGCGTTCTTGATATCAACCCAGTGGTTGGTCATCGCACCGCGACCAAATGTTGGAGCAAGACTTGCTACCGTTGGTCCGTGTCAGACACGCGCCTGGTTGTCTACGGCAAGCATGCCGAGAGCGCGACTAAATTTTTGCGACAGAAAACCGGTTTCGTTGCTGGCGGCCGAGGCGCACAGCATGCCGGTGGTCAGCCAACGGTTGACGGTAACGCCCTGGTCGTTGGTTTTGATGAAGTTGGCATCGCGGTCTTCTTTCACCAGCTTGGCGATGCGGGTAAAGGCGTCGTCCCAGCTGATGCGTTGCCATTTGTCCGACCCCGGCGCCCGATATTCCGGGTACTTGAGGCGGCTTTCGCTGTGGATGAAGTCAACCAGGCCGGCGCCTTTCGGGCAAAGCGCGCCGCGGTTTACCGGGTGATCCGGATCCCCTTCGATATGGAAAATGCTTTCTTTGGCGTTCTTGGCGCCATCACCAAGGCTGTACATCAACAGCCCACAGCCGACGGAACAATACGTACAGGTATTACGGGTCTCACGGGCGCGCAGCAGTTTGTACTGCCGGGTTTCCGCCAACGCCACTTCGGGGGCAAAGCCCAGCGCGGCCACCGTCGTTCCTGCCATACCGCCAGCGCAGATCTTAAAGAACTGCCTTCTGCTGACCTGCATGGGGGTCTCCTTTACTCTCGATTGTCACATTGTTCAAATGCGCCTGCCCCGCTAGCGCGGCAAACGCGAATGTCACTGTTGTTATGCTTGCTACGAACGCCGGCCATATTACCACAGCGTGCTTGTGGTTGTTACACACTCGTGCTCATTCAGTGAACGCATTGGCACATTTCGATACATTTCGACCTTGGCGCTCCCTACAGTATAGAGAGTAACCCACATGCCGGGGCGATGGCTTGACGCGGCCACCCGCCGCCCTCTCCTATCAGTATGTTAGCGCATCGATTTGTACATTAACCACACACTTCACAGGGCATTGATAATCATTTTCAATATCATTTAATTAACTATAATGATCCGACTGCTTACGCGGTGCTCGCCCTTTGCGCCGCCCATACACCACTGGAGATGATGATTATGAGTTATTCACTGCCATCCCTGCCGTACGCTTACGACGCACTGGAACCGCATTTCGACAAGCAGACGATGGAAATCCATCACACCAAACACCACCAGACCTACGTCAACAACGCCAACACCGTGCTGGAAGCCTACCCTGAACTGGCCAAATACAGCGTTGAAGAGCTGATCCAGGATCTGGATAAAGTGCCTGCCGACAAACGCACCTTCATGCGCAACAACGCCGGCGGCCACGCCAACCACAGCTTCTTCTGGAAAAACCTGAAAACCGGCACCACGCTGGGCGGCGATCTGAAAGCGGCCATCGAGCGCGATTTCGGCAGCGTTGAGAAATTCCAGGAAGAGTTCGAGAAAGCCGCAGCCACCCGCTTCGGTTCCGGTTGGGCCTGGCTGGTACTGAAAGACGGCAAGCTGGCCGTGGTGTCTACCGCTAACCAGGACAGCCCGCTGATGGGCGAAGCCGTCGCCGGCGCTTCCGGTTTCCCAATCATCGGCCTGGACGTGTGGGAACACGCTTACTACCTGAAATACCAGAACAAACGCCCTGACTACATCAAGGCGTTCTGGAACGTGGTCAACTGGGATGAAGCCGCCGCACGCTTCGCCGCGAAGAAGTAATTCGCCCCCGTTGATGAAGATGCCCGCCGCCGGCGGGTATTTTTTTGCCTGAAATCCGCTAAAGTTTGACCACTTCTTGCCGATGGTTTGTTCAATTGACGTTCGCCCGGAGAAGGAAAAACGCTATGGCGGCATTGCAAGCATTAGCAGGAAAGTTCACTCATCTCACCGTAGGTAAAAAGCTCGGCCTCGGCTTCGCGCTATTGCTGCTGTTGGCGGTCGTCATCGCCGGCACCGGGGCGCAATACCTGCACATCATCGAATCCCGCGCCGATCGCATCGACTTCAGCAACCGGCTGAACGAGGAGATCAACCAGGCCAAATACAACCGCGCCATGTACGGCCAGACCTACCAGCCGGAGTATCTGCAGAACAATCGCGCCAATATCGATAACGCCGTCAAACTGATAGACCAGGGCCAGGCGTTGGACTGGGACGCCCAAAGCCGCAAGGATCTGCAGCGTCTGGTGACGCTGATTGGGGAATATCAGCAACAGCAAAAAATCTTTGAGCAGGCGGTCTCGGCGAAAGACGCGGTGCGCCAGAGCTGGAACATGTCGGAAGTGCAGGCCAGCCTGAGCCAGGTGGAGCGCCAGCTCACCAACGGCGATCTGCAGTTGGCCTTCATTCAACTGAACCAGAAGCTGACCCAGGTGCGCTACGGCGCGCGCGGTCTGCTGCTGAGCCTGAACAAGGAAACCGAAGCGCCGCTGATGGCGGCCATCGACGACGCGCGCGACGCGGCCAACGCCCTGAGCCGCCGGGTCAGCGACGCGCAGCGCCCGCAGCTGCAACCGCTGCTGGCCGCCCTGGACGATTACAAAAACCGCATCGCGGCCTACCTGCCGGCCTATGAGCACGAACAGCAGATCAGCCGGCAGCTCGGCGAACGCGCGCATGAGATCGGCACGCTGGTGAACGCCTTTATGCAGGACGAATTGGCGCAGACGCGCAGCAACATCAACCTGGCGCAGCTGCAGATGGGCATCACCACCCTGATCGCCATCATCGCCGGGATACTTATCGCCTGGCGTATCACGCTGCAGATCACCCGTCCGCTGCACAGCACGCTGGCGATGGCGGAACGCATCGCCAGCGGCGATCTGCGCCAGGCGCAGACCAGTACCCGCCGCGACGAGCTGGGACAACTGCTGAACGCGGTGGCGGCGATGAGCCAAAATCTGCGCACTATGATTGAGAAGATCCAGATGGGGGTCAGCCAGGTCTCCACCGCCTCCGCGGAAATCGCCGCCGGCAACACCGATCTCTCCTCCCGCACCGAACAGCAGGCGGCGGCGGTTGAAGAAACCGCGGCCAGCATGGAACAGCTGACCGCCACGGTGAAACAAAACGCCGACAATGCCCATCACGCCAATCAGCTGGCCACCGACGCTTCGCAGACCGCGCAACAGGGCGGCAAGCTGGTGGAGAACGTGGTCAGCACCATGCGCGATATCTCCAGCAGTTCGCAGCGTATCGCTGAAATTACCACCCTGATCAACGGTATTGCCTTCCAGACCAACATCCTGGCGCTCAACGCCGCGGTGGAAGCGGCGCGCGCCGGCGAACAGGGACGCGGCTTCTCGGTGGTCGCCAGCGAAGTGCGCAGCCTGGCGAGCCGCAGCGCCCAAGCGGCCAAGGAGATCGAAGGGCTGATCGCCGAGTCGGTCAGCCGGGTGAAAACCGGCACCGAACTGGTGGAAAGCACCGGCAACACCATGGAACAGATCGTCCGCTCGGTCACCCACGTGCGCGACATCATGGCTGAAATCGCCGCCGCCTCCGATGAGCAGACGCGCGGCATCGCCCAGATTGGCCAGGCGATCGTCGAGATGGATCACACCACCCAGCAGAACGCCGCGCTGGTGGAAGAGTCCGCCGCCGCCGCCGATTCGCTGGAAGAACAGGCCGACATGCTGCTGCAGAGCGTTTCGGTGTTCCGTTTGGCGGAGCAGACCGAACCCACCGCCGTGAAAACCGCCGCGCCGAAAGCGCCTGCCGTAAAAACCGCGGCCGCCAACGCCGCAGCGGAGGAGAACTGGACCACCTTCTGACGCCACGCCCCCGCTCGAGGATTTTCGGGCGGGTTGTTATGTCCCCCTGACACAACTCAGGCTATGCTGAGCCCTCGACGCGAGACACGGAGGCGCACATGCATCACCCAGACGTTTACATCGGCAATATTCAACCCTATGAAGGCGGGCGCCCCAGCGCCATCGCCAAACGCCAGGTGGATGGCGCCATCCGGCTCACGCCGCTCGGCCTGGAAGGCGACGAGCAAGCCGAGAAAAGCTACCACGGCGGGCCGGATCGCGCGCTGTGCCACTACCCGCGCGAGCATTATGCCCACTGGCGCGAACAGTTTCCGGCGCAGGCCGAGCAGTTTTGCGCCCCGGCCTTCGGCGAGAATATCTCCACCGAAGGACTGACCGAACACAATGTGTTTATGGGCGACATCTTCCGCTGGGGCGAAGCGCTGATCCAGGTCACCCAGCCGCGCTCGCCGTGCTTCAAGCTCAACTACCACTTCGCCATCGAGGATATTTCGGTGCTGATGCAGCAAAGCGGCCGTTGCGGCTGGCTGTATCGGGTGGTCTCGCCGGGTGCGGTCAGCGGCGATCGTCCGCTGGAGCTGGCGGCGCGCAACAGCGACGTGTCGGTGGCCGAAGCCATCGCCATCGCCTGGCACATGCCGTTCGACGCGGAACAATATCGCCGCCTGTTGGCGGTGGCCGGCCTCTCCGCCAGCTGGAGCAAGACCATGCTCACGCGGCTTGCCGAAGGGCGCCTCGAGGACTTCAACCGTCGCCTGCTCGGCCGTTGAAATCGCTGGCGGAAAAGATGAAAAACGTGCGCCGAATGCCGCGTTAACCCTCTTCTTCCGCCTATACTGTAGCCGCGTGTTTTTCAGCCAGGAGCCAGGTATATGACCACCCCGACCCATTCGATTCATCACGCCGCCGCCGAGGGCTATCAGGCCAACGCCGATCGCTATGTGAAAGGCCGGCCGGATTACCCGCCGGAAATCGCCGCCTGGCTGCGTGAGTCTATCGGCCTGCATGCCGGCATGACGGTCATCGATCTCGGCGCCGGTACCGGCAAGTTCACTCCGCGCCTGCTGGAAACCGGCGCGCAGGTGATCGCCGTCGAACCGGTGCCGCAAATGCTGGAAAAATTGTCGGCGGCGCTGCCGCAGGTGAAAACGCTGGCGGGCACCGCCGACGCGATCCCGCTACCGGACGAGTCGGTCGATGCCGTGGTGTGCGCCCAGTCCTTCCACTGGTTCGCCACGCCGCAGGCGCTGGCGGAAATCCAGCGTATTCTCAAGCCCGGCGGCAAACTCGGTCTGGTGTGGAACATGCGCGATGCGCGCGTCGGTTGGGTGCGTAAACTGAATCAGATCGTCGACAGCCACGAAGGGGATGCGCCGCGTTTCTATACCGGCGAATGGCGCAAATTCTTCCCGTTCAAAGGCTTTGAACCGCTGCAGGAGCAGGTCTTTATGCTGGGCCACCGCGGCGCGGTGGAGGACGTGATCTACAACCGGGTACGTTCAACCAGCTTTATCGCCGCACTGCCACAGGCGCAACAGGAGCAGGTTATCGATCGGTTGCGCCAGCTGGTGGCGGAAGAAGAGGAGTTGCAGGGCCAGGACACGGTCACCGTGCCCTATCAGACCAAGGCGTATTTCACCACCAAGGTCTGACGCCCGGGGGTTCAGAACGCTTTCTTGGCGTAACCGGTGACCGCTTTCAGGCCCATCTCGCGGCCCAGCGCGGTCATCGGGTGCACCACAATCAGCCCGCGCGCGCTTTTCTTCAGCGCGCCCATATCGGCCTGCTCTTTCTTGGTGATCTCGCGGCTGAACGGCAGCTTGCTCAGCTTCTGCGCTTCGGCGCTCAGCTTCTCGCCACGCACGTCTTTCAGGCGCTCGATCTCCGTCGCCAGTTTCTCTTTTTCTTTGGTGTGCTGCGCGATCAACTCAGGGTTGCCCTGTTGGATCACGGTGGCGTCTTTGTGGTTCAAGGCGTCCAGCAGGTCGCTCAGGCGCTTGATCTCTGCCTTTTCTTTCTCTTTCATGGTCTCTGGCCCGTTGTGCCCAAAATGGCACGCTAATCAATGATACCGGCATTGTAGCAAAAGGCGCGCGCCGTTACCCGTCCTGCGCAATACCGGGCGGCAGGCCGCTCATCTCGCAGGCCTTGGCGCCGAGCCGGGCCAACGCCTGGGTGTAGCGCGCGTTGAACGGGTAGCAGCAGGAGAGCCGCAGCGCATTGCGGTAGCGCCCGCTGGGGGAATACAGGGTGCCCGGCGTCAAACAGATCTGCTCCTCCAACAGCTGGTGGAACAGCGCCACGCTGTCCACGCCGGGAGGGAATTCGACCCAGAACACGAAGCCGCCCGCCGGCTGCGTGGCCAGCGTGCCGCGTGGGAAATGCCGGGCGATCAGCGCCCTCGCCTCGTCGACCTGCGCCGCATAGCGCTTGCGCAGGTTGCGCAAATGGTGATCGTAGCCTCCGCTCTCCAGGAAGGTCGCCAGCGTTTCCGACAGCAGCTGCGACTCGGACATCGACGACACCGCCTTCAGCTTGCGCAACGCCTCGTGAAAACGGCCGCCGCAGATCCAGCCGACGCGAAAATCCGGCGCCAGCGTTTTGGTGAAGCTGGAGCAAAACAGCACCCAGCCGTCGCGATCGAACGCCTTCACCGCCGGCGACAGCGCGCCGCCGAACTGGATCTCGGCATACAGCCCGTCTTCAATCAATGGCACCTGATGATCGTTCATCAGCCGCGCCAGCCGCTTTTTCGCCGCCAGCGGCATGGTGCAACCCAGCGGGTTTTGCACCGTCGGCATGGCGATCACCGCGTTCAGCCGCTTCTCGTTCAATAGCAACTCGAGCGCGTCCAGCGACAGCCCCAGCTGCGGATCGGTGGGGATTTCCAGCGCTTTCAGCCCCAGGCTGGCCAGCAGCGGCAGCAGATAGAAATAGGTTGGCGACTCCAGCCCGACGCAGTCACCCGGTTTGGTGGTGACGCGCAGCGCCAGCTGCAGCGCCTCCATGCAGCCATGGGTCAGCACTACGTCGCCCGGCTCCAGCAACATGCCCAGCGTCATCGAGCGGCGGGCGATCTGCTGGCGCAGCCGTAGGCTGCCGGGCGGCAACGGATACTGCCCGATCAGATCCGGCTGGCGGCGCAGCTGAGAAGACAACATACGCCCCAGCTTGCCGCCGGGATAGAAGTCGCTGGTCTGCGGGCAGGCCAGCGCAATGTTAGTGAAGGCCGGATTCTGCTGGGCGGCGAATACCGTATCGATCAGCGCCAGCACGTCGTCCGCCGGCGGCTCGATGCGGCCGCTGGGCGCCGAGGCCATCTTCAGTGCCGGCAGCGTGCTGCGGACATAAAACCCCGACTGCGGTCGCGCTTCGATCAGCCCGCGATCCTCCAGCGTGCGGTAAGCCGACACCACGGTATTGATGCTGACGCGGTGCGTTTGCGCACAGCGCCGCACCGAAGGCAAGCGGTCACCGGGTAGCAGCGTGCCGCGTCGAATGGCCTCGGCCAACGTATCCGCCAGCTGCAGGTAACGGGTATCCGGGGTTTCATCGAGCAAGGTCACAGTTTCTCTCCAAGTAATGGGTACAGTTTACATTTTGCACAACTGTAACCATGACAATATCCGATTTGTGGTTCTGTCACCATCCCATTGCAGCGATTATGCTGATCCTCTCGTTATCACCGTCATTTTCAAGGAACCTGCCATGCTGGACTCCGCCTTTGTCAGCTACGTCACCGTCATGTCGATCACCCCCGGCCCCAACAACCTGCTGCTGGCCTCGTCGGGCGTCAACTTCGGCCTGCGCCGCACCCTGCCGATGCTGTTTGGCATCTGTGTCGGTTGTGCGGTACAGCTGGCGATCATTATCCCGCTGCTGGCGCTGGCGCTGAGCTGGGCCGGCGTCATCCGCCTCCCGCTGGCGGTGATCGGCTGCGCCTATCTGCTGTGGCTGTCATGGAAACTGTTCCAGGCGGCCTCGCCGGACGCCAAAGAGCAGGCGCAGCCGATGAGCCTGCTCAACGGTGCACTGTTTCAGGCGGTCAACCCCAAAGCCTGGCTGATGGTGATCAACGTGGCGATCCTGTTCACCCCGCGCGAAGGCGCCACCTTCGTCCATACGCTGTCGGTCATCGCCGGTTTCGCGCTGCTGAACCTGCCGTGCGTGCTGCTGTGGGCGGTGCTGGGCGACCGGTTGCGCAACGCGCTGCGAGTGACCTGGAAACTGCGCGCCTTCAACGGCGTGATGTCCGGACTGATGGCCGCCACCGCGCTGTGGCTGTTGTTCGACGAGTGGCGCGCGGCCTTTGCTTAGCCGCGGCCGAGAGGAGAGAGTCGGGAAGGTTGTTTGGCGCCGATGCCGGCGATCAGATCGGTAATGGACAGCACCATGGTGGAGCGCACCATCTGCTGATAGCGCTGGCGCTGCATGGCGATCAGCGCTTCATCCGCCTCGCCCGGCTGCAGGAAGGTCGGCACCGGCGGCAGCGCGGCCACGCAGTGCAGCTCGCCGAACGGCCCGAGAATTTCGTCATCGACGAAGCGGTATTCCGACCCGTCGTGGTTCAGCTCTTCGCGCATCGCCATCAGCAGCTCGGCATCTTCATATTCGTGGCGGGAAATCACCCCCAGGCCGTACATCAGCTTCAGGCGCACCGACAGCTCCCCCAGCGGGCCGCTGCCGGACAATAGCGGTTCGACGGCATATTTCACCGCGTAGTCATCCTTGCGGAATACCTGCACCACCAGCACGTTGAGCGCTTCCGCCAGCAGCTCTACCGCTGCGATCAGGAAGCTGCGCACCGTTTTGCCCGCGTTCAGCTTTTCCAGAACCTGGTTTTCAAATGCCTGTGCTTCTTCCATCGTCGCTTTTCGAAAGGCGTGGGGAGGGCCGTCGATGCCGAACTCGGGTTGCAGGAGCGCAGCAAGCTGCGCTCGGGTGTTCATCATCACGATTCTACTTGTGCATGGCGTTATACACAGCAACGGCCTCTTCTACAACCTCGCTTTCCGCCGGCAGGCCGGAAATTTGCGCCAGCGCGGCTTTCGGCCCGAGCGTGTTCAGCAGTTCCGCCAACTCCAGCGCCTGCGGATCCTGTTCGCTGCGGTAGCTCATAGCGGCGGCGATGCCCTGGATCAGGTTGGCATGCGGCAGGCCGTATTCCAACGTGCCCAGCAGCGGTTTGATCAGGCGATCGCCGGCGCTCAGTTTGCGCAGCGGCTGACGCCCTACGCGCTCGACGTCGTCGTGCAGATACGGGTTTTCGAAGCGGCCGAGGATTTTGTTGATGTAGGCGGCGTGCTTGTCGGCGTCGAAGCCGTAGCGCTTGATCAGCACCGCGCCGCTCTCTTCCATCGCCCCTTTCACCACGCGGCGGATCGCCGGGTCGAGAATGGCGTCGCGAATGGTTTGCAGCCCGGCCCGTTGGCCGAGGTAGGCGGTGATGGCGTGGCCGGTGTTGAGGGTGAACAGCTTGCGCTCGACGAACGCCATCAGGTTGTCGGTCAACTCCATGCCGGCGATCGCCGGGGGCTGGCCTTTAAACTGCGTCTGATCGACGATCCATTCGCTGAAGGTTTCCACCGTCACTTCCAACGGGTCGTTGCTGTCCGCCGGCGGCACGATACGATCGACCGCCGAATCGACGAAGCCGACGTGCTGCTCAACCCATGCCTGCTCGTCCTGCGGCAGCGCGGCGAACACATGCTGTTTCAGCTGGCTGGTGCCGCGCACCATGTTCTCGCAGGCGATGATGTTCAGCGGTTGTACATTGCCCTGCTGATGACGCAGCACCAGCCCTTTGGCGATCGTGCCGGCGATTTTGGCGAGAATTTGCGGGCCAACGGCGGTGGTCACCAGATCCGCTTCGGCGATCAGCGCCACCGCCGCCTCGCTGCCGCTGTTGACGGCGCTGACGTTGTTGACGCTCTCCACGCGTTCTTGCTCGCCCACCACGTGCACCAGGTAGCTTTTACGGCTGTTCAGCAGATCCAGCACCGTTTGATTGACGTCGGCGAAGGTCAGTTCAACCCCGGCGTCCGCCAGCAGCTTGCCGATAAAACCGCGGCCGATATTCCCTGCGCCAAAATGTAATGCTTTCATAACTCTACCTTCTTAATGTCGAAGGGTGCAGCAAGCTGCACCCTTTAAAATGATTCTGTTATCCGGCTTTTTTGCCGCCGAGCAGGTCCAGCACTTCCTGGACGCTGGTGGTATTCGCCAGCCGCTCGATCACGCTCTCGTCATCCAGCGCGTTGGTCAGGCTGGTGATCACCTGAATATGCTCGTTGTTGCGCGCGGCGATGCCGATCACCAGGCGAGCCACTTCATCCTCCTCATCGCCGAAGCGCACGCCCTGCGGGTACTGGCAGAACACCACGCCGGTGCGCAGCACCCGGTCTTTGGCCTCGATGGTGCCGTGCGGCACGGCGATCGACTCGCCCAGGTAGGTGGAGGTGAGCTTTTCGCGCTCCAACATCGCCGGCACGTATTCCGCCTCGACATAGCCGCCTTTCACCAGCTGCTCGCCGGCGAAGCGGATCGCCTGCTCTTTGTCACTGGCCTGCAGGTTGAGGAACACATTGCTTTCGCTCAGCTTGAACAGGTTCGGTTCCCCGGCTTCGAAGCTGTCGTCCAGCGCGCCCAGCACCTTCTGCTGGTTGTCGGTGGTTTTGTTGACCGCTACCAAACGGTCGACCAGATCGCTGTACAGCTTGCTGTCGAGGAAGTTGGTCAGCGAGATGTGCTGGGCCTGCGGCGCGTGGCGCATCGCGCGCTCCGTCAGATCGCGGTGCGTGATGACCAGATCCACATCGTCCGGCAGGCTGTTGATGGCGCTGTTAGTCACCGAGATGTTCTTCAGCCCGGCGTCCGCCACTTTCTTGCGCAACACCCCGGCGCCCATGGCGCTGGAACCCATGCCCGCATCGCAGGCGACGATGATTTTGCGCACGGTGCTCAGATCGCCGTCGACCGACGCTGGCGCCGCTGCGCCGCCTTTGGACTGCGATTTCATCTCTTGCATGCGGCGGGTCGCGGCTTCCAGATCGTCATCCTCTTTCACTTTGGAGGTTTTCAGCAGGAAAGCGGACACCACGAAGGAGACGGCAAAGGCTGCGCACACCGCCGCAATGTTGGCGAAGTAGGCGCCTTTCGGCGTCATCGCCAGCACCGCCAGGATCGAACCCGGGGAAGCTGGAGAAACCAGGCCGCCGTTCAGCATCGTCAGGGTGAATACGCCGGTCATGCCGCCCAGGATCACCGCCAGCAGCAGACGTGGATTCATCAGCACGTAAGGGAAGTAGATTTCGTGGATGCCGCCCAGGAAGTGAATGATCGCCGCACCGCCGGCGGATTGCTTGGCGCTGCCGCGGCCGAAGAACATGTAGGCCATCAGCACGCCCATGCCCGGGCCTGGGTTGGCTTCAATCAGGAAGAACACCGACTTGCCGGCTTCCGTGGCCTGCTGGATACCCAGCGGCGAGAAGATGCCGTGGTTGATGGCGTTGTTCAGGAACAGGATTTTCGCCGGTTCAACGAAGATGGACGCCAGTGGCAGCAGGTTGTTCTTCACCATCACGTGCACGCCCGCCGCCAGCAGCTTGGAGAGCACCTCCACCAGCGGCCCGATGCCCAGGAAGGCCAGGATCGCCAGCAGCATGCCGATGATGCCGGCGGAGAAGTTGTTCACCAGCATTTCAAAGCCGCTTTTGATCTTGCCGTCCACCCAGCGGTCGAAATGCTTGATAGCCCAGCCACCCAGCGGGCCGGCGATCATCGAGCCGAGGAACATCGGCATGTCGGCACCGACGATGACGCCCATGGTGGTGATGGCACCGACCACGCCGCCGCGATCGCCGCCCACCAGCCGCCCGCCGGTATAACCGATCAGCAGCGGCAGCAGGTAGGTGATCATCGGGCCGACCAGCTTGGCTAAGGTTTCATTCGGCAGCCAGCCGGTTGGAATGAATAGCGCGGTGATAATCCCCCAGGCGATAAAGGCGCCGATGTTGGGCATCACCATGTTGCTCAGGAAGCGGCCAAAGTTTTGCACTTTAACCTTGATGTCTGGTGAAAACATAAAACACACCCCTATTGTTACGCGCTGACAATAGAGCGCGTGATTATTGTTGTGACGATCCAGCCGTGTTGCCGCTGTATGCGAAACGGACTCTATCACGCTGTTTTTGTCACGCGAACTTCACGAATTTTTTGTGATACAAGTCACACACAACACCCCAGCAAACCCTCATTTATAGTGATAAAGATCACATTTATGACGTGTAAAAAAAGCACAGTGAGAAAAAAGTCGCCACAAAACCCCAAATAAAGTGACTATGATCACATTTTTAAATTGGCGTTTTGTTTTTGAATTGTGACATTAGTCACAATTTATTTTTAGCTGCAGCGCCGATCGCAACGCTCTGTTTGATCTTCCCTGTGAGCACTCATCCCGCCGGGAACTAGCGAAGTGATGAATGAAAGAAAACTACATTGCCTAATAAATGGATTAATTGAAGTGTAGTACAGAAGCCTGCGCAATAAACCAGCAAGCTATTGGAAACGCTGAGGGGAAATAAAACAGGCCGGCAATGCCGGCCTGTTTCGCGCCTGGACGCGTTATTATTGCGTCACGCTTTGAATGGTCTTCTGCGCATTCATCAGGTTCTGCTGTTTGGCCACCAGATTCGACATCATGGTGTTGTACTGCGCCACCTGCTGCGCGGTGCGGAACTGCACGCCGTTGTTGTTGAAGCTGACCTGATTGCCCTGGCTCTGCAGGAAATCGCCGACCTGCACCAGATCCTGCACAAAGCTGGCGGTGGTCGGGATCGCCGGCATCAAGGCGTTGGCCGGTGCGGTGACGATTTTGTCATAGGCCTGGTTGTACACCGCCTTCAGATCGTCAGGCTGTTTCAGCGCCGCGTGGGCAGTATCCGCCTGCGACTTGGCGGACTGGATCTGCTGGCCCAGCAGGTTCAACGCCCCGACCGATTGCTGCAGCGCGTCGCGTTTGTTCAGGTAGTCCTGCGCGGTGCGGATCTGGTTAATCTGATCCAGCGCCGGGGTCAGGCTGGCGCCGACCGACTTGGACAACTGCTGCGAAAAGCCGACCAAAATCGCGTAATCACCGGCATAGTTGCCGAACTTCTGTTTCTGGTCTTCGCTCAGCGTGGGGATGTTCGCCCCGCTGCGCATCACGGTATTCTGTAAGTAATCGATAAATGCTTTGCGCTGTTCCGGCTCTTTATCGCCGCAGGCGGTCAATTGCATGACCACCAACAATGCCAATACCGGTGCCAACCAACGCGCGAAACCTCTGCTCTGGATCCCTACCGCCATGTGACATAACTCCTGTTATAAACCTGCTTTTTCATTGGACTCCGCCCCTTTTTGCGCACTCCGTGCGCCTATAAGAATAGATCAACTGGCGGCGTTCCGATACGCGATTCCGTTTGCGGTGAACATTGTCTCGGCCGGAGGCGGTTGAACATCGTGCGCAAAACGCACTGAGGTTCATTGCCGTCGGCGACCGGACGCTTCAATTTCCCCAAGTCGCCCCCCAAGTCGCCCCCCAAGTCGCCCCCCAAGTCGCCAGGCGACCTTGCCTTCGCACCCAGGAAACGAAAATAAAAAAGGCGCCCGCAGGCGCCTTTTCACAGCAGAGAATCGCTTACTGCAGTACGGAGATATCCGCCACCTGCAGGAACAGTTCGCGCAGCTTGCTCAGCAGCGTCAGGCGATTCACGCGCACTTCCGCATCGTCCGCCATTACCATCACGTTGTCGAAGAACGCATCCACCGGCTCACGCAGCGCGGCCAGTTCCACCAGCGCTTCCTGGTAGTTGCCCGCCGCGAAGTACGGCTGCAGCTTGTCGCGCAGCACCACCAGGTGAGTCGCCAGCTGGATCTCCGCCGCGTCCTTCAGCACCGAGGCGCGCACGCTGTCGTTCAGCGTTTCGGTAGACTTCGCCAGAATGTTGGAGACGCGTTTGTTGGCCGCAGCCAGCGCCGCCGCCTCGTCCAGCGTGCGGAAGTGGGATACCGCCTTGACGCGCGCGTCGAAGTCGGCCGGCTTGGTCGGACGGCGCGCCAACACCGCCTGAATGGTATCGACCGCGTGGCCTTCTTCCTGATACCAGGCGCGGAAGCGGCCCAGCATGAATTCCACCACCTCGTCGACTACCTTGGCATTGGTCAGCTTGCTGCCGTACAGGCGCACGGCCTCTTCGGTCAGTGTCTGCAGATCCAGCGGCAGGTTTTTCTCGACGATGATACGCAACACGCCCAGCGCGGCACGGCGCAGCGCAAACGGGTCTTTATCGCCCTTCGGATGCTGACCGATGCCGAAGATGCCGGCCAGGGTGTCCATCTTGTCGGCGATCGCCAGGGAACAGGCCACCAGCGACTGCGGCAGCGCATCGCCGGCGTAGCGCGGCTGATACTGCTCGTTCAGCGCAACGGCGACGTCTTCCGCCTCACCGTCGTGGCGCGCGTAGTGCATGCCCATCACGCCCTGGGTGTCGGTGAATTCGAACACCATGTTGGTCATCAGGTCGCACTTCGACAGCAGGCCCGCGCGGGTGGCGTGGTTGACGTCAGCGCCGATCTGGCCGGCAACCCAGCCCGCCAGCGCCTGAATGCGGTCGGTCTTGTCGCGCAGGGTGCCCAGCTGCTGTTGGAACAGCACGGTTTCCAGGCGCGGCAGGTTGTCTTCCAGACGCTTCTTGCGGTCGGTGTTGAAGAAGAACTCGGCGTCGGCCAGACGCGGACGCACCACCTTCTCGTTACCGGAGATGATCTGCTGCGGGTCTTTCGACTCGATGTTGGCTACGAAGATAAAGTTCGGCAGCAGTTTGCCCGCGGCGTCGTACACCGGGAAATACTTCTGGTCGCCCTTCATGGTGTACACCAGCGCTTCCGCCGGCACCGCCAGGAATTTCTCTTCGAATTTGGCGGTCAGCACCACCGGCCATTCCACCAGCGAAGCCACTTCTTCCAGCAGGCTTTCACTCAGATCGGCCTTGCCGCCAATCTTCTGCGCCGCCAGTTCGGCATCGCGCTTGATGAGGGCTTTACGCGCTTCGTAGTCGGCGACCACTTTGCCGCGCTCCAGCAGGATCTGCGGGTATTGGTCGGCATTGTCGAGGGTGAACTCGGCTTCGCCCATGAAGCGGTGGCCGCGCACGGTGCGCGCGGATTCGATGCCCAGCACGGTGCCTGGGATCAGATCGGCGCCCAGCAGCATCGTGACGGTATGTACCGGACGCACGAACTGCACGTCGGAGTCGCCCCAACGCATCAGTTTCGGGATCGGCAGCTTGCCGAGCGCGGTGCTGACCATGCCGGCCAGCAGTTGTTGCGCCGACTGGCCTTTAACGTGGGCGCGGTACATCAACCACTCGCCCTTGTCGGTCACCAGGCGTTCAGCCTGATCGACGGTGATGCCGCAGCCGCGCGCCCAGCCTTCGGCCGCTTTGCTCGGTTTACCTTCGGCGTCGAACGCCTGGGCGATCGCCGGGCCGCGTTTTTCAATTTCGCGATCGGCCTGTGCCGCGCTCAGGTTGGCCACTTTCAGCGCCAGGCGGCGCGGTGCGGCGAACCAGCTCACGTCACCGTGTTCCAGGCCGGCGTTGTCCAGCTCGGCGGTGAAGTTGGCGGCGAAAGATTCCGCCAGGGAACGAAGCGCCTTCGGCGGCAGCTCTTCCGTGCCGATTTCCACCAGGAAAGTCTGTTGAGTCATGGCTGCCTCTTAGTTCTCGTTCTTCTTGTTGCACATCGGGAAGCCCAGCGCTTCGCGGGAAGCGTAGTAGGCTTCGGCAACGGCTTTGGTCAGCGTGCGGATGCGCAGAATGTAGCGTTGACGCTCGGTCACCGAAATCGCCTTGCGCGCGTCCAGCAGGTTAAAGGTATGGCCCGCCTTCAGGATGCGTTCGTAGGCCGGCAGCGGCAGCGGTTTTTCCAGCGCCAGCAGCGATTGAGCTTCTTTCTCGTACTGCTCGAAGCAGGAGAACAGGAAGTCGACGTCGGCGTATTCGAAGTTGTAGGTGGATTGCTCCACTTCGTTCTGGTGGAACACGTCGCCGTAGGTGGTGACACCCAGCGGGCCGTTGCTCCACACCAGATCGTATACGCTGTCCACGCCCTGGATGTACATCGCCAGACGCTCCAGACCATAGGTGATCTCGCCGGTCACCGGCTTGCACTCCAGGCCGCCGACCTGCTGGAAGTAGGTGAACTGCGTCACTTCCATGCCGTTCAGCCACACTTCCCAACCCAGGCCCCAGGCGCCGAGCGTCGGGTTTTCCCAGTTGTCTTCCACGAAGCGAATGTCGTGGATGGTCGGATCCAGACCCAGCTCTTTCAGCGAGCCCAGGTAGAGTTCCTGAATGTTGTCCGGCGATGGCTTAATCACCACCTGGAACTGGTAGTAGTGCTGCAGACGGTTCGGGTTTTCGCCGTAGCGGCCGTCGGTCGGGCGACGGGATGGCTGCACATAGGCGGTCGCCATCGGCTCCGGCCCCAGTGCGCGCAGGCACGTCATCGGGTGTGAGGTTCCCGCGCCGACTTCCATGTCCAATGGTTGAACGATGGTGCAGCCCTGGCGCGCCCAATAATCCTGCAGTGTCAGGATCAGGCCCTGGAAGGTCTTGGTATCAAACTTTTGCATGTTGAATTCGCACGCGATACAAGTGGATTTAGATGGAATGCGCCAGTATACCCTTTGACCGTAAGATATACAGCCAGAATCCGGCAACAAGTGCGAATCGGGGTGAGAAGCGCTGGATTTTCACGCGGCGGGCACCGAGGGAAGGACAACGCGCCGGCCGGTCGCCTCGCCGTCCAGAAAGACACACCCGGCAAAAACATTAGAGTATCTAAACAAAAATATCACTCACCGCCGTTTAAATAGTCAATTAGCTGAACGCTATTTCTCCCCTCGCCGGTCAAATTCAGGCTGATTTCCGTGCGTGTATCTTTATATTTGCCACGAGATAAAGTTGCGACAATGTTATTTTTGTTAATTTTATCAACTAAAAAACTCCCCTCATCGAGAGATAATGTGATCAAGTGCCAGATTATTTCTTATTATCGTGAACAATAAGGCGATATCACGCGGCGTGCCGACGGTCGGGGCATGGGAGGAACGGCCAGGGATGAAAGACGGCGCTAACGGGCCACAGAAACAAATTGACAGTTAATCTTTGGTTATACAATAATAAATAAAATTTTCCCTGGTGTTGGCCAAGTGGCTACCTGATCCTTTCATAGGATCAGTTTTTTTTTGTATTTCCGCCAACGTCATTGCGGCCCGCATAATTCCCCCCAGGCCGCCTTCCTCATAAATCCCTTATCAGACCTTATGACTATCCTGCGCCCTTGAGCGCGCCGATGGCCAATTCAAAAACGCGCGCTGACGCCGACGTTATACATAAACTGCTCGCCGCTGCTCAGCCCGCCGGTTTGCGAAACGGTGGCGAAGGCCGATACCCTGTCCGTCAACGGCATGTTGGCCCCCAGCGTGACATCCACCCAGTTTTTGTCCTGGCCCGCACTGTCGCGGGTAAACGAGGTTTGCGTCGATTTCAGGCCGCCGCCGGCGCGGTAGACGTCATCGCCGAACTGATGCTGATAACTCACTTCCGCATAAGGGTTAAACACGCCGAATTGCGTATCCAGCCGCCAGCCCAACGCGCCGATCTGCGAGTGATAGGTTTGATCGTTGAAGCGCATGGCGGTGCTGTCATCGCCATCTTCGCTGTAGCCGGAAACGCGGCTGTAGTCCCAGGCGAACTGCGCCACCGGCCCGGTGGTCAGGTAAGAGGCGATCGGGAAGTCATAACCGGCGGTCACGCGCGCGCCCCACTGCTTGCCGGTGGTCGACCCGGTTTCGGTACGCGTCAGCGGCCCCAGCCGCATGCTGCGGCGGATGTCGTCATAGTCCATCGTCGCATAGTGCAGATCGGCGTTGACCCAGCCCTGCTCGAATAGCGCCAGCGAACTGAAGGCTGACAGCAGCAGCCCACGCGCCTTGTAATCAAAACGGCTGGAAGGATGCTGATCGTCGTTGGAACCGGCGATCAACGCACCGATCAACCAGCTGTCGGTCAGTTGATAGTCCACGCCGACGGTCAGGTTGTGGGTGGTGGCGTTGCCGTCCCCCGCCGCCCGATTATCGGCATAGTCGTAGTGCTGGCCGGCGTAGCCGCCGAACACGCCCAGCGAGCCCTGCGGGTTGTCGCCGTTGCGCAGCTGCTGGAAACGGCTGTCGAGCGTGGCGCGGCTGTCACGCGCCATCGCCGCCGTCGCCTGATTCAGCGCCACCACCTGCGCCGGGCCATCCAACACCGCCTGAATATAATCCGTAATCAGCAGGTGCGCCTGCGGGCTGGGGTGGAAATGGTCGGAGAACAGATAGGACTGGCCAGCGTCGAAGCCGGGCATGTCGGAACGGCAAACCGCCGAGGAAACGCCCGCCGGGCAAGCCATGCCGGCCGTGTTGGCGAAGCCGAACTGCGCCGGATTGGCGATCGCTTCGGCGAACAGCTTGTTGACGTCCACCCGCACGATATTGCCGCCCCCCTGCGCCAGCAGACGGTCTTCACTTTGATTATAGAAATCGGTCAGCTGAGCGGCCTGCGCGCTCAGGCTGTCATACGCCGCGATAAGCTGCGCGGCGATCGCCTGCTGCACCTGAGGAATGGCGCTGCCCTGCTTCGCCGCGGCGGCCAACGCCGCGTGGATCGCCTGCGTGCGCGAAGCGTTGTCCGGGGTAGCCACCGAATTAAGCGTGGCATAGGCCGCCTGGATCGCCGCCCCCTGTACCGGCGGCAGCGCCTGCTGAATGATCAGTTCCATCAGCTGCGGCGTGGAGCCGATGTTCGGCACCGTCGGCACGATCACCGTGCCGGCACCGGCGTTCAGCAGCGAATGCACCTGCGCGGCGGCGGCCGCGGCACTGTTATAGGCCACGCCGGGCGCGGTAGCGGCATTCAGCGCCGCCGCCGCCAAATCGTTACCGCCGATCCAGTGAATATACAAACCGTCGCCATCGGCCTGGCCGTTAACCCGATTCAGGTAGCGCTGCACCTGATCCTGGGTGTTGTCGACCGGGTTCAGGCCCGGCACCGCCACGGCGCCGCCGGCGGCGTAGTTTTCACCGCCGTTGTCCGAGGCCACCAGCGCCGCGCCGATGCGTTGCGCCAACGCTTCGTCGTACAGCAGGTGCTGACTGCCGTCATAGGTGAACCGGCCGTTGTTGCCGGTATCGCTCAGGCTATCGCCAAAGACGTACAGTTGATCGTACGCCTGAGCCGGAAGGGTCATACTGCAAAGCAACGCCACTGCAAGCGCCGCCGGGCGGGGCATGCACGTTATTTTTAGAGGCATGAATCGACTCCTGAGAGCCTGCAAATGAAGGCAATGTCGTTTTTATCGTTGGCCGGTTTTCCACCGGCCATGTAGTAACTATTGTCGGCTTTTTCACCACGTCAAGCGGGCTGATGACAAAACAATCAGAGGCTTGCCAAGTTCGGCGCTTCGAGCGATGATTACTGTTCATAAACACAGCATAAGGACAGTCAGGATGGCAGACGAACGTTGCGGTTGGGTGACGGCCGATCCGTTGTATCTCGAGTATCACGACAAGGAATGGGGCGCGCCCACCACCGACGCGCGCGAGCTGTTTGAAATGCTGTGCCTGGAGGGGCAGCAGGCCGGCCTTTCCTGGATCACCGTCCTGAAAAAGCGCGAGAATTACCGGCGTGCTTTCCATGGTTTCGATCCGCAGCGGGTCGCCGCCATGACCGAGCAGGACGTGGAAAACCTGCTGCAGGACAGCGGCATCATCCGCCACCGCGGCAAGATAGAAGCCATCATCACCAACGCCAAAGCCTATCTGGCGATGGAGGCGTCCGGCGAGAATTTCGTTACCTTCATCTGGGACTTCGTCGGCGGCCGGCCGCAGCTCAACCGCTGGCAGGCGCTGAGCCAGGTGCCGGCTAAAACCGAGCAGTCCGACGCCATGTCCAAAGCGTTGAAAAAGCGCGGCTTCAAGTTTATCGGCTCCACGATCTGTTACGCCTTCATGCAGGCCAGCGGGCTGGTGAACGATCATCTCACGGGGTGCATGTGCTACCCAAAGCCACGGTGATCCGCCCCTGTGGCCCGGAGGATATCGAACGGCTGATGGCGCTGTGGCTGCCCAGCACCATCGCCGCCCATCCGTTCGTGGCGGAAAAATACTGGCATGAGAGCGCCGCACTGGTGCGGGAAAACTACCTGCCGCGCGCGCAAAGCTGGGCCTGCTGGCATAACGACGAGATCGTCGGCTTTATCAGCGTGCTGGACGAGCAGTTCATCGGCGCGCTGTTCGTCGATCGGGCGTATCACGGCCGCGGCGTCGCCCAGGCGCTGATGACGCACGTGCAGCAGCGCTACCGCCGGCTCAGCCTGGAGGTGTATCAGCAGAACCTGCGAGCCTGCGCGTTCTACCACAAGCACGGTTTTCAGGTGACGCAACGTCTGTTTAACGACGAAACCCAAGCCTATACGCTGATCATGAACTGGCCGGCAATCGAGAATTCAACCGGTTACGGTTAAAAAAGGCGCATTCGCGCCCTGGCGGCGCGCAATTAGGAATCCGCTGCATGGCGCCGCCCGGCGTTTTATCGCATAACTCCCCCAGCACTTACCCGCGCTCATCATTTGTCACGTTTTTCTCCGGAACTGCCGGCGAGCCAACGCGTCATAGTAGCGCGGTGATGCGGGCCCCACCTGCGTCGCCTACTTTTTGCGCCCCCGTGTTGGGCCGGCGCGTACAGAATTGATGCCATTAAGGACAAGAACATGAAAAAACGCATTGCAATTATTGCCGGCGCAGTGAGCGTCGCGCTCACGCTGTCGGCCTGTACCACCAACCCTTACACCGGCGAATCCGAAGTCGGTAAATCCGGCATCGGCGCGGGCCTCGGTGCCGCACTGGGCGCCGGCGTCGGCGTGCTGTCCTCTTCCAAGAAAGATCGCGGCAAGGGCGCGCTGATCGGCGCAGCGGCCGGTGCAGCCCTCGGCGGCGGCGCAGGCTATTACATGGACGTGCAGGAAGCCAAACTGCGCGACAAGATGAAAGGTACCGGCGTCAGCGTCACCCGCCAGGGCGACAACATCGTGCTGAACATGCCGAATAATGTGACCTTCGACAGCAGCAGCGCCACGCTCAAACCGGCGGGCGCCAACACCCTGACCGGCGTCGCCATGGTACTGAAAGAGTATCCGAAAACCGCGGTCAACGTGGTCGGCTACACCGACAGCACCGGCTCCCGCTCGCTCAACATGAACCTGTCGCAGCAGCGCGCCGACGGCGTAGCCAGCGCGCTGATCACCCAGGGCGTGGCGGCGAACCGTATCCGCACCACCGGTGCCGGCCCGGACAACCCGATCGCCTCCAACAGCACCACGGAAGGCAAGGCGCAAAACCGCCGCGTCGAGATCACCCTCAGCCCGCTGCAGTAATCCCGTGCGGGGCGCCACCGGTGCCCCGCCGCTTCCTCCCGACTTTCTCCTTATCCTTCAATATTCCCGCTCGCACATCGGGTATGGTAGTCTCCTTGGCAATTAACCGCAGGAGGGATCGGCTGTGAGCACAGGCAAGGCAACGCGCACCTCAGGACGCGCTACCATCAGCGATGTGGCCAGCATCGCCAAAACCGGCAAGACCAGCGTGTCGCGCTATCTGAATGGTGAACAGCACCTGCTTTCCGACGATCTCAAACAGCGCATCGAACAGGCTATCCAGCAGCTCGACTACCGGCCAAGCCAGATGGCGCGCAGCCTGAAGGGCGGCCAGACCCGCCTGATCGGCCTGATCCTCGCCGATATCACCAACCCCTATTCGGTGGACGTGATGCGCGGCATCGAGGCCGCCTGCCGTCAACACGGTTTTACCCTGCTGGTGTGTAACACCAACAACGAAGTCAATCAGGAACAGCACTACCTGCAGCTGCTCAGCAGTTACCGGGTAGAAGGCATCGTGGTCAACGCGGTCGGCATGCGCGAGGAAGCATTATCCACGCTGCAACAGTCGATGCTGCCGATGGTGCTGATCGATCGAAAAATCCCCGACTTCGCCTGCGACGTGGTGGGCCTGAACAACCGCGAAGCCGCCACCGTCGCCACCGAACACCTGCTGCAACAAGGTTTCGAAGCGATCCTGTTCCTCAGCGAGCCGCTCGGTACGGTCAATACCCGTCTCGAACGCCTGCACGCTTTCAGACATACCATGGCGCAGCACCCCGCGCTGTTGGCGGAGCAGGCCGAAACGCCGCTCAACGATCGGCAGAAGCTGGAGCAGGTGCTGAGCGATTTCAGCGGCCGCCATCGCGGCATGCGCAAAGCGGTGATCTCCGCCAACGGCGCCCTGACGCTGCAGGTAGCGCGCGCCATGCGTCGGCTCGGCATCCAGTGGGGCAACGACATCGGCCTGCTGGGCTTTGACGAGCTGGAGTGGGCGGAGCTGGCGGGCGTCGGCATCACCACGCTGAAACAACCTACCTACCAAATGGGACACGCGGCGCTGGAGCGGCTGGTGCAGCGCATTCAGGGCCTGGCCACCCCCAGCGGCGAGCAGATGTTCTCCGGCGAGCTGATCGTCCGCGGCTCCACCACCCGCTAATCCACCTTCTCCGGGGCCGTTGACCGCCCCGCCTCTATCTGAATCGGCTGTTTTTTGCTCAGCTTCGTGATTGCGATCATATTTTTACACTCTGTCGCTTTTCGCTGGAACCGGTTCCATTTAACGTACCGGTAACAGCAGCGGCGGCGACAATGCCGCCTCAGGAGTCAAAATGAAAACAGAAATCATCGTGGTCACCGGCGCCTACGGCACCGATACCGTCAAACAACACGGCGGCCAGCGCGCGCTGTTGCCCATCATCGCCGGCGCGGGCGCCGACGGAGTGGAGATCCGCCGCGAACTGTTCACCGCCGGTGAACTGGACAGCCTGCCGGCGCTGGCGCAAGAGATCGATCGCCAGCAGCTGTTCGCCGTCTATTCCGCCCCTGAGGCGCTGTTCACACCGCAACATACGCTGAACCCCAACCTGTCGGCGCTGCTGGCGGAAGCGCAGGCGCTGAACGCGCGCCAGCTGAAGCTCTCCCTCGGCCATTTCCGCCCCGGCTTTGATTTTACCGAGTTGAAAGTGGCGCTGGAGCAACACCCGGTCAAGCTGGTGGTCGAGAACGACCAAACGCCGGACTGCGGCATTTTGTCGATGCTGAACGCCTTTTTCCACGCCGCGGAAGATAGCCACCTGCCGGTCAGCATGACCTTCGATATGGCCAACTGGCTGTGGGTGGGGCAAGACGCCTTCGCCGCCGCCGAACGCCTGGCCCGCCACGTCGGTTACGTGCACGTCAAAGCCGCCACCCAAGGCCCGCGCGGCTGGCGCGCCATCGCGCTGGACGAGACCGACGGCAGCTGGCGCGACCTGTTGGCCCGCCTGCCGCACGATGCGCCGCGCGGTATCGAATTCCCGTTGCAGGGCGATGACCTGGAAGCCGTCACCCGCCATTACGTCAATATCTTGCGTGCGGAGTAACCCCATGATGACAACGTTAACGGCAACGACGGCGCAGCAGGCGCCCCTGGATGTGGTCACGCTGGGTGAAGCCATGGCGATGTTCGTGGCGGCACAAACCGGCGATCTGGCGGAGGTGGAAACCTTCACCAAACGCATCGCCGGCGCCGAACTGAACGTGGCGATCGGCCTGGCGCGTCTGGGTATGAACGTCGGCTGGGTCAGCCGCGTCGGCAACGATTCGTTCGGGCGCTTCACCCTGCAGCAGTTGAAAAAAGAAGGCATCAATTACCGGCAGGTGACGGTCGACGGCCACTACCCCACCGGTTTTCAGGTGAAATCCAAAACCACCGATGGTACCGATCCCAGTGTGGAGTATTTCCGCAAGGGCTCGGCGGCCAGCCACCTGTCGATTGCCGATTTCAACCGCGAGTATTTCGGTTCCGCGCGCCACCT
The DNA here is from genome assembly GCF_052168655.1 of Serratia sp. CY47280. Taxonomy (NCBI): domain Bacteria; kingdom Pseudomonadati; phylum Pseudomonadota; class Gammaproteobacteria; order Enterobacterales; family Yersiniaceae; genus Serratia; species Serratia sp. CY47280. The sequence continues at coordinate 70,148 of NZ_JBJNMG010000004.1, read as the reverse complement.
ACACCTGAGCGGCGTGGCGGCGGCGCTGTCCAGCGAGTCGCTGGCGCTGTGCCACCATGCGGCGCGCGAGATGCGTGCCATGGGTAAAACCATTTCGTTCGATCCCAATCTGCGCCCGGTGCTGTGGCCCAGCCGCGAGGTGATGATCGAGCAGCTGAACCAGCTGGCGTTCGCCGCCGACTGGGTTCTGCCGGGGTTGAAAGAGGGACAGATCCTCACCGGCCAGTCGACGCCGGAAGGCATCGCCGATTTCTATCTGGAGCGCGGCGTGCAGGCGGTGATCATCAAAACCGGCCCGGACGGCGCCTGGTTTAAAACCGCCGCCGGCGATAAGGCGACAGTGGCCGCGGTCAAGGTCGACAACGTAGTGGATACCGTCGGTGCCGGGGACGGCTTTGCCGTCGGCACCCTCAGCGCCCTGCTGGAAGGCAAAACGCTAATACAGGCGGTGCAGCGCGGCAACAAAATCGGCTCGCTGGCGATCCAGGCCATCGGCGACAGCGAAGGCCTGCCGACCCGTGCGGCGCTGGCCGAATAACAATAAAAAAAACGACTTCTCCGCATGACGTCAGCCTCTGGCCCTACAACCGGGACGCGTCGGGAGAGCATCTGCCCCTTCGTCTTTCACGCCCAGCGTGCCGGGCGAAGGGGATGCAACACCACTGAAGGATACTGAACATGAACAAAGCGACTGTCGCGGCCAAACGCTGGTGGTACATCATGCCCATCGTGTTTATCACCTACAGCCTGGCCTATCTCGATCGCGCCAACTTCAGCTTCGCCTCTGCCGCCGGCATCAATGAAGATCTCGGCATCACCAAAGGCATGGCCTCGCTGCTGGGCGCGCTGTTTTTCCTCGGTTATTTCTTCTTCCAAATTCCCGGCGCCATCTACGCCGAACGTCGCAGCGTCAAAAAACTGATCTTCTGGTGCCTGATCCTGTGGGGCGGCTGCGCCTCGCTGACCGGCGTGGTCAGCAATATTCCGATGCTGGCCGCCATCCGCTTTATCCTCGGCGTGGTGGAAGCGGCGGTGATGCCGGCGATGCTGATCTACATCAGCAACTGGTTCACCAAATCGGAGCGGTCACGCGCCAATACCTTCCTGATCCTCGGCAACCCGGTGACGGTGCTGTGGATGTCGGTGGTATCCGGTTACCTGATCCACGCCTTCGGCTGGCGTGAAATGTTCATCATCGAGGGCATTCCGGCGGTTATCTGGGCGTTCTGCTGGTGGGTGCTGGCGAAAGACAAACCGGCGCAGGCCGGCTGGCTGAGCGCCGATGAGAAACAGGCGCTGCAGCAGCAGCTGGACGAAGAGCAAAAAGGCATCAAGGCCGTGCGCAACTACGGCGAAGCTTTCCGCTCACGCAACGTGATCCTGCTGTGCGTGCAGTACTTCGCCTGGAGCATCGGCGTGTACGGCTTCGTGCTGTGGCTGCCTTCCATCCTGCGCAGCGGCATGCAGATGGGCATGGTGGAAGCCGGCTGGCTGTCGGCGGTGCCTTACCTGGCGGCAACCATCGCCATGATCGTGGTCTCCTGGGCGTCGGACAAAATGCAAAACCGCAAGCTGTTCGTCTGGCCGCTGCTGCTGATCGGCGCGCTGGCGTTCTTCGGTTCTTACGCCGTCGGCGCCAACCACTTCTGGATCTCCTACGGCCTGCTGGTGGTCGCCGGCGCCGCGATGTACGCCCCCTACGGGCCGTTCTTCGCCATCATTCCGGAAATGCTGCCGAAAAACGTTGCCGGGGGCGCCATGGCGCTGATCAACAGCATGGGCGCGCTGGGTTCGTTCTTCGGTTCGTGGTTCGTCGGCTATCTGAATGGCGCCACCGGCAGCCCGGCGGCTTCCTACATGTTCATGGCCATCGCACTGGTGGTGGCGGTGGTGCTGACGCTGATCGTCAAGCCCGCCCGCAACGAGATCCAGCCGCAATTGGCTTGATCCAGTTATACTTTTTATCTGTTAACCCAACCGGGGGGGCACCATGCCCCCTTTGGCCCAGCTGGAGTTCGTGATGAAGCCTTCTATCGTATTGTACAAAAGCCTGCCCGCCGATCTGCTTGAACGTCTGGAACAGCACTTCACCGTGCACGCCTTCAACGGCCTGCAGCCGGAGAACCGCGACGAACTGCGCCAGGCGTTGCAGCAGGCCGAAGGGATCATCGGTTCCGGCGGTAAAATTGACGAAGCCTTCCTGCAGCAGGCGCCCAAACTGCGCGCGGCCTCGACCGTTTCCGTCGGCTACGACAACTTCGACGTCGAGGCGCTCAACGCCCATAACGTGCTGTTGATGCACACCCCGACGGTGTTGACCGAAACCGTCGCCGACACCATCATGAGCCTGGTGCTGGCGACCGCGCGCCGGGTGGTGGAAGTGGCGGAGCGGGTGAAGGCCGGCGAATGGCGCGGCAGCATCGGGCCGGACTGGTTCGGCGTCGACGTGCACCACAAAACCATCGGCATCCTCGGCATGGGCCGCATCGGCCTGGCGCTGGCGCAGCGCGCGCACTTCGGCTTCGGCATGCCGGTGCTCTACAACGCCCGCCGCACGCACGAAGAGGCTGAGCAACGCTTCAACGCCCGTCGCTGCGATCTGGATACCCTGCTGGCCGAGTCGGATTTCGTTTGCATCACGCTGCCGCTGACCGAACAAACCTTCCACATGATCGGCCGCGAACAGCTGGCGAAAATGAAGAAAAGCGGCATTCTGATCAACGCCGGCCGCGGGCCGGTAGTGGATGAGCAGGCGCTGATCGAAGCGCTGCAAAACGGCGTGATCCACGCCGCCGGGTTGGATGTGTTCGAGAAAGAGCCGCTGCCGGCCAACTCGCCGCTGCTCAGCATGCCGAACGTGGTGGCGTTGCCGCACATCGGCTCCGCCACCCATGAAACGCGCTACGGCATGGCCGCCTGCGCGGTGGATAATTTGATCGCCGCGTTGACCGGCACGGTGAAAGAAAACTGCGTCAACCCGCAGCTGTTGCGGAAATAACTCAGCGCGGCCGGTGGTCTGAGGATAACCGGCCGTGTTGCTCTTCCTGCTGCGGCGCGAACAGCGCCTGCAGCTGATGTTCTTCGGCGAAGTGCTGCAATTCGGCATCCTGAATTGCCTGAACGATCTCTTCTCGCCAGTTTTTGTCCGTCATCGCTAACCTCCTTTGATGTTCACCGTTTAATCTGCCGCAGCGCGCGCACAAAGCCAAGCCGAATCAATCCGAAAACGCTCCGCCCTTCCTCTCCTCCTCGAAAAACCCTCGCAGGGAGGAGGCCATTTTTCCGTCGTTTGCCACACTGGGCGCTACCCTGCTAGAAAAACGCTTCCTGCCGCGCGTAAGGAGAGCCATGAAACTATTACCCCTGCCCTTATTGATGCTGCTGTCGCCTTCGGCGCTGGCCAGCTGGACACTGCCGGGTTTCCCGGCCCTCGACGAAACGGCCGCCGGGCTGTTCACCAGCCAGGCCACGCTGCCCAAAGGCCAGCTGCCGCTGCGCCTGTATCAGGATAACCACTGCTGGCAACCGGCGGAGGCGATAAAACTTAACCAGACGCTGTCGCTGCACCCGTGCGGCGCCAACCCGCCGGTCAGCTGGCGGCAGTTCCGCGCCGGCGACTATCAGGTGCGCGTCGATACGCGCAGCGGCACGCCGACGCTGCAGCTCAGCCTAAGCAGCGTGCCGGAAAGCGCCGCCGTTGCCGTCCGCAGCTGCCCGCGCTGGGACGGTAAGCCGGTCACGGTCGACGTCACCTCCACCTTCACCGAAGGCGAAACGCTGCGCGATTTCTATTCCGGCCAAACGGCGCAGGTGAGCCAGGGAAAAATCACGCTGCAGCCCGCCCCCGCCAGCGGCGGCCTGTTGCTGCTGGAATCCGCCGCCACGGCGAAACCGGCGGCGTTCAGCTGGCATAACGCCACGGTCTACTTCGTGCTGACCGATCGCTTTGAGAACGGCAATCCGGCCAATGACCACAGCTACGGGCGCCGCAGCGACGGCCTGCAGGAAATAGGCACCTTTCACGGCGGCGATCTGGCCGGCCTGACGCAGAAGCTGGATTATCTGCAGCAGCTCGGCGTCAACACCTTGTGGATCAGCTCGCCGCTGGAGCAGATCCACGGCTGGGTCGGCGGCGGCACCCAAGGTGATTTCCCGCATTACGCCTATCACGGCTATTACGCGCTGGACTGGACTCGCCTCGACGCCAACATGGGCACCGAACAGGAGCTGCGCACGCTGGTCGAGCAGGCGCATCGCCGCGGCATTCGCATTCTGTTCGACGTGGTGGTGAACCACGTCGGCTACGCCACGCTGGCGGATATGCAGACGTTCCACTTCGGCTCGCTGTATCTGCAAGGCGCAGAGGTGGAGAAAACCCTGGGGAAAAACTGGAGCGACTGGCGCCCCGGGCCAGGGCAAAACTGGCACAGCTTCAACGACTACATCAACTTCAGCGACAAGGCGGGCTGGCGCCCATGGTGGGGGAAAAATTGGATCCGCACCGACATCGGCGACTATGACGCGCCGGGCTATGACGATCTGACGATGTCACTGGCCTTCCTGCCGGATATCAAAACCGAAGCGCCCGGCGCCAGCGGCCTGCCGCTGTTCTATCGCCACAAACCCGACACCGCCGCGCGCGACATGCCCGGCGCCACCCCCCGCGATTACCTGACCGTCTGGCTCAGCCAGTGGGTGCGCGATTACGGCATCGACGGTTTTCGCGTCGATACCGCCAAGCACGTGGAAAAACCGACGCTGGCGCTGTTGAAACAGCGCGCCACGGCGGCATTGGCGGCATGGAAAGCGGAGCATCCGCAGCAGGCGTTGGATGATGCGCCGTTTTGGATGACTGGCGAGGCCTGGGGCCACGGGGTGATGAAAAGCGACTATTACCAAAACGGCTTCGACGCGATGATCAACTTCGATTTCCAGGACCAGGCGTCGCAGGCGCTGGGCTGCTTTGCTGACATCGATGCCACCTACCGGCAGATGGCCGAGCGGCTGCAGGATTTCAACGTGCTGAGCTATCTCTCTTCACACGACACCCGGCTGTTCTTCGCCAGCGACGCCAAAGGCTCGCTGCCTCGCCAACAGCGGGCGGCGAACCTGCTGTTGCTGGCGCCGGGCGCGGTGCAGATTTACTACGGCGATGAAAGCGGCCGCCCGCTCGGCCCAACCGGTTCCGATCCGCTGCAGGGTACCCGCTCCGACATGAACTGGCGTGAGCTGCAGGGAGAAAAAGCCCCGCTGCTGGCCCACTGGCAACGGTTAGGGCAGTTCCGCGCTCGCCATCCGGCGATCGGCGGCGGCGTGCAAACCCCGCAGCCGCATGCCGCCTACTATGCCTTCAGCCGTCGGCTCGGCGACGATAAGGTGATGGTGGTATGGGCCGGCGAACGGTCACAATAATCCAGCGCAATATGCTACCAATCGGCCAATGAGCGAAGTTTTTGCCCATTGGCCGATTTGTCGGCCGCATTGCAGCGGGATTTGTCTGGCGGTATGGTGGGGGATTACCTGCTAAAAAACAGTACTACTACACCTATGACTTTCTCACTTTTCGGCGAAAAATTTACCCGTTATGCGGGCATTACCCGTTTGATGGACGACCTGAACGAAGGCCTGCGCACCCCCGGTGCCATCATGCTCGGCGGCGGCAATCCGGCGCAGATCCCAGAGATGGAAGCCTACTTCAAACAGCTGTGCCAGGAGATGCTCGACCAGGGCAAACTGACCGAGGCGCTGTGCAACTACGACGGCCCGCAAGGCAAAGACGCGCTGCTGAAAGCGCTGGCCAATCTGCTGCGCGACGAGCTCGGCTGGGAGATTTCGCCACAGAATATTGCACTGACTAACGGCAGCCAAAGCGCGTTTTTCTACTTGTTCAACCTGTTCGCCGGCCGCTACGCCGACGGTTCGCGCCGCCGCGTGCTGTTCCCATTGGCGCCGGAATATATCGGCTATGCCGACGCCGGGCTGGACGAAGGGCTGTTCGTCTCCGCCAAACCGAACATCGAGCTGCTGCCGGACGGCCAGTTCAAGTATCACGTCGATTTCGAACATCTCACCATCGGCGATGACATCGGCATGATCTGCGTTTCACGGCCGACCAACCCGACCGGCAACGTGATCACCGACGAAGAGCTGATGAAGCTCGACCTGCTGGCGCAGCAGCGTGATATTCCGCTGGTGATCGACAACGCCTACGGCGTGCCGTTCCCCGGCATCATCTTCAGCGACGCCACGCCGCTGTGGAACCCGAACACCATCCTGTGCATGAGCCTGTCCAAGCTCGGCCTGCCGGGCTCGCGCTGCGGCATCGTGATCGCCGACGAGAAGGTGATCACCGCGCTAACCAACATGAACGGCATCATCAGCCTGTCGCCAGGCAGCATGGGGCCGGCGATGGCGACGGAAATGATCGCGCGCGGCGATCTGCTGCGCCTGTCGAACGAGGTAATTCGCCCGTTCTACAAACAGCGCGTCGAGCACACCATCGAGATTATTCGCCGCTACCTGTCGCCGGAGCGCTGCCTGATCCACAAACCGGAAGGGGCTATCTTCCTCTGGCTGTGGTTCAAGGATCTGCCGATCACCACCGAAGTGCTGTATCAGCGCCTGAAAAAGCGCGGCGTGCTGATGGTGCCGGGCCACTACTTCTTCCCGGGGTTGGAGCACGACTGGCCGCATACCCACCAGTGCATGCGCATGAACTACGTGCCCGATCCGGAGAAAATCGAGCGCGGCGTGGCTATTCTGGCGGAAGAGATCGAGCGCGCACATCAGAAAGGCTAACGCCGACTGATTGAAAATTGACCGACAAAGATATACGATGCATATATCGTATATCTTTTTTTGGAGGGCCAACGATGACTCGCATCGTGATCGATTTACCTGAAGAAGACCTGCGGCAGCTCGATAATCTGAAAAATATCCGCCACGTTCCGCGGGCCGAGATCATTCGTCAAGCAGTCTCCCGCTATCTGACGGAGAACCACGTGGAAGATCCCAGCAACGCTTTCGGGCTCTGGTCCGGGGCGATGGGAGATGGCGTGGAGTACGAAAATCGTCAGCGCGAGGAGTGGGAATAATGGTGGCTCAACGGGCGTTATTCGACACCAATATCCTGATCGATTATCTCAACGGCATTCCTCAAGCCAGGGACGTTCTGGTCGAGTATCACATCAATCCGGCCATCAGCGCCATCACCTGGATGGAAGTGATGGTAGGTGCTAAAAAACAGGGTCCGGCACTGGAGCTGAAAACACGTCAGTTTTTAGGGCAATTTCTGCTGCTGCCTATTACCGATGAAGTCGCTGAACGCGCCGTAGAACTGCGCCACTCACAGCATGTGAAACTGCCAGACGCCATTATCTGGGCCACAGCGCAGGTGGGATTCCGGATGCTCATCTCCCGCAACCCCAAAGATTTCGGCACTGACAATGGCGTGTTGATGCCTTATCGGCTGTAGACGATCCGCACTACAACGTCCAGAACAGCACCGCCAGCAGCTGCGGCGACATGATGCGCAGGAACATCGCCAACGGATACACGGTGGCGTAAGACAGCGCGGCAGCGCCGCTGGTGGGATGCAGACCGTTGGCGAAGGCCAGCGCCGGCGGATCGGTCATCGATCCCGCCAGCATGCCGGACAGCGTCAGGTAGTTCATCTTGCCCACCGTGCGTGCCAGAATACCGACGCTCAGCAGCGGAATGGCGGTGATTAACGCGCCATAACCAATCCATGTCAGCCCCTCGCCGTGCAGCAACGTATCGATAAAATTGCCGCCCGATTTTAAACCGACCACCGCCAGAAACAGCACGATGCCCAGTTCGCGCAGCGCCAGGTTGGCGCTCGGCGGCATAAACCAATACAGCTTGCCGATACTGCCGATGCGCCCCAGGATCAGCGCCGCCACCAACGGCCCGCCGGCCAGCCCCAGCCGCAATGCCGCCGGGAAGCCGGGCACAAACAGCGGAATGGAGCCCAGTAGCACACCGAGGCCGATGCCGATAAAGACCGGCAGCATCTGCACCTGCTGCAGTTTTTGTTGGGCGTTGCCGACGATTGCCGTCACCGCGTCGATGGCCTCCGGCCGGCCGACCAGGTTGAGAATGTCGCCAAACTGCAGCGTCACGTTGCTGCCGGCCACCAGCTCGACGCCGGCGCGGTTGAGGCGTGAAATTACCACGTCATACTTCTGCTTCAGGTTCAGATCGCGGATTTTCTTGCCCAGCACCTGCTCGTTGGTCACCACCGCCCTCACCACCTGCAGCGCGGTGCCGCGCGTCGACAGCGAGGCGTCCACCTCTTCGCCTATCACCAGCCGGGCGTTCTCCAGATCTTCACGCTTGCCCACCAGATGCAGGTAGTCACCAAGTTCCAGCCGCTCGTGTGGCGCCGGCACCATCAGCAGCTCTCCGCGCTTGAGGCGCGAACAGACGATCGCTTCACCGTTGAGCAACGGCACCTGCTTAATCGCCATGCCCTGCAGGTTGGGATTGCGCACCGCCACGTTGATGGTGTGCAGCAGCTCACGCTGATTGCCCAGGCTGTTTTCAAACGCCTGCGCCTCGCGCTCGATGTTGATGCGGAAAACCAATCGGATCAGCCACATCACCAGCAAGATGCCGCAAATGCCGAACGGGTAGGCCATGGCGTAGCCCATCCCCATGCCGTCCACCAACGCCGGATCGGAACCGAGATCGGTCAGGATTTGTTGACCGGCGCCCAGCGCCGGGGTGTTGGTGACCGCGCCGGAGAACACGCCGAGGATGATCGGCAGCGGCACGTCGAACAGCTTGTGCACCGCCGCCGCCACGACGCCGCCGGTCAGTACCAGCAGCACCGCGAAGGCGTTGAGGCGCAGACCAGAGACGCGCAGCGAAGAGAAGAAACCGGGACCGACCTGGATGCCGATGGTGTAAACGAACAGGATCAGGCCAAACTCCTGGATAAAGTGCAGCATGTCACCATTCAGGCTGATTTGCCCGCTCTGGGCAAAGTGGCCGACCAGAATACCGCCGAACAGCACGCCGCCGATGCCCAGCCCGACGCCGTACAGCTTCCAGTTCCCCATCCACAGCCCAATGACGGCCGCCAGCGCCAACATGCTGACGGTCAGGGCGATATCGCTCATAGGTCACATCCTTGCCAAAATTGAAGAGGGAATTTGCGGCCAAAGACACACAATTAATAAGGATTATGACATCGGACTGTCGGGGGGACTGTGGCGTGCGCCACATAACGCAACGGGGGAGATCCGTCTGGATCTCCCCCGCATGATGATGACCGTTTTTCAGTCGGTTATTTGGCTTCCAGCTCCGGCGTCGCACCGATGGCGATGCGCTGCGGCTGTAAGGCTTCCGGCACCTGACGCACCAGATCGATGTGCAGCAGGCCGTTTTCAAATTTGGCCTCGGACACCTGCAGATGCTCCGCCAGGGTAAAGGTCAACTGGAACTCTTTGCACACCAGCCCCTGATGCAGGTACTCGACCTGCTTTTCCGGCGGCGTGGGTTTACCGCTGACGGTCATCCGCGGCCCTTCCACTTCGATATTCAGTTCGCTCTGCCGGAAACCGGCCAGCGCCAGAGAAATACGGTAGTGATTGTCATCGCTTTTCTCGATGTTATACGGCGGGAACCCCTGGGGTTCCTGGCCGCCCATTGAACTGGCCAATTTATCAAAACCAATCCATTGACGCAGAAGCGGGGATAGATCGTAATTACGCATAGGAACAACTCCTTTCATTAAGCGAGATGTGTTTATTCAGCCCCCTGACGGCAGGCGGATTGTTACTGCATATTTGCCGACAGCGTTCCTGCCGGCGAAAAGGGAATTATTTAATTTCGATACGGCGCGGTTTTAATGTTTCCGGCACGATGCGCTGCATATCGATATACAGCAGGCCGTTTTCCAGTTTGGCGCCTTTAATTTGAATATGTTCAGCCAGCTGGAATTTACGCTCGAAATTACGCTCAGCGATGCCCTGATATAAATAGGTTTTTTCTGCCGGTTCGTTATTGTGCGCACCGCGCACGATCAGCAGATTATCTTGCGTGGTGATCTCCAGCTCCTGCTCGGCAAACCCGGCTACCGCAATGGCGATGCGATAATGATTTTCGTCCACCAGCTCGACATTATAAGGAGGATAACCGCCGTTGCCCTGGCTCTGGCCGGCCTCCAGCGCGTTGAACAGGCGATCGAAACCAATGGCGGAACGGTATAGTGGAGAAAGATCGAAATTACGCATAAAACAGCCTCCTAAGGCACTTCAGCGAGGTTGAAATAAATACGCCTTCCATTCTGGACAGGCTAATTAAGCCAGAATTCCCTTACGGCAAATTCTCAATCCGGCTCTGATGATAAAATGGGGGTTGATTTCATCAATTCAACGGGCGAGGATCAAAAAAAGCGCTTTTCGGTTAGGTGAAAGTTTTTTTACCACTTACACTAAAGTGAGAGAGCCGCCACAGAGCGGGATTTTGCTTCTTTTAAAGCAGCAACAGGATGTTATAAATCAGCTTAATTTAGGGGCACAGCAACCCTGCAGGATGGATTAATGACGACGATGAAAGCGATAGCGACGGGCTGCATGTTGTTGGCGACCAGCGGTTGCTCCAGCGTGATGAGCCATACCGGCCCGAATCAGGGTTACTATCCCGGCACCCGCGCCAGCGTGGACATGCTGAAGGACGACAACACCAGCTGGGCGATGATGCCGCTGGTGGCGCTGGATCTCCCGTTCTCCGCAGTGATGGATACCGTGCTGCTGCCTTACGACTATCTGCGTTCAGGCAATGACGCCACCGCAGACTCGCCAAAAGCGCGCATCCTGCGCAGCGAGCAGCAGAATCTGGCGGCAACCGGCAACCCCGGCGAAGGCAACGACAGCACCGCCACACACTAATCACGCACGCAGCGGGCCATCAGGCCCGCCTTACGCCTCAACCACAAAGATCTGGTTGAATCCGGCAATCTCGCGCATAAACGCCACTTTCTTGCCATCCGGCGAAAACACCACGGCATCTCCCGACGGCGGCTGCAGGCTGCGCTGCGTTAAACGCTGCAGGCGGCCGCTGGCGACCTCACACAGCATCACGCTGTTGTCACACACCAGGGCTATCGCCCCGCCCTGCGGGTGCCAGCTGAACGCCGACTGGATGTCATGCTCGGCGCGGCTGACCTGGCGCGGCTCACCGCCGTTCGGCGACACCGTCCACAGCTGTACCACGCCGCCGTCATCCTTCATCAAAAATGCGATTTGGCTGCCGTCCGGCGAGCTGCGCAGCCAATGGCGCGGCGCACCGGCGACGCCCGGAAAACGACGCTCCCCGGTAAAGGTTACCCGCCGCTGCCTGACGCCAAGCGGCGGCGCCGGCAGCTCGCTTTCCGTCCCCTGCAGCGGCAAAGCGCCCGCCCTGGCGTAATCGGCGTCGTTCTCCGGCAGGTCGACAATAAACACCTCCGGCAGTTTCTCTCCGGCGGCGGACAACGTATCGCCAATGAACGCCAGCGCCCAGCGCTGCCGGCTGCCGTCGGCCTTACGGTAACCTTCGCGGCCAATCCAGCCCTCTTCGTAGGCGCGATTGATCTGATCGCTGCCCGGCTGCGGCTGCGGCACGGTCTCGCTGACCAGCACGCAATAGTGGCTGCCGTCATATTCACGGGGATGCTGTTTCGGCGGATTGACCCCGTGCAGCGGCACAGCCACGCCGACGTTGCGCAGATCGCGCGCCGGATCGCATTCATGCATCACGTGATCGTTGTAGGTAAAGCTGAGGCGGCTGCCGTCCGGGCTGAAAACGTGCACATGGCTGCCGCCGCGCAGCGCGCCGGGCGTGTAGGGCGCCGTGATATCCAGCGCGTCGAGGGTAATGGCCAACTCGCGATCCGGTTCGCTGACGATCACCCCGCGGCGGTGATGAAAATCATACTGCCAGGCGCTGTCCGGGTGTTCCGGGCCGTGGATGAAGACGTAACGCGCCGGCGCATCGGGGCTGACCGTGACCACGCCGACGTGTGCGCCGTGCTGGGCGCGATAAACCACTTCCACCGCGCCGCTGGCGACGTTAACCCGCTCGATGCTCAGGCCGGTGAAAGAGGCGCCGCGCGGGCGCACGTCATAAGCCAGCCATTGGCTGTCCGGCGTCCAGACGTTGATATTGGTTAACTGATGCCCGCGTGGGTCGAAAGTCAGTTGTTTTTCCCGATGGCTCATGGCGGCTCTCCTGCGCATGCTGGCACTGAAAGGCCATCTTACCGGATCGGCGGCAGCGTTTCATATGGCCAGCGAGAGGCGCTCGGGGGCATTTTGGCGCAATTATTTTTCAGCGTCTTATCATTTAAGCCGCTCGGCGGCGCCGGCAGGAAATAAACGCCCGGGTAGGCGGCCGTATTCCAGGCAGTGAAACTCAGCGGTGCCCATGCCGTATAGGCAGATGCCGCGAGCGCTATTTTTTCATTCTCATTTACTTGATCAAAATAATTCAGCGGCAGCGCCTTTCTTAACGCAAATAAATAAAAAATCGTGTCGCTAAACGACAGGTTAATGATTACTTTCACCGCCAACCCGATGCTCTTCTCCGGCCATTGCCGTTTGCTGGCCGGCTTACCTGCCGGTCGGATGGCAGGGTTTACAATCAATACAAAAAAGTACAAACTGGATTTTTAAGTCCAATAAATTCTGGAGCCGGTATGAATCCCCTCTTCGATGCCATTGTTTCTGCCCATCAGCAACTGCGCCCTCAGGTGCGGGTCACGCCATTGGAGCGCAGCGTACTGCTTTCTCAGCAATTGGGCTGCGAGCTGTATTTGAAATGCGATCACCTGCAGCACACCGGTTCCTTTAAATTTCGCGGCGCCAGCAACAAGCTGCGGCTGCTGGATAACGAGCAACGCCGGCGCGGCGTGATCGCCGCCTCAACCGGCAACCACGGCCAAGCGGTCGCCCTGGCGGGGTACCTGATGGGGGTTGGCGTCACGGTTTATGCGCCAGAGACGGCCGCGAGCATCAAGCTCGACACCATTCGTGCACTGGGCGGCACCGTGGAATTGGTGCCGGGCGATGCGCTGAACGCCGAACTGGCGGGGGAACAGGCCGCACGCGAACAGGGAAAAACCTATATCTCGCCGTATAACGACGAGCAGGTGATCGCCGGCCAGGGCACCTGCGGCATGGAGCTGGTTGAACAACTCACCGATCTGGACGCGGTGTTCGTGGCGGTGGGCGGCGGTGGCTATATCGCCGGCATCGGCACCGTTCTGCGGCAACTGTCGCCGAACACGCAGCTTATCGCCTGCTGGCCGGAAAACGCCACCAGCCTGTACAGCGCGTTGGAAGCGGGCCATATCTTCCCGGTGGAAGAGCAAGAAACCCTGTCCGACGGCACCGCCGGCGGCGTCGAGCCGGGCGCCGTGACCTTTCCGCTGTGCCAACAGCTGATCGACCGCAAAGTGCTGGTTAGCGAAGCAGAGATCAAACACGCGATGCGCCGGATCGCCGCCAGCGATCGCTGGATTATCGAAGGCGCGGCCGGCGTGGCGCTGGCGGCGGCGATCAAACTGGCGCCGGAATACCAGGGTAAAAAGGTAGCGGTGGTACTGTGCGGCAAGAACATCGTGCTGGAGAAATACCTCAAGGCCATCGCCGATGCACATCCTTAATCGGCAGCAAATCCTCGCCGCGTTCGACGCCGAGACCATAACGCCGCTGCTGAAGCAGGGTTTTATCGCCTACTCGCAACAGCGAGTGCAACAACCGCCGGTGCAGCATTTCCTGTTCGAGCGTGCCGCCGGCGACTGCTGCATCAAGTCCGCCTGGCTGGAAGGTGACGAACTGTTCGTGGTCAAGATCTCCGCCGGTTTCTATCGCAACGCCGAACACGGCCTGCCGAGCAATCAGGGGCTGGTGATGGCGTTCTCCGCCCAGACCGGCGAACCGCAGGCGCTGCTGCAGGATGAAGGTTGGCTGACCGCGTTGCGCACCGCCCTGGCCGGCCGCATCGCCGCCGAGCTGTGCGCAACGCCGCATATTCAGGCGATCGGCATGGTCGGCACGGGTCTGCAGGCGCGGCTGCAGCTGCAATGCCTGAAACCGGTGACCGATTGCCGAGACGTATGGGTGTGGGGACGAGACGAACAGGCGCTGGCGGCGTATCGGCGCGATGCCGAAGCCGAGGGTTTTCGGGTGCGGGTTACGCAGAATGCGGCGGAACTGGCAGCGCACTGTCGGCTGATCGTGACCACCACGCCCAGCCGCGAACCGATATTGCAGGCGGCGGATATTCGGCCCGGCACGCACATCACCGCCGTGGGCGCCGACGCGCCCGGCAAACAGGAACTGGCGACCGATTTGGTGGCCAACGCAGACGCGCTGCTGGTCGATGCCCTGACGCAGTGCGCGGACTATGGTGAGATCGCGACGGCTTATCGGCAAAACAGGCTGATTTCAACGCCAATCGTCGAAATGGGCGCCGTCTTGGCGCAGGGAGGGCGGGTACGACGCGAGCCGCAGCACATCACCATCGCCGATCTCACCGGCTTGGCGATTCAGGATCTGCAGATCGCCAAAGGGGTGTTGGCGAAAGTATAAAGGGGCGCCGCAGCGCCCACGCGTTATCAGGCGTTGAGCACGAACTTCTCGATAGCGCGCGCCACGCCGTCCTCTGTATTGGCGCTGGTGACAAACTGCGCCACCGCTTTCAGTTCGGGAATGGCGTTGCCCATCGCTACGCCGACGCCGGCATATTCGATCATCGCCGTATCGTTGGCCTGATCCCCCAGCGTCATGATGTTTTCCCGCGCCACGCCCAAATGCTCGGCCAGCATTCTCACCCCGGCGCCCTTATCGACGTTCTTGTGCAGGATCTCGAGGAAATAAGGCGCGCTTTTCAGGATGGTATAACGCTCGCGCGTTTCCGCCGGGATGCGCGCGATAGCGCGGTCCAACAGCTCCGGCTCGTCGATCATCATCACTTTAGGGAAACGCATCTGGCGATCCATCTCTTCCACGCTGCGGTATTTCAGCGGAATACCGGTCATTTCCGCCTCGTGTATGGTGTACTTGCCGATATCCTTGTTCGGGGTATACAGGGTATCGAAATCAAACGCCTGGTAGTGAACGCCGAACTCGCGCGCCATCTGCTCAAAGTGCAGATAATCCTCAAAGCCCAGCGTTTCTTGCAGAATGCAGGCGCCGTCAACCGCACGCAGCACCAGCGCGCCGTTATAGGTGATACAGAAATCGCCGGGGCCCTGAATGTCCAACTGGCGCAGATAATCCTGCACGCCGACATAAGGCCGCCCGGTGGCCAACACCACGTGCACCCCTTTGCGCCGCGCCGCCGCGATAGCCTGCTTTACCGCCGGCGTGATTTGGTGCTGCGGATCCAGCAACGTGCCGTCCATGTCGATCGCAATCAGTTCAATAGCCATTCAACGCTTCTCCCAGTGGTTTTTTCCCATGCTAACGCGTTTCAGCCTCGGCTGTCAGCGCCAAAAAAGGCGCAAAAAAAAATCCGCGCGGGTCGCCCGGCGCGGATTTTCACAGCCATTAACGCATCAGATATCGATGTTCGCCGCTTTCAGGGCGTTTTCTTCGATAAAGGCGCGGCGCGGTTCAACCGCATCGCCCATCAGCGTGGTGAACAGCTGATCGGCAGCGATGGCATCCTTGACGGTCACGCGCAGCATACGGCGGCTTTCAGGATCCATGGTGGTTTCCCACAGCTGCTCCGGGTTCATCTCGCCCAGACCTTTATAACGCTGCACCGACAGGCCGCGGCGCGACTCTTTCACCAGCCACTCCAACGCCTGCTCGAAGCTGTCTACCGGCTGACGGCGTTCGCCGCGCTCGATGAACGCGCCCTCTTCGACCAGCCCGCGCAGCTTCTCGCCCAGCTGACAGATCTTGCGGTATTCGCCGCCGTGGATGAAGTCGAAGTCCAGCTTATAGTCGGTATCCACGCCGTGGGTGCGGATGCGCAGCGCCGGCTCGAACATCTGGCGCTCGCGGTTCTCGAAGATAACGAAGTCATAGCTGCTGCCGTGCTGCTCTTTGTCGTTCAGCGCCTGCACCAGCGAAGCAATCCAGGTTTTCACCTTGGCTTCATCGCTGAGATCGCCTTCGTTCAGCGTCGGCTGATAGATCAGGCTGTTCAGCAGCGCGCGCGGGTAGCGGCGCTCCATGCGGCCGATCAGCTTCTGCACGCCATAGTGCTCAGCCACCAGTTTTTCCAGCTGTTCGCCACCCAGCGCCGGTGCGCTGGCATTGGTGTGCAGCGTAGCGCCGTCCATCGCAATAGCGATCTGGTACTGATCCATCGCCTCGTCATCTTTGATGTACTGCTCTTGCTTACCTTTCTTCACCTTGTACAGCGGCGGCTGTGCGATGAACACGTGGCCACGCTCGATGATTTCCGGCATCTGGCGATAGAAGAAGGTCAACAGCAGCGTACGGATGTGCGAACCGTCGACGTCGGCATCGGTCATGATAATGATGCTGTGATAACGCAGCTTGTCCGGGCTGTACTCGTCGCGGCCGATGCCGCAACCCAGCGCGGTGATCAGCGTCGCCACTTCCTGCGAGGAGAGCATTTTGTCGAAACGCGCTTTCTCGACGTTGAGGATTTTCCCCTTCAGCGGCAAGATAGCCTGGTTCTTGCGGTTGCGCCCCTGCTTGGCAGAGCCGCCCGCGGAGTCCCCTTCCACCAGGTACAGTTCGGACAACGCCGGGTCGCGTTCCTGGCAGTCCGCCAGCTTGCCCGGCAGGCCGGCCAGATCCAGTGCGCCTTTGCGGCGGGTCATCTCACGCGCTTTACGCGCCGCTTCGCGCGCGCGCGCCGCGTCGATGATTTTGCCGACCACGATTTTCGCGTCGCCTGGATTCTCCATCAGGTAATCCACCAGCTTCTCGTTCATCAGCGTTTCAACCGCGGTTTTCACCTCGGAAGAGACCAGCTTGTCCTTGGTCTGAGAAGAGAACTTCGGATCCGGCACCTTCACCGAGACCACGGCGATCAGGCCTTCACGTGCGTCATCGCCGGTGGCGCTGACCTTGGCCTTCTTGCTGTAGCCTTCCTTCTCCATGTAGCTGTTCAGCGTACGGGTCATCGCGGTACGGAAACCGACCAGGTGCGTGCCGCCGTCGCGCTGCGGGATGTTGTTGGTGAAGCAGTAGATGTTTTCCTGGAAACCGTCGTTCCACTGCAGCGCCACTTCCACGCCGATATCGTCTTTCACGGTCGAGAAGTAGAACACGTTCGGGTGGATCGGGGTTTTGTTCTTGTTCAGGTACTCGACAAACGCCTTGATGCCGCCTTCGTAATGGAAGTGGTCTTCACGGTCGGTACGCTTGTCCTTCAGGCGGATAGACACGCCGGAGTTGAGGAAGGACAGCTCGCGCAGACGCTTGGCCAGAATGTCATACTCGAATTCGGTCACATTGGTGAAGGTCTGGTGGCTCGGCCAGAAGCGCACCATGGTGCCGGTCTGCTCGGTTTCGCCCACCACGTTCAGCGGCGCCTGCGGCTCGCCGTGGCTGTAAGTTTGTTCGTGCACTTTGCCTTCGCGGCGGATCACCAGCTCCAGTTTCTCCGACAGGGCGTTAACCACCGAGACGCCCACGCCGTGCAGGCCGCCGGAAACTTTATAGGAGTTGTCGTCGAATTTACCGCCGGCGTGCAGCACGGTCATGATGACCTCTGCGGCTGAAACCCCTTCTTCAGGGTGAATGCCGGTCGGAATGCCGCGGCCGTCATCCTGCACCGAT
Source organism: Serratia sp. CY47280 (assembly GCF_052168655.1). NCBI lineage: Bacteria > Pseudomonadati > Pseudomonadota > Gammaproteobacteria > Enterobacterales > Yersiniaceae > Serratia > Serratia sp. CY47280. Next base: position 52,371 of record NZ_JBJNMG010000004.1, on the reverse strand, counting down.
ACCGAGTTGTCAGCATGGATGGTGACCTGAATGTCACTACAGTGGCCCGCGAGCGCTTCGTCGATAGCGTTGTCCACAACCTCGAATACCATGTGGTGCAGACCGGTGCCGTCATCGGTATCGCCGATATACATGCCCGGGCGCTTGCGCACCGCATCCAGCCCTTTTAATACCTTGATACTTGAGGAGTCATAAGAATTCGACATCAACGTTTCTCGCTCATTTTAGTCCTGTGGTTGAACCTCTATTTTACCCTGTTCCACGCGGAACATCTTGCCCTTTTCACCGGCCATGTCGGTCACTTGTTCAGCGCTGACTGCGCTGACAAAAACCTGGGCCTGGGTGGCTTTCAGGCGATCGGCCAGCAACCGGCGACGGCCGGTGTCCAGCTCAGAGGCAAAATCATCAATCAGATACAGGCAACGCCGCCCGCTCTGCCGGGTGAGAAACTCACCCTGCGCCAAGCGCAACGCGCACATCAGCAGCTTAAGCTGACCGCGCGATAACAAATCCTCTACCGGCGTGCCGTCGGCACGAATGCGAAAGTCCGCTTTATGCGGCCCCACCGCGGTATAGGTCAACGCCCTGTCGCGCTCAAACTGGCGCTCCAGCAGCTCGCCGTAGTCGCTCTCTTTGTCCCAGCCGCGTTGGAAGGAGAAGCTCAGGCCGAATTCAGGCAGAAACTGCGCACAGGTCGCGGTGATATCCGCGGCGATCGCGTCGCTGTATTCCGCCCGCCATTCGCTGATGCGCTCCGCGAGCGGGATCAGTTCCTGATCCCAAGCGCGGATCTGCGCATAGCGACTCACCTGGCGCAGCGCGGCATTGCGCTGCTTCAGTAACCGTTTCAGGTTGCTCCAGGCGGTGAAAAAACCGGGTTCGTTATGAAAACAGCCCCAGTCCAGGAAGGCGCGCCGGAATTTCGGCCCGCCGTTCAGCAGGGTAAAACCTTCGGGGGTGATCAGCTGCATGGGCAGCAGCTGCGCCAGCTCGGCCACCTTGTGGCCGTCGCTGCCATCGATGCGTACTTTGCTGTCACCCTGACGGCTCTTACTCAATCCTACCGACAGCTCGCGCTCCGCACCTTCGATGCGGCCATGCAACACGAACTCCGGTTGGTCGTGGCGAATCACCCGACCAGCCTGCAGGCTGCGAAAGGCACGGCCGTGGCCGAGCGTATACACCGCTTCCAGCACGCTGGTCTTGCCGCTGCCGTTGGCGCCAACCAGGAAGTTGAATCCCGGCGCTAGCGCCAAATCCGCCGCCTCGATATTGCGGAAATCTTTAATCAATAAACGCGTCAGAGCCATGCAATCTCTTTACCGATGACGGTGCTGTAATTCAAGGTAACGAGACTACAACCGCATTGGCATGACAACGTAGGCCGCCGCCTGGCTGGCGCCGTCTTCGATCTGCACGCTGGAGACCGAGTCGGTCAACAGCAGGCGCACGTCTTCACACTTGAGCGCGTTCAACACGTCCAGCACGTAGCTGACGTTGAAACCGATCTCCATCTCCGCGCCGTCGTAGCTGACGTCGAGGATCTCTTCCGCCTCTTCCTGCTCCGGGTTGTTGGCGGTGATCTTCAGCTGGTTCTGGCTGACGTACAGCCGCACGCCGCGGAATTTCTCGTTCGAGAGAATAGCCGCGCGGGCAAACGCCTGCTTGAGCAGATCGCAGCCGGCTTCCAGCGTTTTATCCGGGTTCTTCGGCAAGACGCGACGATAGTCCGGGAAACGGCCGTCAACCAGCTTCGACGTGAAGATGAAATCGCCGACGTGGGCGCGGATGTTGTTGCTGCCGATCTGCAACTGCAGCAGCGAATCGCCGCCGTCCAGCAGGCGCACCAGCTCCATCACCCCTTTACGCGGCACGATCACCGAATGCGACGGCAGCTGCTGGCCGATCGGCATCGAGCACACCGCCAGGCGGTGGCCGTCGGTCGCGACGGTGCGCAGCTCTTCGCCTTCGGTTTCAAACAGCATGCCGTTCAGGTAGTAACGCACGTCCTGATGGGCCATCGAGAACTGGGTAGCTTCAATCAGGCGCTTCAGCGTCGCCTGCGGCAAGGTAAATTCCACCTCGCTCTGCCAGTCATCCAGGTTCGGGAAATCCGCCGCGGGCAGCGTAGACAGTGAGAAACGGCTGCGGCCGGACCGCACCAGCATGCGCTCGCTCTCCAGCGTGACGGCGATCTCCGCCCCTTCCGGCAGGCCACGGCAGATATCAAAGAATTTGCGCGCAGGCACGGTGGTCGCGCCCGGCTCATGCGGTTGGGACAGGGCGACGCGCGCCACCATCTCCATCTCCAGATCGGTGCCAGTCAGCAGCAGGGAGCCTTCCGTCACCTGCAACAGCAGGTTGCCCAGGATCGGCAAGGTCGGGCGGCCGCCCAGCGGGCTGCTCACCTGTTGCAGCGGTTTTAGCAGATGCTCACGTTCAACGATAAATTTCATAGCGCTATGAAGATAATGTTCTGATTAAATTGGAGAAATCTTCTTTGATGTCGTGACTTTCCTCACGCAGCTGCTCGATCTTCCGGCAGGCGTGCAACACCGTGGTATGGTCGCGGCCACCAAACGCATCGCCGATTTCCGGCAGACTGTGGTTGGTGAGTTCCTTCGCCAGCGCCATCGCCATCTGGCGCGGGCGGGCAACGGATCGCGAACGCCGCTTGGACAGCAAATCCGCGACTTTAATCTTGTAATACTCCGCCACCGTCTTTTGGATATTGTCGATGGTGACCAGCTTTTCCTGCAGCGCCAGCAGATCGCGCAGCGCTTCGCGCACGAAATCAATGGTGATAGCCCGGCCGGTAAAGTTGGCGTTGGCGATCACGCGGTTCAATGCCCCTTCGAGCTCACGCACGTTGGAACGCAGGCGCTTGGCGATGAAGAACGCCACTTCGCCCGGCAGGCGAATGTCGTTTTCGTCGGCCTTTTTCATCAGGATCGCCACGCGGGTTTCCAGCTCCGGCGGCTCGATCGCCACCGTCAGCCCCCAACCGAAGCGGGACTTCAAGCGATCTTCCACCCCGTTGATCTCTTTAGGGTAGCGATCCGAGGTCAGGATGATCTGCTGATTGCCTTCCAACAGGGCGTTAAAGGTATGGAAGAACTCTTCCTGCGAACGCTCCTTGTTGGCGAAAAATTGGATGTCATCGATAAGTAAGGCGTCGACCGAACGGTAGTAGCGCTTAAACTCTTCGATAGCATTATTTTGCAACGCTTTGACCATGTCCTGCACGAAGCGTTCCGAGTGCATGTAGACCACTTTGGCGTTGGCCTTGCGCGCCATGATGCCGTTGCCGACCGCGTGCAGCAGGTGAGTTTTACCCAGGCCGGTACCGCCATACAGGAACAAAGGGTTGTAGGCGCCGCCCGGATTGTCCGCCACCTGGCGAGCCGCCGCGCGCGCCAGCTGGTTGGACTTACCCTCGACGAAGTTGTCGAAGGTGTGTTTAGGATTGACGTTGGAGCGGTAAGAGAGCTCGGGCTGCGCCGCCGCGTTGTCCCAGCTCGGGCGCAAAGGTGCAGCCGTACGCGCCGCCGGGGCCGCAGGGGCGCTGCTGACGCTGGCGGTCACGGTCTGGCTGATCACCTGCGTGATCGGCTTGCTGCCGACTTCAAAACGCAGCAAAGGCGCATCCGTGCCGCAGAAATCATTCAGCAGACCATTGATGTTGTTTAAGTACTTATCGCGAACCCAATCCAGCACAAAACGGTTAGGCGCGTACAGCGCCAGGGTGTTGTCACTCAGTTCCGCCTGCAATGGGCGAATCCACATACTAAATTCTGTGGCAGGTAACTCATCCTGCAATCGGGCAAGACACTGCTGCCAAAGCGAAAGTGACACGGCGGACTCCACTCGAACAAGATCAATAAAGAAAAGAAACGGGCAACTTTTTTATAACTCATGATTTTTGACACATACCCGGCATCGGCTGTTTGCCTGTGGGGGATGCGAACCGCCTTTCACGGTTTGTGTCCCTCACGATCCCGGCATGAGGGATCGCGATCGGAATGACGGATCATAGCGCAATCCGAGCAAGAGATCCTCCCCTTCCTCACAGATTAGATCCATTTTATCCACAGGCCGCGGCCGGCGGCGATCTTTTCACCGCCAACGCCGAATGACCGCGCAGATCCCGGCCGCTGCGCCGCGTTTTTTACATTGTCAACCGGTTATACCCTGTTATCCACGTCGGATCCTGGGATCGCGCGCAAAGGATCTCACGGGGATCCTTGCGATTTCACCCCGAGTCCGTATAATCTTCGCCCTACGTGTGATACCTGGTTCCTTATGGTGCGTCATTAGCCAGACAGGATTCTGCGGTGACCACGGGCCAAGACCGGATTTTGTTCCGTTATTGGCAGACAACCAGGTAGGCTGGCGCGATGCGAATTGACTCAGGACTGTACAATTATTACAATCCCGCTTCTTTATGTATTGCGATTGAGGCGTCGGTCATCTTCACGCCGAGTAGCCAAACGCGTTTACTGATCAGTAATTATTTTAAGTTTAGGTAGAAATCGCTATGAAACGCACTTTCCAACCGTCCGTATTGAAGCGCAACCGTAGCCACGGTTTCCGTGCTCGTATGGCCACCAAAAATGGTCGTCAAGTTCTGGCCCGCCGTCGTGCGAAAGGCCGTGCTCGTCTGACTGTTTCTAAGTAATAAAGCTAACCCGCTGAGTGGTTAAGCTCGCTTTTCCCAGGGAGTTACGTTTGTTAACTCCCACTCATTTCACTTTCGTCTTCCAGCAGCCACAACGGGCTGGCACGCCGCAAATCACCATCCTCGGCCGCCTGAACCAGCTGGGGCATCCCCGCATCGGTCTTACCGTCGCCAAAAAACACGTCAAACGCGCGCACGAGCGTAATCGGATCAAACGCCTAACCCGCGAAAGCTTCCGCTTGCGTCAGCACGAATTACCGGCGATGGATTTTGTCGTGGTGGCCAAAAAGGGGATAGCGGATTTGGATAACCGCGCGCTGACGGAAGCTTTGGATAAATTATGGCGTCGCCACTGTCGCCAGGCTCCCGCATCCTGATCGGGCTGGTGCGGGCCTATCAGCTCGTCATCAGTCCGCTGCTAGGGCCTCGTTGTCGCTTCCAGCCGACATGCTCTCATTACGCAATTGAGGCATTAAGCAGGTTTGGCATGATAAAAGGCAGTTGGTTAGCATTGAAACGCGTATTAAAATGCCACCCTTTGAACCCAGGTGGCGATGATCCGGTGCCGCCAAAAACCGACGATAACAGAGAACACTAACGATGGATTCGCAACGCAATCTTCTCCTCATCGCTCTGCTGTTCGTGTCTTTCATGATCTGGCAGGCATGGCAAACGGACAACGCTCCGCAGCCGGCCGCACAGACCACGCAACAGACTTCGAACGCAGTAGCCGGTGATGCCGCCAGCCAGGCCGTGCCAGCCAGTGGTCAGGGTAAGCTGATTACCGTGAACACCGACGTGCTGTCACTGACCATCAACACCCGTGGTGGCGATATCGAGCAGGCTAAACTGTTGGCCTACCCGGATACCCTGGGTTCATCGACTCCGTTCCAACTGCTGGAAACCACTCCGTCGTTCGTCTATCAGGCACAAAGCGGCCTGACCGGTAAAAACGGCCCGGACAACCCGGCCAACGGCGAGCGCCCGCTGTATCAGGCGGCGCAGGACAGCTACACCCTGCCGGAAGGCCAGGACGAGCTGCGCATCCCGCTGACCTACAGCGATAAAGACGGCGCGATCTACACCAAGACCTTCGTGCTCAAACGCAATCACTATGCGGTCGGCGTGGATTACAGCATCGACAACAAAGGCGCGACGCCGCTGGAGCTGACCCTGTTCGGCCAGCTGAAGCAGACCACCGAATTGCCTAAGCACCGCGACACCGGCAGCAGCAACTTCGCGCTGCACACCTTCCGCGGCGCGGCGTACTCGTCCAGCGAGGACAAGTACCAGAAATACGCGTTCGACAAAGACGAAAACCTGAGCGTCACCACCAAAGACGGTTGGGTCGCCATGCTGCAGCAGTACTTCGCCACCGCGTGGGTACCGGCGACCAAGGGTGACAACACCTTCTACACCGCCAAACCGGGTGACAACCTGTCCACCATCGGCTTCAAATCTACCCCGGTCGTGGTGCAGCCGGGCGCTCAGCAGCAGCTGAACGCGACCCTGTGGGTCGGCCCGGAGCTGCAGGATCAGATGGCCCAGTTGGCGCCGCACCTGGACCTGACCGTGGATTACGGCTGGCTGTGGTTCATCTCCCAGCCGCTGTTCAAACTGCTGAAGTTCATCCACGGCTTTATCGGTAACTGGGGCTTCTCCATCATCATCATCACCTTCATCGTGCGCGGCATCATGTACCCGCTGACCAAGGCGCAGTACACCTCGATGGCGAAAATGCGCATGCTGCAGCCGAAGCTGCAGGCGATGCGCGAGCGCATCGGCGATGACAAACAGCGCATGAGCCAAGAGATGATGGCGCTGTACAAGTCGGAGAAAGTGAACCCGCTCGGCGGCTGCCTGCCGCTGATCATTCAGATGCCGATCTTCCTGGCGCTGTACTACATGCTGATGGGCTCGGTCGAGCTGCGCCACGCGCCGTTCGCCCTGTGGATCCATGACCTGTCGGCGCAAGACCCGTACTACATCCTGCCAATCCTGATGGGCGTGACGATGTTCTTCATTCAGAAGATGTCGCCAACCACCGTGACTGACCCGATGCAGCAGAAAATCATGACCTTCATGCCGGTGATCTTCACAGTGTTCTTCCTGTGGTTCCCGTCCGGTCTGGTGCTGTATTACATCGTCAGTAACCTGGTGACCATCCTGCAGCAGCAGCTGATTTACCGTGGTCTGGAAAAACGCGGTCTGCACAGCCGCGACAAGAAAAAAAGCTAAGCGTATTGTAGGGGTTCGGCGCGCCGACCCTTGCAGTCACCCCAAAGGCGGTCATTAGACCGCCTTTTTGCATCTTAATCGTCAGAGAGAACCGTTATGAGCACCACCGATACCATCGTTGCCCAAGCCACCCCGCCGGGACGCGGCGGCGTCGGCATTCTGCGCATTTCCGGAAGCAAGGCCAAAGACGTCGCCCAGGCGTTGCTCGGCAAGCTGCCGAAGCCGCGCTACGCTGACTATCTGCCGTTCCGCGACGCCACGGGCGCCACCCTCGATCAGGGCATCGCGCTGTGGTTCCCGGGGCCGAACTCCTTTACCGGCGAAGACGTGCTGGAACTGCAGGGCCACGGCGGGCCGGTGATCCTCGATCTGTTGCTCAAGCGCGTGCTGGCGCTCCCTGACGTGCGCATCGCACGGCCCGGCGAGTTCTCCGAGCGCGCATTTCTCAACGACAAACTCGATTTGGCGCAGGCCGAAGCGATTGCCGATTTGATCGACGCCAGCTCCGAGCAGGCGGCACGTTCGGCGATGAACTCGCTGCAGGGCGCGTTTTCCACCCGCATCCACCAGCTCGTGGAAGCGCTCACTCACCTGCGAATCTACGTGGAAGCGGCAATCGACTTCCCGGACGAAGAAATCGACTTCCTGTCCGACGGTAAAATCGAGGCGCAGCTCAACGACGTAATGGCGGATCTGGACAACGTGCGCGGCGAAGCGCGCCAGGGCAGCCTGCTGCGCGAAGGGATGAAGGTGGTGATCGCCGGGCGCCCCAACGCAGGTAAATCGAGCCTGCTCAATGCGTTGGCCGGGCGCGAGGCGGCGATCGTGACCGATATCGCCGGCACCACTCGCGACGTCTTGCGCGAACATATCCATATCGACGGCATGCCGCTGCACATCATCGACACCGCCGGCCTGCGCGACGCCAGCGACGAAGTGGAACGCATCGGCATCGAACGTGCGTGGAACGAGATTGAACAGGCCGACAGAGTGCTGTTTATGGTTGACGGCACCACCACCGCCGCCACCGAGCCGGCGGCGATCTGGCCGGAGTTTATGGCGCGCCTGCCAGGCACGCTGCCGATTACCGTGGTACGCAACAAGGCCGACATCACCGGTGAAACGCTGGGTCTGACGGAAGTGAATAACCACTCACTTATTCGCCTGTCGGCCCGCACCGGCGAAGGCGTCGATGTGCTGCGCGATCATCTTAAACAGAGCATGGGCTTCACCAGCAATATGGAAGGCGGCTTCCTGGCGCGCCGTCGCCACCTGCAGGCGCTGGAACTGGCGGCACAGCACCTGGTGCAGGGTAAAGAACAGTTAGTGAGCGCTTACGCGGGGGAGCTGCTGGCCGAGGAACTGCGCCAGGCGCAGCTGGCCCTGAGTGAAATCACCGGCGAATTCACCTCCGACGATCTGCTGGGCCGTATCTTCTCAAGCTTCTGTATCGGGAAATAATCGACTGCGAGCGCCGTATCCTACTCGGCGCCCGCATGTTACTTCTCCCGGCGGCATCAAAACTCACCTAAGCTTATCTCATCAATTTTGCTGCGTGAGAGATAAGCTTACATGAACGAACCTTTAGACTTGATCGGCGTGGGATTGGGGCCTTTCAATCTCAGTCTGGCCGCTCTGGCCGCCGAAAGCGGCGACGTCAATTATACCTTTCTCGATCGTAACGCCAGCTTCCGTTGGCATCCCGGTATGCTGCTACCCTCAGCTTATATGCAAACCTATGTACTTCAGGATCTGGTTACCGCCGTCAGCCCACGCAGCCAATTTTCATTTATTAATTACTTGGTCGAACAGAAAAAAATTTATCGTTTTTTAATCACCGAGCAGCAAATTATCAGCCGGGAAGAATTTTCCGACTACCTGAGTTGGGCCTGCGAAAGGTTAGACGGGCTACAGTTTTCACAGTCCGTAGAGCGTATTGATTTCGACGATGAAAAAGGTTTGTTCAAGGTATGTACCCACAACCAGACCCTGTGGGCGAAAAATATCTGTCTGGGTACCGGACATGACCCTTGGTTGCCGGAAGCATTTTACCCGGCGCTGGGTGAAAACTGCATGCATGCCGCCGAAATAGCCCTGCGCAATCCAGACTTCAGCGGCAAGCGGGTTATGGTGGTGGGCGGCGGCCAAAGCGGCGCCGATGTTTTTTTGAACGCGTTGCAGGGACACTGGGGCGAGCCGGCACAGCTGGATTGGCTCTCGCGTCGTCCCAATTTTCAGCCGCTGGACGAGTCCCCCTTCACCAACGAATATTTCACTCCTGAATACGTCGACTATTTCTATACGCTGCCGGCCGAGATCCGCGCACGTGAAATCAAAACACAGAAATTGCCGGCAGACGGCATCAGCAATCATACGCTGCGAACCTTGTACCGTGAGCTTTATATGCGTTTTGACGTGATGCGCCAGGCACGCAATGTGCGTTTACTGCCCCATCGAACTCTACTGACCGTCGAATCAATGGATGAGGCTTTTCACCTGCGCACGCTTCACGGTCTGGAAAATCGCCGGGAAAGTTTCAGGGCTGATATCGTCATTCTCGCCACCGGTTATCGCGCCTCTCTGCCCGCGTACCTGAAACCCTTGGTGCCGCGCATCCCGCTCGATTCGAAGCAGCATCTACCGCTGCTGCCGAATTTTAATCTTGAATGGCTCGGGCCGGAGCAAAATCGAATTTATGCGGTAAATGCCGGGATACACAGCCACGGCAGCGCAGAAGGCGGACTGAGCCTGATGGCCTGGCGTTCAGCGCGCATCCTCAATCACTTGCTGGGCAAGCCATACTTTGATTTGGCACCGAACGCATCAATGATCCAATGGTGGAGCGATGCCGCGTCGGACGATACCTCTTCCATCGTTAATAAATAGGATAATCCGCATAGTGTTTTTTGATGATAAATCCTCAACTTAGTCTTAATCTAACACCCCTGCGTTCTTAGCGACCCTCTGTCATGGAGTGAACAATGGCGTGTCATTTTGCCCGATGGACCCCGGCCTCCGCTGTCCTGGATACCCAGAGACTCTCCGACGAAGTGATAGCCGCCACCCGCACCTTTTCCGTTAAGCGCCGCACGCGCTACCTGCAAGGGCGCATTCTGCTCGCCGAAATGATGTTCTACCTATACGGCTTGCCGACGCTCCCCCCTATAGCCACCACGCCGACCGGCCGCCCCTGTTTCGCCGATCATCAGCTGCCCGATTTTAGCCTCGCCTACGCCAGCAACACCGTGGGCGTACTGCTTAGCGACGAGGGCAAGGTCGGACTGGATATCGAAGTGATGCGGGCGCGCGGCACCCGGCAAAGCGCGCTGCAACACGCGCATCAGACACCGGCGGAAAGTGCCTGGATCGGTGCGCAGGACGATCGGCTGGAGGCAGAAACTCAGCTGTGGAGCATCCGGCAAAGCGTGCTGAAAATTTCCGGCCTCGGTAACAGCGGCCAGTCTACGCTGCGTCTGCATCCCTTCTCCGGCCACCTGCGCTCCAGTGCCACGCCGGACGTTCAGGTGATGAGCGACGCCGACGAATACCTGAGCTGGGCCTGCGCCGGCAGCCCTGGGCTGGATCGCCTGCTGTGCTGGCGCTACGAAGAGCGCGGTGGACTGCACAAAGACGGGGAAATCTCACCGCGCAGCCCGGCGGCGTCCTCGCGCTTCGTTAAACTGACGGGCCTGAAGACGCCCGGTTAACGCGGCGCAAAGCGGATAACGCTGTCTTTACCGCTCGAGTCGCTGGATTAAATTGTAAAGACAGCTAAATGTTGAGCAATCGCCTATTCTCGACCCGCGCTTTAGCCTACTATTCGCCCATGTTGTACGCTGAATCTGCTCATTCGAAAGGGAGAATCATCATGTCAGACCAAGCCTTAAAAATCGTCACTCTGCTCGGCAGCCTGCGTAAAGGCTCTTACAACGCCATGGTGGCCCGCGCCCTGCCAGGGCTGGCTCCGCAGGGCGTCACCATTGAAGCGCTACCTTCCATCCGCGATATCCCACTGTACGACGCCGACATGCAACAGGGTGAAGGCTTCCCTGCCGCTGTCGAGGCGATCGCCGAACAGATCCGCCAGGCCGACGGCGTGATCATCGTCACCCCTGAATATAACTATTCCGTGCCCGGCGGGTTGAAGAACGCCATCGACTGGCTGTCTCGCTTGCCGAATCAGCCGCTGGCCGGCAAGCCGGTCGCCATTCAAACCAGCTCGATGGGGCCGATCGGCGGCGCGCGCTGCCAATACCATCTGCGCCAGATCCTGGTATTCCTCGATGCGATGGTAATGAACAAGCCTGAGTTTATGGGCGGCGTGATCCAGAGCAAGGTCGATGAACAGGCCGGTGAACTGAGCGATCAGGGAACGCTGGACTTCCTGACCGGCCAGCTGTCCGCGTTCAGCGATTTTATTCGCCGCGTGGAGTGACCGTCTCGCGGCGCCCACCGGGCGCCGCAACAGGACATGAAGTCCGTCAATTCATTGAAAATTAAAGCCATAGCATCATGTATTTTTTCATTTTAGCGTTATTTTTTGTTTCCATCACCAGTCCCGCTTTCGCCGCAGACATGCGTTATCCCGCCGGTGAAGAACCGCTGGAGCTGCCGGCACACAGTGCGCTCAACGCCCAGCTGTCGCGATCCGCGCAAAACCAGGAAGACAAAAAGCTGGGCGCCATGTCGCTGTACCTGACGCTGATGCGCGAAGACGGCCGCAATGTCTGGGCGCCCTACCAGTTGGCGGTGTCGTCGGCAGAGAAAGGGCAAACCGAGCTGGCGGAACGCTACCTGCAGCTGAGCGCCGACCGCGGCCTGTGGTACTACTACAACCTGCTGGAGGACGACGCCTTCAACAGCATTCAACATTCCGCCACCTACCAATCCATTTTGGCCGCCACCAAAGCGCGCTATCTGCAGCACGCTCGCCGCTATGAAGGCAAAGCCAGCTACGCGATGCCGGACGGCGAAGCACCGCCCGAAGGCTGGCCAACGGTGATCTTCCTGCATACCTACGGCAAAGCCGCCGCTATCAGCCCCGAAGAACGGCTGCTGTTCGGCGAAATGGGCGTAGCCTACATCGAGATCAACGGCACGCAGATGCTGTCGGAAAACAGCTTCCGCTGGTCGAATTACAGCGATGAGAGCACCCAAACCGCCATTCAGCGTACGCTGCAACAGCTGGCTCCGCAGCTAAAGCTGAATACCCAACGGATTTACCTCAGCGCCCGCGGCCAGGGTGCACTGCACGCCGCCAACCTGATCGCGAAGTACCCGCAGTTTTACGCCGGCGCGCTCCTGATCGCCCCCAACGGGGAGATCAAGCCGGCCCAGCAGTCGCTGGCGGCGCAAAAGAAAATCGTGATGGCGTATTACGATCGGCAGAACTTCAGCGAGCAGGCGCTGGCGTTGCACTTCGCCAATCTGTTTGGAGAGGATAATCAGGTGCAAACGCTGCACTTCGCCCAGGGGGAGGATGCCGCCGGCAGTTGGCAGGCGCGCTTCAGGCGGCCATTGCAATGGGTGCTGGATCGGGCGCCGGATGCGACGCCGGGAGTCTAGGGTTTCAGGGCCGACGGACGTCGGCCCTTTGGCTGTCAATGGCCGTCGACGAAGACGATCTTCAGCACGAACAGCAGCGCCACGACCACCACGCACGGGCTGATTTCACGCCAGCGGCCGGTGCCGAGCTTCATCACGCAGTAGGAGATAAAGCCGAGCGCAATGCCTTCGGTGATCGAGAAGCTGAACGGCATCATCACCGCGGTGACAAACGCCGGTACCGCTTCGGTCAGATCGTCCCATTTCACCCGCGCCAGGCTGGAGGTCATCAGCACGCCGACGTAGATCAGCGCGCCAGCGGCGGCATACGCCGGCACCATACCCGCCAGCGGCGACAGGAAGATCACCAGCAGGAACAGCAGGCCGGTGACCACTGCCGTCAAACCGGTGCGGCCGCCCACGGCGACGCCGGATGAGCTTTCGATGTAAGCGGTCACGGAAGAAGTGCCCGCCAGCGAACCGGCCACCGAGCTGATGCTGTCAACGTACAGCGCCTGCTTCATGCGCGGGAACTTGCCCTGATTGTCGGTCAAACCGGCTTTATCGGTGACGCCGATCAGGGTGCCGGAGGAGTCGAACAGGTTCACCAGCATAAACGAGAAGATGACCCCGGCCAGCCCGATGTTCAGCGCGCCGGCCACGTCGACCTGGCCCACTACCGAGGTGATGCTCGGCGGCAAGGAGAACAGGCCGCCGTATTTCACGTCGCCCAGCATCCAGCCGATCAGGGTAGTGACCACGATCGATACCAGCACCGCCGCGTGGAAGTTACGCGAAGAGAGCACGGCGATGATGAAGAAGCCGAGCGCCCCCAGCAGCACGTTGTGCGAGGTCAGGCTGCCGATGGTCACCAGCGTGTCCGGGTTAGCCACTACGATGCCGGCGTTTTTCAGCCCCATCATGCCGATGAACAGACCGATGCCGCTGGTAATGCCGACCCGCAGGCTGACCGGAATGTTAGCGATCATCCAATAGCGAATGCGGAAAATGGTCAGCAACAGCAGGCCGACCGCCCCCCAGAAGATGGCGCCCATGCCCACCTGCCAGGAGATGCCCATCGCGCCAACCACCACGAAGGCGAAGAAGGCGTTCAGGCCCATCGCCGGCGCCAGCGCCACCGGCAGGTTCGCCAGCAGGCCCATAAAGATGCTGCCGAAGGCGGCGATCAAACAGGTGGTGACAAATACCGCCTGGGTATCCATGCCCGCCGCGCCCAAAATTTGCGGGTTAACGAACACGATATACACCATGGTGAGAAAGGTGGTGATACCGGCAATCGTTTCCGTACGCGCCGTCGTGCCATGTTGCTTGAGTTTAAACACGCGCCCAAGCAAGCCTTGCTCAGCGTCAAGGCCAGATACTGGTTTGGTCATTATCAGAATTCCGAAAATGGGAATGGACAGTCGCCGGCTATCCTATAACAAAAAGTGGGGCTTTTGATGTCGGTCACAGGTTTTTTTCGCCGTCTTTACGGCTAAACGCATCAACGGCTTGTATTTACAGGCATTCATCCCCCTTGCCGCCCGCTGCGTTGCCGTTTGCCGGCACGGCCGATAAAATGGCCTATCGCCCCTCTATCCCTATCCGTTAAAAACAGGAGCCCGCATGTCTTCGACCTTTATCGATAAGCTGGCGTTGATCGCGCTGAAAGATGACAAAGTGGCGCTGGTGCGCTCACACAATAAGACGCTGTTTTATATGCCGGGCGGAAAGCGCGAAGCGGGCGAAACCGACGAACAGGCGCTGTGCCGCGAAATCGACGAAGAGCTGACCGTTGCGCTGCTGTCGCAATCCATCGCGTTTTACGGCGAATTCACCGGCCCGGCGGACGGCAAGCAGGACGGCACCCAGGTGCGCATTCGCTGCTACCAGGCCGACTTTACCGGGCAGCTGCAGCCGGCCGCCGAAATCGCCGAGCTGAAGTGGTGCGACAGTCGCGATCTGCCGCAGTGCTCACACGTCGCCGCGCTGATTTTGCACGATCTCAAGGCGCGTAACCTGATCAAGTGATCGCTGAGCGGCCTCAGCGGCGTTAACCCGAAGGAACCTGTCCCGCATGAATCAGATTGACTGCATTTTGTTCGACTGCGATGGCACGCTGGTAGACAGCGAAGTGCTGTGCAGCAAAGCCTATGTGCACATGTTCGCCCACTACGGCATTCATCTGTCGCTGGAAGAGGTATTCAAGAAATACAAAGGGGTGAAGCTGTACGAGATCATCGATCGGGTCAACGCCGAGCAGGGCACTGACCTGGCCAAAGAGACACTGGAGCCGCTGTATCGGCAGGAAGTGGCGCGGTTGTTCGACAGCGAACTGCAACAGATTGCCGGCGCCCGTGAGCTGCTGGCGCAGATAACGGTGCCTGTCTGCACCGTCTCCAACGGGCCGGTCAGCAAGATGCAGCATTCGCTCGGCCTGACCGGCATGCTGCCTTATTTTGATGACCGGTTATTCAGCGGCTATGACATTCAGCGCTGGAAGCCGGATCCGGCGATCGTGTTTCACGCCGCCGAACAGATGCAGGTGCCGGTGACGCGCTGCATCCTGGTGGACGATTCGCCCGCCGGCGCGCAGGCCGGCATCCATGCCGGCATCCCGGTCTTTTACTTCTGCGCCGATCCGCATAACCCGCCGATTGACCACCCGCTGGTGACCACGTTTGACGACCTGGCCCAACTGCCCGCGCTGTGGCGCGAACGAGGCTGGCGGCTCACGGCCGATTAACTGGCCGGCAACGGCGGCTTGTTGCGCCACCAGCGCCAGGACCGTTTCAGCGCGCGGGTTTGCGCGCCGAAGCGGCGGTTGACCGCGTTGGCCAACAGATCGAGCGCCAGGCAGAACACGAAATAAACCAGCGCCACAAACAGGAACACTTCCATCGGATAGACCATGCTGCGGTTGTTGACCTGGGTCGCCAGGAAGGTCAATTCGCCAACGCCGACGATATAAGCCAACGAGGTGTCTTTGATCAGAGAAATCCACTGGTTGATGAACGACGGCACCATCATGCGCAGCGCCTGCGGCAGCACGATCATGCGCAGCGTCTGCCAGCGCGTCAGCCCCAGAGAAAGCCCAGCCTGCCACTGGCCGGGGCCGATCGCGGCAATGCCGGCCTTCACTGCATGGGCCAAATAGGCCGAGGCGATCAGCGCCAGCGCGCACACCACGGTAGTGATTTCCGGGATCTCGACGCCAAACACCATCGGCAGAAGGAAATAGGTCCAGAAGATCAGCATGATGACCGGAATGGCGCGGAAAAAGCCCAGCACCGCCGCCAGCAATCCGGCGGCGACGCCGCGCGACATCGCCAGCGCCACGCCGAGTAAGGTGCCGAGCACCGCCGAGGCCACGCCGGCCATCAGGCTGATCGCCAACGTCAGCGCCGCGCCACCCAGCGGCCCGTCCGGCCAGGTGCCCCACAGCAGGTAACCCAGGTTGTCGTGAATCACGCTGAAATCCATCTCAATGTCCTCCCAGCGGTTTACGCTGTTGTCGCCACATGCCCCAACCTTCCAGCAGCGCGATGATGGCGATATACAGCACCGTCGCCACGCCGAACGCCTGGAAGGTGCGCAGGGTTTCGGTTTCGACCTGACGCGAGGCGTAAGAGAGTTCGGCAACGCCGATCGCCATGGTCAGCGACGAGTTCTTGATCACGTTCATGTATTGCCCCAGCAGCGGCGGCAGCGCGATTTTCAGCGCCTGCGGCAACACCACGTAGCGCATCGCCTGCCAGCCGGTCAGTCCCAGCGCCTGAGCGGCATATTTCTGCCCGCCGGCGACGCCGCGAATGCCGGAGCGGATCTCTTCGGCGATAAAGGCGGTGGAGTAGAGCGTCAGGCCAAAGAAACCGGCGAGAAACTCGAACGACGGCCACTCAAGCGGGCCGACCTGATGTGAGCTGTTCAGCCACTGCATGGCGGCGGACGGCAGGATCTGCCCGGCGGCGAAGTACCAGAAGAACAGCTGCACCAGCAGCGGCGTATTGCGAAACAGCGAGCTGTACCCCATCGCCAGCCAACGCAACGGCCGCAGGCTGCTGTCGCGCATCGCCGCCAGCACAAGGCCCAGCAACGTGGCCGCCAGGCCCGCGCAGGCGGAAAGCCACAGCGTCAGCAGAAAGCCATGCCACAGCCAGCTCAGGTATTGCGGCGCCAGCAGCCAGTCCAGGTTCATGTTCAATCCTTGTCTTGCAGAATGCATCAGGGGCGCAGCAAGCTGCGCCCCTCCGTGCCTATCTCACCGCAAGCGGTTAAGTCAGGCTTTTGGTTGCTGATCCAAAGGCGCGATTTTGAAATCGCCGCGCGGTTGAGCGGATTGGGTTTCCGGCCCGAACCAGCGATCGTAAATCTTAACCGCTTCGCCGTCTTTTTCCAGCTTGATCAGCGTCTCGTTCACCGCGGCGGTCAGGCGATCTTCACCCTTGGGAATGCCGACGCCCTGATACTCTTTGGTCAGGCTGAACGGCGAAATTTCAAACTCCGCCTTTTGCGCCGCCGGCAGGTTGCCGAGCAGGCCGACCAGCTTGGCGTCGTCCTGAGTGATCGCCTGCACGTTGCCGTTACGCAGCGCCACGAACGCCAGCGGGGTATCATCGTAGGAGATCACTTTCGCCGTCGGGAAACGCTCGCGCAGGGTGATTTCCTGCACCGTGCCCTTATCCGCGCCGATGCGCAGCTTCTTGATGTCTTCCGGCGTTTTCAACACGCCTTTGCGGGCGATGAATTTCTGGCCAGTAGCGAAGTACGGCACGCTGAAGTTCACTTCCTTGGCGCGCTCGTCGGTAATGGTGAAGTTGGCGGCAATCAGGTCAACCTTCTTCGACACCAGCAGCGGAATGCGGTTGGCCGGGTTGGTGGCGCGCAGCTCCACTTTCACCCCCAGCGCTTTGCCGATCGCGTCGGCGACATCCACATCGTAGCCCACCAGCTTCTTGCTCTGCGGATCGATGTAGCCGAACGGCGGGTTGCTGTCGAACACCGCGATGCGCACCACGCCGGCTTGCTTGATATCGTCAAGTTTGTCCGCGTGCGCGGCACCGGCGGCGAGGCCGGTCAGACTGGCTAACAACGTTAAGGCCAAAGCGCGATGTTTCATAGAAAGCTCCTAAGTGGTTGATGTCCTGCTGGCGGATAAGCTAGCAAGCGCCACATAGGTCAGGAAATAATATAAAAAGCTATATTTATAACCTTTTTATCTTTACGCGCTTAAGATGGAATAAAGGCGCGGGAAACCGCGCCTTTGAAGGATATTACCCGGAAAGGGTTAGTCGGCTTTGTCGTCTTTACCGCCCGGGGAGAGCAGCTTTTCCAGGGCATCGCCACCCAAATGACGGAAATCCTGCCCTTTGACGAAATAGAAGATAAATTCGCAGATGTTCTGGCAGCGGTCGCCGATACGCTCGATAGAACGGGCGCAGAACAGCGCGGTCAGCACGCTCGGAATGGTGCGCGAATCTTCCATCATGTAGGTCATCAGCTGACGCACGATGCCTTCGTATTCCTGGTCGACCTTTTTATCTTCCCGGTAAATACGGATCGCCTCGTCCAGATCCATGCGCGCGAACGCGTCCAGCACGTCGTGCAGCATCTGCACGGTGTGGCGCCCCAGCGACTCCAGGCTGACCAGCAGCGGCTGGTGCTGGTGCGAGAACTTCTCCAGCGCGGTGCGGCAGATCTTGTCCGCCACGTCGCCGATGCGCTCCAGCTCGGAAATGGTTTTGATGATCGCCATCACCAGACGCAGATCGCTGGCGGTCGGCTGGCGCTTGGCGATAATGCGCACGCAGGCTTCGTCGATCGCCACTTCCATCATGTTGACCTTGGCGTCGCCTTCGATCACGCGCTTGGCCAGCTCGCCATCCTGATTGTGCATCGCGGTGATGGCGTCGGTCAGCTGCTGCTCCACCAGCCCGCCCATGGTCAGCACCTGAGTGCGGATATGCTCGAGCTCTGCGTTGAACTGGCCGGAAATGTGTTTGTTTAAATTCAGGTTATCCATGATGCTTCCTATCAACCATAACGGCCAGTGATGTAGTCTTCAGTCTGCTTTTTCTGCGGCGCAGTGAACAGGTTATCAGTATCACTGAACTCGATCAGCTCGCCCAGATACATAAATGCGGTAGAGTCGGAGCAGCGCGCCGCCTGCTGCATGTTGTGCGTCACGATCACCACGGTGTAATCAGCCTTCAGCTCGCTGATCAGCTCTTCAATCTTGCCGGTGGAGATCGGATCCAGTGCCGAGCAAGGCTCATCCAGCAACAGCACTTCCGGACGAATGGCGATGCCGCGGGCGATGCACAGACGCTGCTGCTGGCCGCCGGAGAGGCTGTAGCCGCTCTGGTGCAGCTTGTCCTTGGTTTCATTCCACAGCGCCGCTTTGGTCAGCGCCCACTGTACGCGCTCGTCCATATCGGCACGCGACAGCTTTTCAAACAGGCGAACGCCGAAGGCGATGTTGTCATAAATCGACATCGGGAACGGCGTCGGCTTCTGGAACACCATGCCGACCTTGGCGCGCAGCAGTGCGATATCCGAGTTGTCGGTCAGGATGTTCTGGCCGTCCAGCAGGATGCCGCCTTCCGCACGCTGTTCCGGGTACAGCTGGTACATCTTGTTGAAGGTGCGCAGCAGGGTAGATTTGCCGCAGCCGGACGGGCCGATAAACGCGGTGACCTTGTTCTTGGCGATATCCAGCGTGATGTTCTTCAGCGCATGGAATTTGCCATAGTAAAAGTTCAGATCGCGTACCTGAATTTTGCTGCTGGAAGCGTCAGTAACCATACTCATCAAGACTTCTCTCTTTTCATCAGCGCCGCCAAAGCGGCGCTCAAAATTTTATGAATGCTTTTTCTTGGCGAAAACCACGCGCGCCAGGATATTCAGTAACAGTACGCACAGGGTGATCAACAGCACCCCGGCCCAGGCCAGCTGTTGCCATTCGGCGAACGGGCTCATGGCGAATTTGAAGATGGTCACCGGCAGGTTGGCGATCGGCTGCATCAGGTCGGTGCTCCAGAACTGGTTCGACAGCGAAGTGAACAGCAGCGGTGCGGTTTCCCCCGCGATGCGCGCAATCGCCAGCAGCACGCCGGTGATGATGCCGGACACCGACGCCTTCAGCGTGATGGCGGAAATCATGCGCCATTTCGGCGTGCCCAGGGCATAAGCGGCCTCGCGCAGCGTATCCGGCACCAGTTTCAGCATGTTCTCGGTGGTGCGAATGACGATCGGCACCTGCAGCAGCGCCAGCGCCACGATGCCGGCCCAGCCGGAGAAGTGTTCCATCTTCGCCACCACGATGGTGTAAACGAACAGGCCCACCACGATCGACGGTGCGGACAGCAGAATGTCGTTGATAAAGCGGATCACTTCCGCCAGCCAGGATTTACGGCCGTATTCCGCCAGGTAGATGCCGGCCATGATGCCCAGCGGCGTACCGAAGAGGGTCGCCCACAGGATCAACAGGCCGCTGCCGGCGATGGCGTTGGCCAGGCCGCCGCCCGCGGTGTTCGGCGGCGGGGTCATCTCGGTGAACAGCGCCAGCGACATGCCGTCGAAGCCTTTGGTCACGGTGGCGATCAGGATCCAGATCAGCCAGAACAGCCCGAACGCCATGGTCGCCATCGACAGGAACAGCGCGAGGCGGTTTTTCTGCCGGCGCCAGGCCTGCATTTTGCGGCGGCTTTCCGCCAGAACGACTGCGTTTTGCATATCCATCGTCGCCATGTTAACGCCCCTCATTCTTGGCCAGACGCATGATCATCAGTTTCGACAGCGCCAGCACGATAAAGGTGATAACAAACAGAATCAGGCCCAGCTCCATCAACGCGGCGGTGTGCACGCCGGACTCAGCTTCGGCGAATTCGTTGGCCAGCGCCGAGGTGATGCTGTTGCCCGGCATGTACAGCGAAGCGCTGTCGAGCTGGTAGGTGTTGCCGATGATAAAGGTCACCGCCATGGTTTCCCCCAGCGCACGGCCCAGGCCCAGCATCACGCCGCCGATGACGCCGTTTTTGGTGAACGGCAACACGATGCGCCAGATGACTTCCCAAGTGGTGCAGCCGATGCCGTAGGCCGACTCTTTCATCATTACCGGCGTCTGTTCGAACACGTCGCGCATCACCGCAGCGATGTAAGGAATGATCATGATCGCCAGGATCACCCCGGCAGCCAGGATACCGATGCCGAAGGCCGGGCCGGAGAACAGCTCGCCGACGATAGGAATGCCCGACAGCACGTCGCCCACCGGCGTCTGGAAGTATTCGGCGAACAGCGGGGCGAACACAAACAGGCCCCACATGCCGTAGACGATGCTTGGGATGGCCGCCAGCAGCTCAATGGCGATGCCCAGCGGCCGCTTCAACCAGTTCGGCGCCAGTTCGGTCAGGAACAGCGCGATGCCGAAACTCACCGGCACGGCGATGATCAGCGCGATGAGCGAGGTGACCACGGTACCGTAGATCGGCACCAGCGCGCCGAACTGCTCCGCCGGCGCATCCCACTCTTTGGTCCACAGGAAGGCGAAGCCGAATTTCTGCATGCTTGGCCAGGAGGCGAAGATCAGCGAAACGATGATGCCGCCCAGCAACAATAGGGTAATCAGCGCAGCCAGTCTCACCAGCGCGCTGAAAATGATGTCACCGTTTTTGCCCGGTGCTTTGATGGTCGGCTTGTACTCAGCCATAGATTACTCTCTGTTTGAACCCTGGCAGCCCCAACCGGGATCGGAGCCTGAAGAACTGTGTGGGGCGCGGCGAACCCGCGCCCCTGCGTTGTTAGTACAGCGCTTTACCTGAACTGTCTTTTACGTTGGTTTTCCAGGCCGCGCGCACCTGCTCAACCACTTCTGTCGGCAGGGTGGCGTAATCCAGCTCGTTCGCCTGCTTGGCGCCGGTTTTATAAGCCCAGTCGAAGAACTTCAGCACTTCGGCACCCTGAGCAGGGTTTTTCTGCTCTTTGTGCACCAAAATGAAGGTGGTGGAGGTGATTGGCCACACGTTGTCGCCTTTCTGGTCAGTCAGATCCTGAGCGAAGGTCTTGCTCCAATCCACGCCTTTGGCGGCGTTGCTGAAGCTCTCTTCGGTCGGGCTAACCGGTTTGCCGTCGGCGGATACCAGCTTGGTGTAAGCCAGGTTGTTCTGTTTGGCGTAAGCGTATTCTACGTAGCCGATAGAGCCAGGCAGACGCTGAACGAAGGCGGCGATGCCGTCGTTGCCTTTGCCGCCCAGACCGGTCGGCCAGTTAACGGTAGAACCGGCGCCAATCTTCTCTTTCCACTGCGCGTTGGCCTTGGACAGGTAGCTGGTAAACACGAACGAGGTGCCGGAACCGTCGGCGCGGCGCACTACGGCGATGTTCTGGTCAGGCAGTTTCACGCCAGGGTTCAGCTTGGTGATAGCCGGATCGTTCCACTTTTTGACGTTGCCCAGGTAGATATCGCCCAGGGTTTTACCGTCCAGCGTCAGTTCGCCGGATTTGATGCCCGGGATATTCACCGCCAGTACCACGCCGCCGATCACGGTCGGGAACTGGAACAGGCCATCGGCCGCCAGTTTGTCGTCAGACAGCGGAGCATCGGAAGCGCCAAAGTCAACGGTGTTGGCCACGATTTGCTTCACGCCGCCAGAGGAGCCGATGCCCTGATAGTTAACTTTGTTGCCGGTTTCTTTCTGATAAGAATCTGCCCACTTGGCGTAAACCGGAGCGGGGAATGTCGCACCTGCACCGGTCAGGCTGGCAGCAGCGAACGCGGACACGGCGGTCAGGGAGAAGGTCGCTGCCACAATACTGGCGACGGTGGTACGCATCAGTTTCATAATCCCTCCTAATGGGATACTTAAAATCGACTTCGAGTCGTTTTAATCAGAGTAAGTATTGCTGCAGGAGGGAAAATAGGACAGTTTGGTGACAGAAAAATGTACGCAATATGACAGTTATATTACAGTGCGTTTGATGGGTATTGTTTTATCTATAAATCAAAAAGTTAGTTGTGAAACAGCACATTTGCCAAGCAATAAAAAAACCGTTTTGGCGCGGCCTATCCGCTTGAATATGACAACGTTTATCGCCGAATCGGTCGCGCTGTCATCTTTAAGGCCGCTCATGAAAAAAGCCGGCGCGAAGGCCGGCTTTTGCAGTTTACCTGCGGCAAATTACTCTACGGTGACAGACTTCGCCAGGTTGCGTGGCTGGTCAACGTCGGTGCCTTTGATCAGCGCCACGTGGTAAGACAGCAGCTGCAACGGCACGGTGTAGAAGATCGGCGCGACGATTTCCTCGACGTGCGGCAGAGGAATGATGGTCATACCTTCGCTGCTGACAAAGCCGGCGTCCTGATCGGCGAACACGTACAGCTGGCCGCCGCGCGCGCGCACTTCTTCAATGTTGGACTTCAGCTTTTCCAGCAGTTCGTTGTTTGGCGCCACCACGATCACCGGCATATCGGCGTCGATCAGCGCCAGCGGGCCGTGTTTCAACTCACCCGCCGCATAGGCTTCGGCGTGAATATAGGAGATCTCTTTCAGCTTCAGCGCCCCTTCCATGGCGATCGGATACTGATCGCCGCGGCCGAGGAACAGCGCATGGTGCTTGTCGGAGAAGCCTTCCGCCAGCGCTTCGATCTCTTTATCCATCGACAGCATCTGCTCGATACGCGCCGGCAGCGCCTGCAGGCCGTGCACGATCTCCTGCTCCACGCTTTCCGCCATGCCTTTCAGGCGGCCCAGGCGCGCCACCAGCATCAACAGCACGGTAAGCTGGGTGGTGAAGGCTTTGGTCGAGGCTACGCCGATTTCCGTGCCCGCTTTGGTCATCAACGCCAGATCGGATTCACGCACCAGCGAAGAGCCCGCAACGTTACAAACGGCCAGCGAACCAAGATAACCCAGCTCTTTGGACAGGCGCAGCGCCGCTAACGTGTCGGCGGTTTCGCCGGACTGCGACAGGGTGATGATCAGGCTACCCGGACGCACCGCCGATTTGCGGTAACGGAATTCGGACGCGATCTCGACGTCGCACGGCACGCCGGCCAACGCTTCAAACCAGTAGCGCGCCACCATCCCGGAGTGGTAAGAAGTCCCACAGGCGATGATCTGCACGTGTTGCACCTTGGCCAGCAGCTCGTCGGCGTGCGGGCCCAGCTCGCTCAGGTTGATTTGGCCATGGCTGAAACGCCCTTCCAGGGTGTTTTTCAGCGCCAGCGGCTGTTCGTAGATCTCTTTTTGCATGTAGTGACGGTAAGCGCCCTTGTCGCCGGCGTCATACTGCACCTGGGATTCGATCTCAGGACGCTCGATGGCGTTGCCCTGCTTGTCGAAGATGTTGACGGTGCGGCGAGTCACTTCCACCACGTCGCCTTCTTCCAGGAAGATGAAGCGGCGGGTGACCGGCAGCAGCGCCAGCTGATCGGAGGCGATGAAGTTTTCCCCAACGCCGCGGCCGATAACCAGCGGGCTGCCGGAGCGCGCCGCGACCAATACGCTCGGATCGCGGCTGTCCATCACCACGGTGCCGTAAGCGCCGCGCAGCTGTGGGATCACGCGCTGAACCACTTCCAGCAGCGTACCGCCCTGCAACTGTTCCCAGTGCACCAGGTGCGCGATCACTTCGGTGTCGGTTTCGGAGCTGAAACGGTAACCACGTTCGATCAGCAGCTCGCGCAGCGGTTCGTGGTTTTCGATGATGCCGTTATGCACCACGGTAATGTAGTCGGAAACATGCGGGTGCGCGTTCGCTTCGGTCGGTTCACCGTGCGTTGCCCAGCGGGTGTGAGCGATGCCGGTACCGCCGTGCAGATCGGTTTGCTCCGCCGCTTCGGCCAGTTTTTGTACCTTGCCTACGCGACGCAGGCGACTGACGTTGCCTTTTTCATCGACCACCGCCAGACCGGCGGAGTCATAACCGCGGTACTCAAGACGACGTAAACCTTCCAACAGGATTTCTGCGATATCACGTTGCGCTACTGCGCCTACAATTCCACACATCAGTTATATTCCTAATGAACGCCCTTCATGGGCGCTTTCGATGCCTTGACCTGATTTTTGCCGGTTTTTACCGTGCATCCCCCGAGCCTGTAGATGGTGGGGGTTATTATGTTTTGTATTGGGCTCGTGAATAGAGCCCAACGCAAAACACACTATGACTTCTTCTTCACCGGACGTTGCCAGCCCTGAATGTGCACCTGCTTGACGCGGCTCAGCACCAATTCGTTCTCGGCAATATCGCGCGTCACCGTGGTGCCTGCGGCGATGGTGGAGCCTTTGCCGACCGATACCGGCGCCACCAGCTGAGTATCGGAACCGACGAACACCCCATCGCCGATCAGCGTCTTGTGCTTGTTGGCGCCATCGTAGTTACAGGTGATGGTGCCGGCGCCGATATTCACGTCATCGCCGATTTCGGCATCGCCCAGGTAGCTGAGGTGACCGGCCTTGGAGCCTTTGCCCAGACGCGCCTTTTTCATTTCCACGAAGTTGCCGACGTGGGCCCCTGCCGCCAGCTCCGCGCCTGGGCGCAGGCGGGCAAATGGCCCCACGGTGCAGCCGACTTCCAGCACGCTGTCTTCCAGCACGCTGTAAGGACTGATCTCGCAATCATCACCGATTACGCAGTTTTTCAGCACGCAGCCGGCGCCGATTTTCACCCGATCGCCCAACTTGACGTGACCTTCGATAATCACATTCGCATCAATAGTGATGTCGCGGCCGTGAACAAGTTCCCCGCGCAAATCGAAACGCGCCGGATCCAGCAGCATCACGCCGGCCAACAGCAGCTTTTCAGACTGTTCCGACTGGAATACGCGTTCCAGGGTCGCCAGTTGCAGGCGGTTGTTCACACCTTCCACTTCACTCAGGCGCGACGGGTGTACAGCCTCGATTTTCTTGCCGTCGGCATGGGCCAACGCAATGATATCGGTGATGTAAAACTCGCCCTGTGCGTTGTCGTTGTTCAGCATCCCCAGCCAGCGCTTCAGATCGCGCCCGTTCGCCACCAGGATGCCGGTATTGATCTCATTAATCTGACGCTGTGCCTCGCTGGCGTCCTTGTGTTCAACGATGCCCACCACGTTGCCCTGCTCGCGCACGATGCGGCCGTAACCGCTCGGATCGTCCAGTTTCACCGTCAGCAGACCGATGCCGCCCTGCGGCTTGGCCGCAATCAGACGTTGCAGCGTATCCACGGAAATCAAAGGCACGTCACCGTACAGCATCAGCACGTCTTCATCGTCGGCAAAATGCGGCGCCGCCTGCTGCATTGCATGACCGGTGCCCAATTGCTCCGCCTGCAGCACCCAGTTCAGCGCGCCGTCCGTCAGCGTGCTTTTCAATAAATCGCCGCCGTGGCCGTATACCAGGTGAACATGTTGCGCGCCCAGTTTCATCGCGGCATCAATGACGTGCTGCACCATCGGCTTACCGGCCAACGGATGCAACACTTTGGGAAGATCGGAATACATGCGCGTACCCTTGCCCGCGGCGAGGATGACCACGCTCATTGCGCTGTTCGACATAAGCAACCTGATAACTCCATTTTGATAGACGAAAGTAAAACCGTTTAGCGACGATATTACTACATATTTCTCATCACGAACCCGGCGCAGGCCGCGCGCCTCTTGGCCTGCCGCCATCATGGCTGATTCGGCTTCAGGACGAAAAAACTGTCGGCGTTCGGCGACGTTTCTTTCCCGATATCAGGGGTTATACACCACACCGCCCGCCGGGCTGAAATGCTTATTTTAAAGTAAAAAAAAAGCGACCCTATAGGCCGCTTTCTTAAAGTTGGGTGCAGA
The DNA here is from genome assembly GCF_052168655.1 of Serratia sp. CY47280. Lineage (NCBI taxonomy): Bacteria > Pseudomonadati > Pseudomonadota > Gammaproteobacteria > Enterobacterales > Yersiniaceae > Serratia > Serratia sp. CY47280. Next base: position 26,101 of record NZ_JBJNMG010000004.1, on the reverse strand, counting down.
GCACCCAAACATTACATCGCTTTTCTGGTGAGCTCGATAACGCGCAGTTTTGCGATCGCTTTCGCCAGTTCAGCGGATGCCTGAGCATAGTCGACATCGCCATGAGAGCTGCGAATGTGTTCTTCAGCTTTACGCTTAGCTTCCAACGCTCTCGCTTCGTCGAGGTCAGTACCACGGATAGCAGTGTCCGCCAGCACGGTAACCACGCTCGGCTGCACCTCGAGGATGCCGCCGGACAGGTAGATGAACTCTTCTTCACCGTGCTGCTTAACAATACGCACCATGCCAGGCTTGATGGCAGTCAGCAGCGGCGCATGGCCAGGGAAGATCCCCAGTTCACCTTCGCTGCCTGTCACCTGGATCTTCTGCACCAGGCCGGAAAACATCTGTTTTTCCGCGCTGACTACATCCAGATGGTAAGTCATAGCCATATCACCCTCCTCTCAAGGCGTTACAGTTTCTTGGCTTTTTCCACTGCTTCTTCAATGGTGCCAACCATGTAGAACGCCTGCTCCGGCAGGTGGTCATAGTCGCCGTCCATAATGCCTTTGAAACCACGGATGGTGTCTTTCAGCGATACGAACTTGCCCGGAGAACCGGTGAAGACTTCTGCCACGAAGAACGGCTGAGACAGGAAGCGTTGGATCTTACGCGCACGGGATACGACCAGTTTGTCTTCTTCAGACAGCTCGTCCATACCCAGGATCGCGATGATATCTTTCAGTTCCTGGTAGCGTTGCAGAATGGACTGCACGCCACGCGCTACGTCGTAGTGCTCCTGGCCAACAACCAGCGGATCCAGCTGACGGCTGGTAGAATCCAGCGGGTCAACGGCCGGGTAGATACCCAGAGAAGCGATGTTACGGCTCAGTACCACGGTTGCGTCCAAGTGCGCAAAGGTGGTGGCTGGTGACGGGTCAGTCAAGTCATCCGCAGGAACGTAAACGGCCTGTACGGAAGTGATGGAACCGGTCTTGGTCGAGGTGATACGTTCTTGCAGAACGCCCATCTCTTCCGCCAGCGTTGGCTGATAACCTACCGCGGATGGCATACGGCCCAGAAGTGCGGACACTTCGGTACCGGCCAGGGTGTAACGGTAGATGTTGTCAACGAACAGCAGAACGTCACGGCCTTCGTCACGGAATTTCTCCGCCATGGTCAGACCGGTCAGCGCAACGCGCAGACGGTTACCTGGTGGCTCGTTCATCTGGCCGTAAACCAGGGATACTTTGTCCAGAACGTTGGAGTCGGTCATTTCGTGGTAGAAGTCGTTACCCTCACGAGTACGCTCGCCCACGCCCGCAAACACGGAATAACCGGAGTGCTCGATCGCGATGTTACGGATCAGCTCCATCATGTTTACGGTTTTACCTACGCCCGCACCGCCGAACAGACCAACTTTACCGCCCTTGGCGAACGGACAAATCAGGTCCATTACCTTGATACCGGTTTCCAGCAGTTCCTGGGAGCTGGACAGCTCTTCGTAGCTTGGCGCCGCACGGTGAATAGCCCAACGCTCTTCTTCGCCGATGTCGCCTTTCATGTCGATCGGTTGGCCCAATACGTTCATGATACGGCCCAGGGTAGCTTTACCCACCGGCACTTCAATCGGGTGGTCCAGGTTGTTCACTTTCAGACCGCGACGCAGACCGTCGGAGGTCCCCATTGCGATACAGCGAACCACGCCACCGCCCAGCTGTTGCTGAACTTCCAACACCAGTTTTTCGGTGCCGTTTTCTACCTCAAGGGCATCGTACACTTTTGGTACGGCATCCTGAGGGAACTCGACGTCCACCACGGCGCCGATTACCTGGATAATCTTTCCAGTAGCCATCTTGAATCCTCTACGTAATTCGTAAACCTAGCTTAAACCGCGGAGGCTCCCGAAACGATCTCGGTGAGTTCCTGAGTGATGCTGGCCTGACGCGCCTTGTTGTATACCAACTGCAGCTCTTTGATCAGGCTACCGCCGTTATCGGTTGCGGCTTTCATCGCGACCATTCGTGCGGCCTGCTCGCTGGCCAGGTTTTCCACGACGCCCTGATAAACCTGCGACTCCACATAGCGGCGCAGCAAGGTATCAAGCAGCACTTTTGGATCGGGTTCATACAGGTAATCCCAAGGCGTTTTCTTCAGCTCTTCGTCATCGGCTGGCGGTAACGGCAGCAGCTGAAGCACCTGTGGCTCTTGGGACATCGTATTAACAAATTTGTTGCTGACAATGTACAGCTTGTCCAAACGACCTTCGTCGTAGGCCTGCAGCATCACTTTCACCGGCCCGATCAGATCCGACAGGGAAGGTTTGTCCCCCATGCCGGTCACCTGGGCAACCACGTTGCCGCCCACGGAACCAAAGAAAGAGGCCGCTTTAGAGCCAATCAGCGCCAAATCGGTTTCGACGCCTTTTTCGGACCAGGCTTTCATCTCCGCCAGCAGCTTTTTGAACAGGTTGATGTTCAAGCCGCCGCAGAGACCACGGTCAGTAGACACCACCAGATACCCGACGCGCTTAACGTCACGCTCATCCAGGTACGGGTGCTTGTACTCCAGATTCCCTAACGCAAGGTGACCAATCACTTTGCGCATGGTCTCTGCATAAGGACGGCTGGCCGCCATGCGATCCTGCGATTTACGCATTTTGGAGGCGGCGACCATTTCCATCGCTTTAGTGATCTTTTGCGTGTTTTGCACGCTAGCGATCTTACTACGTATCTCTTTTGCGCCGGCCATCTCTGCTTCTCCTCAGTGCCAGACGGCCTGCTGTCTTTCAACAGCAGGACCGTTCGGCGTTACCAGGACTGGGTTTTCTTGAAGGTCTCGAGGACGTCTTTCAACTTGCCCTCGATTTCATCGTTGAAGTTGCCAGTTTGGTTGATGTGGTTCAGCAGTTCGGCGTGCTCGCGGTCCGCATAGGCGACCAGCGCGGCTTCGAAGCTCACCACTTTGGCGACTTCGACGTCGTTCAGGTAACCGCGTTCTGCGGCAAACAGCACCAGAGACTGTTGTGCAACCGACATCGGCGCATACTGTTTCTGTTTCAGCAGCTCGGTCACTTTCTGACCGTGGCTCAGCTGTTTGCGGGTCGCGTCGTCCAGATCGGAGGCGAACTGGGAGAACGCAGCCAGCTCACGATACTGTGCCAGCGCGGTACGGATACCACCGGACAGTTTCTTCATGATCTTGGTCTGCGCGGCGCCACCAACACGGGATACGGAGATACCCGGGTTAACTGCCGGACGAATACCGGAGTTGAACAGGTTGGATTCCAGGAAGATCTGACCATCGGTAATCGAGATTACGTTGGTCGGAACGAACGCGGAAACGTCACCCGCCTGGGTTTCAATGATCGGCAGAGCGGTCAGTGAACCGGTTTGGCCTTTAACTTCACCTTTGGTGAAGGCTTCAACGTATTCGGCGTTAACGCGCGCTGCACGCTCCAGCAAGCGGGAGTGCAGGTAGAATACGTCGCCTGGGTAAGCTTCACGACCTGGCGGACGACGAAGCAGCAGGGAAATCTGGCGGTAAGCAACGGCCTGTTTGGACAGGTCATCGTACACGATCAGCGCATCTTCACCGCGGTCACGGAAGTATTCGCCCATTGCGCAACCGGCGTATGGCGCCAGGTATTGCAGTGCAGCGGATTCGGAAGCGGTCGCCACCACCACGATGGTGTTGGCCAGTGCGCCGTGCTCTTCCAGTTTGCGCACCACGTTAGCGATGGTGGACGCTTTCTGGCCGATAGCCACGTAAACGCATTTGATGCCGGAGTCGCGTTGGTTGATGATCGCATCGATCGCCAGCGCGGTTTTACCGGTCTGACGGTCACCGATCACCAGCTCACGCTGGCCACGGCCGATTGGAATCATGGCGTCAACGGATTTGTAGCCAGTTTGAACCGGCTGATCAACGGACTGACGCTCGATAACGCCTGGCGCGATAGCTTCTACCGGAGAGAAGCCGTCGTTTTCAATCGGGCCTTTGCCGTCGATAGGTGCGCCCAGGGTGTTAACTACGCGGCCCAGCAGACCACGACCGACTGGAACTTCCAGGATACGGCCAGTACATTTAACCTTCATGCCTTCGGCCAGATCCGAGTACGGACCCATGACCACGGCACCGACAGAGTCGCGCTCCAGGTTCAATGCGATTGCGTAACGGTTGCCAGGCAGCGCGATCATTTCGCCCTGCATAACTTCGGCCAGGCCGTGTACGCGGATGATCCCGTCGCTGACGGAAACGATAGTACCTTCATTGTGAGCTTCGCTCACTACATTGAACTGAGCAATGCGCTGCTTGATCAGTTCGCTGATTTCGGTGGAATTCAGTTGCATGCTCCAGTCCCCTTAAGACTGCAAGACGTCTGTCAGGCGTTCAAGACGACCGCGAACGCTGCCATCAATCACCATATCGCCGGCGCGAACAACGATGCCGGCCAGTACAGACTTGTCAATTTTGCAATTCAGCTTAACTTTGCGTGACAGACGTTTTTCCATCGCAGCGGCGATTTTCGCCTGCTGTTCGTCGCTCAGCGCGCTCGCAGAGAGCACTTCGACTTCGACGGTGGATTCCAGCGAGGCGCGCAGTTCGATGAACTGCTGCAGCACGGCAGGAAGAACCAGTAAACGTCCATTTTCGGCCATTACACGGATAAAGTTCTGGCCATGTTCGTCGAGCCGATCGCCACAAACCGCGATGAACGTCTTGGACAGCGTTTCTGGCGCAACCGCGCCAGACAGCAGTTCAGAAATCTGTTCATTGCGAGTGACTTCAGCCGTAAACGCCAGCATCTCCTGCCAGCGCTCTACGCTTTGGTGCTCAACGGCAAAGTCAAAAGCTGCTTTGGCGTAGGGGCGAGCTACAGTTACAAATTCAGACATCAGCCCCTCCCTCCTTACAGTTCAGCGACCAGTTTATCAACGATGTCGCTGTTAGCAGCTTCATCCACGGAACGTTCGATGATCTTCTCGGCGCCGGCAATTGCCAGCATCGCGACTTGCTTACGCAACTCTTCACGAGCGCGCTTACGTTCGGCTTCGATCTCAGCCTGAGCCTGCGCCACGATTTTGTTACGTTCCTGCTCGGCTTCGGCTTTCGCTTCATCCATGATCTGAGCTTTGCGTTTGTTCGCTTGCTCGATGATCACCTGAGCTTCTGCTTTAGCAGTTTTCAGCTGGTCGGTCGCATTGGCTTGCGCTAAGTCCAGATCTTTTTTGGCACGCTCTGCAGAAGCGAGGCCGTCAGCGATTTCTTTCTGACGTTTCTCGATGGCAGCCATGATCGGCGGCCATACGTACTTCATGCAGAACCAGACAAACAGAACGAACGCGATGGCCTGGCCGAGGATTGTTGCGTTAAGATTCACAGCACAATGCCTCTTTAAAAGTTAATAGTTTGGTTACGTCGTAGAGGGTTACTCTACTTACGCGACGGCGAACATCACGTACAGACCCAGACCTACAGCGATCATCGGGATGGCGTCGACCAGACCCATAACGATAAAGAACTGTGTACGCAGCAGAGGAATCAGGTCAGGCTGACGAGCAGCGCCTTCCAAGAATTTACCACCCAGGATGCCGATACCGATCGCAGCACCGATTGCCGCTAAACCCATCATCACAGCGGCAGCCATGTACAGCAGATCCATACTCAGGTTTTCCATGACAGTCTCCAGTTTGTTTCAGTTTAAAAGTGCAAGTGTTTTAAGAAAATCAGTGCTCTTCAGACGCCATCGACAGATAGACGATCGTCAGAACCATGAAAATAAAGGCTTGAAGCGTAATGATCAGGATGTGGAAGATAGCCCAAGGCAAGCTCAGGACCCACTGTGACCACCACGGCAACAGGCCGGCAATCAGGATGAAGATCAACTCACCCGCATACATGTTGCCGAACAGTCGCAGACCCAGTGAAACAGGTTTGGACAGCAGGCTGACACCTTCAAGAATCAGGTTGATAGGAATGAATACAGGGTGGTTGAACGGCTGCATGGTCAACTCTTTAACGAACCCGCCAACGCCTTTCATTTTGATGCTATAGAACAGAATCAGGATAAACACGCCCAGCGCCATAGACAGCGTGACGTTCACGTCAGCGGTAGGCACCACGCGCAGCGCAGGCAGACCGAGATGCGCCCCGATAAACGGCAGGAAGTCTACCGGAATCAGGTCCATCAGGTTCATCAGGAACACCCAGACGAACACGGTCAGCGCCAACGGCGCAATCACCTTGCTCTTGCCGTGGTACATGTCGCGCACGCTGCTGTCGACGAAACCAACCACCAGCTCCACGGCGGTTTGCAGTTTACCCGGCACGCCGCTGGTGGCGTTTTTAGCCACTTTGCGGAAAATCACCAGGAACAAAACCCCGAGGACGACGGAGAAAAACATCGAGTCGAGGTTAATCGACCAAAACCCAGTCCCGACCTGAAGCTGCGTCAGGTGGTGACCGATATACTCCTGTGGACTGTTGTATCCCTCTGCAGACATGATGCCTCTACCCTTTATTTAGTTAATTTCGGTAACTGTTAATCACGGCCGGTGCCACTATCTGCACCACTAACACCGCTAAATAGGTCAGGCCAAGCGGTATAAACTCCGCCTTGAACACCCCCAGCGCCACGATCAGCAAAACGATGGTGATCACGACCTTTAGCCCCTCGCCGATGGCGAACGACCAGGCAACCCTACCGGGCGCCGGCGTTTGCGCCTGATGGCGCAAGGCAAACAGCATAAACATTGCACTCGGCAACCAGGCGGCGAGACCGCCTGCCAGCGCCGAAGCGCTCCATTCCGGGCTTTTCAGCCAGAAAGCAACGCTGATCAGAACAAAAGTCATTAACTGCAAAAACAGCAGTTTGCGTGCGACTTTCCCGCTGTAAAGGGACACAGACATGACGTTTGTTCTCTCCGTACCCCTGAGGGGGTATGCTGAGTGACGTATACAACTGTTTTTGCTGTCCTGAGTCAAGCAGCAAAAAACGAGCAAATTATACGGGGCATACCAACGAATTCAATCGATAAGTAGCGAAAAGGTGAACAATTATTTAAATTTCCCTATTCCAGCCTATTTTCACAAGAAAACGGTCGGAATAATAGGACGCATTTAATTGTCTGATTATTCCAGCGTTGCGTTTAGAAACGCGAAGCCGATCACAGTAATACCCCTTCCTGATTTATAGCCGATGGTCAACCAAACCGTCTTTAGCAATTTGGGCGATCAAAAGATTATATAAATCAAAACATTATCAGTTAACTGTTCAAAAACAATCCGTATACCCGACGAAAACCTTTTATTGACAAGCAGCGAGGCAATATTCCAACAGCCAATTAACATTAGCAGCAAAGGCCAATCTTTCGCACATGATTGCTAACGTGACTATTTCCAAATGCAATTACTCTATTGTCGCTAATTAGCCGCGTTTTTTGTGTTAATAGAAAGTAAATTAACTAAAAAAAGCGACCAATTAATTAGCCTGCTTATCTTTACGCTTAGTACTACCTTTAATTCACGCTTGTTTGATCAAAAACAAACTCAGTTTGCCTTAAGCACCACCAGATGGCGTTCACCTTCCAATTCAGGCACCTGAAGCCGCACGATGGATTCCAGGCTGACGCCTTCCGGCAAGTGCGCCAATTCTTCATCCGGGCGCACGCCTTTCAACGCGTAAAAACGCCCCTGCCCTTTCGCCGGCAGATGATGACACCAGGACAGCATATCCTGCAGCGAAGCGAACGCGCGGCTGATCACGCCATCAAACGGTGGCTCGGCCGGAAACGCTTCGACGCGGCTCTGCACCGGCTCGATATTGTTCAGGCCCAGCTCATGCTGCACCTGGCGCAGGAAGCGCACGCGCTTGCCCAGGCTGTCGAGCAGCGTGAAATGCGCGTCTGGGCGCACGATCGCCAGCGGAATGCCCGGCAAGCCGGGGCCGGTGCCGACATCGATGAAACGTGAGCCCTGCAAATGCGGGTTGACCACGATGCTGTCGAGGATGTGGCGCACCAGCATTTGCTGCGGATCGCGCACCGACGTGAGGTTATAAGCCTTGTTCCACTTATCCAGCATGCCGACATAACCCAGCAGCTGCTGTTTTTGCTGATCGGGCAGCTCAATGCCTGCCGCCGCAAGCAGCGAGTCTAATTTTTTTTGCACAACGGATCCTCTGGCAGGCGCTGAACGACCAGCGGATGGTTAGCTGGCGCAATGAGGCGACTATGATAATTCAGGGCGCAAGTGATGTCAGCGGCCGTTTGGCTACGGGATGAACAAACGGCCGCCTGGATGCAAGATTTATGCGCTGCGGCGCAGCAGTCCCTGCTTTTTCAGCCAGATCAGCAAAATCGAGATCGCCGCCGGCGTAATGCCGGAGATGCGCGAAGCCTGGCCGATGGAGTTCGGTTTGTGATCGTTCAACTTGGCGATCACCTCGTTCGACAGTCCCGAAACCTGACGGTAGTCGAGATCCAACGGCAGCAAGGTATTCTCGTTGCGCTGCTGTTTTTCGATCTCTTCCTGCTGACGAGCGATGTAGCCCTCGTATTTGACCTGGATCTCAACCTGCTCGGCCGCTTGTACGTCGCCTAGCGGCGGCGCGAAGGCGTCGGTGCCGGTCAACTGCGCGTAATCCATCTCCGGACGGCGCAGCAGCTCTTCGCCGTTCGCTTCACGCGACAGCGGCGCTTTCAGCAGCGCATTGACCTGTTCGACGTTCTCGGCGTGCGGGTGCATCCAGATGTCGCGCAGGCGCTGGCGTTCGCGTTCGATTCGCTCCAACTTCTCGCTGTAACGTGCCCAACGCACGTCGTCCACCAGGCCCAGTTCACGGCCTTTTTCCGTCAGGCGGAGATCGGCGTTGTCTTCGCGCAGCATCAGACGATACTCGGCGCGTGAGGTAAACATGCGGTACGGCTCTTTGGTGCCGAGGGTGCTGAGATCGTCCACCAGCACGCCCAGGTAGGCCTGATCGCGGCGTGGCGCCCAGCCTTCTTGTTCGTCGGCGAAACGCCCGGCGTTCAGACCGGCCAGCAGGCCCTGCGCAGCGGCTTCTTCATACCCGGTGGTGCCGTTGATCTGACCGGCGAAGAACAGCCCCTGAATGAATTTGCTTTCCAGCGTCGGCTTCAGATCGCGTGGATCGAAGAAATCGTACTCGATAGCATAACCAGGGCGAATAATACGCGCGTTTTGCATTCCTTCCATCGAACGGACGATCTGCATCTGCACGTCGAACGGCAGGCTGGTGGAAATCCCGTTAGGGTAAATCTCGTTGCTGGTCAGGCCTTCCGGCTCGAGGAAGATCTGGTGCGCATTGCGATCGGCAAAGCGCATGACCTTGTCTTCGATCGAAGGGCAGTAACGTGGGCCGATCCCTTCGATGATCCCGGCATACATCGGGCTGCGATCGAGGTTATTGCGGATCACGTCATGGGTTTTTTCATTGGTGTGGGTGATGTAGCACGCCATTTGTTCCGGGTGTTGGCTGGCATCGCCCAGGAACGAGAATACCGGCACCGGCGTATCGCCGTGTTGTGGCGCCAGTACGCTGAAATCGATAGTGCGGGCGTCGATGCGCGGTGGCGTACCGGTTTTCAAGCGGTTAACGCGCAGCGGCAGTTCTCGCAAACGTTGCGACAGCGAGATCGAAGGTGGATCCCCGGCGCGACCACCGCTGTAGTTTTCCAGACCGATATGGATCTTGCCGTCCAGGAAGGTGCCTACGGTCAATACCACCGCCTTGGCGCGGAATTTCAGGCCCATTTGGGTGACGGCGCCGACTACGCGATCGTTTTCGACGATCAGATCCTCAACAGGTTGTTGGAAGATCATCAGGTTGGGCTGGTTCTCCAACGCGGTACGGATCGCCTGGCGATACAGTACGCGATCCGCCTGAGCGCGTGTGGCACGAACGGCTGGGCCTTTGCTGGCGTTTAGTATCCTAAACTGGATGCCGGCGTGGTCGATCGCCGTTGCCATCAGGCCACCGAGTGCATCAATTTCCTTAACCAGATGCCCTTTACCAATACCGCCAATCGCCGGGTTACAGGACATCTGTCCCAGCGTATCGATATTGTGTGTCAATAATAAAGTCTGACGTCCCATGCGTGCCGCGGCCATGGCGGCCTCGGTACCTGCATGGCCACCACCGATGATGATGACGTCAAATTGATCTGGATAAAACATGGAACTGCACCTCGCCGTATTGCGAACGATCGTATTTGCCCTGGGGTCGGGGATTCTACTCAAGTTTAGACGATCGACCAAGTGGTCAGGATCGTCGGTAATTAAAAGAAGATCTTTTTTATTTAAAGATCTCTTTATTAGATCTCTTATTAGGATCGCGATCCTCTGTGGATAAGTGACTATTCACGATGAAGATCAGCGGATTAAGGAGGATCGTTTGCTGTGAATGATCGGTGATCCCGACGCAGATAAGCTGGGATCTAAAAGGCTTGTTATACACAGGACAAAAAGCGCACTACGGTTGTTATTGGGATAACTACGGCTTTTACCCTGCTTTTAAGCTTAGTTATCCACAATCGTTCGCGCGATCTTTAGACGAATTAGAGTAAATTAATCCAGGTTTTTACCCATTCCTCGGCCGGATCCTCGGGAATTTCATGCTCGGTCACGTCGATCTCGAGACGATCGCCGATCCTTTTAGCGCCTCTGGCGATCAACAGATCGTCGATCTGTTTGATCGCGCCGCAGAAGGTGTCGTATTCCGAACTGCCCAAACCGACGGCGCCGAACTGCACCTCGGAAAGATCCGGCTGCTGCTCAGCGATCTGTTCCAACAGCGGCTGAAGGTTATCCGGCAGCTCGCCGGCGCCGTGCGTGGAAGAGACCACCAGCCAGCGGCCATTCAACGACAGTTCATCCAGTTCAGGGCCGTGCAGCATCTCGGTAGAGAAACCCGCGTCTTCCAGCTTTTCAGCCAAATGTTCAGCCACGTATTCGGCGCTGCCAAGCGTACTGCCACTGATCAGAGTAATGTCTGCCATGAACCAACGATCCCAACCTTCTCACTCAAAGTGGCTGCATTGTACGCTGTGAATCGGCTGGGATCTACCTGTGGATAATGTGGGTATGCAATTTGGCGGGTTACGGCACGATGGTGCGCATAATGGGGTTCTGCAGCGAGATCAGCGTTTCGGTAGACTGGATCTCGTCGATGGTCTGGATCTTGTTGATAAGTACCTGTTGCAACGCGTCGATCGATCGGCACATTACCTTAATAAAGACGCTGTAGTGGCCGGTGGTGTAATAGGCTTCTACCACTTCTTCCAGGCTTTCCAGCTTCTTCAGGGCCGAAGGGTAGTCCTTGGCGCTCTTTAATATGATGCCGATAAAGCAGCACACGTCGTAGCCCAGTTGTTTGGGGCTGACGTCGATGCGCGCGCCGGTGATGATCCCGGCCTGTTTCATCTTCTCCACCCGCACATGAATGGTGCCGGGGCTGACGGCGAAGTTTTTCGCCAGTTCGGCGTACGGTGTGCGCGCATTGTCCATCAGGGCGTTGAGGATGCCGCGATCGAGATTATCGATCTGATAAATTTCCGCCATTTAATCCCCCATTAATTAACGATTGTTGAATTCTGTCCGGGTAAAAATGAACGATTAAAAGTGAAAAGGCAATATTGATTAATGGATATTGAATTGACGTGTCATTTTGTTGCTTAATCGATGTCAACAGAGACAGGTTTACAAGAGATACGGCAATGAAAAAACAGTTCATCCAAAAACAACAACAAATCAGCCAGGTCAAATCCTTCTTCTCCCGCCAGCTGGAGCAACAGCTCGGCCTGATCGAAGTGCAAGCGCCGATCCTCAGCCGTTTGGGCGACGGCACGCAGGATAACCTCTCCGGCAGCGAGAAAGCGGTGCAGGTTAAGGTCAAAACTCTGCCTGACGCCACCTTCGAAGTGGTGCATTCGCTGGCGAAATGGAAACGCAAAACCCTGGGCAGCTACGATTTCGGCGCCGGTGAAGGCCTGTACACCCATATGAAGGCGCTGCGCCCGGATGAAGATCGCCTGACGCCTATCCACTCGGTGTACGTCGATCAGTGGGACTGGGAGCGGGTGATGGGCGACGGTGAGCGCAGCCTGGACTACCTGAAAAGCACCGTGCGCAGCATTTACGCCGCCATCAAGGCGACGGAGGCGGAAGTCAGCCGCGAGCATGGCCTGACTCCGTTCCTGCCGGAACAGATTCACTTTGTGCACAGCGAAACCCTGCTGCAGCGCTACCCGGATCTGGATGCCAAAGGGCGCGAGCGGGCGATTGCCAAAGAGCTGGGCGCGGTATTCTTGATCGGCATCGGCGGCAAGCTGTCGCACGGCAAATCGCACGATGTGCGGGCGCCGGATTATGATGACTGGACCACCCCGGCGACGGATGGCCTGGCGGGCCTGAACGGCGATATCGTGGTGTGGAACCCGGTGCTGCAGGACGCTTTCGAGCTGTCTTCCATGGGCATCCGCGTCGACGCCGCCGCGCTGAAACATCAGCTGGCGCTGACCGGCGATGAAGAACGCATGAAGCTGGAATGGCACCAGTCGCTGTTGCGCGGTGATATGCCGCAGACCATCGGCGGCGGCATCGGCCAGTCGCGTTTGGTGATGCTGCTGTTGCAGCTGTCGCATATCGGCCAGGTGCAGTGCGGCGTGTGGTCGCCGGAAGTGCGTGGGGCGGTCGAAGGCCTGCTCTAACCGCCTAGCGCCGCCAGCGGCGCATTAAACGGCTTTTCAGCCCGGTATCAAAGCGCCAGATATGATCGAAGATGCGCATGATGCCGGGTTTGCCGTAGGCGGACATCGCCACCGCATGGAAACGCTGCTGGTGGCTTTGCTGCTGTTGTTTCACCTTCTTTATTACCTCCTCCGGCAACCGCTGGGCGATAAAATCGGAAATGATCACCGCATCGGCGTCGAACCAGCCACTCTCCGCCATTTTGGTGACGGTGGCGTTCAGGCAGGCCGCCAGATCGGTGCCGCCGCGAAATTGCTGGCCGAGAAAGCGCACCGCCTGCTCGATGCCGCTGGCGGCGGTGAGCTCGTAATGCACGATCTGGTTGGCGAACAGCATGATGTAGCAGCGGCGGTTGTCCGCCAGCGCAATGCGCAGCAGCGCCAGGCAGAACGCCTTGGCGCACTGTTCGTTGAAGCCGCCCATCGATCCTGAGGTGTCCACGCAGACGATAAACGGCCCGCGTGGTTGCTGATCCTGCTGCTGGTGGGTGACCTGACGGATCAGAACCTGTTCCTGCCAGACGTCGCCCTGCAGGCGGTAGCTCAGCAGTCGCTTTTCCAGCAGGCGGCGATAAAACTCGAACTCCAGCTCTTCAATCCCCAGCGTCGCCAGCTCCGGCGGCAGCAGGCGCAGGATGTCGTCGCTCTGATGAATGCCATTTACTTCTTCCGGCAGCGTGGCCGGCACCTGCACCATGACCCTGAACGGTTCCGGCTGCGCGTCTTGTTGCTGCACCGCCTTGGCCTGGTAGCTGCGGCCCAGCTGCTGTGCCAGCTTTTTCAGCTCCGGCTGCTGCTGCAAAAAGTTGCCGTACTCCACCAGCCGTTGGTAATCGCCGCGCTGCAGCTGGCCTTTGCTCATATCCCACAGCCTGCCGGCGGCGGTGTCGTTTTCCGACAGCAGCGGCTCCAGCGCGCCGCTCAGCGCCAGACGCTCCTGCAGTTCCGCCATCAGCTGCTCGCGCTCTTGTTCCAGCAACTGGTGGTGCAGCATAGTGGCCTGCAGCGTCAGGCTGATGCGCCAGCGCTGCAAGAACAGGGTTTGGAAGCTGTCGTCCAGCGGGTGATTGGGCAGATCGGCGGCGTCCACCAGCGCGCGCGCCTGTTCATAAAACGGCGAGACCAGCTGACGCAGAAGCTCCATCGTGTCATTGAGGTTGTGATAGAACTGGGTGTTGTTCTCCAGCTGGCACTGCTGGTAGCGGTAAAACTCCTGCGCCAGCGCCGGCGGCACCATAGCCTCCTGCAGACGCTCCTTGAGCTGCAGTTTCCAGCGTGGCAGATCGCGATCCAGCGCCCGGCGAAGGGCCGGAAACTTTTTAAAGAACACCGACAGCTGCGGCGCCGCCAGCATGCCGACGATCATCTCCTCGATCATCTCGCCTTCGGTGATCGCCAGAAGCAGATCGAGCGTCTCCAGACTGAGCATGGTTACTGGCCGCGCATTTGCTGCTGTTGCTGTTTAACCTGTTCCGCCACTTGCAGCAGACTGGCTTCGATCTTGGCCAGGCCAGCGGCAGGCGTGAACAGACAGGGCTGATGTTGGCTGAAGGCGCGGCGCTGCTCCGCCAGGCGCTGGGCCAACGCGTCCATTTCATCCAGCAGCGCCTGCGGCGTGGCGGTGGCCTGTTTGCCCGGCAGCGCCAGCAGCGAAGGCTGGCGGCTGACGTCCAGCACCGTCAGGTGCAGTTGGTCATCGACGTCCAAATCGATCGGCTGCGCGAAGCCAATGCCGTTCAGCTTGGCGCGCACGTCGCCGCCTTTTTGCAGCCAGTTATCCAGCACGCTGCTCTCAATGCTCAGATGGTTGACCTGAATGTCATGCAGCTGCAGCGGTTTTTGCAGCAGCAGGGTGAGGGTGCCGCCGGCGAACGGCGTGGCCGGCGCATATTGCGGTTTGCGGCTGAACATGCCGCCCTTTTTCACCAGGCTGATGGCCTGCCGATCGCTTTGCTGCTGCTGGTCCTGCAGCCAGCGGGTATGGATCTGTTGCAACTGGATCAGCATCGACTGCTGCTGATAGGCCGACTCGGTCAGCAGCTGATCGATCTGCTGTTGCAGCAGCTTCAGCGAGGTGAGATCGTGCCACAGGCAGTCTTTCAATAGCATCAGGTCGAGCGGGGCGATGGCATCGCGCCCGCTGAAGAAGGCGCAGGCCTGCAGCAGACGCAGGGCTTTTTTCCAGCGCCGATCGGAGACGTATGGCGCCTGCTCCAGCGCGTCCAGCCGCTGACGCAGCTGGAAAATCAGCTCAAAGCAGGCTTCCGGCAGCGCCACCTTGTCGATCTGCGGCTGCCACTGCAGAAACTCTTCGTCGCTGATGCTCAGCGCCGCCGGCACCGGGTTTTGGCTTTCGCTCTGGCGGTTGACCAGCAGCGAGCGGAAATTCTGTTTATCCTGCACCTTGTCCAGCCACAGGCGGATAAGCATGCGGTCATATAAGGCTTCGAGGCTGTTGTCCGCTTCGGGCAGTTCGTTGGAGGCGGTGACCAGCAGGCGCAGCGGGATCGGTTCTTCGCTGTTGCCGTTGCGAAAGCGCCGTTCGTTGATCGCCGTCAGCAGGGTGTTGAGGATCGCCGGGCCGGCCTTCCAGATCTCGTCCAGAAACACGATCTCCGCTTCCGGCAGATAGCCGGCGGTCAGGCGCTGATAGCGCCCTTCGTCTTTCAGCGCCTGAATCGAGAGCGGGCCGAAGACCTCTTCCGGCGTGGAAAAGCGCGTCATCAGGTATTCAAAGGAGCGGGCGTTGCGGAAGGCAAACTTCAGCCGGCGCGCGATCAGGCTCTTGGCGATGCCGGGCGGGCCGAGCAAGAATACGCTTTCGCCGCTCAGCGCCGCCAGCAGGCACAGGCGGATTGCCTCTTGCCGCTCATAGAGGCCGCTCTCCAGCGCGCTGCTGAGGCGGGAAATTCGTTCTGCCAGAAGGGATGATGGCGTCATATAATCGTCGTATTGTCCGAGAGTTAGCCAATCTTGGTCGATAATTCGATGATAAACCACCATTATTTTTAATGGTATAGCTTATTGATTAGTAAAATTTTTCTCAGTTGAGTCGGATATCCGGTTCACATTTTGTTTATTTTTCGGCTCTGATATAAGGGTAGGCAAGCCGTATAAATGGTGCATACTGTGCGGCTTTCTGGTGGGCGTGACGGATCTTTGAGCCCGTATTTTGCCTGATGCGGATGCATCGCTAACGGATGTTCTGATAAAGAAACGAATTATGAGCGCAGAGCATAAGCAGTCCTTATCGGCGGTAACCCTGGCGGCCATCGGCGTGGTCTACGGTGATATCGGCACCAGTCCTCTCTATACGTTGAGAGAGTGTTTCTCCGGCCATTACGGCTTCGATGTTCGTCCAGACGTGGTTTTCGGCTTCCTGTCGCTGATTTTCTGGATGCTGATCGTGATCGTTTCCCTCAAATATCTTACCTACGTGATGCGGGCGGACAACGCCGGCGAAGGCGGCATTTTGACGCTGATGTCGCTGGCCGGGCGAAATACCTCGGCGCGCACCACCGCAGTGCTGGTGATACTGGGCCTGATCGGCGGCAGCTTCTTCTATGGCGAGGTGGTGATCACCCCGGC
The DNA here is from genome assembly GCF_052168655.1 of Serratia sp. CY47280. Classification (NCBI taxonomy): domain Bacteria; kingdom Pseudomonadati; phylum Pseudomonadota; class Gammaproteobacteria; order Enterobacterales; family Yersiniaceae; genus Serratia; species Serratia sp. CY47280. The sequence continues at coordinate 9,764 of NZ_JBJNMG010000004.1, read as the reverse complement.
GATCTCGGTGATGTCGGCGATAGAGGGGTTGGAAATCGCCGCGCCTGCGCTCGACGCCTATATCGTCCCGCTCTCGATTCTGGTGCTGACCCTGCTGTTCGTTATCCAAAAACACGGCACCGGCAGCGTCGGCAAGCTGTTCGCCCCGGTAATGCTGCTGTGGTTCATCGTGTTGGCGGTGCTGGGCGCGCGCAGCATCATTTCGAACCCGGAAGTGCTGCAGGCGCTGAATCCCAAATGGGCGCTCAACTTCTTTATGGAATATAAGAAGGTGTCGTTCTTCGCGCTGGGGGCGGTGGTGCTGTCTATCACCGGCGTTGAGGCGCTGTATGCCGACATGGGGCACTTCGGCAAGTTCCCGATCCGCCTGGCCTGGTTCACCGTGGTGCTGCCTTCGCTGGTGCTCAATTACTTCGGGCAGGGGGCGCTGCTGCTGAAAAACCCTGAGGCGATCAAAAACCCGTTCTTCCTGCTGGCGCCCGACTGGGCGCTGATCCCGCTGCTGATTTTGGCGACTCTGGCGACGGTTATCGCTTCGCAGGCGGTGATTTCCGGCGTCTTCTCGCTGACCCGCCAGGCGGTGCGCCTGGGCTATCTTTCGCCGATGCGCATCATTCACACCTCGGAAATGGAATCTGGCCAGATCTACATTCCGGTGATCAACTGGACGCTGTACATCTCGGTGGTGCTGGTGATCATCGGGTTCGAGCACTCCAGCAACCTGGCGGCGGCGTACGGCATCGCCGTCACCGGCACCATGGTGCTGACCAGCATTCTGGTCACCTCGGTGGCGATCAACAACTGGCACTGGAACCGCTTCCTGGCGATCGGCATCGTGACCATATTGCTGATCATCGACGTGCCGATGTTCTCCGCCAACGCCCTGAAGCTGTTCTCTGGCGGTTGGTTGCCGCTGACCTTGGCGCTGGTGATGTTCATCATTATGACTACCTGGAAGAGCGAGCGCTTCCGCCTGTTGCGCCGTCTGCATGAGCACGGCAACTCGCTGGAGGCGATGATCGCCTCGCTGGAGAAATCGCCGCCGGTACGGGTGCCGGGCACCGCGGTCTTCTTGTCGCGCGCCACCAATGTCATTCCTTTTGCGCTGTTGCATAACCTGAAACACAATAAGGTGCTGCATGAGCGCGTGGTGCTGCTGACGCTGCGCACCGAGGATGCGCCTTACGTGCACAACGTGCGCCGGGTGACCATCGAGCAGCTGTCGCCGACCTTCTGGCGGGTGGTGGCCAGCTACGGCTGGCGCGAAACGCCGAACGTGGAGGAAGTGTTCCACCGCTGCGGGCTGGAAGGGTTGCCGTGCCGCATGTCGGAGACGTCGTTCTTCATGTCCCATGAATCGCTGATCCTCACCAAGCGGCCATGGTACCTCTACCTGCGCGGCAAGCTGTTCGTCGCTCTGAGCCGCAACGCGCTGCGCGCGCCGGATCAGTTTGAGATCCCGCCGAACCGGGTCATCGAGCTCGGCACGCAGGTCGAGATCTAACCCGCCTGACAGGGGCTCAGCATGGCTGAGCCCCTTTTGTTTGCGCTTTTTCCACGCGCGAACGAAACGTTTCGATAGCGATCACACTTCTGCATTGTCCCGGTTGCCTTCCCCTGCCGTTTTTTTAAACTCCTCCAGAGAGCGAAACGTTTCGCTAGCGGAGTGAGAAGATGAAAAAAGGCGTATTACTGAATTCCGACGTGTCTGCCGTGATTGCCCGGCTGGGGCACACCGATCAGCTCACCTTGTGCGATGCGGGCCTGCCGATACCGGCGGCGACGCAGCGCATCGATCTGGCGCTGACGCAGGGCGTGCCGACCTTCATGCAGGTGTTCGCGGCGGTCACGCAAGAGATGCAGGTAGAAAGCGCCATCCTGGCGGAAGAAATCGTGAAACAAAATCCGTCGCTCCACGAGGTTCTGTTGGCGGAACTGACCGCATTGGGCCAACGCCAGGGTAATACCATCAGCGTGCGCTATATCAGCCATCAGGCGTTTAAAGCGCAAACCGAACACAGCCGGGCGGTGATCCGCAGCGGGGAGTGTTCGCCTTACGCGAACGTGATCCTGTGCGCCGGCGTAACTTTCTGAGGCGCGTATGCAACCTTTACTGCAACTGAAAGGGATTGATAAAGCCTTTCCCGGCGTGAAGGCGCTTTCCGGCGCCGCCCTCAGTGTTTATCCCGGCAAGGTGATGGCGCTGGTGGGGGAAAACGGCGCCGGGAAGTCCACCATGATGAAAGTGCTGACCGGCATCTACCAGAAAGACGCCGGCAGTCAGTATTTTCTCGGTAAAGAGGTGGTATTCAACGGGCCTAAGGATTCGCAGGAAGCGGGCATCGGCATTATCCATCAGGAGCTGAACCTGATCCCGCAGCTGACGATTGCGGAAAACATCTTCCTCGGCCGCGAGTTCGTCAACCGTTTCGGCCGCATTGACTGGAAGCGCATGTACGCCGAGGCCGATCGCTTGTTGGCGCGCCTCAACCTGCGCTACAGCAGCCACCGGCTGGTGGGGGAGCTGTCGATCGGCGATCAGCAGATGGTGGAGATCGCCAAGGTACTGAGCTTCGAATCGAAAGTGATCATCATGGACGAACCGACCGATGCGCTGACCGACACCGAAACCGCCTCGCTGTTCAAGGTGATCAACGAGCTGAAGGCCGAAGGGCGCGGCATCGTTTATATCTCGCACCGCCTGAAAGAGATTTTTGAAATCTGCGACGACGTGACCGTGTTCCGCGACGGGCAGTTCATCGCTGAGCGGCCGGTGAGCGAGCTGCAGGAAGATTCGCTGATAGAGATGATGGTCGGCCGCAAGCTGGAAGAACAATACCCGCGCCTTGATTTGCCGCGCGGGGAAAAGCGGCTGGACGTCAGCCACCTTTCCGGACCCGGCGTTGAAGACGTCAGCTTTACGCTGTACCGCGGCGAGATCCTCGGCGTGGCCGGGCTGATGGGTGCCGGGCGCACTGAATTGATGAAGATCCTGTACGGCGCCGCGCCGCGTAAGGCCGGCACCGTCAGCCTGGACGGCCGCGACGTGGTCACCCACTCGCCGCAGGACGGGTTGGCGAACGGCATCGTCTATATCTCGGAAGACCGCAAGCGCGACGGCCTGGTGCTGGGCATGTCGGTGAAGGAAAACATGTCGCTGACCGCGCTGCGCTACTTCAGCCGCGCCGACGGCAGCCTGAAACAGGCCGACGAGCGGCTGGCGGTGGGGGATTTCATCCGCCTGTTCAATATCAAAACGCCGTCGATGGAGCAGCCGATCGGCCTGCTTTCCGGCGGCAACCAGCAAAAAGTGGCGATCGCCCGTGGTTTGATGACCCGGCCGAAAGTGCTGATCCTCGATGAGCCGACGCGCGGTGTCGACGTCGGCGCCAAAAAAGAGATCTATCAGTTAATCAACCAGTTCAAGCAGGAAGGGCTGAGCATCATTCTGGTGTCTTCGGAAATGCCGGAGGTGATGGGCATGAGCGATCGCATTCTGGTGATGCACGAAGGGCATCTCAGCGGCGAGTTCCCGATTGAACAGGCCACCCAGGAAGCGTTGATGGCGGCAGCCGTCGGCAAGCAATACGGCGTAAAGCAGGAGTAATCAGATATGAGTTCCCAGACTATCGCAGCCAAGCGCTGGTTCAGTAAAGAGTGGCTGTTAGAGCAGAAGTCGTTGATTGCGCTGCTGGTGCTGATCGCCGTGGTCTCTTCCATGAGCCCGAACTTCTTCACCCTGAACAACCTGTTCAATATTCTGCAGCAGACTTCGGTGAACGCCATCATGGCGGTGGGGATGACGCTGGTGATCCTCACGTCCGGCATCGATCTGTCGGTAGGATCGCTGTTGGCCCTGACCGGCGCGGTGGCGGCGTCGATCGTCGGCTTTGAGGTCAACGCGCTGGTGGCGGTGGCGGCGGCATTGGCGCTGGGCGCCGCGATTGGCGCCTGCACCGGGGTGATCGTCGCCAAAGGCAAAGTGCAGGCCTTTATCGCCACGCTGGTGATGATGCTGCTGCTGCGCGGCGTCACCATGGTGTACACCAACGGTAGCCCGGTCAATACCGGTTTCACCGACGTGGCCGACACCTTCGGCTGGTTCGGTATCGGCCGCCCGCTGGGCGTGCCTACACCGATCTGGATCATGGCGATCGTGTTCATCGCCGCCTGGTATATGCTGCACCATACGCGCCTGGGCCGCTATATTTATGCCCTGGGCGGCAACGAAGCGGCGACCCGCCTGTCCGGCATCAGCGTCGATAAAGTGAAGATTATCGTCTACTCGCTGTGCGGCCTGCTGGCGGCGCTGGCCGGGGTGATCGAAGTGGCGCGCCTGTCGTCGGCGCAGCCGACCGCCGGCACCGGCTATGAGCTGGACGCTATCGCCGCCGTGGTGCTGGGCGGCACCAGCCTGGCCGGCGGCAAGGGGCGTATCGTCGGCACGCTGATCGGGGCGCTGATCCTCGGCTTCCTGAACAACGGCCTGAATTTATTGGGTGTTTCTTCCTACTACCAAATGATCGTGAAGGCAGTGGTGATACTGCTGGCGGTTCTGGTAGATAACAAAAGCAACAAGTAACCTCCCCCTACAGGAATCACGATGATGAAAATGAAAAAACTGGCAACCTTAGCTTCCGCCATCGCGCTGAGCGCCACCCTGAGCGCCAATGCCATGGCCAAAGACACCATCGCGCTGGTGGTGTCCACCCTCAACAACCCGTTCTTCGTCTCGATGAAGGATGGGGCGCAGCAAGAGGCCAACAAGCTGGGCTACAACCTGGTGGTGCTGGATTCCCAGAACAACCCGGCGAAAGAGCTGGCCAACGTGCAGGATCTGATGGTGCGGGCGCCCAAGCTGCTGTTGATCAACCCGACCGACTCCGATGCGGTGGGTAACGCCATCAAGATGGCCAACCAGGCTAAGATCCCGGTCATCACGCTGGACCGCGTGGCGAGCAAGGGTGACGTGGTGAGCCACATCGCTTCGGATAACCGCGTGGGCGGCAAAATGGCCGGTGATTTCATCGCCAAGAAAGCGGGCGCCGATGCCAAGGTGATTCAGCTGGAAGGCATCGCTGGCACCTCTGCCGCGCGTGAACGCGGTGAAGGCTTCAAGCAGTCGCTGGATCAGAATAAATTCAAACTGTTGGCCAGTCAGCCGGCCGATTTCGATCGCACCAAGGGCCTGAACGTGATGCAGAACCTGCTGACCGCGCACCCGGATGTGCAGGCGGTGTTCGCCCAGAACGATGAAATGGCGCTGGGTGCGCTGCGCGCGCTGCAAACCGCCGGTAAAACCGACGTGATCGTGGTAGGCTTCGACGGCACCGCTGACGGCGTGAAAGCGGTCGAAGGCGGCAAGCTGGCGGCGACGGTGGCGCAGCGTCCCGATCAGATCGGCGTGATCGGCGTGGAAACCGCCGATAAAGTGCTGAAAGGCGAAAAAGTGCCGGCGACCATCCCGGTCGATTTGAAACTGGTCACTCAGTAAGTCATACCAGCGCCATCGGAACGGGGCGTTTACGATGGCGCGCAATTCAGGAATCAATGCGATGGAAACAGGTAAGCTGGTGGTTCTTGGCAGCATCAATGCCGACCATATCCTCAATATTGAACAGTTCCCCCACCCGGGCGAGACGGTGATCGGGAAACAGTATAAGGTGGCGTTTGGCGGCAAGGGTGCGAATCAGGCGGTGGCGGCCGGGCGCAGCGGGGCGGAGATCGCCTTTATCGCCTGCGTAGGCGCCGATGATATCGGCGAGCGTATCCGCCGGCAGCTGGCGAGCGATCGCATTGATACCCAACCGATTGAAGCCATCGCCGACAGCACCACCGGCGTGGCGCTGATCTTCGTCAACGCCGAAGGCGAGAACGTGATCGGCATCGATGCCGGCGCCAACGCCGCGGTGACGCCGGATTATCTGGCGCGCTACCAACAAAAAGTGATCGACGCCGATGCCCTGCTGATGCAGCTCGAGTCGCCGCTGGAGACGGTGATCGCCGCCGCCCGCCTGGCGAAACAACATCAAACGCAGGTGATCCTCAACCCGGCCCCGGCGCGTGAGCTGCCGGACGAGCTGCTGGGCATGATCGATATGATCACCCCGAATGAAACCGAAGCCCAGCGCCTGACCGGCATCGCCGTGGACAACGAAGCGGATGCGGCGCGTGCGGCGCAGGCGCTGCACGACAAGGGCATCGCGACGGTGATCATCACCCTCGGTAGCCGCGGCGTGTGGCTGAGCGAAAACGGCAACGGCAAACGGGTGCCCGGTTTTAAGGTGCAAGCGGTGGATACCATCGCCGCCGGCGATACCTTTAACGGTGCGCTGGTGACCGCCCTGTTGGAAGGCAAGATCATGGCCGATGCGGTGCGTTTCGCCCATGCGGCGGCGGCGATCGCCGTGACCCGCCCCGGCGCGCAACCTTCGGTGCCCTGGCGTGAAGAGATCGACGCCTTCTTGCAGCAGCAGGGGTGATCCTTTGGCCACCATGAAAGATGTCGCCCGCCTGGCGGGCGTTTCAACCTCTACCGTGTCGCATGTGGTCAACAATAATCGTTTTGTCAGCGACAGCGTGCGCGACAAGGTCATGGCGGCCGTGGAACAGCTGAACTATGCGCCTTCTGCGCTGGCGCGCAGCCTGAAGCTCAATCAGACGCGCACCATCGGCATGCTGGTGACCGCCAGCAACAACCCGTTTTATGCCGAAGTGGTGCGCGGCGTGGAGCGCAGCTGCTATGAACGTGGCTACAGTTTAATCCTGTGCAATACCGAAGAAGACGCCGCGCGCATGAACCGCAGCATGGAGACGCTGCTGCAAAAGCGCGTCGACGGTTTGTTGTTGATGTGCACCGAAAACCACCGGCCATCGCAAGATGCCCTGAGCCGCTACCCGTCATTGCCGATCGTGATGATGGACTGGGCGCCGTTCGAGGGCGCCAACGACATTATTCAGGATAACTCGCTGCTGGGCGGCGAGATGGCGACCGATCATCTGATCGCCCGCGGCTACCGCAAGATTGCCTGCATTGCTGGCCCGGAGGATAAAACCACCGCTCGTCACCGACTGGAAGGCTATCGCAACGCAATGCGTCGCGCCGGATTGCCGGTTTCGCCAGGGTATGAAGTGCATTGCGATTTTGAGTTTGAGGGCGGGGTGAACGCCATGCGCCAACTGCTGGCGCTGAACGAGCCGCCGCATGCGGTATTTGCCGGCAACGACGCGGTGGCGGTAGGCGTTTATCAGGCGCTGTATCAGGCCGGGCTTTCCGTGCCGCAGGATATGGCGGTGATGGGCTACGATGACATTGAGTTGGCGCGTTATCTGGCGCCGCCGCTGAGCACCATTCATCAGCCGAAGGATTCGCTGGGCGAACTGGCGATCGATGCGCTGATCAACCGCCTGCAGAACCCGGAGCGCGCGCCCCAGGTGCTGGTGCTGACGCCCGAGCTGGTGGAACGCGCCTCGGTGGGCCGCCGTTAACTCGCCGCCTTGGCTTCTTTCTTGCTTTCCTGGCCGCTGATCAAATTGCGGCCATCTTTCCTTCTCAGCAACATAAACACCAGCGCCGACGCCACGGTGACGATCCCCATGGTGATAAAGGTGTAATGGAAGTGGTCGATCATGGTGCCTAACGACAGGGATTCGTAAAAACGCAGCACCGCCGCGCTGATCGCCACGCCGAAGCTGATGGACAGCTGCTGGGTGACCGCCAGGACGCTGTTGCCGGCGCTGGCGTTGGCGTCGTTCAAATCCGCCAGGCTGATGGTGTTCATGGCGGTAAACTGGGTGGACATCGCCATGCCCAGCACGAACAGCGGCAGGATCATTAGCCACAGCGGCATGCCCGGGCTTTGCAGGGCGAACTGGGCGATCAGCACTCCGATGATAACGGTAATGCCGACCAGCGTTTTACGGTAGCCGAACCAGCGCAGCACCTGAGTGACGGTGGATTTCGCCATCAGCGAGCCGATGGCGGTTGGCGCCATCATGCAACCGGCGACGATCGCCGTATAGCCGAATCCCACCTGCAGCATGAGCGGCATTAAAAATGGCACGCAGCCGGTGCCCAGCCTGGAGGCGACGTTGCCAGCGATACCGACCGAGAAGGTACGGGTTTTGAACAGGTCGAGACCGATCAGCGGCTGAGGGTGACGGCGGGCGTGCGCGATGTAGCCGAACAGCATCACAAAGCCGCTGAGCAGAATACCCAGCGAAACGTAGCTTGCCAGTACCCGCTCGCCAAACAGCTCCAGCCCGGTGGAGATCAGCACCAGGCTCAGGCCGAACAGCATGAAGCCAAGAAAATCGAAGCGGCGTTTGGGCGTAGTGAAGTCCGGCATGTATTTGCGCGCATAGAAGATGCCGAGCAGGCCGATAGGGATATTGATCAGGAAAATCCAGTGCCAGGTGGCGTAGGTGACCAGCCACCCGCCCAGCAGCGGCCCCAGAATCGGCCCGACCAGACCGGGCATGGTGACGAAGTTCAGCACCGGCAGCAGTTCGCTGCGCGGGTAGGCGCGCAGTAGCGCCAACCGCGCGACCGGCATCATCATCGCGCCGCCGATGCCCTGCAGCACGCGAAAGGCGACCAGCGCGCTCAACGTGGGGGAGAGGGCGCACAGCAGCGAGCCGAGGGTGAATAGCGTGACGGCGAAGATGAACACGCGCCGGGTGCCGAAGCGGTCCGCCAGCCAGCCGCTGACCGGGATCAGCATTGCCACCGTCAGCGTGTAGCTGATGACGGCCGATTGCATCGCCAGCGGCGATCGCCCCAGGCTTTGGGCGATCGCCGGTAGCGCCGTGTTGAGGATGGTGGCGTCCAGCGCCTGCATAAAGAACGCCATTGCGGCGATCCACGGTAGCCCTGCCATACTGCGCGCGGATTGGGTCATGGTCGGTCCTGGTTAAATGGTCGTCTGTCCCTCGTCTCTTTCTTCTATATATAAGCGGGGAGTGTGTCTAGTCTTTCTCTTTCAACAGCACCTGGCAGGCGACGAGGGCACCGGCGCTGTCTCCGGCGAGTATCGCATCGACGATAGCCTGATGATGGCGCAGCTTAATGACTTCATTGCCGGTGATGGCACGGAAGTAGCTTTGGTACACCGAGCTGAACAGGTTGGCGAACGAGGTCAGGAACGGGTTGCCGCTGGCCTCATAGATAAGCTGGTGGAATTGGGTATCGACCTGGATCCAACGCTCGCGATCAAACTGGGTATGCAGCGCGCGCATTTCCGCCATCAGTTCCGCCAGCAGCTTGGTTTGCTGCGGGCTGGCGTGGTTTGCCGCCAACGCGCAGGCCTGTGGCTCCAGCGAGGTGCGCAAGATAAGGAAGTGTTGCATCACCTGATCGAAGTTTTCCCGCGTCATCCACCAGGTCAGTAAATCCTGATCGAGGAAATTCCATTGGCTCTGCGGCATCACGCGGGTGCCGATGCGCGGGCGCGGTAGCAACATGCCTTTGGCGGCTAACATCTTTACCGCTTCGCGTACTGCGGTGCGGCTGACGCCGAATTGCTCGCCCAGTTCCATTTCACCGGGCAGGATGCTGCCGGCCTGATAATCGCCCGCCAGAATTTGTTGGCCGAGTTTCTCTGCAAGCAGATAAGAAAGATTGCGTTGGGCGGCCTGTTGTTGTGCATTTAACGGCATGGCTGCGGGTCCTTACTGACATCGTTATTTCTATTTTACTCCAGCGATCGCCAGCTTTTATGGCTGTTTGCCTGAAAAAGTGACATAAATTCGTCGCTTTTTCGCCC
>NZ_JBJNMG010000003.1:0-571151 GCF_052168655.1 Serratia sp. CY47280 | reverse complement strand
GCAATAGCGCGGTGGTCCCACCTGACCCCATGCCGAACTCAGAAGTGAAACGCCGTAGCGCCGATGGTAGTGTGGGGTCTCCCCATGCGAGAGTAGGACACTGCCAGGCATCAAATAAAACAACAAGCCTCATGCGAAAGCATGGGGCTTTTTGTTTTGTCTGTTATCTGGCGTTCTGCACGAGCATGGGCATCCTGAGACGAATTGTGTAGGACAAATCCGCCGGGAGCGGATTTGAACGTTGCGAAGCAACGGCCCGAAGGGGGGCGGGCAGGACGCCCGCCATAAACTGCCAGGCATCAAATAAAGCCGAAAGCCCTGAACTGACGTTCAGGGCTTTTTGCTATGCGTAAAACGTAAAAAAGCGCAGCTACGCTGCGCTGCTCTCCCCAGCTTATCTCCGACAGACAGCCAGAGAAAAGGCCCCGAAGGGCCTTTGATTAGGGTGTGTTTGCTTTTTTTCACTTATTATTCGATTAATGCGAGCTGCCCTGAGAGATACCCAGCCCGGTTTGCGAACGGACAAACTGAGCCCGGAAGCGTTCCCGCTCCTGCTGCCCGGCCAGCGAGCTGTCGGTGATCGAGAACAGCCAGGTGCCGACAAAGGCCACGATCATCGAGAACAGCGCCGGGTATTCATACGGGTAAATCGGTTTTTCATGGCCGAGGATCTGCACCCAGATCGTCGGGCCGAGGATCATCAGAATCACCGCCGTTAACAGACCCAGCCAGCCGCCAATCATCGCGCCGCGGGTCGTCAAACGCGACCAGTACATCGACAGGATGATGATAGGGAAGTTACAGCTGGCAGCGATAGAGAACGCCAGTCCGACCATAAAGGCGATATTCTGCTTCTCGAACAAAATCCCCAGGGCAATAGCAACCAGGCCCAATACCACGACGGTGATCTTGGAGACCTTCAGCTCGTCACGCTCGGTCGCCTTGCCGTTTTTCATCACGCTGGCGTACAGATCGTGGGAAACCGCTGAGGCGCCGGCCAGCGTCAGGCCCGCGACGACCGCCAGAATGGTGGCAAAGGCTACCGCCGAGATAAAGCCGAGGAAGAAGTTGCCGCCAACGGCATTGGCCAGGTGCACCGCCGCCATGTTGGTACCGCCCAGCAGCGCGCCGGTGGCGTCTTTGAACGCCGGATTGGCGCTGACCAGCAAGATGGCGCCGAAGCCGATGATAAAGGTCAGAATATAGAAGTAACCGATAAAGCCGGTGGCGTAGAACACGCTCTTGCGCGCTTCCTTGGCGTCACTGACGGTGAAGAAACGCATCAGGATGTGCGGCAGACCGGCGGTGCCGAACATCAGCGCCAGGCCAAGCGAGAGCGCAGAAATCGGATCGGAGACCAGACCACCGGGGCTCATGATGGCGATGCCTTTCGGATGCACCTTCACCGCTTCGGCGAACAGGGTATTGAAGTCGAAGTTAACCGACTTCATCACCATCAGCGCCATAAAACTGGCGCCGGCCAGCAGCAGCACCGCCTTGATGATCTGCACCCAGGTGGTGGCCAGCATGCCGCCGAACAGCACGTACAGCACCATCAGGATGCCGACCAGGATCACCGCCACATGGTAGTTGAGCCCGAACAGCAGCTGGATCAGCTTGCCGGCGCCGACCATCTGCGCGATCAGATACAGCGCCACCACCACCAACGAGCCGCAGGCCGAGAGGGTGCGGATCGGTTTCTGCTGCAGACGGTAAGAGGCGACATCGGCAAAGGTATAACGGCCGAGGTTGCGCAAGCGCTCCGCGATCAGGAACAGAATGATCGGCCAGCCGATGAGGAAGCCGATGGAGTAAATCAGTCCGTCATAGCCCGAGGTGTAGACCAGGGCGGAGATACCGAGGAACGAGGCGGCGGACATGAAGTCACCGGCGATCGCCAGCCCGTTTTGCAGGCCGGTGATGCGCCCGCCCGCGGTGTAGTAGTCCTGACGGGAACGGGTGCGTTTGGAGGCCCAATAGGTGATGTAGAGCGTGGCGCCGACAAACAGGATAAACATCACGATCGCCTGGATGTTCAGCGGCTGGCGATGCACCTCGCCGCCAATGGCGTCGGCGCAGGCCAGACCGGGCAGCAACAGCAGCGCGGCGGCGGACAATAAGCGCTTCATTGTTTCACCTCACGCAGAATCTCTGCGGTGAGGCGATCGAATTCGCCGTTGGCGCGAAACACGTAGATCCCGGTCAAGACGAAAGAGATCACGATCAGCCCGACGCCGACCGGGATCCCGCGGGTGATGGTCGATCCGGCGGCGATCGGCGTGCCGAGCCATTGCGGATCGAAGGCGATCAACAGAATAAAGCCGACGTACAGCGCCAGCGTAATCAGTGAAAGCAGCCAGGCGAACCGGCCGCGTTTTCTCACCAGCTCTTTAAAGCGCGGGTTTTCTTCAATCCCTTGATAAATGGTGTCATTCATCAGAGTGTCTCCAGTCGGTATTGAGAGAGTACGCCGCGCCAGGGCCGCTCAACGGTGCGTGATCCGAATGAGCGGCCTGAAGCGGCATAAATTATGACGGCACTTTCATTGATTGTTTTTCTTCCAACAGCTTGTCGACGACGGCCGGATCCGCCAGCGTAGAGGTATCCCCCAGGTTGCTGGTGTCGCCGGCGGCAATTTTGCGCAGGATACGCCGCATGATCTTGCCGGAGCGCGTTTTGGGCAGCGAATCTGTCCAGTGCAGTACGTCCGGCGTGGCGATCGGCCCTATCTCTTTGCGCACCCAGTTGCGCACTTCGGTATAGAGCTCCGGCGTCGGTTCTTCGCCGTGGTTCAGCGTGATGTAGGCGTAGATCGCCTGGCCTTTGATGTTATGAGGAATGCCGACCACCGCCGCTTCGGCGATTTTCGGGTGCGATACCAGCGCGGACTCAATCTCGGCGGTGCCCAGACGGTGGCCGGAGACGTTCAGCACGTCATCGACGCGGCCGGTGATCCAGTAGTAACCGTCTTCGTCGCGGCGTGCGCCGTCACCGCTGAAGTACATGCCTTTGAAAGTCGAGAAGTAGGTTTGCTCGAAGCGGTCATGATCGCCGAACAGGGTACGCGCCTGGCCCGGCCAGGAATCGACGATCACCAGGTTGCCTTCGCAGGCGCCTTCCTGCGGTGTGCCGACGTTATCGACCAATGCCGGCTGTACGCCGAAGAAAGGCCGCGTAGCAGAACCGGCTTTCAGCTCGGTGGCGCCAGGCAGCGGGGTAATCATGAAGCCGCCGGTTTCGGTTTGCCACCAGGTGTCGACGATCGGGCACTTTGCATTGCCTATCTTGTTGTAGTACCACTCCCAGGCTTCCGGGTTGATCGGCTCGCCGACCGAGCCCATGATACGCAGCGAATCGCGTCGTGTGTCCTCGATCGCCTTGTCGCCTTCGGCCATCAGGGCGCGAATGGCGGTCGGTGCGGTATACAGAATGTTGACCTGGTGCTTGTCGATCACTTGCGACAGGCGATTAACGCCCGGATAGTTAGGCACGCCTTCGAACATCAGCGTGGTGGCGCCGCAGGCCAGCGGGCCGTACAGCAGATAGCTGTGGCCGGTGACCCAGCCCACGTCGGCGGTGCACCAATAAATGTCGCCGTCGTGGTAGTCGAACACATACTTAAAGGTCATCGCGGCGTAGACCAGGTAGCCGCCGGTGGTGTGCAGTACGCCTTTCGGTTTGCCGGTCGAGCCGGAGGTGTACAGGATAAACAGCGGATCTTCGGCGTTCACTTCTGCCGGCGGGCAGTCGGCGGAGACGCCCTGGGTCAGCTCATGCCACCACAGATCGCGCCCTTCCTGCCAGTAGCCCGGTTTCCCGGTGCGTTGGAACACCACGACGTTGGCCACGCTGACTACGCCGGGATTTTTCAGCGCATCGTCGACGTTCTTTTTCAGCGGCACGGCACGGCCGGCGCGCAGGCCTTCATCGGCGGTGATCACCAGCCTGGCGTTGGAGTCGATAATGCGTCCGGCGACCGCTTCCGGTGAGAAGCCGCCGAAGATCACCGAATGTACGGCGCCGATACGCGCGCAGGCCAGCATCGCGACCGCCGCTTCCGGCACCATCGGCATATAGATAGCCACCACGTCACCTTTTTTCACGCCGAGCTTTTTCAGCACGTTGGCGAACTGGCAGACGTCATGGTGCAGCTGTTTGTAAGTCACCTTTTTGGATTGGGTCGGGTCGTCGCCTTCCCAGATAATGGCGGTCTGGTCGCCGCGCTCGGCCAAATGACGATCCAGACAGTTGGCCGCCAGGTTCAACGTGCCGTCTTCAAACCAACGGATGCTGACGTGGCCCGGATCGAACGAGGTGTTTTTGACTTTGGTATAGGGTTTGATCCAGTCCAGGATTTTGCCATGGTCACCCCAGAAAGCCTCTGGGTCTTGAACCGACTGTTGATAATACTGTTGGTATTGTGCCGGATTAATCAGGGCGCGTTCTGCAATTGCAGAAGGAATAGCGTGTTTATGCAGTTGGCTCATAGCTTTTCTCCTTGAAGTTGTTAATGATATGTCAACTGAAGGTTAAGTATAGTTTGCTACGATTCTTTGTTTCTTTTTTGCGCGGCAGATCACGCAACAAAGATATTGATTTGTAATCGTTCTGTCGCATTTGCAGGGCATATCTATCTATTTGGCGCTTAAATCCTCATAAACCCACGTTTTTAACCAAAAACACTTATCTAAAGAACAAAAAAGAATAAAAAAAGGCGAGGGTATTTGCCTCGCGCTTAATAAGGATGGGAGAGACCAGCATTATTTCGCGCTATAAATCTTTTTTGATTATTTTTCGCTATTAATATTCGAAGTTGGTATTAACGCGATATAACGATGGACGGCACATCGTGAAATAACGTTCTATTAATGCTTCATACCTGATGAAAACTCGGGAAATACCCTATGGCATTCATCCTGCGGTATCGTTCGATTTTTAATCTAAATATAAAATGGCGCTGCATTTATGGGTGAAAATGTCACTCGGCCAATTCCCATTTATTTGACTTTTGAGTAACAAAATATAAACATTCGGTGCGGACTAAATATGCAGAATGGACGAAAAATAACGCATTTTAATCGCGTTCAAAAAAACGTCACCGGCGCGGTTATGTGCTTCATTATCTGAAAAATTATGTTTTTAATAACAAGCAATTATGCCATTTGAAATAGTTACGCGAAATTTTTGTGATTCGATTCAGCGCTCAACCCTGACAAATCAAGGCTTGCAGAGCATGCCGCCCGGATGATACAGATTTATACTGCGTCGCACCCAGGGCAGGTGAACGCTTCCACTGAATTAACATAAGCCTGTAATAAATGATTAAGTATTCTTTTCGCCGTGTTGCGACTTTGTACGGCGCAAAGAGTCTTTGAGGACTTTTTGGGTATGAAAAGTGTAAAAATTAGCCTGGCTTGGCAAATCCTGATCGCGTTGGTACTGGGTATTATTGTTGGCGCGGTATTGCACAACCAGACAGAATCTCGTGAGTGGCTGGTCAGCAATATTCTCAGCCCGGCGGGTGATATCTTTATTCGTCTGATCAAGATGATTGTGGTGCCGATTGTTATTTCCACGCTGATCGTCGGTATTGCCGGCGTAGGCGATGCGAAAAAGCTGGGCCGCATCGGATTGAAAACCATTATTTACTTCGAAGTGATCACCACCATCGCCATCGTGGTGGGGTTGACGCTGGCCAACGTATTCCAACCCGGCCACGGCATCGACATGTCGACGTTGACCACGGTGGACATTTCGCAGTATGAGAAAACCACCGAACAGGTGCAAAGCGGTTCGCACAGTCTGGTGGCGACCATTCTGTCGCTGATCCCATCGAACGTCTTCTCGTCGATGGCCAAGGGCGACATGCTGCCGATTATCTTCTTCTCGGTGCTGTTCGGTCTGGGGCTGTCGTCGTTGCCGAAAGAGACCAAAGAGCCGTTGCTGAAGGTGTTCAAGGCGGTATCCGAGAGCATGTTCAAAGTCACCCACATGATCATGCGCTATGCGCCGATCGGGGTGTTTGGCCTGATTTCGGTCACGGTAGCCAACTTCGGTTTCGCTTCGCTGCTGCCGCTGGCCAAGCTGGTAGCGCTGGTGTATTTCGCCATCGCGTTCTTCGCCCTGGTGGTGCTGGGGGCGGTCGCCCGGCTGTGCAACCTGCGCATCTGGACGCTGATCCGCATCCTGAAAGACGAACTGATCCTGGCTTATTCCACCGCCAGCTCGGAAACGGTGCTGCCGCGCATCATTGAAAAGATGGAGGCTTACGGCGCGCCCAAGTCGATCACCAGCTTTGTGGTGCCGACCGGCTACTCCTTTAACCTGGATGGTTCGACGCTGTACCAGAGCATCGCCGCCATCTTTATCGCCCAACTGTACGGCATCGAGCTGTCGTTGGGGCAGGAGATCGTGCTGGTGCTGACGCTGATGGTGACCTCGAAAGGGATCGCCGGCGTGCCGGGCGTCTCGTTCGTGGTGCTGCTGGCTACGTTGGGCAGCGTCGGCATTCCGCTGGAAGGCCTGGCGTTCATCGCCGGCGTGGATCGTATCCTGGATATGGCGCGTACCGCGCTGAACGTGGTGGGCAACGCGCTGGCGGTACTGGTGATCGCCAAGTGGGAGCACCAGTTCGATCGCAAGAAGGCGCTGGCCTACGAAACGGAGTTCCTGGCACAGAAGGTGAAGCCGGCCAACCAGGCCTAATCACCGAGTATCGCCGACGTTAAAAACGCCCCAGGCAGTTGTGCCGGGGCGTTTTGTTTTTATGGCCCTCCAACCCGCCACTTTCTTTTCTCTGCTCTACAGCGCGACTTGCATCCCCGCTTAACAAAATCTAAAGTGTTACCAAATTAATAGAAATGATAATAGATGTTATTATCATTTTCATTTGATGATGTATGGAGACACGCAAAAGCCGTTGAACGGCGGGGTTACGCCCGCTCGACGTCTTTATTCGGGCTTATCAAAGGTAGGTAACATGTCGGACACCGCTTTGGCCTCTGAATGGTTGCCGCTGGCGCCAGCGCAGCTTGATTTCTGGGAAGAACACACCTTGCACCCTGGGCAGACTCTGTCCACCGTCGCACATTGCACCGAACTGTGCGGCGCGGTAGAGGAAGAGACGCTCTGCCGGGCGATCGCCACCACTCTCGCCGAGACGCAGGCGTTTGCCTTGCGCTTTGGTGAGCGGCATGGCGACTCTCCCCCGCTGTTACGTTACGATCCACAGCGCACGCCGCCATTGCAACGCATCGATCTGCAAACGCACGACGATCCCTGGCAGGCGGCGCAAAACCTGATGCGCGAAGATATCGCGCAGCGCCGGGCGCTGCACAGCGAACCGTTAGCCGCAGCCTGGCTGCTCAAGCTGGGGCCGGAGCGCTACCTCTGGTACGTGCGTGCGCACCATATTCTGGTTGATGGCTTCGGCATGGCCCTGATCGAACACCGCTGCGCCGCGTTATATGCGCACTATCTGGGTGAGGGCAGCGCAGGTATGCCTCTGGGCGCCTTCGACGTCTTTCAACAGGCCGAGCTGGCCTACGCTGATTCTGAGCGATGCGAGCGCGATCGGCGCTTTTGGCAGACCTATCTGCCGCCGTCGCAGGTGCTGCCGACGGTGCGCAAGGGCGGTGAGGCCTATGGCGTACGGCGTCTGAGCACCCACCACCGGCTGCCGGCGGCGGTGTCGCACTCTCTGGCGCAGTTGGCGGAGCGTAGCGGCATCAATTGGCCCGACTTGCTGGTGGCGCTGTCGGCGGCCTGGCTGTTTCAGGTGATGCCGCGCTGTGCCCGGCAAGGCGATACGCTGCCGATGTGGATGCCGGCGATGAATCGCCGTGGGCAGGCAGCCACTAACGTGCCTTCGCTGGCGGTCAACACGCTGCCGCTGCTGGTGTCACCGCCGCAAGCGGAGACGCTGGGGAGCTTTCTCACCACGCTGACGCAGCAGCTGCGGGAGCTGCGCAGCCACGCCGGCTACCGTCTGCGCCAATTGGCCGCCGATCGCGGTGTGGATCCGGGCTCGCGCTTCTTTATTTCCCCCTTCATCAACGTGCAACCCTTCGATGCGCCTCGTTTTACTGGCTGTCGCGGTACCCGCAGCGTATTGGCCGGCGGCTCGGGCGACGGTTTTAACCTGACGTATCGCGGCCGCACCGACGCCCGCGATCTGCAGGTGGATATCGATATTTATCTGGAACAGTTCCCGACGGAGGATGCGTTGGACTATGGCGAGGCGCTGCAAGAATTTCTGTTGCGTGCGCTGCAGCAGGAAGCCTGGGAGCAACCGCTGGCGGCCCTGACGGCGTTACCCGCCTGAGAAAATGCGGGCGGGGGATGTCCCCGCCCGAGTGGTATGGTTTCAGCTGACCAGCAACGCCGCCACTTCGCGTGCGTTCTTGCATGGCAAGAGCGCACTGCTTACCAGACGGGTGCCGAAAGCGTCATTGAGGCGTGCCGCCACCTGTTTGATATGCGGCAGCTTCAGTCCCATGGCGATAAACGCCGTCTCTTCCCCCCATTCCGGGCGCGGCGTTACGCCAATCGCCTGCCAGTAAATGGTCAGGATCTCGGCGCTGCGCGCCACCGGTGCGTTCGGCGGCGGGGCCGCGCAGGCGTTCAACGCCGGCGCGGTTTGCTGGTGGCTCAGGTCGGCGCGGATGCGATGGCGATCGGTTTTACCGTTGGCGGACAGCGGCAGCGCCTCGGCATGGATAAAGCGCGTGGGGATATGGGTACAGGGCAGATAGCCGGTGGCGAAGGCGCGGATCTCGGACAGCGGCAGCGGCTTGCCGTCGCGGGTCAGATACAGGGCGCCGAGCGCTGCCTCGTTGTTCTCTCCGCTGGGATAATCCACCACTACCATATCCAGGATCGCCGGATGGCGGCGCAGCACGTCTTCGATTTCCGGCAGCGAGACGCGCACGCCGCGGATCTTCACATAGCCGTTCACCCGGGTGGCGAACATGATGTTGCCGTCCGCACGGTAATAGCCCTGATCGCCGGTGCGGAAAGCGCGCAGCGGTTGCCCGTCCGGTCCTTCGAGGGTAACGAAATCGTGCTGCTTCAGCTCCCCCTGCTCCAGATAGCCTAACGCCAGGTTCACCCCGGCGGTGTGAATGCGGCCGACCACGCCGGCCGGGCAGTGGCTGCCGTCGTCATGGCAGATGAAGTAGCGGTTAGCCGGCAGCGGGCGGCCGTAAGGCACGGTGCCGCTCTCCTGTGGGGCGATCGGGTGCCAGATGCTCCAGATGGTGGTTTCGGTCGGCCCGCCGAGTGAGAACAGCGCGAGATCCTGGCGCAGGGTACGCAGGGTTTGTACCGTCGCCGGCTTGATATAGTCGCCGCCTTGCGCCACCAGGCGCAGCGAGCGCAGGTTGTCGGCCGTTTTGCAGGTGAGCAGCATCTCCAGAATGGCGGGTACCGAACACCACAGGGTGACCCGATGTTTTTCCACCAGTTGGTTCCAGCTGATGGCATCCTTTTCCTGATGTGGCGCCGGCAGCACCAGCGTGGCGCCGGCGCACAGCGAACCGAACAGATCGAACATCGACATGTCATGGTGCGGCGGCGTGACGGAAATGAAGACATCGTCGGCGGTGACTCTCCAGCGCTGTTGGGTTTGGTGCACGACGTTGGCGGTGGCGCGGTTGTTAAGCACCACGCATTTAGGCTTACCAGTGGTGCCGGAGGTATACAGGTAGTAGCTCGCGGCCTGGCTGGCGCTGCGTTCAACCAGCGTCCGTTCATCCGGCAGCGCGGGTGCGCGATCCGCCTGCGCCAGCAGGGTCGCCGGCGTCACGCCGATCGGCGTTTCGAGATCGCCGCCGTGCACTACCAGCGTCGGCCGGCAATTCTCCAGCAGGTAGGCGGTGCGTTCCGGCGGCGAGTTGATATCGATAGGCACCCAGATCACGCCCTGCAGGGCACAGGCGAGGCTGAAGATGATCTGTTCCGGGCTGCGCGGCAGATACAGTGCCACCACGTTGCCCGGCTGCACGCCGCGGCTCTGCAGGTTGGCGATCGCCGTGGCGATCCGCTGGCCCAGCTCGCGGTAGGTTAGCGTCTGCTCGCCGCAGATCAGCGCATTGCCGCCGTCTTGCGCGCCGAACAGCCGCTCGGCCAGCTGCGCCAGATAAGGATAAGGCGCGTAATTCGCTTCGCTGTCGTTGTGGCGGTAATGCGCCAGATCGATGAAGTCGCGCGGCGCGATCGCCAGGTCGGCCCGTTGGCAACTGTGCAGGATGCGTCGCTGCAACGCCGCCAGCATCGCTTCTACCTGTTCGCCATGCAGCGCCTGCTCGGCGTAGTCCACGCACAGCTGCAGATTTTTTTCGCTGTCCAACGTCAGGCGGATATCGATGGCGACCTGCGGCGTTTGGGTCAGGCCGTCGTGAAAGCGCACCGGCGCCTCGGCTGGCAGCGTCTCCCAACCCAGGCAATTGGTCAGGATCACCGGCAGCGCCGGGCCGCCCTGGCTTTGGCCGAGCAACTGCCGCGCCAGATCGACGCCGGAAAACGCCAGGTGATCGAGCGCGCCGAGCACGTCGTCCTGCAAGGCTTGCGCGCGCTGGATAAAATCTTCGCCGTGGCGGGAATAGCGCACCGCCACGAAGCTGGAGGCGTTGCCCAGGGCGCCGTCGGCGGCGGGGAACGCTACCGGCACCCCGACACACAGCTCGCCGTCGGTGGTCCAGTGGGCCAGCGTATCGAGGATCAGCGCCGACAGCAGGCTGTTGCGCAGCAGCGCATGCGGCGATCCCAGACGGCCAAGCTGTTTAACCGTGTCGTGCGGCAACGTCAGGCTGGCGCGGCGATAGCGTGATGAGGTGAGATTGGCGAGCGGGGCGCGCCACGGCAACGCCGACGGGGTGGTGACATCCTGCAGCTTTTCGCGCCAGTAGGCGGCATCGGCCTGGCGTTGCGCCGCCGATGCGGCGGGGGGCGGCAAGGCGGCGGCGGTCGGCGCCAGAGGGCGATCGTCGAACAGGCGCGCGATCACGGTGGAGATCCCCTGGCCGTCTAAGATCAAGGCATCGAAGCTGGTAAAGATCAGCGTATCGTACGGCGATCCCGTCGGATCCTGCTGTTCGGCAAGTTGGATCACGGCGATGCGCCACAGCGGTTGGCTCGGATCGTGGCGCTGGTGGGAGTAACGCGCGCGCAGTTGTTCGACCTGGCGCTGCGCCGCTTCACCATCAAGGGCACGCAGATCGTGTCTATCCAGATGCAGCGTCACCTCCGGGCGTACGTGCTGCGTGCCGCGCGGCACATCGATGCAGGTGCGCAGTGCCGGGTAGTGTTGAACCAGCTCGGTCAGGCGCGCTTCAAGGCGCGGTACGTCCAGCTGCCGGGCACGGTATTCGCGAAAGTCGTGCATCGCCACGCCGCCCAGCGGCCATCGATCGCTGCGGCCCAGAAGATAGGCCTGCTGCAGTGCGGTTAATGGTGTCTCCATGGTACTTCCCTATAGTCGCTAACCGATTAAATCTCAGTGCTGCGGCGCCAGCGCGGCGAGCAGCGTTTTCGCATTCCGTCCTGCCTCGGGCGAGCGTTGGCAGATCAATGCCGCCAGCGCCGCCGGAGAGGGATGCGCCGCCAGATCCTGCGCCGTCAGCGCCGCCGCCAGATATTTGTTGAGCACCGTCAGCAGCGCGTTCACCCCAGCATCCGGCAGGGCCAAGCGGTGGATATCGTCGTGGTCGTGCAAGCTGGCCTCGGGAGCCACCCGCGCCAGCAGCCGGTGCAGCACCTGGCGCACCGGTGCCTGCTGCGCCAGCGCGTCGGGTGTGCATTGCGCCAACAGCTGTGACAGCGGGCGATCGAACGCCTCCGCTTGCCGTGCGGCCAGGTGCAGCAGCGCACGATAACAGGCCAGCAGGCGCGGCAGCGCGTGCTCGGGGAATGCGTCCAGCCGCACGTCCCAGTTAATCAGAATGCCGTCGTCGACGTGGGCGACCTGCGCATCCAGCGCAACCTGCGGTCCTTGAGAGATGACCCAGCCGAGACGGCCGAAGGTGTCGGTGACCCGTTCGGAAAACAGCGTCTTGCCGCGGATGCCGAAACCGGCGGTAAACACCACCGGAGAAGGCTGCAGGCTGCCGTGCAGGCGCGACAGATCGCGCATCACGCTCACGCCGGGGTAATCCGCATGTTCGATAAGCTCTGCCAGCTGTGCCATCAGGCGCCGGCAGAAAGCGCTCAGGTTTTCCGTCGGGTTCAGCTCCACGCCGAGCAGCACCAGGTTAGAGAAATCGCCGATAAGACGATGCGCGTCCTCCCGTTCGCTTTCGCGGTGGAACAGCGGCACGTTGAGCCGGAAGCGCGTCATATTCCAACCCTGGCCGACGGCCAGTGCGAACAGCGCTAAAAACAGCGTAGAGAGGGAGGTGTGGTGCCGCTTGGCGACATTCTCCAGCGCGCGGCTTTCTTCTGCATTCAGCTGTACGGCCAGGCGATCGCTGCGGCAGCGGTCCGGCGTGCGCAGCAGGCGCGGCGCCGGGGGCACCTGCGCCAGGCGTTCACGCCACCAACGCTGGCCGCGTTCGCGCCGCTGGCGTAGCGCCTCGTCGGCGTCGCGTCGTTCGAGGTGATCAAAGTAGGCCGCTGGTGCGTCATCGGAGGGGGGCAGCGGACACTGGTGATAAAACGCCGTCAGATCCTCCATCAACAGGCGAAAGCTCATGGCATCGCCGGCGATCATGTCGAGATCGACATGCAGGCGGCTGCGCCCTTCCGGCAACAGGCTCAGGCTGATATCGCAGGGCACGCCCTGTTCCAGCGGCAGCAGCTGGGTGCTTTTTGCCTGGCGTTTGGCGGCGAGCGCGGCTGCCAGCGTTGCTTCATCGGCGTGCTGCCAATCGTCGAGATGCAAGGCGTGCCGAGGGCCGGGAGGCGCGATCGTCTGCCGGCCATCGTCGGTAATGCGCAGGCGTAACAGCGGATGGTGCAGGTACAGCGCCTCGACGGCCTGGCGCAGCCGAGCGGTATCCAGCTCGCCGCCGTCGAATTCCGCATACAGGTGGGCGGCCATGCCGCCGAGGGGAGGAGCGGACTGTCGGCCTACCCAATAGGCGGCCTGCATCGTGGTCAAAGCTTTCATCGGGTATCCATTTTGATTCAGCCAACGAGACTGCAAGAATATATCCAAATGTTAATAGGAATGAAAATTATTATTATTTGATCCATTTGGCGATCGGGTGCTATCTATAAGGCGTTTTAGCGACGCCGGGCAGTGAGGGCATTGGGTGTGAATAATTTATCTATATTATTCTTAGCATTGAAATGATTGCTTGTTATTGCAGCGCTCGTTTTTCCTGCGAAAGTATAAGGGTTTCTGGCAGTTATCTTGTCAGGCCTCACACCTTTGTTGATAATGATTTGCATTAGAAAATGCAAAATATTATCATTCTTAACATTATTTTACGTTTTTATACAAGCTGCCGGCCGCTCCGCCGGCGGCTTAGCCGTGGACGGGGCCGCGCCCGTCCGGCCGCGAAAGGCATGGGTTTGCCGCAGGGATAAGCAACAGCAAGGCCGGGAAGGCCGCAGCGTCATGGTCTGTGTGAGTGTCGATGTAGGTTGTGTAAAAAAAAATCAAATTTTGTGCACCTCTGGGATGAAAGGAGAAGACATCTATGGGCAAGCATTTTGCGGCTCAACGGCATGAAAGCGTAGGAAACGGGGAAAAGGCGGGGTTGAAAGCCATTGGGGCGTTTTCCTCCGTATTTTTAGGGGTTTGTTCACTGGCGATCGGTAACGTCAACGCGGCGGAAACCAAGAGCAACGAAACCTACCAGGACGCGGAAACGCTGCTGGTCACCGGTGAGAAGATCAAACGTTCCATTTTCGACACCGGCTCCAGCGTGCAGGTGTTCGACAGCAACCGCATCGCCTCGATGCCTGACGCAGTGCAGATCCCCGATCTGCTGCGCATGACCCCCAACGTGGTGGATCTAGGCATCGGCAACGAACTGCCGACCGTGCGCGGCATCGACGGTTCCGGCCCGAACGTTGGCGCCAATGCCTTCCTCAGCGGCACCCGTCCGCGCCTCAATCTGTCGTTGGATGGCCGTTCGCTGACCTATAACGAACAGGCTTTCGGCCCACAGTCGCTGTGGGATCTGGATCGCGTCGAAGTGTTCCTCGGCCCGCAAAGCTACATTCAGGGGCGCAACGCCATCGCCGGCGCCATCGTCATGGCCAGTAAAGATCCGACCTTCGAATGGGAAAGCGCCTTCAAGGGCGGGGCCGGCAACCAGCACTCTTCACAGCTGGCCGCCATGGCGTCCGGCCCGCTGGTGGAAGATCAGCTGGCGTTCCGCGTCAGCGTCGATCGCCAGCGCCGCCGCAGCGAAGCCGATCTGCCGGCCTATGCGCCGGTGGGCGATCCACGCGAAGTGGAAGCCACCACCGCCCGTGCCAAGCTGTTGTTCAATCCGGCCGGCCTGCGCGATCTGACCACCAAGCTGACCTTTAACCACTTCGGCAGCACCGCGCCACAGAACGAAAGCCTCAACCCGCAGCCGCATCCGACCAACCCGCGCCACGATCCGCGCCGCGCCGTGTTCAAAAGCAACATGAACAGCACCATCTGGGATCTGGCCTGGGAGGCCTCTGATGCGCTGACGTTTGAAAACCGCGTTATCTATACCGATTTCAACATCAACCGTCCGACCGCTTACAACATCCAATACGCCGAGATCGACGGCCAGGAAGTTCACGTGGAGCCGGTGGTGCGCTTCGGCGGTGCGGACAGCCGCCTGCACGGGCTAGCGGGGCTGCGTTACTTCCACGGCACGCAGGATGAGTTCGTCAACATCTTCGGCGGATCGACCTTCAAAGATAAAACCGATACCCATTCGGCGTTCGCCGAGCTGACCTATGCGCTGACGCCGCAGGTGGACGTGACTGCCGCCAGCCGCCTGGAACGCGAACACCGTCGCCGCGACGGCGGCAGCCAGGCGGTGCGCATCGATTTCGACGAAACCTACACGGTGTTCCTGCCGAAGCTGGACGTGGCCTGGAAACCGACGGATACCCAAACCTACGGTGCCAAGATCGCCCGCGGCTATAACGCCGGCGGCGGCGGCATCACGATCGGCACGCCGGTGGTCAGCTACACCTACGGTTCCGAGTATGTCTGGAACTACGAGTTGTACACCCGCCATCACCTGAAAGACGCCAACGTGGTGCTGACAGGTAACATCTTCTACAACGATTACAAAGACATGCAGCTGCCGTACTCGCTGGGTGAGAACTCCAGCGTGATCCGCAACGCCGACAAGGTGGAAACCTACGGTGCGGAAATCGGCGCCACCTGGCAGCCGCGCTGGGATTTCGAGCTGTTCGGCAACCTCGGCCTGCTGAAAACCGACATCAAGAAGTTCTCGGGCAGCGGCGTGGAAGGGCATGAGCTGGCGCGCGCACCGGCTTACACCGCCAACATGGGGGCCAAATATCAGTTCCTGAAAGGATGGGAGCTGAGCAGCAACGTGGCGTTTACCGACTCCTACTATTCGCAATACGACAACGACTCGCGCGGGCGCATCGGCTCCTATTGGACGGCTAACGCCCAGCTGGCTTACACCTTCGACTACGGTCGCGCCACGCTGTATGCGAAAAACCTGTTTGATTCCGACCGTCGTGAGATGGTCAGAAGCAATGACATTTACACGGCGACTCTCCAGCGAGGCCGCCTGGTCGGCGCGGCGGTTGAGCTGAATTTCTAACGCTATCGCGATGATGGGGGACGAATGTCCCCCGTTTTATGCGCTATCCCGGCACGGCCGGGCAAAGGAGATAACGCAGTGATCGGTGATTTTGACAGCATTCTGAGCGATGAAGAGGCCCAGCGGCTGGAGAGCGCGTTTCAGGCGCTGGGCGCGCCGTCGGCGAACGGCGAGCGGCCGGTAAGCGAAGCCGAAGAACGGGCATGGTTTGCCCATCTGCAGCAGGGTGACGCACGCGGGCAGCGGGCGCTGGCCTGGCGCCTGACGGGAGAGGTGGATATCGCCCAACTGACGGCGGCGCTGCAAGCGCTGGTGCGGGAAACGCCGGGCGTGAACGTGCGTTACGTTTTTGATGACGAAAACGGTTTGGTTAAACGCGCTGCCGATTCGGCGCCGTTGCCGGTGAGCCTGCGTCAGGTGGCGGATGAACAACACGCCATTTGTCGTCTGCTGCAAGTGCAGGCGGCGCCATTTGAACTGGAAAGCGAAGCGCCGCTGCGCTGCCTGCTGTTGCTCACGCCTGCCGATGACGTGATTTTGGGCGTGGTATTGCATGACATCCTGGCGGAAGCGCTGCCGTGGCGCCATCTGCCGGCGATGCTGTCCGCCCGCTATAACGGAGATGCGATGCCTCTGCCTTTCGCGGCGGCGCCGGTCGAGCTGCCGGAAATCCCGGCGCCACAGCTGCCCTGGGCGCGCCAGGCGGTCTCGCTGCAGGATTACCGCAGCCCGGCGCAGCGTACTGAAGCGTTGCCGCCGGTGGGCGCGCGCGTGGTCACACGCATTGATCGCTCGCTGTTGCCCGCCAACGACACGCCGCGGGCCTTGCTGGCGGCGGTGGCGGCACGGTTTGCCGAGTTCGTCGCCACGCAGGCCGGCGGCCAAGCGGTGCAGCTGTGCGTGCCGGCCGCAGAAACGGCAGAGTTCGTCGGCCTGGATCTGGGCCTGACGGCGGCGCCGCTGATGCGCCTGACCGTGCAGCATGGCGAGGGCGACGTCGGGCAGCGGCTGCTGGCGCAGGCCGTGGCTGAACAGCCGGATCCGCAGCGGGCGCAGCTGCTGGTGGCCTGGCGTGACGATCTGGCCGCAGAGTGGCGGCTGGAAGGCGTTCACGCCGAACGCCTGTTGCTGCCGCCGCTGCATACGCCGTTTGAACTGGCGCTGCTATTGGGCTTGCCCGAAGCGGAAGCGTTAACGCTGGAGCTGGTCACCGACCCGCGCCTGTCTCCGCACGCGGCGCCTTTCCTGCTGGAGCAGTTCAGCGCGTTCCTGGCCGGGCAGCGAATTGCCGTCGCATTGCCGGTGGCTGAGGCCGTTTCCCCGGCGATGGCCGCGCCGGCGGCGAACGGCGACGCCAACGAAAGCGTTGCGCCGCTGATTTTGCAGGAGTTCCGTGAGGCGCTGGTGGCGCCGGAAATGACCCTGGATGAAGACTTCTTCGATCGCGGCGGCCATTCGCTGGTCGCTACCCGGGTGATCGGCCGTTTGCTGAGCCTGCATCAGATCGAAATCAACATTAACGATCTGTTCAGCCATCCGACGGCGCGTGGGTTGGCGGGCTACGCCAAACGCCTGAACGTTGCGCAGCCGAATGCCGCGCTAGCCATCGCCGACGATCATGAGGGGGCGCAGGCGCCACTGTCGCTGGCGCAGGAATCGCTGTGGAAGGTGTATGAAGCCTTCGGCCATGACGAGATTTTCAACCTGCCGTTCTCTCTGCGCTTCTTCGATGCGGTGGACGAAACGGCGCTGCACCAGGCGTTTATCGACGTCATGACTCGCCATACCGTGCTGCGTTCACGCTTTGTCGAGCAGCAGGGGGAGGTGGTGCAGGTGGTGGTGCCGGCCGCAGAACTGCCGGATTATCAGTGGTTCCGCTTCTCTCACGAGACGCCAGCGGGTAATGCCGCCGCCCTGTTGGCCGACGCCGGCCAGCACCGGTTCGATCTGGCCGCCGAGCTGCCGCTGCGCGCCACGCTGCTGCGCGATGCGGACAACGGCCAACAGCTGCTGTCGTTGCTGTTCCACCATGTGGTGCTGGATGAATGGTCGCTCAACCTGATGATGGACGAATTGGGCATCGCCTATCGCCATCGCGTCGTCGGCCAGGCGCCGCAGTGGAGCGGGCAGCCGCCGCAGTTCCACACTTTCGCCCGGCAGCAGCGGGCCTCCGGGGTGCAGCAGCAACATCTGGACTACTGGCTTGATGCGCTGCGCGGCGCGCCGGTCGGCCAGCCGATCTTCCGGCAAGAAGCATCCACCCATCCGGCGGTGCCGGCACCGGCGGACGTCAACGGCGGCTGGCTGGAGTTCGAGGTCGATCCTGCCGTGGCGGAAGGCCTGTATCAGCTTGCCCGCCGCAACAACGCGTCGCTGTTCAACGTGGTGTATGCCGGGATTACCTCGGCGCTGCGTCTGCTGGGCGGCCCGGCGGATCTGCTGGTGGGCACCTCGACTTCCGGCCGTAACGACGCCGAGTTCTTCGATACCGTCGGCTATTTCACCACCGTGGTGGTGCACCGCGTGCGCTTCGACGAGGGGCTGACGGTGGCCGGGTTGGTCAGCCAGGTGAAAAACACCATCAATGGCTCGCTGCCGTACACCGACATTCCGATCGATCTGGTGGAAGAAGGGCTGTTCGGCGTGGACGCCGACCGCAAGAACCACATGTTCGAAGTGTTCATCCAGATCCATAGCCGCATCAAGCTGAACGGCGAGTTCCGGCTGCAGGACGGCAGTGCGATCGCCTACCGTCAGGTGGAGCCGGAGAAAGCCGAATCGTTGCTCGGCCTGCAGTTTGAGGTGATGGAAGACGATCTGGCCGGGAAGAAATCCCTGCGGGTGATGATGACCTACCGTCAGGATCACTACAGCCAGGAGCAGGCCAATCTGATCGCCGATGGCGTTCAGCACGTCTTTACCCAGTTTGCGCAGCACATCGCTGGCGATATCGCTCTGGCGGCGCTGCCGCCCGGGCCGCAGGCATGACGTTGTTTCACTCTAACCGAAAGCATGATTTTCAAGGAGATAAAAGGATGTCTGGAACCCTAGCAACCCCGCGCGCGCTACTGTCGCTGCTGGTGGCGGCCTCTCTGGTGGTCGCCGGCGCCGCGCAGGCGGACGATGTCGGCATCAAACCGCAGGACATCAAGCGCGAGGCGCTATCGTCGACGGTGGTGGAGATGGCCTACAGCACCTCGCAACAGGCGCTGTTCGTCAGCGCGCCGGACTGGAAGGAAGAGGCGCGCTCCCGCGTGCTGCGGCTGGATCCCAACACCCTGGCGATCAAGGCAGAGATCCCACTGCAGGTGAAAGGCTTCGGCGTGGCGCTGAACGACGCGGGCAATCGCCTGTACCTGACGCAGGCCTTCAACGGCGAAGTCGGGGTGGTGGACACCACTACCAACCACGCGCTGGGCAGCATCAAGCTGCTGGACAAAGCGGTGCTGGAGCAGGCTTACAAGCAGGCGGGCATCAGCGGCAAGCGTCTGGATTTCCTGTTGGCGGAGCTGAAGAAATTCAAAATCACCGAGGACTACCTGTACCGCCTCCGCGAGCTCAAGTATGACGCGCAAAGCGGCCGTCTGTTCCTGCCGGGCCTGGGCTTTGGCGTCGACAGCGTGCTGTACGTGGTCGATACCAAAGCCGGCAAGCTGGAGAAAGTGATCCCGGGCTTCGGCTACAACGCGGTGGGCATCACGCTGGATGAGAAGGGCCGTCGGGTATTCGTTTCCAACATGCAGGGGCAGGTGATCACCCTTAACGCCGACACGCTGGCGATCACCGCCACCCACGAAGTACAGGCCGATCAGCTGCTGAACCTGGTGTATGACCCGGCGAGCAATCGCCTGTTGGGCGTCGATCAGGGCATCGATCGCGACGACTACCGCAACCATCATCTGGGGCACGACTACGTGAAGCGCAGCAGTGGCCACCGGGTGTTTGCGCTGGATGCGGACAGCGGCAAAGTGCTGGCCAGCGAGCTGACGGATGAGGTGCCGATCGGCCTGCTACTCGACGAGCGCAGCCAGCGGCTGTATGTCGCCAACCGCAAAGGGGTACGCGTGGATCACGGCGCCGGGACGCTGACGGTGTTCGACGCCAAAACGCTCAAGCGCCTGCAAACCGTAGCCCTGCCGCCGCACCCTAACAGCCTGGCGTTGGATCCGAAAGGCGACGCGCTGTTCGTGACGGTGAAAAACGACGGCGCTTCCACCAAGGCCGGCAAGCCGGAAAGCGTGGTGCGCATTCAACTGCACACCAGGTAACTGAATATAAATATAAAAAAAGGGCGCTGAGGCGCCCTTTCTAGTGGCTGACAAAGGAGGAAAAAGCGTGGTTTTTCCTCCTTTTGTGGTTATCAGCCGAAAATCAATGAATTGATTTTCCTTGTTTTCTATCTGTCGCCTAATGAAAGCCCGGCAACGTCATCCGCTTTGTCATTTACCTCAAGGGGGCTGAGCCCCCTTTGTCGTTGGGTCATGTCATCAGAAGTGGGTGTTGATGCTCATGTAGTAGGTACGGCCCGGTTCGTTGTAGGTGGCCGCGCCCGCGCCGGCGATGTTGATCGCGCCGGTAATCGGGTCGCCCACGTTCTGCGCGTTACCGGCGCGGAACTGGCGTTTGTCGAACAGGTTGTCGATGCCGGCAGTGACGCTGACGTTTTTGGTCAGGTCATAGGTCGCACTGGCGCCGACGACGGCGTAAGGGCTAACCTCGCGGGTTTCGCCGCCGGTGGCCGGTTTACCCTGGTAGTTGTACTTCTTCGGCTTCTGACGGCCGTACCAGGTCAGGGTGGACTGCATCGACAGATCCTGCGTAGCCTGCCAACTGAGGGTCGAGTTGACGGTGAACTTCGGGATCACCGACAGGTAATCGCCGGTGGTCTTGTTCTTGTTCTCGATCATGTAAGTGGCGTTGTTGCTCCAGGTGACGGTCTCGCTGACCGGCACGTTCAGCGAGCCTTCCAGCCCCTGCACCACCGCCTTCGGTACGTTCTCCCACTGATAGACCGCCGTGCCGGTGCTGCTGGTGGCGATGCGCGAGTTACCCGCTTCAATCTTGTTGTGGTAATCGTTGCGGAAGTAGGTGACGCCGGCCAGCCAGCCTTCGTTATGGAACTCCAGCCCGATCTCTTTGTTGACGCTGGTTTCCGCCTTCAGATCGTCGTTACCGAGCAGGTAGCAGCCGTTTCTGACATCGCTGCCCGCACACCCTTGGCCTTTGCTGTACAGCAGGTAGTTGCCGTTGGTCTGGTACAGGGTCGGCGCCTTGTAAGAACGGGCGATGCCCATTTTCAGCGTGAAGTAGTCGCCCAGTTCCTGCGACAGGTTCAGCGCCGGGCTCCAGTTGTTGCCGGATTCTGAATGCAGATCGTAACGCAGACCCGGCGTCAGCATGGTGGTGTCGGTCAGCTCGATGTTGTCTTCGGCGAACAGCGAGAAGATATGCGCGGAAGCGTAAGGGCTGCGCGTGCCGTTGCCCATGCCGGGAATAGTGCCGCCCATCAGCGTTTGGCTAGTGGACGTGCCGTCTTTCATCCGCTGTTGGGTCCACTCGGTACCCAGCGTGGCGGTCTGTGAAACGCCCAGCTCAAACGGCACGCTGACTTCGCTGTGCGCCAGGAAGTCGTCCAGCTTGGTGGTGCCGAAACCGGTATTTTTGGTGTCGAAGATGCCTTCGGTGCCGCCGGCCAAGCCCTCGTTCAGGCGGGTGTTGCGGGTGCGCTCGAACTGCACGTAGTTGTTGGTGCTCACGCCGTTGTCCCAGGCGCCGCGGTGGGTCAGGCCGAAGGTTTCACGGTAGATGCGGTTGGTCTCTTTGCCGTAGTTGCTCTGCACCAGGGCATTGGTGTTGGTGTTCTGGGTATCGCCAGAATACAGGTTGCCCTGGCGGCCGTAGGCGTACTCGAACTCCAATGACTGCAGATGGGCGAAGTCCCAGTGCAGCAAGGCGTCGATGTTTTTATCGACCACCCCTTCGCGTCCAGCCGGGATACTGCTGGCATAGGCAGCTCCTACGCGTTCGGACTTGTGTGATTCGTTAATGTCCCAGGCGTCGGCCTGCGTTTTGCTGTAGCCGCCGAACAGGCGGAAGCTCAGGGAATCGCTCAGCGGGCCGGACAGGCTGAAGTCGGTGCGCTTGGTGGCGCCTTCCTGCTTGTGCTGCGGCACGTTGAAGTAGCCGTTCAGCGAGCCGTGCAGCGCATCGCCGGCCTTCTTGGTGATGATGTTGACCACGCCGCCCGCGGCGCCGTTGCCGTAGCGCGCGGCGGCAGGGCCGCGCAGCACTTCGATGCGCTCGATCATTTCCGGCGGCACCCAGGCGGTATCGCCGCGCGAGTCGCGCTCGCCGCGCCAGCCCTGACGCACCGAGTTGCGGCTGGAGGCCGGTTTGCCGTCGATCAGAATCAGGGTGTTTTCCGGGCCCATACCGCGGATATCGATCTGGCGGTTGTTGCCGCGCTGGCCGCTGGTGGAGTTGCCGGTCAGGTTAACCCCGGGCATGGTGCGGATCAGTTCGCTGATGTCGCGCGCCGGCGGGCGTTTTTTGATCTCGTCGGCAGTGATGGTGGACACCCCCGGCGCCTGCAGATTCTGCCGGGCGGCGGTCACGACGATGGTGTCTTCGCCGCGCGGCTTTTTATCCGCTGCGCCGCTGTTTTCTTCCGTGGTGGGGGTGTCGGTCTGCTGCGCGGCGTTGGCGAACGCGGACGCGCCCAATCCCAAGCCGATAAGAGTGGCTAAAGAATAACGTGATAGCTTGCTTTTCATTTGAGTGTCCTACCTTGCTGCCATCCCTCGCCGAACGGGGGGGAAGGGCGGTTGTAGTTTTTGTGTAGTCGGAAATAGAAAATCGGCTGCGGCAAGGGATGCCATTGATGTATCCCCGATCCCTGTCCGTTGCGCGCAATACCAGCACGATCTCCAAGCCTTACACACTATTGCAAATGCAAATTATTATCAATAGTATTTGGCGTACAGTGCGTTCGGGCGGTGGCCGGCGATAGGGAAAAGTCGACGTTCCCGGTGCCGCCAACTACAAAATGGGTAGGCGTTGTGAATACAGAACTACAGTCAGAAAGCAGCAGATTATTGGCCAGCAGCAATGCGGGCAGTCCAGGGTGGTGGTTGACGGTGGCACGGCGCGGTACGCCATGGGTAGAACCGGCGGGTAACGGCCGCTGGCGAACCACCTTTTTCTGGCGCGATCCTCAGGGATGCGAATTGACCTCCGCCTACCGTCGCGTGTGGATTAACATTAACTGCTTGACCGACCATCACCAGCCGAATCCGCCGCAAAGCCTGCAGCGTTTGGCCGGTACCGACGTGTGGTACTGGCAGACCGAGCTGAGCGGCGCCTGGCGCGGCAGCTACTGCTTTATCCCCTGTTTTGACGAGCGGCCGCCGGCGTTCAGCGGCGACGATGCGCACGCCAACATGCACAACCTGCGCCACTGGTGGCACCAGGTGTTCGCCAGCGCCACCCCCGATCTGCTCAACCCTTATCGCTCCTGGCAAAGCGCCAGCGGCCACAGCGTCTCCGGCCTGCACATGCCGGATGCGCCGCCGCAGCCGGTATGGCGCTCGTTCGACGAGTATGAGATCGCCAGCGGGCGCTGCACGCCGCCGCTGCCGGCGCGTTTGCAGCGCCATACCTGGTGCAGTGAGCGCCTGGGCAACAGCCGCGATGTCTGGATCTACACGACCGGCGACAGTAAGCCGGCCGAGCGCCCGCTCGCGATCCTGCTCGACGGCCAGTTCTGGGCGAAGCAGATGCCGGTTTGGGAGCCGCTGATGCAGCTGACCCGCGAGGGGGCGTTGCCGGAAGCGGTGTATGTGCTGATCGACATCATTGATCTGCCGCACCGGGCGCGAGAATTAACCTGCAAGGACGATTTCTGGCTGGCGGTGCAGGAAGAATTGATGCCGCAGCTGGCCGACTGGGCGCCGCACAGCGACAAACCGGCCGACACGGTGGTGGCGGGGCAAAGCTTTGGCGGCCTGGCTTCCCTGTATGCCGGGCTGCGCTGGCCGCAGCGCTTCGGCGCGGTGATCACCCAGTCCGGTTCCTACTGGTGGCCGCGGCGCGACATGCTGCAGCTGCCGAGCATTCCCGACGATGCCTGCTGGCTGATGCAGCAGGTGGAACGGCACGGTTTGGGCAACCACGGCGCGCTGAAGGTATTTATGGAAGCCGGTTCGCAGGAAAAGCTGGTGCACCGGGTCAGCGGCGAAATGGCGGTGCGCCTGAGTGACGCCGGCCATCGGGTGCACTACCGGGTGGTGGAAGGCGGGCACGACGCGCTGTGTTGGCGCAGTGGCCTGACCGATGGGCTGCAGGCGGTCTGGGCTTCCGCTTTCGCCACCGCTTACCCGGCATCGGCGACGGCACGAGGAACACATGATGGAAAGCCTGAATCCGTTCGATGATCAACAGCAGCGCAGCCTGGTGCTGCGCAACGTACAACAACAATACAGTTTGTGGCCGGATTTCCGCGCCATTCCGTCCGAGTGGACGATCGTCTTTGGCCCGGCGGCGCACACCGCGTGCGCCGAATGGCTGGAACAGCATTGGCAAGACATTCTGCCGGTCGCAGCACGCGAGGCGTGACCGGCGCCAGGTAATCACGGGAGCAATAAGCAGTGTCACACACCCCTAACTCTCTCAGCGGCCCGGCGCTTGCGGGCGAATGGCCGTTGGTCACGGCGCAACCCGGCATTTGGGTCGCCGATCAAATCTCCCCGCATCGCAATGCCTACGCGGTCGCACATGCCATCGAACTCAACGGCCCTGTTGCCGTGGAGCCTCTGCTGCAGGCCATCATCCAGGGCCTGAACGAGGTGGACATGCTGCGCCTGCGTTTTGCGGAACGCGACGGCGTGCCGGTGCAATGGCTAGACGACGCGCTGGCGGTGCACGAGCCGGAACTTGTCGATCTGACGACGTCGCCGGACCCTGAAGCCGCCGCGCGTGCGCTGATGGACATCGATCTGGCGAGCGATCTGCGCGCCGGCAGCGGCGCACCGCTGTATCGCCATGTGGTGATGCGCCTGGCGGACGATCGCTGGTTCTGGTATCAGCGCTATCACCATCTGCTGGTGGACGGTTTCAGCTTCACCGCCATCGCTCGCCGCGTGGCGGCGATTTATACCCACCTTTGCCGCGGCGACGCGCTGGAGCCGACGCCATTTACGGCGTTCAGCGACGTGGTGGCGGAATACCAGGCTTACCGGCAGGCGCCGGCCTGGCAACGCGACGCCGATTTCTGGCTCGAAAAAGCGCGGCAGTTGCCGCCGCCGGCCACGCTCTGCCCGCAGCCGCTGGCTGGGCAAACGCCCACGCCGCGCATCCATCGATTGGAACAGCGCTGCGATCCGCAGGCCTTCGCCGAACTGGTGCAGTGTGGCGCACAGCAGAAGCTGAACGCCGCCGATATGGCGGTGGCGCTGGTGGCGCTGTGGGTATCGCGCCTGAGCGGCCAACCGAGCTTCAGCGCCGGTTTTATCTTTATGCGCCGCACCGGATCGGCCGCCCTGTGCGCTGCCGGCCCGGTGATCAACGTGTTGCCGATGGAGATGCACCTCGAGCCGCAGGCCACGCTGTATGAGGCTGCCACCCGCATCAGCCGCGAGCTGAAAACGGTGCGCCGCCATCAGCGCTACGACGCCGAACAGGTGCAGCGCGATCTGGGCCGCATCGGCGACGGCGAACCGCTGTACGGCACGGTCTTCAACTTCAAAATGTTCGATTACCAGCTGGATTTCGCCGGTATCGAAGGCATTACCCACGATCTGGCCTCCGGGCCGGTGCGCGATCTGGAGATTGCGCTGTTTATCGACGAACACCATCAGCTGAAGGTGGAGCTGCTGGCCAACGCCGAGCGTTACAGCCGCCAGGAACTGCAGGCGCACCTGCAGCGGTTGCCGCTGCTGCTGGCGCAGTTCGCCGCGCAGGCAACGTTGCCGATCGGCGAAGCCGATATGCTGACCGCCGACGATCACGCGCTGCTGGCGCGGGTCAACGACACGGCGCACCCGGTGCCGGCGACCACGCTGAGCCAGTTGCTGGCGCAGCAGGCGCAAACCACGCCGGACGCACCGGCGCTGGCGGATGCGCATTTCAATTTCACCTACCGCGAAACGCGCGAGCAGGTTACGGCGCTGGCGCGCGAGCTGGTGGCGCAGGGCGTGCGGCCGGGCGACATCGTGGCGGTGGCGCTGCCGCGTTCGGTGTTCCTGTCGCTGGCGTTGATGGCGATCGTGGAAGCGGGCGCCGCCTATCTGCCGCTGGACACCGGTTATCCGGACGAGCGGCTGGCGATGATGCTGGAAGACGCCGCGCCCCGGCTGGTCATCACTAACCCGGCGCAGCAGGCGCGTTTCGCCGACAAGGGCGAAATTTTGCTGTATGACGCGCCGCTGGCGGCCGATCACGCCGCCGGGGTGGCGATCGCGGGCCCGACGCCGGACCATGCGGCCTATATCATCTTTACCTCCGGCTCCACCGGGCGCCCGAAAGGCGTGCTGGTCGGCCATCAGGCGATCGTCAACCGCCTACTGTGGATGCAACACCAGTATCCGCTGGGGGCGGACGACGCGGTGCTGCAGAAAACGCCGTGCAGTTTCGACGTCTCGGTGTGGGAATTCTTCTGGCCGCTGATGGTCGGCGCCCGGCTGGTGATGGCGCCGCCGGAGGCGCATCGCGATCCGCAGCAGCTGCAACAGCTGATCGCACAGCACCGCATTACCACGATGCACTTCGTGCCGTCGATGTTGGCGGCCTTCGTCGCTGCCCTGGACGACGACGCGGCGGTGGCGAGCTGCGCCGCGTTGCGCCAGGTGTTCTGCAGCGGCGAAGCGCTGCCGGCGGAGCTGTGCCGCCTGTGGCAAAGCCGCACGGCGGTGCCGTTGCATAACCTCTACGGCCCGACCGAAGCGGCGGTGGACGTGACCTGGCATCCGGCTTACGGCGACGCACTGGCGAAAGTGACCGGCGCCAACGTGCCGATCGGTCTGCCGGTATGGAACACCGGGCTGCGCATTCTGGACGCGCGCCTGCGGCCGGTACCGCCGGGCGTGGCGGGCGATCTGTATCTGACCGGCGTGCAACTGGCGCACGGCTACCTGGGCCGGCCGGATCTGACCGCCAGCCGCTTTGTCGCCGATCCGTTCGGCGAGGGCGGGCGCATGTACCGCACCGGCGACGTGGCGCGCTGGCTGCCGGACGGCACGGTGGAATATTTGGGCCGCAGCGACGATCAGCTGAAGATCCGCGGGCAGCGTATCGAGCTGAGTGAAATCGACCACGCCTTGCTGTCGCTGCCGGGCGTGCGCCAGGCGGTGACGCACGCGCTGGTGCTGCAGGGCACGCCGGTGGATGCCGGCGGCGATGCGCGCCAGCTGGTGGGCTATCTGGTGATGCAGCCTGGCGCGAGCTGGGATGCGCAAGCCCTGCGCGCGGCCTTGGCCGACCGTCTGCCGCCGCATATGGTACCGGTGGCGCTGGTGGAAATGAGCGATTTGCCGCTGAGCGCCAACGGTAAGCTGGATCGCAAGGCCTTGCCGCAGCCGCAGGGCGGTGAACGCAAGGCGGGGCGGCCGCCGCAGGCCGGGCTGGAAAGCGAGATCGCGGCGGTGTTCGCCCGTTTGCTGCAGCGCGAGCAGGTGTTCGCCGACGACGATTTCTTCGCGCTCGGCGGCCATTCGCTGCTGGCGATGCGGCTGGCGGCGGAGCTGCGCCGCGATCTGGGCAAGGCGGTGTCCGTCGGCCAGGTGATGGTGGCGTCGCGCGTTGAGCAACTGGCTGTCTTGCTGGCGGAAGATCGCACGCAGGAAGAGGCCGATCGCAGCGGCTTCGACAGCGTATTGCCGCTGCGCGTCACCGAGGGGCCGACGCTGTTCTGTCTGCACCCGGCGTCCGGCTTCTCCTGGCAGTTCAGCGTATTGCCGCGCTATCTCGATCAGCACTGGTCGCTGGTCGGTATCCAGTCACCGCGGCCGGATGGCCCGCTGGCGCTGAGCGAAGATATGGATCAGGTGGTGGATGCCCACCTGCAGACGGTGTTGCAGGTCCAGCCGCACGGGCCGTACCACTTCATCGGCTACTCGCTGGGCGGCACGCTGGCCCAGGGCATCGCCGCCCGGCTGCAGGCGCGCGGCGAAGAGGTGGCGTTCCTCGGCCTGCTGGATACTTATCCGCCGGAGACCCAAAACTGGGACGTGATGCTGGACGACAACGTGTTGAAGGAAGTGCAGCGCGAGCGCGAGCAGTTTCTGGCGGTGTCGCAGGATACGCTCGATCCGGCGCTGGCCGAGACGCGCACGGCGATGTTCGACAACATCGAAGCCAACTACGCCGATTCGGTGCGGTTGCTGTCGCACACGCGTACCGCTCGCTTCCACGGCCAGGCGACGCTGTTCGTCGCCAAACGCACGCTGCAGGAAGGGATGGACGTGCAGCAGACCTGGTCGCAGTACGTCGATGCGCTGCAGGCGCACGAGCTGGACTGCGCGCATGTCGATATCGTTTCGCCGGCGTCGTTCAAAGTGCTGGGGCCGCTGCTGAACCGGATCTTGCGCACGCTGTGATCGCGCCCGTCATCTCGCCGCCAGGCACGGGGATTACCCCGCGTGTGGCGGCGTTTCTTGCGGTTGCTCACAATTGAATATCAATGATTTTTATTATCATTATTGATTTCGTCATCTGTGCTAGCATAGCGCTCCGCAATTGCAGAATCCCCGTTTAAAGA
The DNA here is from genome assembly GCF_052168655.1 of Serratia sp. CY47280. Lineage (NCBI taxonomy): Bacteria > Pseudomonadati > Pseudomonadota > Gammaproteobacteria > Enterobacterales > Yersiniaceae > Serratia > Serratia sp. CY47280. The sequence continues at coordinate 542,666 of NZ_JBJNMG010000003.1, read as the reverse complement.
TGTGGTGAACAACCGATGAGTAGCAAACCCTCCATCCTGCTTGATTTCAGCCTGTTGAAAACTAACCGGGCTTTCCGCGCGGTGTTCTGCGCGCGCTTTATCTCCATTGTGGCGCTGGGGTTGATGGCGATCGCCATCCCGGTGCAGATCCAGGCGCTGACCGGTTCCACCCTGCAGGTCGGGTTGGCGGTGACGCTGGCCGGCGGTGGCATGTTCGCCGGGCTGCTGATGGGAGGCGTATTGGCCGATCGCTATGAGCGGCGCCGGCTAATCCTGTTCGCACGTTCCACCTGCGGCGTCGGCTTCGTCGGCCTGTGCCTCAATGCCCTGTTGCCGTCGCCTTCACTGGCGGCCATTTATCTGTTGGCGGTGTGGGACGGTTTCTTCGGCGCGGTGGGGGTGACGGCGCTGCTGGCGGCCACGCCGGCGCTGGTGGGCCGCGAAAACATCGTGCAGGCGGGCGCCATCAGCATGCTGACGGTGCGCTTCGGCTCGATTCTTTCCCCGGCGATTGGCGGCCTGGTGATCGCCCATATGGGCATTGCCTGGAACTATGGCCTGGCGGCGTTCGGCACCCTGCTGACGCTGCTGCCGTTGCTGAGCCTGCCGCAGCTGATGCCGCCACCGCAGCCGCGTGAACACCCGCTGCGCGCGTTGGCGGGCGGCTTCTCCTTTCTGTTCCAGAACAAGGTGATCGGCATGGTGGCGCTGATCGGCGCGCTGCTGACCATGGCCAGCGCGGTGCGCGTGCTGTACCCGGCGATGGCGGAAAGCTGGCACATCGACGCTGCCCACCTCGGTTATATGTACGCCGCCGTGCCGCTCGGCGCGGCCATCGGTGCGTTCACCAGCGGGCGCGTGGCGCACGTGGCGCGCCCCGGCTGGGTGATGCTGCTGACGGCGATCGCGGCATTCGCCGCCATTGGCCTGTTCGGCCTGATGCCGTGGTACAGCCTGGCGTTGCTGTGCCTGGTGGCGTTCGGCTATCTGAGCGCGCTGAACTCGCTGCTGCAATACGGCCTGATCCAGAGCCTGACGCCGGACAACTTCCTCGGCCGCATAAACGGCCTGTGGACGGCGCAGAACGTGGTGGGCGATGCGCTGGGCGCGTTGCTGCTGGGGGCGATGGGCGCCTTCATGCTGCCGGCGATGAGCGCCAGCGGTTTCGGCTTCGGCGCCGCGCTGCTCGGCATCCTGTTGCTGTTCGCCATGACCGGTTTGCGCCAGGTGACGTTGCACAAACCGGAGCCGCAGCCCGCTATAGAAAAGTAGTCGAACGCGTTAAGACAACGCTGTGGGATCAAATAGCAATGCTTATCATCGGCATGCGTAAAACCCACAGCGTTTATGTCATGATTTCGAAATGAAAGAAGTGCTTACGTTTATTGACATAGCAAATATCGGCGAGTAATTTAGCGCGGAATTAACTCAAATGATAATCATTATTATATTGGTTATCACTTCAAATCCTTGAGGGCGAAGCGATGGATACTGCCGTGAACGACATCAATCGAAAGGAAATGCAGGAGCGCGAAGAACACCGGTTCGCCGCTGATTTTTCTCCGGCGTCGGGCTTCTTCTTTACCTCTCCTTTCCGCAGCTTGACCACTACCGGTTGTTTCAGCCGCATTCGCCTGCCGGCCGCAGACGGCGCCGACCTGAACGGCGAGTTCCAGCGCAGCGTGCGGCAGGCGTTTGCCGAGGCCCGCCAGGCCGGTATCAAAAAACCGCTGCTGTGCGGTGCCATCCCGTTCGATACCCGGCAGCCTTCGGCGCTGTTTATTCCGCAGCAGAGCCGCTGGTTCGATCGCGCCGCTTTTATGGCTGGCGTTCGGCCGCCGGCGAACGGTCCTGAACTGGCCGGCGTGGCGGAGCTGCCGCCGCAGCAGCCGTTTATGAAGATGGTCAGCGACGCCGTCGACGCGATGAAGGCCGGTGAGCTGGATAAAGTGGTCTTGTCGCGCCTGCTGGAGATCGAAACGCGCCAGCCGGTGGATCGCCATGCGCTGATGGCGCGCGTGATTGCCCAGAATCCGCACGGTTTCCATTTCCATGTGCCGCTGGAGCAGGGCGCGCTGTTGGGCGCCAGCCCAGAGCTGCTGCTGCGCCAGGACAGCGGCCGTTTCTATTCTAACCCGCTGGCCGGTTCCGCCCGGCGCGAGGCCGACCCGCAGCGCGATCGCGAAGTGGGGGAGCGGCTGATGGCCTCGGCGAAAGATCGCCACGAGCATCGCATCGTCACCGAAAGCATGCGTGACGTGCTGGCCGGCCGCTGCCGCTACCTGAACGTGCCGCACACCCCTGAATTGTTGACCACCACGACGCTGTGGCATCTCTCCACGCCGATCGACGGCGAGGCGGCGTCTCCAGACGAAAATGCCCTGTCGCTGGCCTGCCTGCTGCACCCGACGCCGGCGCTGTGCGGCATGCCGACGGCCGAGGCGCACGCCCTGATCGGCAAGCTGGAGCCGTTCGATCGCGGCCTGTTCGGCGGCATCGTCGGTTGGTGCGACGACGAAGGCAACGGCGAGTGGGTTGTGACTATCCGCTGCGGCACCGTTGACGGCAATCGGGTACGGCTGTTCGCCGGCGCCGGCATCGTGGAAGACTCTTCACCCGAATCTGAATGGCATGAAACAGGCACCAAACTCAGCACCATTCTGCGTGCCTTTGGTATGAATCAAGGATAACGACAAGATGAGCATTGCCTTTACCCCCTGGCCGGCGGAGTTCGCCAGCCGCTATCGCGAGCGCGGCTACTGGACTGACAAGCCGCTGACCGAAATCCTCGACCGCCAGGCCAACAACGACGCCCCGGCGATTATCGATGCCCAGGGCAGCCTGACCTACCGCGAGCTGCAGCAGCGTTCCGATCGCCTGGCGGCTGCTTTACTGCGCCGCGGCGTGAAATCCGGCGACACCGCGTTGGTCCAACTGGGCAACGTGGCGGAGTTCTATATCGTGTTCTTCGCGCTGCTGAAGATTGGCGTGGCGCCGGTCAACGCGCTGTTCAGCCATCAGCGCAGCGAACTGAATGCCTATGCCGAGCAGATCAAACCGGCGCTGCTGATCGCCGACCGCCAGCACGGGCTGTTTGCCGACGATCAATTCCTGAATGCCTTCCGCGATGCGCATCCTTCGCTGCGCGTCGTGGCGCTGCGCAGCCAGCCCGAGGGCGAGCTGGCGCTGGCCGCCTGGCTGGACGAAGCCAGCGACGGTTTTGTCGCGCAGCCTTCCGCGGCCGATCAGGTGGCGTTCTTCCAACTATCCGGCGGCAGCACCGGTACGCCGAAGCTGATCCCGCGTACCCACAATGACTACTACTACAGCATTCGCCGCAGCGTGGAGATCTGCCGTTTCGACGCGCAGACCCGCTATCTGTGCGCGCTGCCGGTGGCGCACAACTACCCGATGAGTTCGCCGGGTGTGCTGGGCGTGTTTTATGGCGCTGGGCTGGTGGTGTTCGCCGCCGATCCGGACGCCGCGCAGTGCTTCCGCCTGATCGAACAGCACCAAATCAACGTGACGGCGCTGGTGCCGCCGGCGGTCACGCTGTGGCTGCAGGCGATCGAAGAGTGGGGCGGCAATGCCCAGCTCGCCAGCCTGAAACTGCTGCAGGTGGGGGGCGCCAAGCTAGGCGAAACGCTGGCGGCGCGCATTCAGAACGAAATCGGCTGCCAACTGCAGCAGGTGTTCGGCATGGCGGAAGGGCTGGTGAACTACACCCGGCTGGACGACGACGAACGCCACATTCTGACGACGCAAGGGCGGCCGATGTCGCCGGACGACGAAGTATGGGTGGCGGATGACGACGGCAATCCGTTGCCGGCGGGCGAGGTCGGCCGGTTGATGACGCGCGGGCCTTATACCTTCCGCGGTTACTACCAGAGCCCGGCGCACAACGCCGACGCCTTCGACGCTGACGGTTTCTACTGCTCCGGCGATCTGATCAGCATCAGCGAAGACGGTTACATCACCGTGCAGGGGCGGCAGAAAGACCAGATCAACCGAGGCGGGGAGAAGATCGCCGCCGAGGAGATCGAGAACCTGCTGCTGCGTCATCCGGACGTGATCAACGCCGCGTTAGTGTCGATGCCGGACGCGCTGATGGGGGAGAAGAGCTGTGCCTATATCATCGCCAACGCGCCGCTGAAGCCGGTGGTGCTGCGCCGCCACCTGCGCGAACAGGGCGTGGCGGACTTCAAACTGCCGGATCGCTTTATTCAGGTGGACAGCCTGCCGCTGACCCCGGTCGGCAAAGTGGACAAAAAACGGCTGCGCCAGCAGCTCGACGCGCAACTACAGACTCAGGCTCAGGGAGATTAATCGATGGCCATTCCAAAACTTAATGACTACGCGCTGCCGACGGCGGACGAACTGCCGCAAAATAAAGTCACCTGGCAGGTAGAACCGCCGCGCGCCGCGCTGCTGATCCACGATATGCAGCAGTATTTCCTCAATTTCTGGGGCGAAGACAGCGCGCTGATCAAACAGGTGGTGGAGAACATCGCCAACCTGCGCCGCTACTGCAAACAGCAGGGCATTCCGGTGTTCTATACCGCACAGCCGAACCAGCAGAGCGATGAAGACCGCGCGCTGTTGAACGACATGTGGGGGCCGGGCCTGAACAAGCACCCTGAGCAGCAGGCGGTGACCGCCGCGCTGGCGCCGGACGAAGACGACACGGTGCTGGTGAAATGGCGCTACAGCGCCTTCCACCGCTCGCCGCTGCAGGAGATCCTGCAGGAGTCCGGCCGCGATCAGCTGATCATCTGCGGCGTGTATGCGCACATCGGCTGCCTGACCACCGCCATTGACGCCTTCATGCGCAACATCCAGCCGTTCATGGTGGCCGACGGCCTGGCGGACTTCTCGCGCGACGAACACCTGATGGCGCTGCGCTATACCGCCGGCCGCTGCGGCCGGGTGGTGACCACCGCGTCGCTGTTGCCGGCGGCAGGCATTGCCAGCATCGATGCGCTGCGTCAGCAGATCCTGCCGCTGCTGGACGAAGACAGCGAAGACATGGGCAACGATGAAAACCTGATCGATTATGGCCTGGATTCGGTGCGCATCATGGAGCTGGCGACCCGCTGGCGCAAGATCCGCGGCGACATCGACTTTATCGCGCTGGCGCGCAACCCGACCATCGACAGCTGGTGGGCGCTGCTTTCCGAAGAGAAAGCCTGATTTTAATAACGATGAGAGGGCGGCCGCTCGGCTGCCCCGTTGGCTCTATAAGGAGATTTCGATGAATGCTTTGATCACCAAGGGAAAACGCGCGGCATTCCCGCTGATGCTGCTGTCCACGCTGCTGTTCTCCAACTCGTTGCTGGCGCAGACTGCGCCGGAAGTGCTGCGCAAGCCGGTTGGCAAGGGCGCCTATGAAATGGCCTACAGCCCGAGCGAGAACGCGCTCTACCTGGCGACGTCGCAGAGCCGCAAGCTGGACAAGGGCGGTATCGTATACCGTCTGGATCCGACCACGCTGGACGTGACCCAGATTATTCATAACGACATCAAGCCGTTTGGCGCCGCCGTCAACGCTAAAACCGGCACGCTGTTCTTCGGTAACACCGTCAATAACTCGGTGACCGCCATCGACGCCAAGACCGGCGACGTGAAAGGCCGCCTGGTGCTGGACGCGCGCCAGCGCTCTGAGACCGTCAAGCCGCTGGCGCCGCGCGAGCTGGTGGCGGATGCCGACAGCGATACCCTGTACATTACCGGGCTGGGTGAATCCAGCGTGGTGTGGGTGGTGGATGGCAAGGATCTGACCCTGCGTGCCACCGTGACCGACACCGGCAAATACGGCACCGGCCTGGCGCTGGACGCCGCCGCCAAGCGCCTGTACGTCACCAACGCCGACGGCGAGCTGGTGACCATCGATACCCAGAGCAACAAGGTGCTGTCGCGCAAGAAGCTGGATGAGGCTAAAGAGCACTTCTTCCTGAATATCAGCCTGGATACCGCCACCCATCGCGCGTTCATCACCGATTCCAAGCAGCCACAGGTGCTGGTGGTGGATACCCGCAGCGGCAACATCCTGAGCAAGATCGACGTGCCGGAATCGCTGGCGGTGCTGTTCAACCCGGCGCGCAATGAAGTTTACGTGACCCATCGCCAGGCGGGTGAAGTGAGCGTGATCGACGCCAAGAGCTACAAGGTGCTGAACACCATCAAGACGCCGACCCACCCGAACAGCCTGGCGCTGTCGCCGGACGGCCAGACGCTGTACGTTAGCGTCAAGCAGGCTTCCAGCCGCGAGAAAGAAGCGACCGCGCCGGACGACGTGATCCGCGTAGCGCTGAAATAATCCCGCGCAGGGTAAACCCCCTCGAACAGGCGAAGCGGCGACGCTCAGCCTGTTTTTTTTCGCCGTGCGATCTGCGGTATAAAGTGTGGATTGCCTTATTGATCCGAAGGAACGTGGGTTATGCCTGCTTCACGCACACCGCTGTTGTTGTCCGTTATCACCCTGCTGCTGCTGGCCGCGCTGATCCACAGCGGCATCAGCCCCTACGATCGCACCACCTGGTTGATGGAGGTGGCGCCGGTATTGATTGTTTTGCCGTTGCTGTGGCTGACCCATCGCCGTTATCCGCTGACGCCGCTGCTCTACACGCTGATTTTCTTCCATGCGCTGATCCTGATTTTCGGCGGCATGTACAGCTATGCTCGCGTGCCGCTGGGCTTTGAGGTGCAGCAGTGGCTGGATCTTGGCCGCAACCCGTACGACAAACTGGGGCATTTCTTCCAGGGATTGGTGCCGGCGCTGGCGGCGCGCGAGATCCTGCTGCGCGGCGGTTATGTGCAGGGCCGCAAGATGCTGGGCTTCGTGGTGTGCTGCATCGCGCTGGCGATCAGCGCGGTGTATGAGTTGATCGAGTGGTGGGCGGCACTGGCGCTGGGCCAGGGCGCCGACGAGTTTCTCGGCACCCAGGGCGACCCGTGGGACACGCAGTCCGATATGTTCTGCGCGTTGCTCGGCGCGATAGCCGGCCAGTGGCTGTTCGGTGGCTGGCAGGGTAGGCAACTGCGGCGTTTAAAAGAGTAAGCCTTGTTGCGTTAAGCCTAGTGAAAATAGCGACTTCTCGTGCCGCCCAGTATTTTCCGGGCGGCATTTTAATGTCGACATGATAAGAAATAGATAATCATCAGTTAAATGTTTGGCACCCTGTGATACAGCACAATGTTATTTCTTATATTTATGATTATTTAGCTTTTTATGCGTTTTTCTAGGAATTTTCTTAACTCACGCCGTGTGCTACTATTCTCATGTTTAACAAGGGCTAATTATTATTAATTAGTTTTTTGAGCGGGGAATAATGAGATACATAATTAATAATAAGATTAAATATCATGAAGATAGATCAGAGTTGGTGGATATCAATGCTGAGCTACCGCCTCAACCGCTCACCGCCACCCTGAACCGCCTGCTGTCCACATTGGTCAGAAACAATAACCTGGTGCTCTCCCGCGATACCCTGCTGACGCAGGTATGGGAAGCGCACGGCCAGGTGGCCTCCGGCAATAACCTCAATAACACCATTTCCATCCTGCGCAAGATGTTCGCCGCCCTGGGCGAGGACGAGATTATCATCACGCTGCCGCGCCAGGGATTTATGTTTACCGCCACTTCGTTGAAGACGACGGACAGCCTGGCGGAGAGTTCGTCGGAGCCGCCGATCCCGGCGGCTGCAGAAAGCGCCTTGCCGACCAAGCCGCTGCGAGCGCAGCGATTTAAGCGCCTCGGGTTGGCCGCGTTGCTGCTGTTGGCGGCGGGGAGCGGTCTGTGGGCCTGGCAGGACGCCGGCTATGCGCCGATCAGCACGGTAAGCGTAGGCAACATCGGCAGCTGTGAGGTGAAGTTCATCGCTTCTTATCATAAGACCGGTTCCGGCAAGGCGGATTTGGCGCACTTGCAAACGTTGCTGGATAAACGAAATCATATTCACTGTAGTGAACCGGCGACGCTGCTTTATTACGACAGCCAGTCGGTGGTACCAGGCAGCGCAGAACGCGTGCGATCTTCTTACTTCTTTTATTGTCCGCAGACGGCGATGGCGGCGGGCAAAGCGCAATGCGAGAACTACTATGAAAGTCTGGAAAAATAACCGGATATGGCATTACCGTTACGCGCTGTTAGTCTTTGCGGCGCTGGCCTGCTGTTGCGCCGCCGCTTATGTGCTGTTCGCTATGCCGCAGGTGCCGGAATGCCGGGCGTCGATGCGGGTGTATAATCAGGATAAAGATGCGGCGATGGAGCGTGTGCTGCTGGTGAGCATCGTGCCTGAGGGCGCGCGACAGCTCACTATGTTGATGAGCGGCAGTTTTTTTGATGGTGATACACGTTATGTGGTCGATCGCTCCGTGGAAATGAGTTACCAGCGTCGCGGCAGCAACTACACCATGTGGGTAACGAAAAATACCCGCAAGCCGCAGGACTCTGTTATTCGCGAGGATATGAATCGCCGGTTACCTATCGCCGGGCAGCAGCTGCATTTGCGCATCGAGCGTATCGATCGGCATCACTATCTGTTTACTGATAACCATTCGCCGCTTTTTGTCTGCGTGACTGGCGCATAACGGTCCCCCCCAGAATTACCGGGGGGCCGATGTTGTCTCTGACCCTGGGTATCAAGAGCGAAAAGATTAAGGTTGATTGCCGGCTATATAATTATTGATGCAAGGGCTGTTACCGGTACGCGGGCAGTAGGTGACCTGCTGTTCATCCTGGTTAGTGCTCTCATTAAGAATGTTAGCGTAATAATAGACGTCGGCCCGCGTACGGCAATTGAAGCCCGCCTGTTGTATCACCTGCTTGATGTTCTCCAGGCTTCCTCCACCTAAAGTCATACTGTACACCTGGCAGCTTTGGTAATTCCCAAGTGGGTAAACGCTGATACGCGTGCTGTTTTGATACAGCACAATGATGGCAAAAGGCACCAGACAGGCAGCGGCAATCATTATTAAGCGTTGTAATGCTCGTCGGATGCCGGGGGGAGAAGTCCCGGGGGGCGGCGTAGACGCTATTTCCGTTTCACGGTGCTTTTCTTCTCTATATATTTCCACCTTATTTTCATTCGCTTCATGAATGTTTCGAGCAATAAATTTAAACCCCTGACGTGGATAGGTGACGATAATCTCCTCGGCGCCAAACTGCGCCAGTGATTTACGTAACCCGGAAACGTAATTGTTTAAGTTATTGTTGGAGGCTTTCAGCCCATAATCGACCCAAACATCATTAAGCAACCTCTCTCGCAACAACAGCTTGTTATTATTCTTGATGAACAACGAAAGCAGTCTGCTGGTCGGCTTCAGTAAAGCTATTTTATTGCTGGCATTATCGACATGCATCAATGTGCCTTCCTCCTCGTTATAGAGGATGCTCTCATTTATAATGAAAATCATTTTATTTACCCGTCAACTTTCCTGTCGAGAGATTATTCTGAGACCTCTGTGTACTTTTTTCAATCCCTTGAGTTGCAGGGCAATAGGATTTTTCTCTTTATTCGTGTAATTGAAATGAAATGTTTATCTGATTACAAGTTTTTTAATATAAATACTGATAATTAAATCCTATTTATCGTGATTTTAATCTATTTAATTATTATTTTATCGATAATAATCCTGTGTTTTTGTATTTTTGCGACATAACGTTTCAAATGGAAGGCGCTAAGTGTAAATTTGTTTCCACTGATACGGGGCGCGGAAACGCAGCGTATTAGCCACGGAGACAATGCGCAGGAATCTCAGGAATAAAGCTGCTGCATTGCATGCGTGACTTTAAGGATTTAATTCTTCTCCACTACTTACTAAGGAATGTAAGGAATCTCTATGAAACTGAACAAAATTATGATTGCAGCGGTATTGGCCTTCGGCGCTTCTTCTATGATGGCCCAGGCAGCTAACACCGGTAAGGTTCACTTTGAAGGTTCTATTGCGAAAGCTGCATGTTCAATGGATCAGAAGAGCGTTGAGCAAACTGTAAAAATGGGCCAAATCGGCGACTCCAGCCTGCTGAATGGCCGTGATTCCGCTGTTAAGACTCCGTTCGATATTGTGCTGAGAGACTGTATTTTGCCTGACGCTCCTACTGAGACGGCGATGACGATCACTTTCAACGGTCTTAAAGGTGTTAAAGACGATATGCTGCAATTCGGTCCAATGAGCACCGCTAAAAACGCCGGTGTCGTTATCTCTCATGGCGCGGACACTGTTAAGCTGGGTACGCCAATTAACATTGGTGTACTGAAAGCGGGCGCAGATACTGAATATACTCTGAATTTCACCTCTCACCTGCGTGGTAATGGAGACGATAAAAATAAACCAATTCAAGCCGGTACCTTCTTCAGTACTGCTAACTTCATTGTAAATTACAACTAATCGATTTACGACAGGTTGAATAATTATAGCATGCGGGACTAGCCCGTATGCTTTTTCCCCGAATGGATTCCTGTTTGCAAGGGATAATCTCTATGGCCCTTATTGGCAAAAATGTAGTGGCGCCTTCCCTATTGGTCGCGATTTTTACGGCCCAGACGATGCCGGCAACGGCTTCGGTTATTGGCTGGGGAAGAGTCAATATGGAAGGCGCTATTGTCAACGCGGCCTGCGCCCTTGAAGCGGCCAGCCGTGATCAAACCATCGATATGAAAATTTTGCCGGTGGAACAAATTACCCGTGATGGGCACGGGCTGACCCGCCCCTTTACGCTGAAGCTGGTGAACTGCGGGCTGGCAGGGGAAAACAGTACCAATACCGGGCGCCAGCATTTCCGCATGATATTTGACGGTAATGCGGAAGGAAAAAACTTCGGCGTCATCGGCGATGCCCGTGGCGTGGCGTTACGCATTGTCGATAGCATCGGCACAGATATTTACCCTGGGGTGCCGATGTCAATAGAAAATACCCTAACAAAAGATTATCGCTTGAATTATTCAATGCAGCTGGTGGCTAACAGCCAGGTATTGCGCGCAGGGGATTACCGCTCCGCCATTCGTTTTAAATTGGATTACTACTGATTATAAATAAGTTAAAGGTTGGCGGGATCATGGATGCGAGAAAATTTAAATCGGGGGCGCTCCCGTTAAGTTTATTAGGGATATGTATTTCTCTGGCTCTCTGCGGCCTGGCGTTGCCGGGACGGGCGGATGATGCAATTCAGTTCAACACTGACATCCTGGATATCAACGATCGTAAAAATATCGATCTCGGCCGCTTTTCCAAAGGCGCCTTTATTATGCCGGGCAAGTACAGCATGACGGTAGTGGTGAACAAGCAGCCATTGGATGAGCAGCCGGTGGTTTTCTATCCGCCGGAAAACGATCCCGATGGCAGTGCGGCCTGCGTCTCGCCGGAGCTGGTTGAAAAACTGGGCCTTAAAACCGAGTTTCTCAAGCAGCTGCGCTGGTGGCATAACGAGCAGTGCCTGGATCTGAGCAGCCTCAAGGGCATCGAGGCCAGGGGCGATCTGGCGGTGTCGGCGCTGTATCTGAACATTCCCCAGGCCTATTTAGAGTACTCCTCGCCGGATTGGGATCCGCCGGCGCGTTGGGATAACGGCATTCCCGGCCTGCTGCTGGACTACAACTTGAACGGCCAGGTGCAGCAGAATAGTAACGGCGGCGGCCAGACGCAGCGCCTGGGCGGTAATGGTGCGGTGGGCGCCAACCTGGGCGCCTGGCGGCTGCGGGCCGATTGGCAGACCAGCCTCAATCACCAGACCGGCTCGGGGGAATCGAGCCAGAGAACGTTTGACTGGAGCCGCTATTACGCTTTCCGCGCGTTGCCGCAGTGGGGCGCGCGCCTGGCGTTGGGAGAGGATTCGCTGCAGAGCAACCTCTTCGACAGCTTCCGCTTTACCGGCTTCAGCCTGATGTCGGACGACAACATGCTGCCGCCCAACCTGCGCGGCTATGCGCCGGAGGTGACCGGCATCGCCAAAACCAACGCCAAAGTCACCATCAGCCAGCAGGGGCGCGTGCTGTATGAGGCGCAGGTCGCCGCCGGGCCGTTCCGCATCCAGGATCTGAGCGATTCGGTGATGGGCAAGCTGGACGTCAAGGTTGAGGAACAAGACGGCAGCGTGCAGCAGTTTCAGGTGGACACAGCCAGCATTCCTTATCTGACGCGCCCTGGCATGGTGCGCTTCAAGTTCGCCGGTGGTCGGCCGTCGAACTGGGAGCACCAGGTGCAGGGGCCAACCTTTGCCACCGGTGAATTCTCCTGGGGGGTCAGCAACGGTTGGTCGCTGTACGGCGGGGCTATCGCCGGTGGCGATTATAACGCGCTGTCGCTGGGGCTGGGGCGCGATCTGCTGGTGCTCGGCGCGCTGTCGTTTGATACCACATATTCGCGGGCCAGATTGCCGATTGACGACGGCACCAAAAAAGGCGGCTCGTACCGTTTGAGCTATTCGAAAAGCTTTGATGAATACGACAGTCAGATCACCTTCGCCGGTTATCGCTTCTCGGAAGAAAATTTTATGACCATGAGCGAATACCTGGACGCGCGTTATCACGGCTTGCGGAACGGCAAAAGCCGAGAAATGTACACAATCACCTTTAACAAGCAGTTCCGTGATCTGGGGGTCAGTACCTATCTCAACTACGACCACCAGACTTACTGGGATAAGCCGACCGACGAACGCTACAGCCTGGCGCTGTCGCGCTATTTCAACCTGGGATCGTGGAAAAACCTGAGCGCCTCACTCTCGGCTTATCGCAACAAGTCCAGAGGGACCAACGACGACGGCATGTATCTGAGCCTGACGGTGCCGTGGGGAGAAGATACCAACCTCAGCTACAGCAGTTCGTGGAACCGTAACAATAACAACCAGCGGGTGGGCTACTACCAACGGTTGGATGAACACAACAACTATCAGCTGACCGCCGGCAGCTCGCGCAACGGCGGCTCCGCCAGCGCGTTTTACAGCCACGACGGCGACGCGGCGCGTATCGACGCCAACGCGAGTTATCAGGGGGGCCAGTACTCCGCGTTCGGCATGAGCCTGCTGGGCGGGGCCACGCTTACCGCCCAGGGGGCGGCGCTGCACCGTAGCGGAAGCTTCGGTGGTACCCGCCTGATGCTGGACACCGATGGCGTGGCCGGGGTGCCGGTACGTGGCTATGGCGCCACGAGCCGCACCAACATGTTTGGCAAAGCGGTGGTGACGGACGTCGGCAACTTTTACCGCAGCCGGGCGAGCATCGATCTGACCAACTTATCGGACGAGGCTGAAGCGACGCAGTCGGTGGTGCAGGCGACGCTCACCGAAGGGGCCATTGGCTACCGGCGCTTCAACGTGATTTCCGGCCAGAAAGCGATGGCGGTGATCCGCCTGGCGGACGGCAGCACGCCGCCGTTTGGCGCCGAGGTGTTCAACCGCCGCAGGCAGCAGACCGGGATTGTGAATGACGGCGGCAGCGTTTACCTCAGCGGCATCCGCGCCGGTGAACAAATGACGGTGCATTGGGAAGGGAAGGCGCAATGCGAAATCGATCTGCCGGCGTTGCGCACGGATGTTGCTCTGAGCGATCTGCTGCTGCCGTGCCGGCGCGTGGCCGCAGGCAGTGAAGGCCAGGCAGATGCGCCGGAAAACCCGTAAATGCAATTTTTGACCAAATGGAAGCTTATTATGCGAAACAACACTGTAAAAACGCTGTCGGTAGCCGGCCTGCTAACCACCACCTTGCTGAGCGGCCAGGCGCAGGCCGCTATCGCGCTGGATCGCACCCGCGTGATTTTAAACGGCGGCGATAACTCGGCCAGCATGAGCATCACCAATAAAAACACCCAACTGCCTTATCTGGCTCAGGGCTGGCTGGAGAATGAGCAGGGTGAAAAAATCAACAGCCCGCTGATCGTGTTGCCGCCGGTGCAGCGGGTGGAGCCGGGCGCGCAAAGCCAGGTCAAGGTACAGGCGCTGCCGGCCGCCAAGGCGCTGCCGCAGGATCGCGAGAGCCTGTTCTACTTCAACCTGCGCGAGATCCCGCCGAAGAGCAACAAGGCCAACACGCTGCAGATCGCGCTGCAGACCCGCATCAAGCTGTTCTACCGCCCGGCGGCGATCGTGCCGAACAAAAATGCCGCGTACAGCCCGTGGCAAGAGCAGTTGACGCTGACCCGCCAGGGCGCGGGCTTTAGGGCCAATAACCCGACCCCGTATTACATCACGCTGGTCGATGCCCGCAGCAGCAAGAGCGGTAAAACCGCCGCCGGTTTTGAACCGCTGATGGTGCCGCCGAAAGGCAGCGTGGCGTTAGGCGCCACTGGCCTGGGCAATGCACCGGTGCTGACTTATGTCAATGACTATGGCGGCCGCCCGGATCTGACCTTCAAGTGTGGCCCCGGTGATTGTCAGGTGGTGCCTGAGAAGCAAGGATAATCGGCGCCGGCAGCGGCGCTCCATCAGTTGAAGCGGCAGGGAAACTAATGCAAATAATCGATAGCGGCTGCAACAGCCAGGAGAGAGGCGCTTTAACGCGACGGGCAGGCCAGGCGGCGTTATTGGCGCTGGTTTTGCTGACGAATCGGGCAGAGTCAGGTAACCACGGCATGCTGTTTGTGCATGGCGCGCTGACCGAAGGCGCCTGCCGGCTGGAGATGTCTTCGGCCTACCAGGATATCTGGCTGGGTGAAACCACCACGAGCAGCCTGGCAGTGCCCGGCAACCGCACGCAGCCGGTGGCCTTCCAACTGCGCTTGCGTGACTGCACGCGCATGGGGGCGGCCATCAGAGACACTCGCCTCGGTTACCGGCTGTGGGATGCCTACCAGCCGGTGGTCACGGTGAGCTTCACCGCCCCGGCCGATGCGGATAACCCGCAGCTGGTGCAGGTGCAGGGTGCCGCAGGCCTGGGGCTGCGGCTGTTGGATGCGGATAACCGCGATGTGCGGCTGGGCAGCCGCAGCCGGCCGCAGCTGCTGGCATTGGGCGATAATGGGCTGCAGTTTTATGTGATGGCGGAGCGCACGCGTGCGCCGCTGTTGGCAGGCGCCTACCGCGCGGCGATCGATTTCCGGCTGAACTATGACTGAGGTGGACGGTATGGGCGATACAGGGCGACGCACGCTGGCCATCGGCGGCGAATATCTCCTTCTTGGCTGCGCGCTGGCGGCCAGCACTGCTGCCGCTTCGGCGCTCACCCTGCTGGCGGTGCTGAGTTTTGGCCAGCTGGCGCAGGCTGCGACGGTGAATGTCACGGTGAAAGGTGAAGTTTTCGGCAAGCCAAAGTGTGAAATCAACGACGGCAATGATATCGATGTGCCCTTCGGCGAACTGAATATCGCAGACATTGACGGCGTTAACTACGGCAAGAAAAAGATCCCCTATAGCGTGAGCTGCAGTGGCGATACCTCCGGCTCGAACGGATACATGAAAGTGTCATTGCAGGGCAATATCGCGAGTTTTGGCGTCGGTTTGCTGCGCACCCGCGAGAAGGAAGATTTGGCGATCAAGCTGGTGTTCGAAAATGGCCAGCAGCTAAAGCTGAACGAGTGGCATAACTTTTTTTATCCCAATTATCCACTGCTCTATGCCGTACCGGTCAAGCGCGGCGGCGCCAAGTTGAGTGGCGGGAACTTTTCCAGTTCCGCCACATTATTAGTCGAGGTTCAATAAGGAGATGAAGATGAAATATATACCAGGGTTGGCCGCCTTGGCCTGCATGGGATTGCTGGCCAGCGGCGCGGCGCAGGCGATAGATGTGAACTTTACCGGTAAGCTGGTGGCGGCGCCCGACTGCGTCCTCAACACGGGTAAAGATATCAGCGTTGATTTTCAGGAAGTGGTGGGCACCAAGGTTGATGGTAAAACCTACAAGAAAATGCCGATCCCTTACACCGTCAGCTGTAGCGGCGGTTCACCAGGCAGCGGCCAGCTTAAGGTGATGCTGGGCTATACGACCGTCCCATGGGGCGATTACAGCTCGATCCAGGCCCAACCCCTCCCGCAATTTGCTAATTTCGGGTTGCGTATCATCGAGGGGGATGGGGATAAAACCTATGTACCTAATACCAAGGTGGTGGTTGCCGATCAGAATAATCCGCCTAAGTTCTACGCCGTGCCGATCGGCAAAGAGAACGCGGGTTTACCTGTGGGAAGTTTCAACGCGTCGGCAACCATGACCGCCATATATGAGTAAAACGTTAGACCGGCACCGAAGCTGCACTGCTCCGGTGCCGGGCTGCGGCAGCAATTAAAGCCGCCGCATTATAAATGCGGTGGAAAGAGGCGCACCGACGGCACTTAACCGGCGGAATATTTTCGCCATTGGCGATGGTCGGATAATTTATTTTGCCGGAGGAAAACCAGATGAAAAATATTTTTTTATTGCTGATCGTATTTTTTGGCGGCATGAATGTGGCCCGCTCTGCTGACTTCGAGGCCATTCCTCGTATCGAGAATAAAGATGCATACTATGCTCATCTCTCTTTTACGTTCCTCAATGTTTCATCGGATTCGACATTACCTAACTATTGTTTTCAATCTAAAAACCCCTGCATGATGGCTCTGGTGATGACCGTGGGGGGGAACCCAGTTTTAAGCGTGCCGTTGGTCGATGCTAACAGTTCATGTAACACGGCGGATTGCAATACCAGCACGCGCACGGCCCGGACCATGGGGGAGCTGGCGCCGTTAATCAGGTACTTAGGGCGCAATGGGCAAAGCTCGCCAAGAGAGCTGAGGCAGGTTGGCGGTTGGGATATTCAACTCTGCTTAAGTTTCTCAAATCCTAATTTTGCTAAGTTCGGTTGTACTCCCTCGATACCCAAGACGCTCACTTGCGATATCCTCGATACTAACGCAGTCGTCGATTTCGGTTCATTCAGCAACGACGTGACGGCCCGGCAGGCTACGGGGAGCATCAAGGTAAATTGTTCCAGCGAGGCTTACTTGCGCGTTAAGTTTAATTCCAATGTCACCAATATGCCGTTAAGCCAGGATGGGCGGCTTACCGCCAGCCTGAAGTTTAGGGATCTGATCGCCGGCGTGGGTGATAATTATGTAAAAGTACCTGGTGGCAACAGAGAAATATTTATAGACGGTGAGCTTCGGAATAATAACACCTCACACACCGGCCCGTTTTCTGTTCCTGTGGTGGCCATTATTGAATTAATGTAAAAGATCGCGTGTTAGAAGTGATATGAAGGATTAATCTAGCTTAATACGCTATGGGTTATAGTGCGTGCGATTGCGCCGTTTTTATAAGGCATAAGAAGATTGAGGGCGGTTTTACCTATTTAACTAGGGGCTGGCATGCGGATTGTTTTTTTATTGTGGCAATCGGTATGAAATCTTTACGATGTCTAAGGAGGGATAATGTTTCTACGTCAAGGGCACACGATGAAAGGGTTTTTATTATTTCTGGGCATATTGCTGGGATGGGCCAGCTGGGCTAATGCGGCATACCACGACGCGCCCACCAGCGTCAGAAAAGGAGAGGAACCGGGAACTTATCTGATCACCACTACGCTGAACGATATAGCACCGATACCCAGTTGGAATGCATGCCACTACACCACATCTAATACCGGATATTCATGTGGCTACGTCTTTGGGCTCTACTCTGCTCATTGGGATGGTAATGTCTACCCCGGTGGAGCCATGATCTCTATACCTTTGGTTGATCGAACCCCCCCTAACCAGTGTAATACGAGTAACTGTAATACCAGTTTAGCGACTGCCCAAACCATTGGGGAATTGGTGCCGCTGATGAAGCTCCGTGGCGGATTCGGAGTAACCAAGTCGGCACTGTACCGTCCAGGGGCCGAGGGGAAAAGGCCGGGGTTTAAAACCTGTATCTATAGTTGGCGAGCTTCAGCTATTGGGAATGTCGATGGTGGCCTGTTTGACTGCAGCGAGCTTATTCCACTGACGGCAAGCTGCGATATTCTTGACACCGATGCCGTAGTCGATTTTGGTCCAATCAGAAGCGATGTTGCCAGCCGGCAGGCCAGCGGTTCATTTAAAGTTAATTGCTCGAATGATACGGATATACGAGTTAAGTTTGCCTCCAGTGTAACGGATATGAAGTTAAGTCAAGATGGCAAGCTTAGTGTCAGCTTGAAAGTGCGAAACGCGAAGCCCGGCGTTAACTCTCTGGAGAGTTTTGTTACGGTGGTTGCTGGTACGCAAGAGATATTTATCGACGGCGATCTCAAAAATGCGAACACCTCACACACGGGACCCTTTTCTGCTTCGGTAGTGGCCATTGTGGAGGTTGCATAAAATAATCTGCTATCGAGCGTATTAACTAAGTCGTTATCAGTAAGTTTATCGCAGCATAGCCGCTTATTTTGGAGGAAGAACGCATGTGATGTTTTCCTGGCGATGTAACGGGTTGGGCCTGAAAGATTCGCTATTGTTTAAACATATATCGTGAGAGCTGGAGTAAAAATCCATCGAACGGTTATCGCAGGCACGAATTAATACTATGCCTACAGGAGGCTCAGGGAATGAAATCGATCAATATTGTGATTGATGACGAAAATCGCTATTTCGCTACCGGCTTGCGGTTAAGTATTGCGAAATATGCGCAGCAGTATAATAAAGTCGCGCATTTCCTGCTGCCAGGCAGCGATGAGCGGCCTGACATCGTGTTGACCTCACAGATCCGGCGTGCCCGGCGTTGGACTGCCTATTCAAGGGCACACGTCGTCACCATTAAAGAAAGGCAGACCGTTGCAGCCAGGCGAGCGAAGCGAGTGCTTTACCGAACCGACGATCAACAACGGCTGTTTACGCTGTTGACCGATGCCCTGGCCAATCCCGGCCCGGTATGCCATTTTTCCGGTCTAGTGCTGACCCCTCGTGAGCGGCAGGTTATCGGCTATATGCGGCGTGGGTTGGATCAATCGCAAACCGCCAGAATAATGGGGGTGAGCGTTAAAACGGTGCACAGCCATAAACGTTCGGTAATGGGTAAGCTGATGTTAAATCGCAGCCATGATTTTATGTATTGGTTACTATCACCAGAGGCAGAGTATTCCTAACCGTGATGGGGAATGATTTTAATTATTCCCATCTGTTATCTTTATATCGCTAAAGGATAGTTTATTTTGATTAACATTTACCGGGAGAATGTTAATTCTTGTTTTATTCATTTGTTAGATAGCAAAAGGGAAAGTTATGAAAAAGACAGCGGCTTTACTTATTGGCGCTTGCATCATGATGGCATCTTATGCACATGCCGGTTTTAACGGCAATCATAACGTGCAGGGCAATAATGGCAACGCCAGCGGCGCCGGCAATAGCGATTTTGGTCAATGCATCAATGGTCAAGGGAAAAATGGTGGGCAATGTGCGGGCAACACCAACACAGGCGTCAAGCCTAAAGAAAAAGATAAAGGCGAAGTCATGAATGCGATCTGTGAATCGCCGTTTATGAAAAAATACTCGCCGCTATGCCAGTAATATTGATTTTTAAATGACAAGCAGGGTTATCCTCCCTGCTTTTTTTGTGACTGTTGATTAAATATCCTGTTGTTCCGACTAAAAATATAAGTTCGGTGAATTATTATCGTTGGCAGTGATGGTAGCTGTACGTAATTTACGTGGGGTATTATCTACACCAAGGGAAAGGTTAAGTGGATTTGTTTTATTTCGCGATATTCTTGTTGTGTTTAAGCATCTATTCATTCTACAAACATGCGCAGCGGATGAAGAAAAGGCAGCTATCTATTCAAGAACTCGGCCATTCTTCCCGTTGGTTGGCATTGCGACGTCATCATTGACGCTGCTACGCATTGTATGACGTAGCGTTTTTTACCAGAGAGTAAGTATCCGCCTCAACGAAATTAGGCATTGCTCGCCTGGCACCGCCACTTTCATGCCTAATACCGAGAATGCGGCAATTCGCTTACCCTTGGAGCCAACGTTTTTGGGGGATACAAGTAGAGAAGGGAGCATTCGCCTATGCCGCTGGCCCGCAGTGTAAGCTCCTTTGGCCGAATAATCGAACGCAGTTCGATGGAGAGTCCTGTTCCTGAAAAGCAAAAACCCAGCCATAGGCTGGGTTCTCTAAATAGTGGTGCCCGGACTCGGAATCGAACCAAGGACACGGGGATTTTCAATCCCCTGCTCTACCGACTGAGCTATCCGGGCAACGCGCAGCATTAAACCGTATTGGCCGAAAGCCGTCAACGGCTTTATGCGTTAAAGACGTTAAAATACCTCCGGTTGCTGGCTTTTCAGGCAAAGGGCGCAAAAAATGCGCCTGTTCTGGCTATCACCTTGGGTTGGCTGTGCCGCCAACCCTGCCGATTCAGCTCAACGCCCCGTTGCGGCGGCACTGCGCCACCTGCAAGATGTCTTCCGCCAGCCGTTTGGCGACCGATACGTCCTGGAGCTGGCGTTTTACCAGCAGTTTGCTCAGGCAGCCTTCCTGAATCAGCTCCATTTGCTGTGCCACCATGTCGGCGTCGTCGGCGTCCATGTCGCGCAGCAGTTCGCGGGTCAGCTCCAGTGAGGTCAGCTTTTGCTGCTCCGCCAGTTGGTGGATCGGATGATCCGTTTCCGGGAAGAAGCTGCAGGCGGCGATAAACAGGCAGCCGGGGTAGCGGTCTTGCTGCACGTATTCCGCCAGCACGTCATAGCGCGCCAGCAGCTTTTGCTGCGGGCTCAGGCTCTCGTCCAGCAGCAGCTGGCGGCGCCAGGTGTCGATCTGTTGGCCGTGGTAGCGCAGGCAGTCGTACAGCAGCGCTTCGCGATCAGGCCAGAACCGCTTGAGATCGCCGGGCTGAACGTCGAGTTTTTCCGCCAGCATCTCTAATGTGGCGGTCGCCAGGCCCTGTTGTTCCAACAGGCCCAGCGCGGTATCAAGGACGTGTTCACGTTGCACTTGTGCTTCCTCCTCTTCGGTTCAGAACCTCAGTGTTATTTATCACATCACTTTCTGCAAATGCGCGTTGAAGGCTTCCGCCTTCATAAAACCGGTGACCCGCTGTGCTGTCAGTTCCTGGCCCGCCGGATCGAAGAACAGGATCGTCGGCAGCCCCAGCGCCTGCAGGTGCTTCAGCAGCGCCGCCTGTTCCGCGCTGTTAGCGGTCACATCCGCCTGCAGCAGCACCGCGTTGGCCAGGCTCGCCTGCACCGCGGCGTCGCTGAAGGTGTATTTCTCGAACTCTTTGCAAGCTACGCACCAGTCGGCGTACAGGTCCAGCATCACCGGTTTGCCCCGCGCCTGTTGCAGCGCGAGATCGAGCTGTTCGACGTTGTTGATGCGGGTAAAGGCCAGATGCGGTTGAGCCGCCTGCTGCGCCTGGTCGGTGCCGAAAGCCCAGTCCTGCAGCGGCCGCGCGGCGATCACCGCCGCCGCCAGCAGCAGCAGTTGCAGAGCGCGCGTCCAGCCGCGTGTGCTTCTCAGGCTCAGGGCGAAGGCCCAGCTGAAGAACGCCAGGCCGAGCAGGCTCCACAAGCGCATGCCCCACAGGTCGCCGATCACCCGCTCCAGCAGGAACACCGGGAGCGCCAGAATGACGAAGCCGAAGGCCTCTTTCACGTACTGCATCCACGGGCCGCTGCGCGGCAGCAGGCGGTTGCCGAACAGGGTGACGATCACCAGCGGAATGCCCATCCCCAGCGCGTACAGGTACAACGTACCGCCGCCGGCCCACAGATTACCGCTCTGGGCGATATACAGCAGGATGGCGCTGAGCGGCGCGGTGGTGCAGGGGGAACAAATCAGCCCGGCCAGGGCGCCCATCAGGAACACGCCGGTCAGTGAGCCGCCGCGCTGGGTGTTGCTCCAGTTTGCCAGCCGGGTTTGCAGCGCTGAGGGCAACTGCAGGGAATAGAGGCCGAACATCGACAGCGCCAGCGCGATGAACAGCACCGACAGGCCAATCAGGACGTAAGGATGCTGCAGCGCCGCCTGGAACTGCAATCCGGCGGCGGCCACCACCAAGCCCAGCAGGGTGTAGGTGAGCGCCATGCCCTGCACGTAAACCACCGCCAGCGCCAGAATGCGGCCGCTGCTTTGCGGCCGGTCGCGGCCGAGGATGATGCCGGAGATCAGCGGGTACATCGGCAGTACGCACGGGGTGAAGGCGATACCGATGCCGATCAGCAATGCCCACAGCGGCGAGAACGGCAGGCTGGCCGGTGTGGCGGGGGCTTCAGCCGGCGCAGAGGCCGAGAGCGGCGCGGCTGCGCTGACCGCGTCCAGCGGGATGGTTCGGGTTTCCGGCGGATAGCAGAAGCCGGCCTCGGCACAGCCCTGATAGGTGACGCTGAGGCTGGCGTTGGCCGCCGCCTGTTGCAGCGGCACCTGCAGATTCAGCTGCTGTTTGAAAATCGCCACTTCGCCGAAGAATTCATCCTTGTGGCTCAGTCCTTCGGGCAGGGTAAACGCGCCGAGCGTCGCCTGCTGCGGCACCAGTTTGATCTGCTGACGATACAGGTAGTAGCCGGGGCGGATCTGCCAGTTCAGCGTTACCTGGTTGCCTTGCTGTTTGAAATCGAAAGTGAAGGCCTGATCGACAGGCACGAACTGGCTGCCGCCCTTCGGCGCGAACAGCGAAGCCTGTGCCGCCTGCGGCAGGAAGCACAGGCTGCACAGCAGCAACATCAGTTTAAGGAAGCGTTGATCCATAACAGGTAGTCTTTATCTCCGGCCATCACCGGCAAGACCAGCAGCTCGGGCGTCTGGTAAGGGTGATGTTGTTTCAGGGTGTCGAGCAGGGCTTGCTGACGGCGGCGATCGCTTTTGAACAGCATCTGCACTTCGTATTCCTGTTCCAGTTTCCCTTCCCAGTAATACAGCGAGGTGGCGCCGGGCAGCAGCGTGGCGCAGGCCGCCAGCTTATCGCCCAAGACCCGCGCCGCCAGTTCCTGGGCGCTGGCTTCATCGGGTGCGGTACAGAGTATGACGACAGCTTCGCAATCAGACATCTTCAGCCCTCTCATCGGTTTGAATGGGCACTATACCCTGAAGGCGGATTGGCTAGAAGGCGAGTTTATCGCCAGAAGGAAAACCGGGGCCGCAGCCCCGGTCTAAGCCTTACAGCATGACGCTGCCGAGCAGGAAGCCGAATACCACCGCGAAGATCACGCCCATGGTGCCGGGAATGAAGAACGGATGGTTGAACACGAAGCGGCCGATGCGCGTGGTGCCGGTATCGTCCATCTGCACCGCGGCGACCAGCGTCGGGTAGGTCGGCAGGATGAACAGGCCGGAAACGGCGGCGAAGGAGGCGACGGCGGTCAGCGGCGACACGTTCAGCGCCAGCGCCATCGGCATCAGCGCCTTGGCGGTGGCGGCCTGCGAGTACAGCAGCGCCGAGCAGAAGAAGAAGATCACCGCCAGCAGCCACGGGTGCGCCTGAATGACGCTGCCGGCCGTCTCTTTGATCCAGTCGATGTTGGCTTGCACGAAGGTGTCGCCCAGCCAGGCGACGCCGAGGATACAGATACAGGCGCTCATGCCGGCCTTGAAGGTGCTGGAGTTCAGCACCATGTCGGTGTCGACGCGGCACAGCAGGGTGGTCAGCGTGGCGACGCTCAGCATGATGACCAGGATGGCGTTGGTGGTGTTCATCAGCGGCTTGGCCACCAGGCCCAGGCCCGGGCTGTTGATGATGGCGTAGGCGACCACGCACAGCACGCCCAGCAGGAACAGCAGCACCGAGGTTTTGGCGCGCGGTTTGATCGCCAGCGCGTTGTTGCCGCGCAGGGTGATCAGGCCTTCTTCCAGGCGTTTCAGGTACACCGGATCGTTAGACAGCTTGGAGTCGAACAGCCAGGTCACCAGCAGCGACATCACCAGCACGGCGCAGAAGGTGGATGGGATCACCACCATCAACAGGTGCAGGTAGCTGACGCCGTGGCCTTCCATCACCGAAGACATGTACACCACCGCGGCGGAGATCGGCGAGGCGGTGATGGCGATCTGGGCGGAGACGACGGCGGTCGACAGCGGGCGGCAAGGCTTGATGCCCTGCTCTTTCGCCACCTCGGCGATCACCGGCAGCGCCGAGAGCGAGATGTTGCCGGTGCCGGCGAAGATGGTCAGGAAGTAAGTGACGATAGGGGCGAGAATGGTGATGTGTTTGGGGTTCTTGCGCAGCAGTTTTTCGGTCTGCTGCACCAGATAGTCCATCCCCCCGGCGACCTGCATCGCGGAGATCGCCGCGATCACCGCCATGATGATGGAAATCACGTCGAAGGGAATGCTGCCTGGCTTGACGCCGATCAGCGCCAGGACCAGAACGCCCAACCCCCCCGCGAACCCGATACCGATACCGCCCAACCTGGCCCCTAAAAAGATGGCCAGCAGAACGATAACCAATTCTACGGCTAGCATAGTGTTTACTCCTTAAAATGAGAGAAATTGAAAATCAAACGTTAAAATTTTGTGGGCGCCGGAAAGTAAAAAGGCACGCTATCCAGAGGATTTAGCGTGCCTTTCAGGGCTACCGGGTAGGTCTGTTATTGTTCATTTTCATCCGTATAGCGTTTAGCTTTATAAGCCGGGTGCATCAGGTTCTCCACGGAGAAGATGTCATCCAGCTCGGCTTCGGTCAGCAGGCCGCGTTCCAGCACCACTTCGCGCACGCTCTTGCCGGTTTCGGCGCAGATCTTCCCGACGATGTCACCGTTGTGGTGGCCAATGAACGGGTTCAGATAGGTGACGATACCGATCGAGTTGAAGACGTAGTGTTCGCAGACTTCTTTATTCGCGGTGATGCCGTTAATGCATTTTTCCAGCAGGTTGTAGCAGGCGTTGGTCAGGATGTGGATCGACTCGAACATCGCCTGGCCGATCACCGGCTCCATCACGTTCAGCTGCAGCTGGCCCGCTTCGGCCGCCATGGTAACGCAAGTGTCGTTGCCAATCACCTTGAAACACACCTGATTGACCACTTCCGGCACCACCGGGTTCACTTTGGCCGGCATGATGGACGACCCCGCCTGCAGCTCCGGCAGGTTGATTTCGTTCAGGCCGGCGCGCGGGCCGGAGGAGAGCAGGCGCAGGTCGTTACAGATTTTGGACAGTTTCACCGCCAGGCGTTTGAGTGCGCTGTGCACCATCACGTAGGCGCCGCAGTCGGAGGTGGCTTCGATCAGGTCTTCCGCCGGTACCACCGGCAGGCCGCTGACTTCCGCCAGTTTTTGCACCGCCAGCGGCTGATAGCCTTCCGGGGTGTTGAGCGCGGTGCCGATGGCGGTGGCGCCCAGGTTAACTTCCAGCAGCAGCTCCGCGGTGCGGTGCAGGTTGCGGGTCTCTTCGTTCAGCAGCACGCTGAAGGCGTGGAATTCCTGGCCGAGGGTCATCGGCACTGCGTCCTGCAGCTGGGTGCGGCCCATTTTCAGGATGGTTTCGAACTCTTTCGCCTTGCGATCGAAGCCTTCACGCAGCTGGTTGATGGCGTCGATCAGTTTCTGGTTGGAGGCGTACACCGCGATGCGGAACCCGGTCGGGTAGGCGTCGTTGGTGGACTGGCACTTATTGAGGTGATCGTTCGGGTTCAGGTACTGGTATTCGCCTTTTTGATGGCCCATCAGCTCCAGGCCGATGTTCGCCAGCACTTCGTTGGTGTTCATGTTCAGCGAGGTGCCTGCGCCGCCCTGGAACACGTCCACCGGGAACTGATCCATGCACTTGCCTTTATCCAGCACCTCGTCGCAGGCCTGGATGATCACGTCGGCGATTTTGCGTGGGATGGTTTTGAGTTCTTTGTTGGCCATCGCCGCGGCCTTTTTCACCATCACCATGCCGCGAACGAACTCGGGGACATCGCTGATTTTGCTGTTGCTGATGTAGAAGTTTTCAATCGCACGCAGAGTGTGAACTCCGTAGTAAGCGTCTGCGGGGACTTCACGTGTTCCTAACAGGTCTTCTTCGATACGAATGTTGTTTGACATGAGAACCTTCTCTATGTGTTGCTGCCGAATTAATAATTTGTCAGGTCAAGGCTAGTAAGGGCACAGCCTAAATTAATGTTGCCGAAGGCTTGGGGCGTGAAACGATTAACCAAATCGCCCGTTGCTGCCCAGATCATATGCTGGTTGATAAGAAATGACTGAATCCAGATCACCTTATGGTGTTTAAGGATATGCCCTTTTCCGGTTCTGTGACTTCTTTCACGTTTGTGAACTTTAGCAATAAAAACCGGCTCTCGGTTGAAATGGTGGGGGGATGCCCTCATTGTAATGGTGTCGGCCGTTTACGGCCTCTTTTTTCGCGCCGTCGCCCCGTGGCGGCCGTGCCTTACCTACCGATAGGAGAACCAGGTGCGCTGGTTACCGCTACTGCTGATATTTCTGCTGGCTTACATAGAAATATCCATCTTTATCAAAGTCGCCGCCGTGCTCGGCGTGGCTGTCACCCTGCTGTTGGTGGTGTTCAGCTCCTGCGTCGGCATTTCGCTGGTGCGCAATCAGGGCATGAAAACCTTCGTGCAGATGCAGCAAAAACTGGCGGCCGGCGAAAGCCCGGCGGCGGAAATGGTGAAAAGCGTTTCGCTGGTGCTGGCGGGCTTCCTGCTGCTGATACCGGGCTTCTTCACCGATTTCCTCGGCCTGTTGCTGCTGCTGCCGCCGGTGCAAAAATCGCTGACGCTGAAGCTGATGCCGCACCTGTCGGTGTATCGCCCCGGCGGTTGGACGGGCGGCGACGCCGCCAACGGCAATACCTTCGACGGCGAATTCCAGCGCAAGGACGACGAACGCCCGGTGCTGGAACACCGCCCGGACGAGGATCGCAAACCTCACGATCGTTAAGCAAACGCGGCTCAGGCCGCGTTTTTCATCTCTGCGGCACTTGTCGGACCGAAAATGCGAAATTTTTTTTGTTCGCCCCCTTGAAGGGGGCCGGAACGCCCCCATCTCAAATGCCACGAGGCCGGTAATAACAACCATCCGGTGTACAACCCTAAATCTGATAGAGACCTTCTTACAGGAGAGCGTTCAATGAGTATTCGTCCATTGCATGACCGCGTTATCGTCAAGCGCAAAGAAGTTGAATCAAAATCTGCTGGCGGCATCGTCCTGACTGGCTCTGCTGCGGGTAAATCCACTCGCGGTGAAGTGGTTGCAGTGGGTAAAGGGCGTGTGCTGGAAAACGGCAACATCCAACCGCTGGATGTGAAAGTTGGCGATATCGTGATTTTCAACGACGGCTACGGCGTGAAAGCAGAGAAGATCGACAATGAAGAAGTGTTGATCATGTCCGAAAGCGACATTCTGGCAATTGTTGAAGCGTAATTGCGCTTTATCTTCTGAACTGAACGAGTTGAAGGGAAATACCAATGGCAGCTAAAGACGTAAAATTCGGCAATGACGCTCGCGTGAAAATGCTCCGCGGCGTGAATGTTCTCGCTGATGCAGTAAAAGTGACCCTGGGCCCGAAAGGCCGCAACGTAGTGCTGGATAAATCTTTCGGCGCACCGACCATCACCAAAGACGGCGTTTCCGTTGCGCGTGAAATCGAACTGGAAGACAAGTTCGAGAACATGGGCGCACAGATGGTGAAAGAAGTGGCCTCCAAAGCGAACGACGCGGCGGGCGACGGCACCACCACTGCAACCGTACTGGCTCAATCCATCATCACCGAAGGCCTGAAAGCGGTTGCTGCAGGCATGAACCCAATGGATCTGAAGCGCGGCATCGACAAAGCGGTTGTCGCTGCGGTTGAAGAACTGAAAAAACTGTCCGTACCTTGCTCCGATTCCAAAGCTATCGCTCAGGTCGGCACCATCTCCGCCAACTCCGACGAAACCGTGGGTAAACTGATCGCGGAAGCGATGGAGAAAGTGGGCAAAGAAGGCGTTATCACCGTTGAAGAAGGCACCGGCCTGCAAGACGAGCTGGACGTGGTTGAAGGTATGCAGTTCGACCGCGGTTACCTGTCTCCATACTTCATCAACAAGCCGGAAACCGGTTCTGTTGAGCTGGAAAGCCCGTTCATCCTGCTGGCCGACAAGAAGATCTCCAACATCCGCGAAATGCTGCCGGTGCTGGAAGCCGTTGCCAAAGCAGGCAAACCGCTGCTGATCATCGCTGAAGACGTAGAAGGCGAAGCGCTGGCGACCCTGGTGGTCAACACCATGCGCGGCATCGTGAAAGTGGCTGCCGTTAAGGCACCTGGCTTCGGCGACCGTCGTAAAGCCATGCTGCAGGACATCGCGACCCTGACTGCCGGTACCGTTATCTCTGAAGAGATCGGTCTGGAGCTGGAAAAAGCCACTCTGGAAGACCTGGGTCAGGCAAAACGCGTTGTGATCAACAAAGACACCACCATCATCATCGATGGCGTGGGCGACGAAGCGACCATCCAGGGCCGCGTTGCTCAAATTCGTCAGCAGATCGAAGAAGCGACCTCTGACTACGATCGTGAAAAACTGCAGGAGCGCGTAGCGAAACTGGCCGGCGGCGTTGCCGTTATCAAGGTTGGCGCAGCCACTGAAGTTGAAATGAAAGAGAAGAAAGCCCGCGTTGAAGACGCCCTGCACGCAACCCGCGCCGCAGTGGAAGAAGGCGTGGTTGCCGGCGGCGGCGTCGCGCTGATCCGCGTTGCAGGCAAAATCGCCTCGCTGAAAGGCGACAACGAAGACCAGAACGTGGGTATCAAAGTTGCGCTGCGCGCAATGGAAGCCCCTCTGCGTCAGATCGTGGTCAACGCCGGTGAAGAAGCTTCCGTTATCGCCAACCAGGTGAAAGCGGGCGAAGGCAGCTACGGCTACAACGCTTACTCTGAAGAATACGGCGACATGATCGCGATGGGTATCCTGGATCCAACCAAAGTGACCCGTTCTGCTCTG
Source organism: Serratia sp. CY47280 (assembly GCF_052168655.1). NCBI lineage: Bacteria > Pseudomonadati > Pseudomonadota > Gammaproteobacteria > Enterobacterales > Yersiniaceae > Serratia > Serratia sp. CY47280. Next base: position 513,896 of record NZ_JBJNMG010000003.1, on the reverse strand, counting down.
CAGTACGCGGCTTCCGTGGCTGGCCTGATGATCACCACCGAATGCATGGTCACCGACCTGCCGAAGGCTGACGCACCGGATCTGGGCGCAGCAGGCGGCATGGGTGGCATGGGCGGCATGGGCGGCATGATGTAATCATCCCCCACACGCTTGTGTGCTGAGAACCCCGGTCAACTGACCGGGGTTTTTTTTAGCTTAAAAATCAATTAAAAGGATGTTTTGTTAGCTTGTTATTAGTTTGGTGAATGAATAATTGCATTATTTTGTTTTTACCCTAAACCGTTGTCGTTTCGTACCGATATAGCCCCTACCAGGCGGGGAATTTCCCCTCGCCGGTGTGACTGTCAACGGAGACGACTTATGCTGAAAAATATGAAAATAGCCACCTGGCTGATGATGATGCTGTTGCTGCTGGGCTTGATGCCCATGGGAACTGGCGCCATTGCCTTCTATTTCATGCAGCAAAACGGCCACAGTATCGACAGGATGAGCACCTTCTCCGACGAGGAAGCGGCGCTGAACCGCAGTTGGCGTGCTTTGCTGCAAACGCAGACGCTGATCGACAACATGGCGTTCGAGCGCTGGGCGCAGACCAGCAGAGCCGATATTCAGCAGGGTATCGATGAGGCGCGAGGTGAGCTGCGCAGCGCCGACGTCGCTTTCAACCTGTTTTGGGAGACGCCGGGCCTGACGGTATCGCGCCCGGATCTGGGCGAGGCGATGAAAAAGGTCTACCTGGCGCAGCAGGCGGTGCTGAAGCAAGAACTGACGCTGTTGGCCGACACGCCACAGGCGGCGCTGATCGAGCGGCTGCACGCCATGGCGGCAGAGAAGCGCCAGGTGCGCCAGCGGCTGGATAACCAGTTTGCCGACTACATGCGGGCCACGGTGGCCGCCCACCGTCTGGCAGTGGAAGAGGCGGAGCAGACCCAAAAAGTCTTCGCCCGCCTGCTGAGCGGCACCCTGGCAGCGATCCTGTTGCTTCTGGTCGCCGTGCAGCGTGATTTCCGCCGGCGCTTGATTCTGCCGCTGCGCCAGATCGCCGAACACTTGCAAAAGGTTGGGCGCGGCGATCTACGCAGCGAGATCGCGGTACGCAACAACAATGAGATCGGCATGCTGTTCGCCAGCCTACGGACGATGCAGCAGGAGCTGAGTGCGACCGTGCAGCAGGTGCGTGACGGTGTGGAGTCGATCAACCACGGTACGCACGAGATCGCCGTCGGCAACGCCGATCTCTCCAGCCGCACCGAAGAACAAGCCAGCGCGCTGACGGAAACCGCCGCCAGCATGGAGCAGATTACCGCCACGGTGCGGCAAAACGCCGATAACGCCACTCAGGCCGCCGGCATGGTCAATCAGACCGCCGGCATTGCCCGCAACGGCGAAACGCTGATGGCCAGCGCGATCGACAAGATGCGGGCGATCAACGACAGCGCGCGTCAGGTGGGGGATATTACCAGCGTGATCGACGGCATCGCCTTCCAGACCAACATTCTGGCTCTGAACGCCGCCGTCGAGGCCGCACGTGCCGGGGAGCAGGGGCGGGGTTTTGCGGTGGTAGCCGGCGAAGTGCGCAATCTGGCGCAGCGCTGCGCGACTTCGGCCAAGGAGATCAGCGGTCTGGTCGACGGCGTAACCGGCGATATCGCCGCCGGCGTGCGGCTGGTGGAACAGGCGGGCGAGACGATGAATGCCATCGTCGGCTCGGTGAACCAGGTGACGTCGCTGATGGATAACATCTCCTATGCGTCGGAAGAGCAAAGCAAAGGCGTCGAGCAGGTCGGGGTGGCGGTGACCCAGATGGATCAGGTGACCCAGCAGAACGCCGCGCTGGTGGAGGAGGTGGCGACCACCGCCGTCGGCGTGGAGGAACAGGCGGCCCTGCTGGCGCAGGCGGTGGCGGTATTCAAACTGGCGGAGGGGGAACCGCGCCAGGGCGACGTGGAGGCGCAGGCATCGGCGGCCGTTGCCGGTTGGGTATAACGCCGCCGCACTGTATTTGATGATATTTTTGCCGCCCGGGGCGATTTAGCTGGTAAACTGGTAAGTCATCAGCTGTCGCTCAAGACGTTGGCCCGCTCGCGCGGCAACGGATGCTTAAGAGATGGCATCGCTTTCTGATATACCCTATGAATTTCAAGTTGTAGCTAGGCGGCCAGCTCGTGAGTCCCCAGGCGCTTACTTGAGTAAGTAACTGGGGTGAGCGAGTGCAGTCAACAACGCTACAGCTTGAAAGGCGACGGGTAGAAGATTTTGCGTAATTCTCAACATCGAATGGGGAACAAGATGCGGATTAAAGCCTTACTGGGTCTTTCGGCAGCGATGCTGCTGGCGGGTTGCAGCACCACTCATGAACTGACCGCTGCGGGTCAGCAGATCAAGTTCACCGACAGCAAGCCGGCGGCGGAATGCCAGCTGCTGGGGGAAGTGACCGGCACCCAGAGCAACTGGCTGTCCGGCAACGGCGGTGAAGGCAGCTCCATGCGCGGTGCGGCCAACGATCTGCGCAACAAGGCAGCGGCGATGGGCGGCAACGTGATCTACGGCGCCAACAGCCCAAGCCAGAACCTGCTCTCCAGCTTCGCGCCGCTGGACAGCAAAATGGTCGGCCAGGTTTACAAGTGCCCGTAAGGCGCTGAGGCCAAACGCCGCACAGAGATAAAAAAAGAGGAATGCCACGGCATTCCTCTTTTTCGTTACGGCATTTGGCGCACGTCACTCCGGCATCAGGCGCAGGTCGATCGGCGTTTTGCTCGGTTCGCCGCCCACTTCACGCGTCAGGCGCGGCACCAGATAACCGGACACCTTGCTCAGCAGCGCCTGCATGATGACGCGCGCTTCATCGTCGCTGACCATGAAGTGCGCCGCGCCCTGCACCTTGTCCAGCACGTGGATGTAATAGGGCAGGATGCCGGCGTCGAACAGCGCGTTGCTGAGTGCCGCCAGCGTATCGGCATTGTCGTTGACGTCGCGCAGCAGCACGCTCTGGTTGAGCAGCGTGACGCCGGCGAGGCGCAGCTGGGCCATGGCGCTCTGCAGCTCGCGGTCGATTTCGTTGGCGTGGTTGATGTGCGTGACCATCAGCACCTGCAGGCGCGAGGCCGACAGCAGGCGGCACAGCGCTGGCGTAATGCGCGCCGGGATCACCACCGGCAAACGGGTGTGAATGCGCAGGCGTTTCAGGTGCGGGATGGCCTCCAGTTCGCCAACCAGCCATTCCAGCTCGCTGTCTTTGGCCATCAGCGGATCGCCGCCGGAAAAAATGATCTCGTCCAGTTCCGGGTGTTGGCGGATATAATCCAGTGCCTGCCGCCAGTTGTTCTTATTGCCCTGATTATCCTGATAGGGGAAGTGGCGACGGAAGCAGTAACGGCAGTTGACCGCACAGCCGCCCTTGACCAGCAGCAGCGCGCGATTGCGGTATTTGTGCAGCAGGCCCGGCACCACGCTGCGCTGTTCATCCAGCGGATCGGTGGTGAACCCTGGGGCGTTGATGAACTCCTCTCTGGCGGTCAGCACCTGGCGCAGCAGCGGGTCGTTGGCATCGCCGGGGCGCATGCGCGTAGCGAAGGTGCGCGGCACGCGCAGGGCAAACAGCCGGCGGGCATCGCGCCCCTGCGGCAGTTCCGGGTGCGTATTCAGTGACAAAAGCTGCAGTAATTCATCGGGATCGGTAATAACATCGGCGAGTTGATGCAACCAATCTTCTCTATGTGCCGTACTTTGGGTTATAATGTGTGCCATTTTTTTGGCTAAGCTACCAGTTCAAATATTCAGAGGGCCATCATGGCGACTTATTCTAGCAACGATTTCCGTCCGGGTCTTAAAATCATGTTCGAGGGCGAACCTTACGCCGTCGAAGCCAGTGAGTTCGTTAAGCCGGGCAAAGGCCAGGCGTTCGCGCGCGTGAAAATGCGTCGTCTGCTGACCGGCACCCGCGTGGAAAAAACCTTCAAGTCTACCGATTCTTGCGAAGGCGCAGACGTGATGGACACCAACATGAACTACCTGTACAGCGACGGTGAGTTCTACCACTTCATGCACCCTGAGTCTTTCGAACAGCATCAGGTTGACGGCAAAACCGTCGGCGACGCGGCCAAATGGCTGCAGGATAACGCAGAGTGCATCATCACCCTGTGGGATGGCCGTCCAATCGCCGTTCAGCCGCCGAACTTCATCGAAGCGGAAATCACCGATACCGATCCTGGCCTGAAAGGCGATACCGCAGGGACTGGCGGCAAGCCGGCTACCCTGAGCACCGGCGCCGTGGTGAAAGTGCCGTTGTTCGTCCAGATCGGCGAAGTGATCAAGGTTGACACTCGCTCTGGCGAATACGTCTCTCGCGTTAAATAAGTTTCAAAACAGAGGAACCCACGCGGTTCCTCTGTTTTATCCCATCCCCGTTCGTTGGCAGAAAATCCGCATGTTCAAGAAAACGCTGTTGGCCGTGCTCTCCCTGTTGTTCCTTTTCTCCCTCAGCAGTTGCAATACGTTTCGCGGTTTCGGCGAAGACGTTCAGCATCTCGGCGGCGCCATCTCCCGCACGGCCAGCTGATCCCCGTCTTTAACCCGATGTATTTGCGCCACAAAGCCGGTCACGATCCCACACCCTCCGTCAATTTTGACTACGCTTAGAAAGCCGTACTTTTTCATCAACGACAAATAAGGACTTTCTTATGCTGAAGAAAAGTATTATCGCGATCTTCTCTTTGATGATTTTGAGCTCGCTGACCGCCTGCAATACCACCCGCGGTGTGGGTGAAGACATTCAGGCCGGCGGCAAGGCTATTCAGCGCAGCGCGGAATAATCCGCATTCCACCCGGCGGCGTTCCGGCTGCGGAGAGCCGCCACATTTCTATCCCTTGCCTGAGCGTTAACGCTGCTGCTATCCTGCCGCAGTGCGGGTGAGGTTACCCGTCATGCATCACCTCGCTAAACGGGACGACCCGTTTACGCGTCATTTTATCGGGGACGACCCCAGTGGTAGGGAGGCCGTCTCATGGCCTGGATTATTCTGCTTATCGCCGGTTTGCTCGAAGTGGTTTGGGCTATCGGTCTGAAATACACCCACGGTTTTACCCGGCTGACGCCGAGCATCATCACCATCGCCGCGATGGTGGTCAGCATGTTGCTGTTGGCCAACGCCATGAAAACGCTGCCCGCCGGCACCGCCTACGCGGTGTGGACCGGCATCGGCGCGGTGGGCGCGGCCATCATGGGCATGGTGCTGTTGGGCGAATCGACCAATATCGCGCGCATCATCAGCCTGTGCCTGATCGTGGTCGGCATTCTCGGGCTGAAGTTCAGCAGTCACTGATCGGCGGACTGTTGCACCCAGATCAGCTTGTCGGTGGCGAAACCGTAGCCTTTGGCCGTCTGCAATAAGCTGTCGCGTACGCTGGCGTCAAGCGTCGGCGTGCGCGACAGGATCCACAGATAGTCGCGGTTAGGGCCGCAAACCAGCGCGTAGCGATACTGCGGGTCCAGGGCAATCACGTTATAGCCGCCGTAGAAGGGGCCGAAGAACGACACTTTCAGCGCCGCGACCTGCGGTGAACCGATAAAGTAGGCTTTGCCTTCGCTTTCTTGCCATTGCTGTTTTTGCGCATTGAAGCCGCGATTGATGACGTTCAGCCCGCCGTCGGCGCGCGGGCTGTAATGGGCGGTCACCTGCTGCAAACCGCGTTCAAAACGATGATCCAGACGAGCGATCTCATACCAGGTACCGAGATAGCGCTGGCTGTCAAAGGGGGTCACGACCTTGATGTCTTTAGGCGGGGAGACGCTGCAGGCGACGGAGAGCAGGGCGGAAAGCATGACGCTAAGCTTTGACCATAAACGCATCGGTGACTCCTGTTTACCGGGGGCGAGTAAACAGTGTAGCCGATGAGAAAAGGGCGGCCAACGGGCGTTGGCCACCCGAGCGGTTTACAGAGTGACGACGCCGATGACGGTGACGACGCTGAGGATTGCCGCCAGACCGTAGAACACCCACTTGCCGGCCGGCACGTGGATCTTCAGATCGTGCATCGCATGGTGGATGCGGTGCAGGCCGCACCACAGCGGCAGAATGATCATCAGCAGCAGGAACAGGCGGCCGATCAGGCTCTGGCAGAACGCCAGCACGCGCTCGTAACCCAGCGCTTCACCGGGGAACAGCCCCAGCGGCAGCAGAATGCCGACCAGTAGCACGATAGCCGGCGCGACGATCGCGCCCCACATGCCGCCGGCGCCGAACAATCCCCAGAAAACCGGCTCGTCGGAGCGTTTAGGTGCTTGATTTATCATGTTTCCTCCGGATTAGAACAGGGCCACGGCCAGGATGACCACGCTGACGACGATCGTGACGGCCCACAGCCCTTTCACGATGGGGCCCGGTCCCATTTTCTCGCTGTTGACCACGATATTGGCGGCCTTCGGCGCCAGATCGAACCAGGTTTTGGTGTGCAGCGCCGCCGCCAGCAATGCGACGACGTTGATTAACAGCACCAGCGGATTCTGCAAGAAACCGACGAAGCCGGCCCAGCTCTCGGCGCCGCCCTTCAACGCGAACACGCCATAGAGCAGCACGATGCTGAACCAGACCGCTAGCACCGAGGTGCCTTCGCGCAGCATGTAGAAACGGTAAAAGCCGAGCTTTTGCCACCAGGTGGGCGTCATGGTGCGCACATAGGGCTTACGTTGAGTTGTCATGGCAATTTTCTCCCTTATTGCGGCTTCAGCATGGCGATCATGAAGTCTTTGGCGCTCTCCACCTTGCCTTGCTGGATAGCGGCGGCGGGATCGACGTGTTTCGGACAGACTTCGGAGCAATAGCCGACGAAGGTGCAGCTCCAGACGCCGTTTTGGCCGTTGAGCTGCGGCATGCGCTGTTTCTTGCCGTGGTCGCGGTTGTCCAGGTTATAGCGGTGCGCCAGCGTGATCGCCGCCGGGCCGATAAACTCGGGGTTGAGGCCGAACTGCGGGCATGCCGCGTAGCACAGGCCGCAGTTGATGCAGCCGGAGAACTGGTGGTATTTGGCCATCTGCGCCGGAGTCTGCACGTTTGGGCCATCCTCCGGTTTGCGATCGTTGCCGATGATGTACGGTTTGATCGCCTCCAGGCTTTCGATGAAGTGGGTCATGTCGACCACCAGATCGCGCTCGATCGGGAAGTTGCCCAGCGCTTCAACCTTCATGCCGCCGACGTAGTCGCGCAGGAAGGTTTTGCACGCCAACTTCGGCACGCGGTTGACCATCATGCCGCAGGAGCCGCAGATCGCCATGCGGCAAGACCAGCGGTAGGAGAGGTCCGGCGCCAGGTTATCCTTGATGTAGCCCAGCGCATCGAGCAACGAGGTCTGTTCGTCGTAAGGCACGGCGTAAGTGACGAAATGCGGCTCGGCGTCGCTTTCCGGGTTATAGCGCATGACGTCGATCTTCAGGGTTTGCATCTCAGCCATTTGCCTGCTCCTTATTCTTTTTCTCCTGCGCTTCGGCTTCTGCGCCGTAGACGCGTTTGGCCGGCGGCAGCTTGGTAATTTTCACGTCGCTGTATTCGAGACGCGGCGCGCCCTGCGGGTTATGGAACGCCAGCGTATGCTTGAGGAAGTTGACGTCGTCACGCTCGGTGCAGCCTTCGTCCAGGCGCTGATGGGCGCCGCGCGACTCTTTGCGGTTAAACGCGGAGTGCGCCATACATTCGGCGACGTCCAGGCCGTAGCCCAGCTCGATGGTGTACAGCAGATCGGTATTGAAGACGCTGGTGTTGTCGGTGATGTTGACGCGCTTGAAACGCTCTTTCAGCTCGGCCAGCTTATCGATGGTTTTTTGCATCAGCTCCGGCGTGCGGTAGATGCCGCAGCCTTCTTCCATCGACAGCCCCATTTCGTCGCGGATCTTCGCCCAGTTTTCGTTGCCTTCCTGCTTCATCAGGTTGCTCAGGCGGGTTTCGACGTCGCGGGTTTGTGCATCCAGCGCGCTGCCGTTGGCCGGCGCGGTCTCGAGCGCGCGGCGCGCGGCGTGTTCACCGGCGACGCGGCCGAACACCACCAGTTCCGCCAGCGAGTTGGAGCCGAGGCGGTTGGCGCCGTGCAGGCCGACGGAGGAGCACTCGCCGACCGCGAACAGCCCCTTGATGCGGGTTTCACAGTTCTGGTCGGTTTCAATGCCGCCCATGGTGTAGTGCGCGGTAGGGCGCACCGGGATCGGATCTTTCACCGGATCGACGCCGACGTAGGCCTTGGCCAGTTCGCAGATGAACGGCAGCCGCTCCAGCAGCTTTTTCTCGCCCAGGTGGCGCAGATCGAGGTAGACCACGTCGCCGCGCGGGGTGGCGATGGTGCGGCCGGCGCGCCATTCATGCCAGAAGGCCTGGGACACTTTATCGCGCGGGCCCAGCTCCATGTATTTGTTCTTCGGCTCGCCCAGCGGGGTTTCCGGACCCATGCCGTAGTCTTGCAGGTAACGGTAGCCGTCTTTGTTCACCAGGATGCCACCTTCGCCGCGACAGCCCTCGGTCATCAGGATGCCGGAACCGGGCAGGCCGGTCGGATGATACTGCACGAACTCCATGTCGCGCAGCGGTACGCCGTGGTGGAACGCCATGCCCATGCCGTCGCCGGTAACGATGCCCCCGTTGGTGTTGTAGCGATAAACGCGCCCGGCGCCGCCGGTGGCCATCACCACCGCGTTGGCGCGGATCTGCACGCGGGTGCCTTCCATCATGTTGAGCGCCACCAGGCCGCGCGCCTGGCCGTCATCCACCAGGATATCCAGCACGAAGTGCTCGTCGAAGCGTTGGATCTGCGGGTATTTCAGCGAGGTTTGGAACAGGGTGTGCAGCATGTGGAAGCCGGTCTTGTCGGCGGCGAACCAGGTGCGTTCGATCTTCATGCCGCCGAAGCGCCGCACGTTGACCGACCCGTCCGGTTTGCGGCTCCACGGGCAGCCCCATTGCTCAAGCTGGGTCATCTCGCGCGGGCACTGATGCACGAAGTGATCGACCACGTCCTGCTCGCACAACCAGTCGCCGCCGGCGACGGTGTCGTTGAAGTGGTAGTCGAAGGTATCGTGATCCTGGGTGACGGCGGCGGAGCCCCCCTCGGCGGCGACCGTGTGGCTGCGCATCGGGTAGACCTTAGAGATCAGCGCGATTTTCAGTTGGGGATTGGCTTCCGCTGCGGCTATTGCTGCACGTAAACCAGCGCCCCCGGCCCCAATAATGGCAAGATCGGCGTTAAAGGTTTGCACTGCATTCCTCCAATGTTCTTGTTAAGAACGGCAAGTTAAATATCTATGCTTAAAATTTAGCGAACTCTTCGGGTGCTAACTAATTGAACCGATTAATGTTGCTTAAAGGTTAAGGATAGATATCTCCCACCAATAATGGGGAATTAACTATACCTAAAGTTAAGTAGTCGAAATTTGATGTGATCGATTGTTTTGTCGATTAACGCTCGACCAACAGGCTTGCCTGTTTTTTTGCGCGTTTGGCCTGCTTTACCCTTTTTAACGCGCTTTTGCCGCCCATTTATCGGAAATTGGCGTTATGGACGGTTGTGCATCGTGAAGAATTTGTTTGGCTGCAAGGATGCGAGTAGACTGCATCCCCTGTTTGATTTCGGAGTTAATTACCATGAGCGAAACGGCAAGCTGGCAGCCTAGTGCACCCATCGCCAATTTGTTGAAACGCGCAGCGATTCTGGCTGAGATCCGGCGTTTCTTCGCCGATCGTGGCGTGCTGGAAGTTGAGACGCCCACCATGAGCCAGGCGACGGTCACCGACGTTCACCTGTTCCCGTTCGAGACGCGTTTCGTCGGGCCGGGGGCGGCAGAGGGCCTGACGCTATACATGATGACCAGCCCGGAATATCACATGAAGCGCCTGTTGGCGGCGGGCAGCGGCCCGATCTACCAAATGGGGCGCAGCTTCCGCAATGAAGAAGCCGGGCGGCATCACAACCCGGAATTCACCATGCTGGAGTGGTACCGTCCGCACTACGACATGTACCGCCTGATGAACGAGGTGGACGATCTGCTGCAACAGGTGCTGGACTGCGAGAGCGCGGAGACCCTGTCCTATCAGCAGGCGTTCCTGCGCCATCTGGACATCGATCCGCTGTCGGCGGAGAAGGCGCAGCTGCGTGAAGCGGCAGCCAAACTCGATCTGAGCAACATCGCCGATACCGAAGAAGACCGTGATACGTTGTTGCAGCTGCTGTTCACCGTGGGCGTGGAGCCGCATATCGGCCGTGAAAAACCGGCGTTCGTGTACCACTTCCCGGCCAGCCAGGCGGCGCTGGCGGAGATCAGCACCGAAGACCACCGCGTGGCGGAGCGTTTCGAGGTGTATTTCAAGGGCATTGAGCTGGCGAACGGTTTCCGCGAGCTGACCGACGGCCGTGAACAACAGCAGCGCTTCGAGCAGGACAACCGCAAACGTGCGGAGCGCGGCCTGCCGCAGCAGCCGATCGACTACAACCTGTTGGCGGCGTTGCAGCACGGCATGCCGGAATGCTCCGGCGTGGCGCTGGGCGTGGATCGCCTGGTGATGCTGGCGCTGGGCGCCGAGAGCCTGAGCGAAGTTTTAGCCTTCCCAGTCGGGATCGCCTGAGTTTCAGGCGGTAAGAAAAGCAAAAAAGGCCGGCATTTGCCGGCCCTTTTTTTATCGCGAGAAACGCTTACAGCCCCCCGGCGTCGCGCTTGGTGTTCGGCGCCGGCGTGGACGGCGGCGTACGGCCGTTGTTGGTCAACCGCGACAGCGTCTCGGTGCGCACCTGGAACGGCGGGTACGGCAGCGTGATGCCGTGCTCGCGGTAGCCCGCCAAGATCAACTGGTGGATCTCGTGACGCAGCGGCATACGGTGGCCCATCTCGGCGGCGTAAATACGCATCTCGAAGATCTGGATGCCCTGTTGCAGATCGACCAGGTAAACCTCCGGCGCCGGGTTATCCAGCACCAGCGAGCAGCGCTCGGCGGCGTTCATCAGGATTTTGGTCACTTCTTCGCTGTTGGCTTCGCCCGGCGCCGGTACGGTCAGCACCACACGGGTCAGGGTGTCGGACAGCGACCAGTTGACGAACTGTTCGGTGATGAAGGCTTTGTTCGGCACGATGATCTCTTTGCGGTCCCAGTCCGAGATGGTGGTGGCGCGGGTGTTGATCTTGGTGACGGTACCGGTCAGGTTGCGGATCGTCACGGTGTCGCCGATGCGGATCGGTTTCTCGAACAGGATGATCAGGCCGGAGATGAAGTTGGAGAAGATCTCCTGCATGCCGAAGCCCAACCCCAGACTGAGCGCGGTAACCACCCACTGCAGTTTCGACCATTCGATGCCGATCCAGGCGAAGCTGAGCACCGCGCCGAACACCAGCAACAGGTACTTGGTGATGGTGGTAATGGCGTAGCCGGTGCCCGGCGTCAGATCCAGGTGCTGCAGCACTGCCAACTCCAGCAGCGCCGGCAGGTTGCGCACCAGCTGCATGGTGATGATCAACACCAGAATGGCGATCAGAACCGCGCCGAGAGTGATTGGATGGGCGGTTTCCACGCCGTTCACCGTCGAGGTCACGTCCCACAGCGAGATGTTTTCCAGGAAGGCGAACGCGGAGTGGATCTCCGACCACAGCACGATCACCGACACCAGTGCGATCAGCGTCAGGATCGAGCGCACCAGCCGCAGCGACTGGGCGCTGATGGTGTCCAGATCGAAGTCCGAATCGTCCGGATCGATGGCGCCTTCAGTGCTGTTCGGGGTGTGCGAGGTTTCGTCTTCGCCGCGGGCGCGCTGGGCCAGGATGTCGGCGCGGCGCTGTTTGGCGCGATCGAAGGCGATGCGCCGCCGTTGGATCAGCATCCAGCGGCGGATGATGTGGTAGATGACCAGCAGCAGGAACCAGATCGCCACCGAGGTTTCCAGGCGCGCCAACAGCGCCTGCGCGGTGGTGAGGTAACCGACGGTCGAGGCCAGTGCCGCCAATAGCGGCGCCGACAGCAGCAGCCCCCAGAAGGCGCTGTTGAGCATGTTGTCGCCGGAGCCGTTTTTATCCAGATACAGCGGGATACCGGCGCGCTTCAGGCTGTGGGTGACCAGCGCCAGCGCCAGACACAGCAGGATGAAGCACAGCCGTCCCAGCGTGTTGGCGAACTCGCGTTCTTTCAGGCTATCGAAAGTGATCAGCGCCATGATCAGCGGCACGATCAGCCAGATCGACATCTTGTAGTAGCGCATGGCGCGCGAAACCTGCTTCGCCGGCCAGCGGAAGTGCACGATGAACAGCCCCTGAGGGTGGGCGAAGGCGGCGCAGATCATGCAGATCCACAGGATCGGCAGCGTGGCGGTCACCCCTTTGCCGATCGCTTCCGCCACCGGGTAGTTCCAGGCGCTCTGCAGGCCGTAACCGAGCGCGGCCCACAGCACTGGCAGCGGCATCGCCACCAGAATCGACCAGAATACGGTGCGCACCGTCAGGAAGAATTCGTCCTGCGTCACCTTGCCGACGCGGCTGCTGGCGCGCTCGAGGAAGGCGTGATAGTGCTTGCGCGAACTGATGCTGAAAATCACCAGCAGCAGGGCGCCGAAGATCGGGATCAGCGTTTCGCGGCTGGTCACCATCATCATGAAGGCGCCGCCGAGCTGCGACAGCGTGTCCAGCGACAGGACGCGGGTCAGATCGTGTGCCACGTTGAGCGGGTAGGAAAAGTTGATCGGATTAACGTCCGGCACCCAGAACAGATAGCGGTGGGTGGCGTCGCGGATCTCGTTCAACGCTTCGATCAGCTGGGTGTTGGCCACCTTCAGCTTGGTCAGCTCGAGGATTTGGGTGTCGCAACCGGACAGCAACGAGTTGAGCAGTTCGCGCTGGGTGCGCAGCTGAGCATCGACGATGCGCTGCTCCTGGTTGGTCAGCGCGCTGCCGTCGTCGCGTTTGAATTCGCGCTGCGACAGTTTTTCCAGTTGATTTTCAAACTGCAGGCGCTGCACGCGCAGCTGGGCCATGTCGCCGTCCAGCTGTTGCGGCTTGGGCATTTCCGGCAGCGTTGCCACCTGGGCGCGCAGGGTTTCCCCTAACGCCGACGACGAGCCGAGCCACTGGGCCTGTTCGATAATGGTGCTCAGCGCCTGGCGCACCTGCAGCGTCTGCGCCGCCGCCTGCCGCTGCTGCGATGAAATCAGATCCATGCGCTGCGCCTGGCTGTTCAGCGCGGCGGACAGTTCGCGGTTGATCTGCAGCTGTTGGCTGAGGCTTTTTGGCAAGTCGCCGTTCTGCTCGGCCAGCTGCTCGGTTTTTTCCAGCGCCAGTTCCGCTTCGCGTTGGCGCTGGGCGTTGAGGTTGTTGCGCAGCGCCTGCAGCTGAACGTCTATTTTCTCGTGGCGCTTTTTATAGACCTCGGCGCGCATGCGCGCCAGCTCCTGACGGTTGTTGGCCGACAGCTGCGCCAGCTCCAGCTCGTCCACTTTGGCTTTGCGCGCCGCGGCTTCGGTCTGCAGCAGGGCCAGGGCGGCCTGCGCGTACGGGGTGGTCGGGTTGGCGGGCTGCGCCTGCAGACGGCGCTGCACTTCGGTCAGCGCGCGGCGGGCGTCGGTCTGCTGCTGCGGCAGCTGGCCGAGCGAATCGCTGATTTCCCGCGTGCGATCCTGCTCTTGCTGCAGCAGGCGCGCCTGTTCCAGCAGCAGGCTGCTGGTTTGCAGGATCTGCTGTTCCAGCTCGGCGGCCGGCAGATCGTCGCCGTTCGGCAGGATCTTGTTGCTTTCCAGCACCAGCTGACGGCGCAGCTCCTGCGTCATCTTAGGGAAATCGTCGATCACCCTCTGATACTGCTCGGAGCGAGTCTGCGACTCTTTACGCTCCGTCAGCCAGTTGAGGGCGCTTTGCAGCGCCTCGGTGGTTTCCGCCTGATTCGGCGCGTTTTTGCTGCTTTCCGCCTGCTTCAGCTCCTGTTTGAGCTGGTTCTCGGTCGGCACGGGGGCGGCCAGCGCCGGTTGCCACAGCAGGCAACCGAGCAAAAGCGTGATGATCAGGCGCACGGCGTCGATTCCTTTAGAGCGGGGTCTGTGGTGTTTCAGCGGCGGCCGGGATTTCGGCGAAGGCCTCACCCATGCGGGTGACGGTGCCGTTATGCAGCTGCGGCGCAAACTGCACGCTGCCTGCGGTAAACAGGTTGATCACCGTGGAGCCGAGTTTGAAACGGCCCATCTCGGCGCCTTTTTCCAGCGCGATGGCGCCTTCTTCGCCGGCGGCCGGGTAGGTCCAGCGTTTGATGATGCCTTCGCGCGGCGGCGTGACGGTGCCGGCCCAGATGGTTTCGATGCTGCCGACGATGGTGGCGCCGACCAGGATTTGCACCATCGGCCCGATGTCAGTGTCGAATACGCAGATCACGCGCTCGTTGCGAGCGAACAGGTTAGGCACGTTGGCGGCGGTGAGCGGGTTGACCGAGAACAGATCGCCCGGCACATAGATCATTTCGCGCAGTACGCCGGCGCACGGCATGTGTACGCGGTGATAGTCGCGCGGTGCCAGGTAGGTAGTGGCGAACAGGCCGTTGCGGAACGGCTCGGCCAACAGGTAGTTGCCGGCCAGCAGTGCTTCCAGGCTGTAGTGGTGGCCTTTGGCCTGGAAGATTTGATCCTCGCGGATCGGGCCGAGCTGGCTGATGGCGCCATCGGCAGGCAGCGCCAGCCAGTTGGCGTCGGCGATGATCGGGCGCGCGCCATCGCGCAGCGGGCGCACGAAGAAGTCGTTGAAGGTGGCGTAAGACGTCAGGTCCGGGTTTTGCGCTTCCTGCATGTCCACGCGGTAGTAGCGGGCGAAGGTTTTGACCACCAGTTGGGTCAGCCAGCCTGCCTGTTTGTCGGCGCCCCAGCCCGCCAGGCGGGTCAGCGCCAGCTTCGGTAGCCAATATTGCAGTTTAATCTTGATGCTATCCAGCACGTTAACCTCGTGAATCAGGGTAAAGGGCGCGCATTGTAACGAGGGCCTCGCCGTCGTCAATGCTCGCCCGTCAGTGTCAGTCTGCGGCGTCCGTGAAGTTCTTGCGAACCTTCACCTGAGCCATGCTTTCCAGAATGCGGTGATAGTTGTCGAAACGCTCTTCCGCGATATCGCCTTTCTCCATCGCCGCGCGGATGGCGCAGCCGGGATCGGTATCGTGGCGGCAGTCGCGGAATTTGCAACCGCCTAAATAATCACGGAATTCGACAAAGCCGCGGGTGATTTGTTCCGGCTCCAGGTGCCACAGGCCAAACTCGCGCACCCCCGGGGAGTCGATCACGTCGCCACCGTGCTGGAAATGGTACAGCCGCGCGGCGGTGGTGGTATGTTGCCCGAGGCCCGAGACGTCGGAAACCTGATTTACCAGAATTTGCTCTTCAGACGGCGGCAGCAGCGCGTTCAGCAGGCTGGACTTGCCGACTCCCGACTGGCCGGCGAAGATGCTGATGCGCCCGGCGAGCGCCTGTTCGAATTCCGCCATGCCTTCCCGCGTCTGGCTGGAGACTTCCAGCACCCGGTAGCCAATCTTGCGATAGATATCCATCATGCCGTCGACCAGCTTGCGCGCTTCGGCGTCCAGCAGGTCAATTTTGTTGAGCACGATCAGCGGCTCGACTTCGAGCGTTTCGCAGGCCACCAGATAGCGGTCGATGATGTTCAGCGACAGCTCGGGCAGGATCGCCGACACGATGACGATCTGATTGATATTGGCGGCGATCGGTTTCACGCCGTCGTAGAAGTCCGGGCGCGTCAGCACCGAGGTGCGCTCGTGTACCGCTTCCACAATGCCTTTTACCCCTTCATGGGTGCCCAGGCCGGGGCGCCACACCACGCGATCGCCGGTGACCAGCGAACGCAGCGTGCGGCGGATATTGCAGCGGTGCTGAGTGCCATCCGGCGCCTCAACGTCGGCGTGCATGCCGAAACGGCTGATGACGACGCCTTCCTGCGGCTCGCCCAGCTGGGAATCATCCGGTTCCGGTTTGTTATCAGCGCGTTTCAGACGGCGCTGATGGTTCGCCTGCACGCGGCGTTGCTGACCTTTGGACAGTTTGTTCTTACTCACTGCGCCTCACTTGAATCGGTTTTATACCTTTACGTATACGCACAGCTGCGGCGAGGGACTAGCCCCGGGCGCAGCCTTGAACCCGTCAGGGTATATGTCGCCGATGGCGACCAAAAAGACTATGATACACGCTATTTTATATTAAATAACCGTTGTTAGCCGCCGGCTGCGGCGCGTTGCCACCGGCGGCGCCCGTCGTCTCGTCCTCACAGCGTTTTTCTCTCGGCTTTTAGGCAGGAAACATCATGACAGGAAACGAAAATAACCTGATTTGGATCGATTTGGAGATGACCGGGCTGGATCCCGAGCGTGACCGCATTATCGAGATCGCCACGCTGGTCACCGACGCCAACCTGAACATCCTGGCGGAAGGGCCGGTGATCGCCGTGCACCAATCCGACGAGCAGTTGGCCTTGATGGACGAGTGGAACGTGCGCACCCATACCGGCAGCGGGCTGGTGGAGCGGGTGAAAGCCAGCCGTCAGGACGATCGCGCCGCTGAGCTGGAAACGATAGCCTTCCTGCAGCAGTGGGTACCGGCCGGCAAATCGCCGATCTGCGGCAACAGCGTGGGCCAGGATCGCCGTTTCTTGTTCCGTTATATGCCGGAGCTAGAGGCCTACTTCCATTACCGCTATCTGGACGTCAGCACGCTGAAGGAGCTGGCGCGCCGTTGGAAGCCTGAAATTCTCGGCGGCTTTAAGAAGCAGGGCACCCATCAGGCGCTGGATGACATCCGCGAATCGGTGGCCGAACTGGCTTATTACCGCGAACATTTCATTCAGCTTTAAGGCGATGACGGCCTCTGCGGGGAAAAAACGCCGTTTTTAGCCGCTTAATTCGCCAATCTGGCGCTTTAATCGGCAATCAAACAAAAATCGCGTTTTTTTGCTTTCAGGGGCTTGCGACAAAAAGGATTTCTCGTATAATGCGCACCCCGTACCGATGAAGAATTTCGTAACGTTCCACCATCGATACGCCGGGCGGGAATAGCTCAGTTGGTAGAGCACGACCTTGCCAAGGTCGGGGTCGCGAGTTCGAGTCTCGTTTCCCGCTCCAAATTCAACAATGTCGCGATGCGGCATGATGAATAAATAAAGCAGTATCAAGCAGTACCTATGCGACGCGGGAATAGCTCAGTTGGTAGAGCGCAACCTTGCCAAGGTTGAGGTCGCGAGTTCGAGCCTCGTTTCCCGCTCCAAAAATTCAAAGGTCACGCCAGTGTTTGGTGGCCGGATGCCAAAAGCATCTCAATGCGGGAATAGCTCAGTTGGTAGAGCACGACCTTGCCAAGGTCGGGGTCGCGAGTTCGAGTCTCGTTTCCCGCTCCAATTTTCTCTTCGTTTCAAACTCAAATCCAACGCCTTATCCGGCGCGGGTTTTTGTCCCGTTTTACACGCCTGGTAAAAATGTTGTAAACAGAGTTATCCACAGCCTCTGTACATAAACTCGCCTGCCTGAAAAATCAACGTCATACAAATTAAATATTTATCTATTTGATTTATATGCTTATTTATTTATCCCAAAACGTTATGCCGATCACTTGCTCTTTTTGTTGCAGTTGAAAGACAACGTGTTTTTATTTTTATGCACAAATCCACAGAGTGAGTCTTCCGGCGATACGCCTGAATGGCGTACGCCGTCAGGCATCCCTTGGCAAACCTTTTTCCACAGCCCGTATCAGCCGCTTTTTCTGCGCCGTCTGCACCTCGATACCCTGCGCTTCGCGGCGAGCGAGCTGTTGCGCCAGCGCCCAGTGGATATGTTCATCCAGCATGGCGTCTTGGCCCAAACGCGTGCGCAGTGCGAGCACGATGCTGTCTTCGTAGGGCGCATTGCCCAGCGCCACGGCGATATTGCGCAGCCAGCGCAGGTGGCCGATGCGGCGTATCGCCGAGCCTTCGGTGATGCGCAGGAATTTTTCTTCCGTCCAGTTGAACAGATCGAGCAGCTGCGGCGCATGCAGCGCGGCGCGGGGGCTGAAATCGTCTTCGTCGGTGAGCTGAGAAAAGCGGTTCCACGGGCAAATCAGCTGGCAGTCGTCGCAGCCGTAGATGCGGTTGCCGAGCAGCGGACGGAATTCTTCCGGGATCGCGCCTTCCAGCTCGATGGTTAGGTAGGAGATGCAGCGCCGGGCATCGACGGTGTAGGGCGCGACGATGGCGCCGGTCGGGCAGGTGGTGATGCAGGCAACGCAGCGGCCGCACTGCTCTTCCTGCGGCTGATCCACCGGCAATGGCAGGTCGATCAGCAGTTCGCCGAGGAAAAACCACGACCCGGCTTCACGGTTGAGAATTAGTGAGTGTTTACCAACCCAGCCAATGCCCGCTTTGGCGGCCAGCGCGCGCTCCATCACCGGCGCAGAATCGACAAAGGGGCGAAAATTCAACTCGCCGCAGTATTCCTGGATCTGATCGCCCAGCTTTTTCAGACGCTGGCGCAACAGCTTGTGATAATCGCGCCCCAGCGCATAGCGGCTGACGTAGCCCAATTGCGGGTTCTGCAGGGTGCTGGCGAACGCCGCCTTGGCCGGCAGGTAGTTCATGCGCACGCTGATCACCCGCAGCGTGCCCGGCAACAGCTCGTGAGGGCGTGCGCGCAGCATGCCGTGGCGCGCCATCCACTCCATCTCGCCGTGGTACTGTTTGTCGAGCCAGGCCTGCAGCTTCGGCTCTTCCAGGCTGAGATCGGTATCGCAGATGCCAACCTGCTGGAATCCTAGCGATTGCCCCCATTGCTTGATATGTTGGGCGAGTTGATGGAGATCGAGGGGGTGCGTCATGACGGGCCACAGTGAAAAAGCATACGCTGACAGTTTACCACACTCTGTCTGGCCTGCGGATTGGATCCGTCGTTCGGAACCTGCGGCGGCGGCCTCGCTCGGTCTTTCTCTTTACGATTTAATGCTGCGCGCCGGTCAGGCGGCCTACGTACTGGCGCGCGACACTTATCCCTCCTGCAACCACTGGCTGGTGCTCTGTGGCCACGGCAACAACGGCGGCGACGGCTATGTGGTGGCGCGTTTGGCGAAGGCGGCGGGCGTGCAGGTGACGGTGATCGCCTGCGAAGGCGCACGCCCTTTGCCGCCGGAGGCCGCAGCGGCCCGCGAGGCCTGGCTGGCTGCCGGCGGCGACATTCTGCCGGCGAACAGCCGCTGGCCGGCGTCTGTTTCGCTCATCATTGATGGCCTGCTAGGCACAGGCCTCGGCAGCGCGCCGCGTGCGCCCTACGACGCGCTGATCGAGGCCGTCAACCGCCATTCGGCGCCGGTGGTGGCGCTCGATATCCCGTCCGGCCTGCTGGCGGAAAGTGGCGCGACGCCGGGTCCGGTCGTGCGTGCCGCGCACACCATCACGTTCATTGGCCTCAAGCCGGGTTTGCTGACCGGGCAGGCGCGCGACTGGGTCGGGCAACTTCATCAGAATACGCTAGGCTTATCGGATTGGCTGGCGAAGCAACCGGAACAGATTCAGCGGCTTACCGCCGAGGCGTTGCCGCGCTGGCTGCATCCGCGGCGCCCCTGCGCCCATAAGGGCGAGCATGGCCGTCTGCTGCTGGTGGGCGGCGACCGCGGATTCGGCGGCGCCATTCGCATGGCGGCGGAAGCGGCGCTGCGCAGCGGGGCTGGGTTGGTGCGAGTGCTTACTCACATTGAGCACGTCGCGCCGCTGCTGGCGGCCCGGCCGGAGCTGATGGCGCAGGCGCTGGACGAGGCGACGCTTCGGCAGGCGATGCAATGGGCGGATGTGCTGGTGATCGGTCCGGGGCTTGGCCAGGCTGAGTGGGGCAAAAATGCCTTGAACGTGCTGCAAACCAGCGATAAACCGGCCTTGTGGGACGCCGATGCGCTGAACTTGCTGGCATTAAATCCCGAGAAACGGCAGAATCGCGTGATGACTCCGCATCCTGGAGAGGCTGCGCGGCTGTTGAGCTGCAGCACTGTCGACATCGAGAGTGATCGCTTACTTGCCGTGCGTAAGCTGACGGCACGCTACGGCGGCGTGGCGGTGCTAAAAGGCGCCGGTACGCTGATCGCCGATGAGCAGGGGCAGATGGCGATCGCCGACGTCGGCAACGCCGGCATGGCCTCCGGCGGCATGGGCGATGTGCTGTCGGGCATCATCGGCGGTTTGCTGGCGCAAAAGCTCTCGCTGTATGATGCCGCCTGTGCGGGCTGCGTCGTACACGGCGCGGCCGGCGATCGCGTAGCGGAAAGACAAGGAACAAGAGGCATGTTGGCGACCGATTTACTGCCGGACATCCTTCATTTCGTTAACCCTGAGTGGGCAAAATAGACTTTATCGAATGAAAGAACTCGTTTTACCTCTGCCGGACGAGGCAGCGACTGTCGCTTTGGGCACCACTTTGGCCAAGGCCTGCGATCGCGCCAGCGTCATCTATCTCTACGGCGACCTGGGCGCCGGTAAAACCACCTTCAGCCGTGGTTTCCTGCAGGCGTTGGGGCATCAGGGCAACGTCAAAAGCCCAACCTACACGCTGGTGGAACCCTATGCCTTGCAGCCGCTGGCGGTGTATCACTTCGATCTGTATCGCCTGGCCGATCCGGAAGAGCTTGAATTTATGGGCATTCGCGATTACTTCGCGCAAGACGCCATCTGCCTGGTCGAATGGCCGCAGCAGGGCACTGGCGTGCTGCCGGAGCCGGATCTGGCGCTGCACCTCAGCTATCAGGGCGAGGGGCGAGAGGCGAAGATCGAGGCGATTTCCGCATACGGCAGCCAGCTGTTAGACCGCATTCATGGATCACAGGGATGATGCTGCAATGACGCATGTGTTGAAAAAATTTGCGGTCATCATGCTGATCGCCGTGCTGGGGCCGCTCGGCGCGTTGAACGCGCTGGCGGCGTCCTCGCTGTCCGATATCAAAGTGTCCAACGCCCAACGCGAAGCGACGGTGTCGGTGAGCTTCAATGGTCCGCCGGACTACGCGTTTTTCCCGCTGCACGGCCCGGAGCGCGTGGTGCTTGACGTCAACCAGAAAGGCAAGGTCGGCGGCCTGCCGCTCAATTTCAGCGGCCAAAACCTGGTGAAGAGCATTCGCTCCAGCGCGCCGAAAGACGCTCAGAGCGTGCGTTTGGTGTTTGATCTGACTCAGCGCGCCAAAACCCGCGTCGCCACCCGCCAGAACGGCGGCATGCACACCGTAGTGTTCACTATCACGGCCGAAGGCAGTGCCAATACCGTAGTGCGTAAAGCGCCGGTTGCGGTCAATCCACCGCCGCGTCAGGCGCCCGTCACGGTCAGCCAGCCACCGCGCCAGGCGCCGGTGGCGGTGCGTGAAGCGCCGGAGCCGCCGCTGCGCAAAGCGCCGACGGGATCGAATCCGTTTACCAATAAACAGACCGTGGTTGCAGGCACCGCCACCGAGGTGACGCCGCGCAGTAGCCGCGTTTCCGCCGGTTCCGGCGATCGGGTGGTGGTAGCGATCGACGCCGGCCACGGCGGCCAGGATCCGGGCGCCATTGGCCCGAGCGGACTGAAAGAAAAGAACGTCACCATCGCCATCGCGCGTCGCCTGCAGGCGATGCTGGACGCCGACCCGCAGTTCAAGCCGGTGCTGACGCGTAACGGCGACTATTTCATCTCGGTGATGGGACGTTCCGACGTTGCGCGTAAACAGGGCGCCAACGTACTGGTCTCCATCCACGCCGACGCCGCGCCGAACCGCAGCGCCAGCGGGGCTTCCGTATGGGTGCTGTCCAATCGCCGCGCCAACAGCGAAATGGCCGGTTGGCTCGAACAGCATGAGAAGCAGTCCGAGCTGCTCGGCGGCGCCGGCGACTTGCTGGCCAACAGCCAGGCCGACCCTTATCTGAGCCAGGCGGTGCTGGATCTGCAGTTCGGCCACTCGCAGCGCGTTGGTTACGATGTGGCGGTGAAGGTGCTGCAGCAGCTGCAGAGCGTCGGATCGTTGCATAAACGCCGGCCGGAACACGCCAGCCTGGGCGTGCTGCGTTCGCCGGATATTCCCTCGCTGCTGGTGGAAACCGGATTTATCAGTAATAGCACGGAGGAGCGGCTGCTGGGCAGTAGCGCGTATCAGGAGAAGATTGCCAAGGCCATTCATAACGGCCTGCGCAGCTACTTCCTGGCGCATCCGCTGCAAGCCGACCCAAAGGTGGAAAACCGACCGCTGGACGTCGCAGCGGCGGTTAACACCTCAACACCAGACGTGCGCCAGCCTGAGCCTATCGTGAGCTCGGCTGGCGCGAGCCGCAGCGAAAGCGGCAAGACTCAGATCCACGTGGTGAAACGAGCGGAGACGCTGTCTGGCATCGCCGACAGCTACGGCACGACCATGGCGGCGCTGCGGGATCTGAACAAACTGAAAAAAGACGGCGTGTGGGTCGGGCAACGTCTGAAGGTGCCGGCGGGGAAAACCGCCGCCGTCACCGCCGTCGCCAAGGCGAAAACGCCGGCGAAGAAGCCGTCTAAACATAAAGTGGCCCGCGGGGACACGCTGTCCTCTATCGCTTCTCGTTATGGGGTCAGCGTCGGCGATCTGAAACGGGTCAATAATCTGAAGTCGGACGTCGCGCCGCTGGACCGGACGCTGACCATTCCGCAGGCCTAGCGCCACCGCTACAGGAGTCAGCATGCCTATCCAGGTGTTACCGCCACAGCTCGCCAACCAGATCGCCGCCGGAGAGGTGGTTGAACGCCCCGCGTCGGTCGTCAAAGAGCTGGTGGAAAACAGTCTGGACGCCGGTGCGACGCGCATCGATATCGATATCGAACGCGGCGGTGCCAAGCTGATCCGCATTCGCGATAACGGCTGCGGCATCGGCAAGGACGATTTGGCGCTGGCGCTGGCGCGGCACGCTACCAGTAAAATCAGCACGCTCGATGACCTGGAAGCGATCGTCAGCCTCGGTTTTCGCGGCGAAGCGCTGGCCAGTATCAGCTCGGTTTCCCGTTTGACCCTGACGTCGCGCACCGCCGAACAAAGCGAGGCGTGGCAAGCCTATGCCGAAGGGCGCGAGCAGGCGGTGACGGTCAAACCCGCCGCGCACCCGGTCGGCAGCACGCTGGAAGTGCTGGATTTGTTTTACAACACGCCGGCGCGCCGCAAGTTCATGCGTACCGAGAAAACCGAATTCGGCCATATCGATGAAGTGGTGCGGCGCATCGCGCTGGCGCGTTTCGATGTGGCGATCAACCTCAGCCACAACGGCAAACTGATCCGCCAATACCGGGCGGCGAAAGAAGAGAGCCAGCACGAACGCCGTTTGGGCAGCATCTGCGGCCCGGCGTTTTTACAGCATGCGCTGAACATCGACTGGCAACACGGCGATCTGAGCATCCGCGGCTGGGTGGCGGATCCGGCGGGGGCGCGCCAGCTGGGTGAGATGCAATACTGCTACGTCAATTGCCGCATGATGCGCGATCGCTTGATCAATCACGCGATTCGTCAGGCCTATCAGGATCAGCTAAAAGACGATCAGCAGCCCGCTTACGTGCTGTATCTGGAAGTCGACCCGCACCAGGTGGACGTCAACGTTCATCCCGCCAAGCACGAGGTGCGTTTCCATCAGGCGCGGCTGGTACACGATTTTATCTACCAGGCGGTGACCACCGTGCTGCAACAGGCCAGTCAGACACCGTCGCTGCCGCTGGCGGAAACGCCCGACGAAGCGCCCGCGCCGGTCTGGCAGCAGGAAAACCGCGTCGCCGCCGGCGGCAACCATTTTTCTCAGCCGGCGCCGCGTCGCGAAACGCCGTCATCGGCCGGCGCCGTCCGCGAGCGCGCGCCGCAGCCCGGTTGGCAAACGGCGGGCGGTTACCAGAAACGCGAAGGCGAGCTGTACGGCAAACTGATGCAGCCCGCCACCGAGCCACCGGCCGATGCGGCGCCGGAAGTTTCGAGCAAGCCGCCGCTGTTCCCGCCGGCGAAAGCCGCCGTGGAAACGCCGTTGGCGAGCGGACAACACAGCTTTGGCCGGGTGCTGATGATCCATCCGCCGTGCTACGCGCTGATTGAACAGCGCCAGCAGCCGGCGTTGCTCAATCTGACGGTGGCCGAACGCTGGCTGCGCCAGGCGCAGCTCAATCCGCCGACGGAAGGGCTGCGGCCGCAACCGCTGCTGATACCGATCAAGCTGACGTTGGATAAGAACGAAGCGGCGGCCATTGCACGGCATCAGGCGCTGCTGACGATGATGGGGCTGGATCTGCAGACGGATCACGGCCGTGTGACGCTGCGCGCAGTGCCTTTACCATTACGCCAACAAAATTTACAAAAACTGATACCCGAACTGTTAGGCTATCTGGCCGAACATCAGGAGATGTCGCCCGTGGTGCTGGCCACCTGGCTCGCTCGCCGTCTTGGCAGCGAACATGAACAGTGGAACACCTCGCAAGCGATACAATTGCTGACCGACGTTGAACGACTTTGCCCGCAGCTGGTCAAATCGCCACCGAGCGGACTTTTACAACCCGTTGATTTACAGGCCGCACTGGCGGCCCTCAAGCATGACTAACACTGAAATGACACCACGTCCCCCGGCTATTTTCATCATGGGGCCGACCGCCTCAGGCAAGACCGCGCTGGCGATCGCGCTGCGCGAACGCCTGCCGGTGGAACTGATCAGCGTCGATTCCGCGCTGATTTACCGCGGCATGGATATCGGCACCGCCAAGCCGAGCGCCGAAGAATTGGCGCAGGCGCCGCATCGGCTGATCGATATTCGCGATCCCGCCGAAGCTTACTCGGCCGCGGAGTTCCGCGCCGACGCGCTGAAGGAGATGGCCGATATCACCGCCGCCGGGCGCATTCCGCTGCTGGTCGGCGGCACCATGTTGTATTTCAAGGCGTTGCTGGAAGGATTGTCGCCGCTGCCCTCCGCCGATCCCGCGGTGCGCGAGCGCATCGAACGCCAAGCGGCGGAGCAGGGCTGGGAGGCGCTGCACCGTCAGTTGCAGGCGATCGATCCGGTCGCGGCAGTGAGAATTCATCCGAATGATCCGCAGAGACTGTCCAGAGCACTGGAAGTTTTTTTTATTTCGGGTAAAACTTTAACGGAACTGACTCAAATTTCGGGTGAATCGTTACCGTATCAAGTTCACCAATTTGCGATAGCGCCGACCAGCCGTGAGTTGATCCATCAACGCATCGAGCTGCGGTACCATCAAATGTTGGCGGCGGGTTTTGAGACGGAAGCGCGTGCACTTTTCGCACGGGGTGATTTGCATACGGACTTGCCCTCCATTCGCTGTGTCGGTTACCGCCAGATGTGGTCATACTTGTCTGGTGAAATTAGTTACGATGAGATGGTTTATCGTGGTATTTGCGCAACACGTCAGTTGGCTAAACGTCAGATGACCTGGTTACGGGGTTGGGAGTCGGTCCATTGGTTGGACAGTGAAAAGCCGGGAGAGGCTTTGGACTCGGTGACACAGGTTGTTAGTGCATAGGTTGGGTGATTGTGTACAATTGCTGAGTATTCAGCGCGCAAATTTTTTACGTCGTTTATTTTAGAGCCGACAGGTTCTTAGTTACAAACAACAAGCAAATAAGGAAAAGATAGAATGGCTAAGGGGCAATCTTTGCAAGATCCGTTCCTGAACGCATTGCGTCGTGAACGTGTTCCGGTTTCTATTTATTTGGTGAATGGTATTAAGCTGCAAGGCCAGATTGAGTCTTTTGACCAGTTTGTCATCCTGTTGAAGAACACGGTTAGCCAGATGGTGTACAAGCACGCTATCTCTACCGTTGTCCCGTCACGCCCGGTCTCGCATCACAGCAACAATCCGAGCGGCGGTTCAAGCAACTATCACCATGGTAACAATCCGTCTGCGCAGCAACAGCCGCAGCAGGAAAGCGATGACGCTGAATAAAGCGCGTTGCAAGTCAACCATGACGGGGAGCATAAGCAGCCGCGGGCTGTTTATGTCCCCCAAACTCACGGTGAGTGTCCGTTTGAGAGGTTGCACGCTTGTTTGACCGTTATGAAGCCGGTGAGCAGGCCGTACTGGTTCATATCTATTTCTCGCAAGACAAAGATACGGAAGACCTCAACGAGTTCGAATCGTTGGTTTCCTCAGCCGGTGTCGAAGCTTTGCAAGTGGTGACTGGTAGCCGCAAAGCCCCGCATCCGAAGTACTTTGTCGGCGAAGGAAAGGCCGAAGAAATTGCAGATGCGGTGAAAGCCAGCGGCGCGTCTGTTGTCCTGTTTGATCATTCCCTTTCCCCGGCGCAGGAAAGAAACCTCGAGCGCCTGTGCGAATGCCGGGTGATCGATCGCACCGGGCTGATTTTAGACATCTTCGCCCAGCGTGCCCGCACCCATGAAGGTAAGCTGCAGGTGGAGCTGGCGCAGTTGCGTCACATCGCCACGCGTCTGGTACGCGGTTGGACGCACCTGGAGCGGCAAAAAGGGGGGATTGGCCTGCGCGGGCCGGGGGAAACCCAGCTTGAGACCGACCGTCGCCTGTTGCGCGATCGCATCAGCTTGATTCTGCGCCGCCTCGAGCGGGTAGAAAAGCAGCGTGAACAAGGCCGACGCGCGCGGACCCGTGCCGATGTGCCGACCGTATCGCTGGTGGGCTACACCAACGCCGGCAAATCCACCCTGTTTAACCGAATAACGTCTGCCGAGGTGTATGCGGCGGACCAGCTATTTGCCACCCTGGATCCTACGTTGCGGCGCATTGACGTGCCGGACGTGGGGGATACCGTGTTGGCGGATACCGTAGGCTTTATCCGGCACCTGCCGCACGATCTGGTGGCCGCCTTCAAGGCGACGCTGCAGGAAACGCGCCAGGCGTCTTTGCTACTGCACGTCATCGATGCCGCAGATCCGCGCGTCGATGAGAACATCGAAGCGGTGAACACCGTGCTGGCGGAGATAGACTCGGATGAAATTCCTACACTGTTAGTGATGAACAAAATAGATATGCTGGACGATTTTGTGCCGCGTATCGACCGCAACGACGAAAACCTGCCGATCCGGGTGTGGCTGTCCGCCGCCAGCGGAGAGGGTATTCCGTTGCTGTATCAGGCGTTGACGGAGCGCTTATCGGGGGAGATCGCGCATTACGAATTGCGCTTACCGCCACGGGCAGGCCGTCTTCGCAGCCGTTTTTACCAGCTTCAGGCGATTGAAAAAGAGTGGAACGAAGAGGACGGCAGCATTGGCGTGGTGGTGCGAATGCCGATCGTCGAATGGCGTCGTCTCTGCAAGCAAGAACAGGACCTGATTGACTTTATCGTATGATCATATCCTGTTACATTTATGCTTCGCGAAAGCCTGAAGTACCCAATCACAGAATATGGAGCTAAAACATGGCGTGGAATCAGCCCGGTAATAACGGACAGGACCGCGACCCGTGGGGGAGCAGCAATAATAATGGCGGCAACTCTGGCGGTAACAACAAAGGCGGTCGTGATCAAGGGCCACCTGATTTGGACGATATCTTCCGCAAACTGAGCAAGAAATTGAGCGGTTTCGGCGGGGGCAAAGGCTCCAACAGCAATAGCGGCGGCACCGGCACCTCTGGTCCGGGCTTCAGCGGCCGCATTATCGGTATCGCGGCGGTTGCCGTGGTGGTGATCTGGGCCGCCAGCGGCTTCTACACCATCAAGGAAGCCGAACGCGGCGTTGTGACGCGTTTCGGTAAGTTCAGCCACCTGGTGCAGCCGGGCCTGAACTGGAAGCCGACCTTCATCGATGACGTGCGTCCGGTGAACGTGGAGTCCGTGCGCGAGCTGGCGGCGTCCGGCGTGATGCTGACCTCCGATGAAAACGTGGTGCGCGTGGAAATGAACGTGCAGTACCGCGTGACCAACCCGGAAGCGTACCTGTTCAGCGTCGTCAATGCCGACGACAGCCTGAGCCAGGCGACCGACAGCGCCCTGCGCGGCGTGATCGGCAAATACTCGATGGACCGCATCCTGACCGAAGGCCGTACCGTGGTGCGTAACGATACGCAGCGCATGTTGGAAGAGACTATTCGTCCTTACAACATGGGTATCACGTTGCTGGACGTCAACTTCCAGGCGGCGCGTCCACCGGAAGAGGTGAAGGCGTCGTTCGACGATGCGATCGCTGCGCGTGAGAACGAGCAGCAATACATCCGTGAAGCGGAAGCTTACGCCAACGAAGTTCAGCCGCGTGCGAACGGCCAGGCGCAGCGTCTGCTGGAAGACTCCAAGGCTTATAAAGACCGTACCGTCCTGGAAGCTCAGGGTGAGGTGGCGCGCTTTGCCAAGCTGTTGCCGGAATACAAGTCCGCACCGCAGATTACTCGCGAGCGTCTGTATATCGAAACCATGGAAAAAGTGCTGGGCCATACCCGTAAGGTGTTGGTGAGCGACAAAGGCAACAACCTGATGGTGCTGCCGCTGGATCAGATGCTGCGCGGTCAAGGCGCGGCAACGGAGAGCGGCAACAAGGATACCAGCCTGATTCGTCTCAATCCGAATCCTGCGCCGGCTGCCAACAGCAGCGCTCCGCGTACCAGCGGCGGTTCGATTATGGATCAGCGCCGGGCGAATGCGCAGCGTGACGACACCACTCGCGTAGGGAGAGAGTAATCAATGCGTAAGTCTTTTGTAGTTATTGTCCTCGCGGTGCTGGTGGTGCTGTACGCTTCGCTGTTCGTGGTGCAGGAAGGCCAGCGCGGCATCGTGCTGCGCTTCGGCAAGGTTCTGCGCGACGGCGAAAACAAGCCGCTGGTGTATGCGCCGGGTCTGCACCTCAAGATCCCGTTCATCGAGACCGTGAAGAACCTGGATGCGCGTATTCAGACCATGGATAACCAGGCCGATCGCTTCGTGACCAGCGAGAAGAAAGACCTGATCGTCGATTCCTATCTGAAGTGGCGTATCAGCGACTTCAGCCGCTACTATCTGGCGACCGGCGGCGGCGACGTCTCCCAGGCCGAAGTGCTGCTGAAACGCAAGTTCAGCGACCGTCTGCGTTCCGAAATCGGCCGTCTGGACGTGAAAGACATCGTGACCGACTCGCGCGGCAAGCTGATGTCTGACGTGCGTGACGCGCTGAACACCGGCACCGTGGGTGACGGCGAAGAAGTGGCGACCACCGAAGCCGATGACGCTATCGCCTCTGCGGCGGCGCGCGTTGAACGGGAAACCACCGGCAAACAGCCGCAGGTTAACCCGAACAGCATGGCGGCGTTGGGCATCGAGGTGATCGACGTACGTATCAAGCAGATCAACCTGCCGGCCGAAGTGTCCGACGCCATCTACCAGCGTATGCGCGCCGAGCGTGAAGCGGTAGCCCGTCGTCTGCGCTCGCAGGGCCAGGAAGAAGCTGAGAAACTGCGCGCCAGCGCGGACTACGAAGTGACCCGTACCTTGGCGGAAGCCGAGCGTCAGGCGCGTATCACCCGCGGTGAAGGCGATGCCGAAGCGGCTAAACTGTTCGCCAACGCGTTCAGCCAGGATCCGGACTTCTATGCCTTTATCCGCAGCCTGCGTGCCTATGAAGCCAGCTTCAAGGACAACCAGGACGTGCTGGTACTGAGCCCGGACAGCGATTTCTTCCGCTACATGAAGTCGCCTGATACCCTGCGCAAATAAGCGCGGCAGGCAATCTGACCGAGGGCCCGTTTACGCGGGCCCTTTCTCGTTTTTGGGGGATGCATGAACTCAACGATTTGGCTGGCGCTCGGGCTGGTCCTGGTGCTGGAAGGGTTAGGGCCGATGCTGTTTCCGCAGGCCTGGCGCAAAATGATTGTGGCGATGTCGCAGCTGCCGGACGCGACGCTGCGGCGATTTGGTGGTGGAATAGTGGTTGCGGGCTGCGTGATCTACTACATGTTGAGCGGCCGCACGGGTCTTTAAAGTCTAGCCCAAAATTTATGCAATCGTATGCTAAAAGTGCTGAAAATCGAAAATTACGGTGGTAGAATCCATTTTTAAGCAATCGGTGATTTTGAAAAATGG
Source organism: Serratia sp. CY47280 (assembly GCF_052168655.1). Lineage (NCBI taxonomy): Bacteria > Pseudomonadati > Pseudomonadota > Gammaproteobacteria > Enterobacterales > Yersiniaceae > Serratia > Serratia sp. CY47280. The sequence continues at coordinate 483,920 of NZ_JBJNMG010000003.1, read as the reverse complement.
GTAAGAACGTCGTCGTACTGGGCACCCAATGGGGTGACGAAGGTAAAGGCAAGGTTGTAGACCTGCTGACTGAACGGGCTCAATATGTTGTGCGCTACCAAGGTGGCCATAACGCTGGCCACACTCTGGTAATCAACGGTGAAAAAACCGTCCTTCATTTAATTCCTTCAGGTATTCTGCGTGAAAACGTCACCAGCATCATCGGCAACGGTGTTGTTCTGGCGCCGGACGCGTTGATGAAAGAAATGGGTGAACTCGAAGCGCGTGGCATCCCGGTACGCGAACGTCTGTTACTCTCTGAAGCTTGCCCGCTGATCCTGCCTTACCACGTTGCGTTGGACAACGCGCGTGAGAAAGCGCGCGGCGCGAAAGCGATCGGCACCACCGGTCGCGGCATTGGCCCGGCTTACGAAGATAAAGTGGCTCGTCGCGGCCTGCGTGTCAGCGACCTGTTCAATAAAGAAACCTTCGCCGTTAAGCTGAAAGAGATCGTCGATTACCACAACTTCCAGCTGGTCAACTACTACAAAGTTGAAGCCGTCGATTATCAGGCGACGCTGGACTACGTACTGTCTATCGCCGACATCCTGACCGCCATGGTGGTTGACGTTTCCGAACTGCTGGACGGCGCACGCAAGCGTGGCGACCTGATCATGTTCGAAGGCGCTCAGGGCACCCTGCTGGATATCGACCACGGTACTTATCCGTACGTGACCTCTTCCAACACCACCGCCGGCGGCGTGGCTACCGGTTCCGGCATTGGCCCGCGTTATGTGGACTACGTGCTGGGTATCGTGAAAGCCTACTCCACTCGCGTGGGTGCAGGCCCGTTCCCAACCGAACTGTTCGATGAAACCGGTGAGTACCTGTGCAAGCAGGGTAACGAGTTCGGCGCCACCACCGGCCGTCGTCGTCGTACCGGCTGGTTGGACGCGGTAGCGGTGCGTCGTGCCGTGCAGATTAACTCCCTGTCCGGCTTCTGCCTGACCAAACTGGACGTCCTGGACGGCCTGAAAGAAGTGAAGATCTGCGTGGGCTACCGCATGCCGGACGGCCGCGAAGTGGACACCACTCCGCTGGCGGCTGAAGGTTGGGAAGGCATCGAGCCTATCTACGAAATCATGCCGGGCTGGAGCGAAACGACCTTTGGCGTGAAAGAGCACAGCAAGCTGCCTCAGGCTGCGCTGAACTACATCAAGCGCATCGAAGAAGTGACCGGCGTACCGGTAGACATCATCTCTACTGGCCCGGACCGCAGCGAAACCATGATCCTGCGCGACCCGTTCGACGCATAATCAGGCTTTGCGGCATTAAACAAACCGGGCGCGTCCCGGTTTGTTTTTATCCTGACTCCCTCCGATTGCGGTTTCACGTCAAAAAATCCTTTCATAAACTCGCCTTAGGGCGCGGGATCCGCTAAATAATTAGCGACGAACTCTCCGGCTGGTTTATTATCCAATGAGTAATCTTTTGAATAGCGCCGAAAAGCGGCGTATCAGACGGGTAAAGTGATACCCAGAGGTAAGATGTGCAGTTAACAAGTTTTACTGATTATGGCCTGCGGGCGTTGATCTACATGGCCTCGTTGCCGCAGGACAAGATGACCAACATCTCGGAAGTGACTGAGGTTTATGGCGTGTCCCGCAACCATATGGTGAAGATCATCAATCAGTTGAGCCGGGTCGGTTTTGTCACGGCGGTGCGCGGCAAGCATGGCGGCATTCGTTTGGGTAAACCGGCCGAGAGCATTCGCCTCGGTGACGTCGTGCGGGCGCTGGAGCCGCTTGCGCTGGTTAACTGCAGCAGTGATTTTTGCCACATCACCCCTGCCTGCCGATTGAAGCAGGTGCTCCAACAGGGCGTACAGAATTTCCTTGAAGAGCTGGATAAGCATACGTTGGCCGACATGGTCGAAGACAATCCGCCGCTCTACAAGCTATTGCTTGTCGAATAAAACGACGTTGAGAAGACAAGGCTCAACGTCATCCTGCTGATGACAACGGAGGAACCGCAATGTCACAAGATCCATTCCTGGAACGAGAAGCAGAAAAATACGAATCCCCTATCCCCAGCCGTGAATTTATCCTGGCCCATTTGGCGAAACGAGAAACGCCGGCCAGTCGCGAAGAACTGGGCAACGAATTGGGCCTCAGCGGTGAAGAGCAGCTGGAAGCGCTGCGTCGCCGCCTGCGCGCCATGGAGCGCGATGGCCAGTTAGTGTTTACCCGCCGCCAGTGCTATGCGCTGCCGGAGCGTTTGGATCTGCTGCGCGGCACGGTGATCGGCCACCGCGACGGCTACGGCTTCCTGCGCGTTGAAGGCAGCAAAGACGATCTGTACCTGTCTGCCGAACAGATGAAAATGGCGATCCACGGTGATGTGGTGCTGGCGCAGGCGCTGGGTGCGGACCGTAAAGGGCGCCGCGAAGCGCGCATCGTGCGCGTGCTGGTGCCGAAAACCAGCCAGATTGTCGGCCGCTTCTTCATGGACGCCGGTACCGGCTTCGTGGTGCCGGACGACAGCCGTCTGAGCTTCGATATTCTGATCCCAGCCGACAGCGTCAGCGGCGCGCGCATGGGCTTTATGGTGGTGGTGGAGCTGACTCAGCGCCCGACCCGCCGTACCAAGGCGGTCGGCAAGATCGTCGAGATCCTCGGCGACAAAATGGGCACCAGCATGGCGGTGGACATCGCGCTGCGCACCCATGAGATCCCGCATACCTGGCCGCCGCAGGTGGAAAAGCAGGTGGCCGATCTCAGCGAGCAGGTGCCGGAAGCGGCCAAGAAGGGCCGCGTCGATCTGCGCAAACTGCCGTTGGTCACCATCGACGGTGAAGATGCGCGCGACTTCGACGACGCTGTGTACTGCGAGAAAAAACGCGGCGGCGGCTGGCGCCTGTGGGTCGCGATAGCCGACGTCAGCTACTATGTGCGTCCACGCACCGCGCTGGATGACGAAGCGCGCAGCCGTGGCAACTCGGTCTACTTCCCGTCGCAGGTGATCCCGATGCTGCCGGAAGTGCTGTCCAACGGACTGTGCTCCCTGAACCCACAGGTCGATCGCCTGTGCATGGTATGCGAGATGACCATCTCTGCCCAGGGGCGCCTGTCCACGGCCAAATTCTACGAGGCGGTGATGAGCTCGCACGCCCGCCTGACCTACAACAAGGTGTGGCACATTCTGCAGGGCGATCAGGAGCTGCGCGAGCATTACCACCCGCTGGTCAAGCACCTGGAAGAGCTGCACGCGATGTATAAGGTGCTGGATAAGGCGCGCGCCGAGCGCGGCGGCATCGCGTTTGAAACCGAAGAAGCCAAGTTCATCTTCAACGCCGAACGCCGCATCGAGCGCGTGGAGCCGACGGTGCGCAACGACGCCCACAAGCTGATCGAAGAGTGCATGATCATGGCCAACGTGGCGGCCGCGCGCTTCGTCGAGAAACGCAACGAGCCGGCGCTGTACCGCGTGCACGATCGTCCGAGCGACGACCACATCTCTGCGCTGCGCAGCGTGCTGAGCGAGCTGGGGCTGACGCTGGGCGGCGGCAACAAGCCGCAGCCGAAGGACTATGCGGTGCTGATGGATGAAGTGACCGAGCGCCCTGACCACGAAATGCTGCAAACCATGCTGCTGCGTTCGATGAAGCAGGCGATTTACGATCCGGAAAACCGCGGTCACTTCGGCCTGGCGCTGGCGTCTTACGGCCACTTCACCTCGCCGATCCGCCGTTATCCGGATCTGGCGCTGCACCGTGCGATCAAATACCAGCTGGCTAAAGAACACGGCGAGCCGAAAGAGCGCTGGACGCCGACCGGCGGCTGGCACAGCGAATTCGAAGAGATGCTGCAGCTGGGCGAGCACTGTTCGATGACCGAGCGCCGCGCGGACGAAGCGACGCGCAACGTCGCCGACTGGCTGAAGTGCGACTTCATGCAGGATCACGTCGGTGAAGTGTTCAGCGGCATCATCTCCAGCGTGACCGGCTTCGGCTTCTTCGTGCGCCTGAACGATCTGTTTATCGACGGGCTGGTGCACGTATCAACGCTGGATAATGATTACTATCGCTACGATAATATCGGCCAGCGCCTGATCGGCGAGTCTTCCGGCACGGTCTATCGCCTGGGGGATACGGTGGAGATCCGCGTGGATGCGGTGCATATGGACGAGCGCAAGATCGACTTCGCGCTGGTATCCAGCACCCGCAAAGCGCGCGGTGAAGGCAAAACCGAGCGCGATCGCGCCAAGAAGGGCGGCCAGCGCACGCTGCGCGACAGCGGCAACGCGGGGCGCGGCAAGCGCCGCGGCGGCAAACCGCCGGCCAACTTCGAACCGGACAGCGCCTTCCGCAAGCAGGATGACACCAAGCCTGCGGACAACGTGAAGAAGGCGAAAAAGAAAGCCAAGAAAGCGTCCGACAAAACGCGGAAAATCGCGGCGGCGACCAAAGCCAAACGCGCAGCCAAGAAGAAAGGTGCCGAGCAGGCTTAACCTGCCGCACATCGTTATCATCGGCCGGTTATCGCCGGCCGCACGAATTTAAAAGAGCATCATGAGCGAAATTATTTACGGCATCCACGCCGTCAAAGCCCTGTTAGAGCGCGATCCGCAACGCTTCCTGGAAGTGTTTATCCTGAAAGGCCGCGAAGATCGCCGTCTGCAACCGCTGATCGCCGAGCTGGAAGCGACCGGCATCGTGATCCAGGTGGCGAACCGCCAATGGCTGGATGACAAGGTTGAAGGCGCGGTGCACCAGGGGATCATCGCCCGGGTGCGCGAAGGGCGTCAGTATCAGGAGAACGATCTGCCAGGCCTGCTGGAAAGCGTGGCGACCCCGTTCCTGCTGGTGCTGGACGGCGTGACCGACCCGCACAATCTCGGTGCCTGCCTGCGCAGCGCCGACGCAGCCGGCGTGCACGCGGTGATCGTGCCGCGCGACCGTTCCGCCCAGCTGAACGCCACCGCCAAGAAAGTGGCCTGTGGTGCCGCCGAAAACGTGCCGTTGATCCGCGTGACCAACCTGGCGCGTACGCTGCGTCAGCTGCAAGAGATGAATGTCTGGGTGGTGGGCACCGCCGGCGAAGCCGACCATACGCTGTATCAGAGCAAAATGACCGGCCCGATGGCGCTGGTGATGGGCGCGGAAGGCGAAGGCATGCGTCGCCTGACTCGCGAACACTGCGACGAGCTGATCAGCATCCCGATGGCCGGCACCGTCTCTTCGCTGAACGTGTCGGTCGCCACCGGCATCTGCCTGTTCGAAGCGGTGCGTCAGCGCGGCTGATTCTTCTGACGGGGGCCCCGTGCCCCCGTTAATTCCCCCTCTTGTGATCCCGCCTGCGGCAGAAATCTCTGCGCCGACCATACTTATCCCTGACGCTTTTTTCAGGGAGCACTCTCATGGTCTGGACTACGCACACCGTTTTTAACCAACCCAAGCCGCTGGGCAACAGCAACCTGTTTCTCTCCGATACGCCGCTGCGCGAAGCGTTGCAGCGTGAACAAGGCGGTTGGGACGCCGAGGTATTGGCCTCGCTGGGCCAGCAGCTCGGTACCCAGGAGTCGCTGGAGCTGGGGCGGCTGGCTAACGCCAACCCGCCGGAACTGTTGCGCTACGACGCCACTGGCCAGCGGCTGGACGACGTTCGCTTTCACCCCGCCTGGCATATTCTGATGCAGGGCCTGATCGCCAATCGGGTGCACAACCTGCCCTGGCAGGAGGATGCGCGCATCGGTTCCTTCGTGGCGCGCGCCGCGCGCTTTATGCTGCATGCGCAGGTCGAGGCCGGCACGCTGTGCCCGGTGACCATGACCTTCGGCGCCACGCCGCTGTTGCTGCAGGCTTTACCGGCCGAGTTTCGCTCCTGGCTGACGCCGCTGCTGTCGGACCGTTATGACGCTCACCTGCTGCCGGGCGGGCAAAAGCGCGGTCTGCTGATCGGCATGGGCATGACGGAGAAACAGGGCGGCTCCGATGTCTTGAGCAATACCACCACCGCCACGCCGCTCGGCGCGCGCGGGCCGGGCGAAGCCTACCGGCTGGTGGGGCACAAGTGGTTCTTCTCAGTGCCGCAGAGCGATGCGCACCTGGTGCTGGCGCAGGCCGAAGGCGGGCTGTCCTGCTTCTTCCTGCCGCGCATTTTGCCGGACGGCAGCCGCAACGCCATTCGCCTTGAGCGGTTGAAAGACAAGCTGGGCAACCGCTCCAACGCCAGCAGCGAGGTGGAGTTTCAGGATGCCGCGGCCTGGCTGCTGGGCGATGAGGGCGACGGCGTGCGGCATATCCTGAAGATGGGCGGCCTGACCCGTTTCGACTGTTCGCTGGGCAGCCACGGCCTGATGCGCCGCGGGCTGTCGGTGGCGCTGTATCATGCGCTGCAGCGGCAGGCGTTCGGCAAGCTGTTGATAGAACAACCGCTGATGCGCCAGGTCTTGGCGCGCATGGCGCTGCGGCTGGAAGGGCATACTGCGTTGCTGTTCCGGCTGGCTCGCGCCTGGGAAAGCCGCAGCAATGAAGGCGAACTGATCTACAGCCGTCTGCTGACCCCGGCGGCCAAATACAGCATTTGCCGCCAGGGCATGCCGTTCATCGCCGAGGCGATGGAGGTGCTGGGCGGCATCGGTTACTGCGAGGAGAGTGAACTGCCGCGCCTGTACCGTGAAATGCCGGTGAACAGCATCTGGGAGGGCTCTGGCAACATCATGTGTCTGGACGTGTTGCGCAGCCTGCACAAACTGCCGGGCGCGCTCGAGATGTTGCAGTTCGAGCTGCAGCCGGTGCGCGGCCAGAATCGGTTGTTCGATCGCGCCTGGCGGCAGTGGCAGCAGCGTGCCCGGCAACCGCGTGAAGAGATGGGGCGGCTGCTGACCCAGCAGCTGTTCGACCTGTGCTGCGCCGCGCAGCTGCTGCAGCACGCCAGCCCGCAGATCGCCGACGCCTGGTGTCATCTGACGCTGGATCACCGTGGCGAGAGCCTGCTGTCGGCCGAGGTGTGCGAACTGCTGCTGAACCGCGCCATCGGCGGTTAGGGAAAAGGGTGGCGCCCGGCGGCGAAAACCTTTTTAATTCAGCCTCACTCTGACAGGAAAATGCACATGGATATTCTCAGCGCGTTGGCGGCGTTTGCCTCTTACTTCTTCAGCGGCTTCGCCATGATTTTGGTGTTTCTGTTCGTCTATACCCGTATCACCCCGCACGATGAATGGGCGCTGATCAAGGCCGATAATCAATCCGCCGCCTTTGCTTTCATCGGCGCCTGCCTGGGGTATGTGATCCCGCTGGCCAGCGCGGCGATCAACTCGATCAGCCTGCTGGATTACCTGCTGTGGGGCGTGGTGGCGCTGGTGGTGCAACTGCTGCTGTTCGCCGCCGTGAAGATCTACATGCCGCGCATCAGCGAAAAGATCGAAGCGAATCACCTGGCCGCCGGGATTTTCCTGGGGGGCGTCTCCGTTAGCGGCGGCGTGTTGAATGCGGCTTGCATGAGCTATTAAAGGTATAAGATGGCGGAGGCGCGCCAGCCAAGCGGGTGCGCCTGTTCTTCCATCCGCAGGATGCGGTAATAGCTGGCGCCGTGTTGGTCGGCGGTGCGGGCAATGGCCAGTTCCGCTTCCTGCGGCGAACCGGGCAGATCGTTGAAAGTGATCTCGGCGATTTCACTGAGCGGCGTCACGCGATCGGCGGGCGCCAGCTCGGCGGACTGTGCGCCGGTGCTGAGCAATCCCATGGAAAGCAAGAGGGAGGTGAGTGCGGTGGAGCGTTTCATGGCGTTCCCCTTCGTCAGATCCTGAATCGACACCCGCAACATGCGGCATGCTGTCCCTCAGTGTGCAACACCCTTCTTCAGCCAGTGCAAAGCCAGTGTAAATCTGCTTAAAAAATCCCCGCCTTAACGATACAGGATCGCCTGGGAATACCATTGGCCCGGCACGACGGTTTCGCTGTTCATGATGATCACGTAATAACGGGCGCCGGCGGCGGTGGCCTTGCGTTGGATCTCCGCTTCCACGTCCATCGGACTGCCGCGCACCACGGCGGTGATGGTGCCCATTTTCGCCAGTGCGGCGGTCTGCGCGCGGACGATCTCCTGCGCCTGTGCGGTGGGGGGCGGTGGCGGTTTCGGCGTGGTGGTCATGATGCCGCAGGCGGAAAGCTGTGCGGCCAGCGTCAGGGCGATGAGTGTGCGGACTAGCGTCATGGTGACCTCGAAAGAGCCGGTGCGATGGCTTCAGTGTAACGCAATATAAGCTGTAACAGATTGAGCTAACGCTGCTTCGCGCAAGTTTGTCATGATTAAGGCCAACAGGTGGAGTGAGGATGAACGGATGATCGAAATTCATGACGAGCGAGTGGGCGATATCGCGGTGATCCATGCGGTGCCGGCGGGGCAGTATCATCGGCCGCTGCCGACGGTGTTCTTCTGCCATGGTTATACCTCGTCGAAAGAGGTGTACGCCTACTTCGCCTATGCGCTGGCGCGTGCCGGTTTTCGGGCGGTGTTGCCGGATGCCGATCGGCACGGCGAGCGATTCGACGGCGATGAGGCGCAGCGCCTGGCGTCATTCTGGGAGATCCTGCGCAGCAATATCGACGAACTGCCGCAGATCAAGGCGCATTTCGAGCGGCTTGGCCTGATCGTCGACGGCCGCATTGGCGTCGCCGGCGCCTCAATGGGCGGCATGACCGCGCTGGGCGCCTTCGCGCGCTTTCCGTGGATCCGCGCGGCCGCCAGCCTGATGGGCTCAGGCTATTACCGTGCGCTGGCGCAAACGCTGTATCCGCCGTTGGGCGAAGAGGGCGAGGCACTCTCGCCGGCGGCGTTTGCGGCGCGCACCGCTGTGTTGGCGGAGTATGAGCTGGAAGGCCGTTTGGAGACGATCGCCGGGCGGCCGCTGCTGCTGTGGCACGGCGAGACGGACGACGTGGTGCCGGCGGCGGACAGCCTGCGTTTGGCGGCTGAACTGCGGCAGCAAGGCGCAGATGGCCGCTTGACGTCGCTCGTCGAGCCGGGCGTGAAGCACCGCATCACGCCGCTGGCGCTGTCCGCTACCACCGATTTCTTCCTCCGCGAGCTGTAATACGCATCCGGGCGCGATGCGTGGAATTGCGCCGCTCTCTGCGGGCTGTTTCGGTCATTGTTTGACGCATGGAGGAGGAGAATGTCAGCGTGAATTCTTTCAGGGCAGCAAGGAGCGGAGAGCATGATAAAGGGTATCAGCAATACGGCCGAGACAGCGCGCGGGCTGGTGGGAACGATGAAAGTGCGCGCCGATCTTAACTCAGCGGCCTTCAGCGAGATGTTGGGGGCAGCCGACGGCAAGGTGCGGCAAAACAAGGCGGATCCGCTGTCGCGCATCACCGCGCAGACGGTGCAAAACATGACGGCGCTGTTTGCCTTCGCGCCGAAAGCGGTGGCCACTCACACCGCGGCGGCCGGTACGCTCTCCTTCGAGCAGCGGGTGACGCTGACGCAAAGCGCCGAGCTGCTGCAAACGCGGACAAACTATCTGCGGATGGCGCTGCAATTGCACAATCCGGGCAAAGCGTTCAGCGCGCCGGCGTTGCTCAAGCTGTGACAGGTGAGAAAGTGGAGCGCCCGACAAGCGGCGCTCCGGCGAGGATTGAGCGGGCTTTCTGATGAAGCCCTGGGGATTTCCCTGGCGTGGCGCGTCTTTTTAGCGGTACAGCTCGGCGCTGACGTGCATCGTGCTGTTGTCGCCCGGTTCGTGCAGGGCGATGATGCGATAAGAGGTCGCGCCGCGTTGATCGGCGATTTTACTGACCTGACTGCTGGCGTCATCCGGCGAAACCACGTTCTGGTTCAGGGTGACGAAGCCAACGCTCTGGCGTTGATCGGCCTGGTGCGAGCTAATCTCCGTCGCGGCCATCACGTTGGCGGAGAACAGGGCGGCCAGCGCCGTCGCGAGAATAATGCGTTTCATAGTGCCTCTCTTAACCCTTTGCCGTTACGGCCTGACAGCGAGTGTCGCTGCGGCAAAAAGTCATTTATCTGCATTGAATAACCTGAAATCTTTTTCGTCGCGCTGTCTGCGGCGGATATGGTTAATTTTAGTCCGTTACTGCGGATTAAAAAGTGGGGTGTTTTGATGACCTCTTTCAAAAAAAATGAAATAGATTTGTGACTCAGCGCTGATTTCATTGAAAGATTTTTGAAACCCATGGATCGGCGTACATAGGTTCACCCACGAGCAAATCGTGCTATTTCCCATAGCGCCTCGAATTAACGCGAATAAAACCCACGCAGTCCTTGAGTTTCCCGCCCTGCGTCAGTATGATTACGCGTCATTTTTCAGCCGCACACTAAACACGTTCCTTGCTTCCATGGGCCGCGGTTGACCCTGACAGGAGGCTGAATAATCCGTAAGGAGCAATTCGATGCGTCATTACGAAATCGTTTTTATGGTCCATCCTGACCAAAGCGAACAGGTTCCGGGCATGATCGAGCGTTACAGTGCTACCATCACTAACGCGCAAGGTCAGATTCACCGTCTGGAAGACTGGGGCCGCCGTCAGCTGGCTTATCCGATCAACAAACTGCACAAAGCTCACTACGTTCTGCTGAACGTTGAAGCGCCGCAGGAAGCGATCGATGAGCTGGAAACTAACTTCCGCTTCAACGACGCCGTTATCCGCAGCATGGTTATGCGCGTTAAGCACGCGGTAACTGAAGCATCTCCGATGGTTAAAGCGAAAGACGAACGTCGTGGCGATCGCCGCGAAGACTTCGCTAACGAAACCGCAGATGATGCAGATGCTGGGGATTCTGAAGAGTAATTGCCGTCGTGACGGCTAATCGTCTGGTCTTGTCGGGCACTGTGTGCAAGGCGCCGGTTCGAAAAGTGAGTCCTTCCGGGATACCGCACTGCCAATTTGTGCTAGAGCACCGTTCGCAGCAGATGGAAGCCGGATTCAGCAGACAAGCATGGTGCCGAATGCCCGTGGTTGTCAGCGGACAACAGTCACAAGCACTAACTCAAAGATTAACGGTCGGCAGTCAGATTACCGTGCAAGGCTTTGTAAGCTGCCATCAAGGGCGCAACGGGCTGAGCAAATTGGTTCTGCATGCCGAGCAGATTGAATTGATAGATTCTGGAGACTAGCCAAATGGCACGTTATTTCCGTCGTCGCAAGTTCTGCCGTTTCACCGCGGAAGGCGTTCAAGAGATTGACTATAAAGACATCGCTACGCTGAAAAACTACATCACCGAAAGTGGTAAAATTGTACCGAGCCGTATCACCGGTACTCGTGCAAAATATCAGCGCCAGCTGGCCCGTGCTATCAAGCGCGCGCGCTACCTGTCTTTGTTGCCGTACACTGATCGTCATCAGTAATCGGCCACTGTCCATTAACGACTTTGAGAGGATAAGGTAATGCAAGTTATTCTGCTTGATAAAGTAGCAAACCTGGGCAGCCTGGGTGATCAAGTTAACGTTAAAGCGGGCTACGCTCGTAACTTCCTGGTACCACAGGGCAAAGCTGTTCCTGCTACCAAGAAAAACGTTGAGTTCTTCGAAGCACGCCGTGCTGAACTGGAAGCCAAACTGGCTGACGTTCTGGCTGCTGCTGAAGCTCGCGCAACCAAGATCAACGAACTGGGTTCAGTGACCATCGCTTCCAAATCTGGCGACGAAGGTAAACTGTTCGGCTCTATCGGCACCCGCGACATCGCTGACGCAGTGACTGCGGCAGGCGTTGAAGTTGCCAAGAGCGAAGTTCGTCTGCCGAACGGCGTTCTGCGTACCACTGGTGAGCACGAAGTGCACTTCCAGGTACACAGTGACGTGTTCGCACAGCTGAATGTAGTTGTGGTTGCAGAAGCGTAATTTACGCTGCTGTTAACCCGGTTAAAACGCCAGCCTCGCGCTGGCGTTTTGCTTTTCTGCGCCCGGCAAAACGCGCTACGCTTGAAGACGGGATAAAAAGGAGAGCGAGCGATGGCAAAGATTATGCTGCAGCGGGTTTATGACTTCAGCGCGCCGGCGCCGGAACACTGTTATCTGATAGACCGGCTATGGCCGCGCGGTATCAGCAAGGAGCGGCTGACGGGCGTGCAGTGGCTGAAACAGGTGGCGCCGGATGACGAACTGCGCAAGTGGTTCCATCAGCATACCGACCAGTGGACAGTCTTCGAAGAGCGTTACCGCCAACAGCTGGCTACCAACGACGCCTGGCAGCCGCTGGTGGCGCTCTTACGGCAGGGGAAAACGCTGACGCTGCTGTATGGCAGCAAGGACACCGAGCACAACCAGGGCGTGGTGCTGCGCGAGTTTTTGCTGGCGCAGCTGTAGGGATTAGCGTTCCCGGCGGTAGCTGCCGTCGGCCTGGCGGCGGAACAGCGCCTGGCTGTTGTCCACGGTGGTGACTGACAGCGCGTTAATCACGCCGTTAGCGTCGCGTTCGATACGCACTTCCTGGCCGGCTTTCATGTTGCTCAGCGGCTTGTCGCCGCCTTCCACCTGCGCCATGGCAAACACTTCATTTACCGGCAGATTGTTATCGCGAAACAGCTGGGCCAGGGTCTGGCCTGGCTGGATTTGGTAACGCTGCCAGTTGCCTGCCGGCGTCGGTTCGTTGGCTGAAGTGGTACCGCCGTCGTTTTGCAGATCGGCCTGCAGTGGCACGCTGGTTTCTTGGTGGGAGACCGGGAACGGCTGTCTTTCGGGCGAATAGGGCCACAGCAACGCCAACAGCAGAATGATGCCAAAGATCAGCACCCAGCGGCGGTGAAAGTAGGGCAGCGGCTCCATCCAATGGAAACGGTCCGGCAGATGCCAGACTTTGGCCAGCAGCGCTTTGAGCTGCTGCATTTTATCGTTGGCCGACGGTGGCTCCGATGGCGGTTCCGCGCCTTCAGACGTGGGTGCGGCGCCCGGTTTCAGGCGCTGGCTGACGTTCAGCCAGGTGCGCAGCAGCGGCTGGTAGATGCGGGTGGTTTTCCTTCTCCTGGGCGCGATTCTGCCCATGGTGACCTCTCTTCGACGGCGTAATAATGAGCGCGGCGCGGCAAGCGCGTTGCCTGCCCGATATCCTGCTTTCAGTATAGTCCGCTAACTGATTGAAGTGAAAGGCGGCTGAGCGGCAGGGCCGGCGTTTGCGGCTGCGGGCGTTAACAGAAGGTTATTGTTTCTTTTTCTACGACAAAAGTCATCATTCTCCACACAAGATTTTACCCGGCATTGACGCGCTGTTATGCTGCGCTTTCGACTTTTTACAGACTTAAGGAAAACCCCATGACAACCCCTTCTTTTGACAGCGTTGAAGCGCAAGCAAGTTACGGGATTGGTTTACAGGTCGGCCAGCAGCTGCAAGAGTCCGGGCTGGAAGGTTTGCAACCGGAAGCTTTGCTGGCGGGTCTGCGCGACGCGCTGGAAGGGAATGCCCCGGCGGTTCCGGTAGACGTGGTGCACCGTGCGCTGCGTGAAATCCACGAGCGTGCGGATGCGGTGCGCCGTGAGCGCCAGCAGGCGATGGCTGTTGAAGGCCAGAAATTCCTGGACGACAACGCCAAGCGCGACGACGTGACGCTGACCGAGTCTGGCCTGCAGTTCTCCGTACTGGAGCAGGGCAACGGCCCAATCCCGTCCCGTCAGGATCGCGTGCGTGTGCACTACACCGGTCGTCTGATCAACGGCGACGTGTTCGACAGCTCGGTCGAGCGTGGCCAGCCGGCAGAATTCCCGGTCAGCGGCGTGATCCCAGGCTGGATTGAAGCGCTGACCCTGATGCCGGTCGGTTCCAAATGGCAGCTGTATATCCCGCACAACCTGGCCTACGGCGAACGTGGCGCAGGCGCGTCCATCCCGCCGTTCAGCGCGCTGGTGTTCGACGTCGAGCTGCTGGAAATCCTGTAATCCTACCGAAGATTGCTCTGGGCGCCTTTATGGCGCCCTTGTTTTATGCGCCGCTCAGCGCGCGCGGGAACAGCAGATTGTTTTCCAGGCTGATGTGCTCCATCAGATCGCCGATGAACTCGTCGAGGCCGTTGTACAGCGCCCGCCAGGTGGTGCAGGCGCCCTCCGGTGGCGTCACGTTATCGGTGAGGAACTTCACCACCTCCAGTTGTTCACCCGCCTCGTCATGCTCATGTTCCATCACTGAGATCGGTCCGGCGGCCTGCGGCCCCATGCCTTGTTTGATCAGCGGGAACAGGATCTGTTCCTCTTTCATCATGTGATTCTCCAGATCCAGGCGGATCAGGTTCAGCTGCTTCGCCAGTCCGCGCGGGCAGGTGGGTTTGTCACCGTGCACACGTTCGACTTTTTCCGCCATCAGCACCAGTTCGGCCAGCTGCTCGCGGTGCCGCTGATGAAAGCGCGGCAGAATGTAATCAATTACTTCACCGAGCGGCGCCGTGCGCCAGTCCCGACTCTGCTCCGGTGTGGCGGCCAGGGCGGCCAGTTCGTTTTCCAGTGTGTCGATATCCAGCCCTTTGCGCTCGGCGGCGCGTGCCAGCGATTGCCGGCCTCCGCAGCAGAAATCCAGCTGATGCTGGCGAAACAGGCGGGATGCCCGGGGAATGGCGATAGCGAGCGCGCCAAGGGATTGATTGCGGTAATCCATGGTAGTGCCTCTTTAAACGAAGGGATTTTATAACATGCATTTTAAATGCAATTTAAAGGGCGCGCCAGCGGGAAAATAGAGGTGATGGCCGGGGGAGTGCCCCGGCCTGGTGATTATTTCGCGCTTAAATCGATGCGATAGACCGCGAAACCGATACGGTCATTGCCTTCGGTGGTCATCGGGTATTGGGCGTGCTCTTTGATAAACGCCGTCGCTTTGTCCGAAGGCGAGGTCTCGAAGCGAATATCCAGCGGCTGCTTGCTGCTGAAGTTAGCCAAACGCCAATTGTTGTCCGCCTGCGGGCGCACCGCGCCATGCCGCTGGGTTTCGGCGCTGATGTAGGTCGCCAGCACCGAGCGGTTTTCATCCGGCGAAGCGAAGGCGATATGTTTGTCGCCGGTGCCGGCAAACTTGCCGCCGTAGGCGCGATAGTTGTTGGTGGCAACCAGGAAGGTGGCGTTCGGATCGATAGGCTTGCCGTTAAAGGTCAGCTGTTTGATACGCTCCGCCTTCTCGTTGATCAGCTGGCATTCGCCGTCGTAACGCGCCGGCTGGCTGACGTCGATCTGGTAGTTGACGCCGTCGATCACGTCGAAGTTATAGGTGCGGAAGCCGTCCCAGTTGATCAAGCCCTGCGGCTTGGCGCTGTTGACGTCGATCTGGTTGAACTGGCCGGCGGAGCACTCCAGCCACTCTTTCACCTCTTTGCCGCTGGCCTTCACCACCACCAGCGTATTGGGGTAGAGATAGAGATCGGCGGCGTTGCGGAAGGTGAGCTGGCCTTTTTCCACTTCGACGAAGCTGGCGGGATCGTTCTTGCGGCCGCCGACCTTGAACGGCGCCGCCGCCGACAGCACCGGCAGATCGGCCAGGTCCGGATCGCCCTGGATGTAATGTTCGACGTAGGCCTTCTGCGCATTGTTGACGATCTGCACCGTCGGATCGTCCTGCACCAGCGCCAGGTAGCTGTACATGTTGCCGTCGGATTTACCGATCGGCTGGCTGACGAACTCGCGCGTGCCTTTGTGATCGTCCGCCAACACCTTCACCAGCGCGGCATCTTCCGCCGCCAGCGATGTCTTGTTCTCTTTATCGTAGATCGGCCGTGCTTCCGCTTTGGCGGCGGTCACTTTCCAACTGCCGTTATCGTTGTTGAGCTGCAGATCGACCACGCCGAGATGATCGCCCCATTGGCCCGGCATCACCGCCGGTACGCCGTTCAGCAGGCCTTTGTCGATATCCGCGCCTTTGATGTTGGCGAAGTCTTTGCTCGGGAACACCGCATGGGCGTGACCGAACATGATGGCGTCGATGCCCGGCACCTGGCTGAGGTAGTAGACTGAGTTCTCCGCCATTGCCTTGTAAGGCTCGCTGGACAGCCCGGAATGCGGGATCGCCACCACCAGATCGGCGCCCTGTTTACGCATTTGCGGCACGTAGCGCTTGGCGGTGGCGGTGATGTCGTCCACCGTCACTTTGCCCTGCAGGTTGGCTTTGTCCCACACCAGGATCTGCGGCGGCACGAAGCCGATATAGCCGATGCGCAGCGTATGCGCCTTGCCGTCACGGTCTTTCACCGGCGTATCGACGATGATGTACGGCGTGAACAGCGGTTTTTGCGTTTTGGCGTCGATGACGTTGGCGTTGATATACGGGAATTTGGCGCCGGCGATGGCGTTCTTCAGATAGTCCAGCCCGTAGTTGAACTCATGGTTGCCGATGTTGCCGACGACGTAGTCCAGCGTGTTCATCGCCTTATAGACCGGGTGCACGTCACCCGGTTTCAGCCCCTTGGCCGCCATGTAGTCGCCGAGCGGGCTGCCCTGAATGATGTCGCCGTTGTCCACCAACACCGCGTTGGCAGCCTGCTGGCGCGCCTGTTGGATCAGGCTGGCGGTGCGCACCAGGCCGAATTTGTCGGTCGGCGTGTCCTTGTAGTAATCGAAGTCCATCATGTTGCTGTGCAGATCGGTGGTTTCCAGCACGCGCAGATCGACGGTCGCCGCCTGCGCCGAGGCGCACACCAGCAGCGCAAGCGCGGACAGCGTCAGTGGATGCTTCATCATTTGGGGTTCTCTCCATTCCATTATTCGAGTGTTATCGCAGAGGGAAATGTAATTAACACTGCTTGCCACAGTAAACTGTGAAGTGTGGCAGAAAACGGGAGCAGGTAACGCGGGGAAGTTCACAGTTGTGCCCAACAAGATCTGAGGATTTCCCGTGGCTTAGCCGGTTGAGATGGATATTCGGCGTAAAAAAAACTAGTCTGCTAGCAGAGACAGAGGGAAATTTCCCATGGAGATGCAGAGTTGAGGTGCATGATGTTAGAGCGAATTTGCCAACTGTCCCGCGAGGCGGGGGCGGCGATCATGGCGGTGTACGACGGTGAACAACCGCTTGATGTCGCACAGAAAAAAGATGACTCACCGGTGACGGCGGCCGATCTGGCGGCGCATCACATCATCAAGCGCGGCCTGGCGGCCCTGACGCCGGAGGTGCCGCTGCTGTCTGAAGAGGATCCGCCGGCGTGGGAAGAGCGCCGCAACTGGACGCGCTACTGGTTGGTCGATCCGTTGGACGGCACCAAAGAGTTTTTGCACCGCAACGGCGAGTTCACGGTCAATATCGCCCTGATTGAAGACGGGCAGGCGGTGATGGGCGTGGTGTATGCCCCGGCGATCGACGTGTTGTATCTGGCGGAGCGCGGCAAGGCCTGGAAAGAAGAGAAGGGCGTGCGGCAGGCGATCGGCGTCAGCAACGCGCATCCGCCGCTGGTGGTGGTGAGCCGCTCGCATATCGACGACGAGCTGAAAGATTACCTTCAGCAACTGGGCGAGCACCAGACCGTGTCCGTCGGTTCCTCGCTGAAGTTTTGCCTGGTGGCGGAAGGCAAGGCGCAGCTTTATCCGCGCTTTGGGCCGACCAACATTTGGGATACCGCCGCAGGGCATGCGGTGGCGGTGGCTGCCGGGGCGCAAATTCACGATTGGCAGGGCAAGCCGTTGCTCTATACCCCGCGTGAATCTTTCCTCAACCCCGGCTTCCGGGTGTCGCTGTTCTGAGTTAGTTCGCCAACAGCTGGTGCAGTTTGGATATCACCTGCTGCACCTCTTCCGGCGTCAGCGCGCCGTCTTTAGCAAACTGAATGCGCCCTTGCTTATCCAGCACCACGATGGCTGAGCCTTTCGGCTGCAAATCCCAGGCCTTGCGCACGTTACCGTCGCTGTCGACGATAAACTGCGACCACGGGAACTCCTTCTTGCTGTCTTCAATGCTGCTGCGCACGAACATCGCGGTGCCCATCAGGGCATCGTCGGTGTTGACGATTGTCGTCGTTTGGTAACGATCGTGTGGTAGCTTCGCTTTCTTGATCGCTTCAATCAGTGGGTCGTTCATGTCTTTGGCGGAGCTGCGGCCGGCAATATGTTGTATCACTCGCACTTTTCCACTGAGCTGCGCGCTGTTCCAGTTTTGGTAGCTAAAATTACCGTCAGCGTAGTTGAGCTCTCCTTTGTCGCTGACGCCAACCGGCGCTACGCGCTGCTGGAGCTGGAAGTTGTGCGCGGAAGCGAAAAGCGGGGCGAGCAGCAGGGATACCATCAGCATGCGACTTGTTTTCATGCTTTCTCCTTGTAATGGGGGGAATTTGTGCGACAGCACTTCGACAGCCTAAAGCATAGGATGTGATAAGAGGTCTGTCCTGTTAACCGGATCGCAGATTTTCCCTTGGTTCGCTAATCATCAGATTTTGAAGGGATATCCTGAAAACGTTATAAATTATCATATACAATTCTGTCAAAAAGTGTAAATCCAGCGTAGATAACCAGGCAGAAGTGAACGTTCTGGTCTTTACTGGGTCTACTACATGCAATCAAGTTGCGTTCTGAATTTCGAGGCTGCCACCTTTGGCGGCTCGCTGAGCGCATGGATCAACGGGAGGAGCGTAAAAGAATGAGAATCTTCCAGCGTTATAACCCTTTGAAAGTGGCAAAGTACGTTAAGACCCTGTTTCGTGGAAGGCTGTATATCAAGGACGTAGGCGCATTTGAATTCGACGAAGGGAAAATCCTGCCGCCGAAGATTCGCGACAAGCGCCATTTCAGCGTGATGTCTGAAGTGAACCGTCAGGTGCTGCTGTTGCAGACCGAGATGGGGTGAACACCTCGCTGACAGCGGTAAAAAAATGCGGCCCCGATGGGGCCGCTGATGTTTCTGTCCTTCGCGCCGTCAGGCCGCCGGGGTGTCGTCTGGCGCTTTCGGCAGCACCGCCGCCGGTTTGTCGCTCAGCCGGGTGACCAGCAGCTGGTCTATCTTGTAGCTGTCGATATCCACCACCTCGAACTTGTAGCCGGCGTATTTGACGAAGTCGGTGCGTTTCGGGATCTTGCGCAGCATATACATCATAAAGCCGCCGATGGTCTCGTAGTTGCCCGCCTGCGGGAATTCGTCGATGTCCAGCACGCGCATCACGTCGTCGATCGGCGTGCCGCCTTCAATCAACCATGAGCTTTCGTCGCGCGCCACGATCTGTTCTTCCTGGCCCTGGCCGACCAGATCGCCCATCAGCGTGGTCATCACGTCGTTAAGGGTGATGATGCCCACCACCAACGCATATTCATTGAGGATCACCGCGAAGTCTTCGCCGGCGGTTTTGAAGCTTTCCAGCGCTTCGGACAGCGTCAGCGTATCCGGCACGATCAGCGCCGAGCGGATCTGCACGCCGCTGCTCAGCACCAGGCTCTGGTTGCCCAGCACGCGGTTCAGCAGGTCTTTGGAATCGACGTAACCCACCACCTGATCGATATGGCCGTCGCACACCAGGAACTTGGAGTGCGGATGGGTCGAGACCTTCTCCTTGATGCTCTCTTCGCTTTCGCGCAGATCGAAGTACACCACGCTTTCGCGTGAGGTCATCGAAGACGGCACGGTGCGCGATTCCAGCTCGAACACGTTTTCAATCAGCTCGTGCTCCTGCTTGCGCAGCACGCCCGCCAGGGCGCCGGCTTCCACCACCGCGTAGATGTCATCGGAGGTGATATCGTCCTTACGCACCATCGGCAGCTTGAACATGCGGAAGATCAGGTTGGCCATGCCGTTGAAGAACCACACCAGCGGGCGGAAGATCATGATGGAGAAACGCATCGGGTTGATGATCCGGACGGCGACCGTCTCTGGTGCAATCATACCGATGCGCTTCGGGGTCAAATCGGCGAACAGGATAAACAGGCTGGTCACCAGCACGAAGGAGCAGATGAAGCTGACCTGTTCTGCCAGTTCAGGCGACAGGAAGCGATCGAACAACACCTTGAAGGTGGGAGAGAAAGCCGCGTCGCCGACGATACCGCCGAGGATGGCCACGGCGTTCAGGCCGATCTGCACCACGGTGAAGAAGATGCCTGGGGTTTCTTGCAGCTTGAGCACTCTGGCGGCGTTGACGTTACCTTCGTCGGCCATCAGCTTCAGTTTGATCTTGCGCGAGGCGGCCAGAGAGATTTCCGACAGTGAGAAGAACGCACTCACCGCGATCAGAAAAAGAATCAGTAAAATACTGTTTAACATAATCTATCCATACGTGCCGACGGGATGACGGCGCTCTTGAGGAAGGGTAGTACATAGTAAAAAAAGCAGCGATAACAACCAGAAGGGAAGCTATCGGGCCGCAGAAGCGGCCCGCATAGTATAGCAGTTGCCCCACAGGGGCCGCCAGCGGTTAAAAAAGTGCCGCCGGCCGGCATCAAATCAGCCCTGCGGCGGCAGGCAAACGCCGATGCCGCCCAGCCCGCAGTAACCTTCCGGGTTTTTGAACAGGTACTGCTGATGATCGTCTTCCGCATAATAGAACGGCAGCGCCGGCGCGATCTCGGTGGTGATGACGCGCTTGTCGCCCGCCGCGTCCATCGCCTGCTGGAAGCGTTGCAGGCTGCTTTCCGCCTCGGCCTGCTGCTCTGGGCTCAGCGTATAAATCGCCGAGCGGTACTGAGTGCCGACGTCGCCGCCCTGGCGCATGCCCTGCGCCGGATCGTGATTTTCCCAGAATACCTGCAGCAGCTGTTTGTAGCTGACGACCTGCGGATCGAACACCACGCGCACCACTTCGGCGTGGCCGGTCTGGCCGCTGCACACTTCGCGGTAGGTCGGGTTCGGCGTATAGCCGCCGCTGTAGCCGGCGGCGGTGCTGTAGACGCCCGGCTGCTGCCAGAACAGACGCTCGACGCCCCAGAAACAGCCCATGGCGAAGATCGCCACTTCCATGCCTGCCGGCACCTGGGTCATCGAGTGTTCGGTGACCACGTTGAGCGTTGCGACAGGCATTGGCGTGGTGCGGCCAGGCAGCGCGCTTGCCTTATCGACGGTTTGTGATTTATCAAAAAATGGCACCACGGTTGACTCCTGTTGTCACAGTAAGAATTGACCCTACATGGCGGCGGTTCGGTTGTATCTCACCGCGTCTTTGCCCACAATAAGTGGCAAGTTGGATTTTGTATAAGCTTAACGCAGTATTTTGAGCGCCAAAAGTGAAGAATTCGCCTGTTGCGCGGCGGTGGCAAAGCGCGGCGGGTGGCGTCCGGAATAAGGTTGAAGAGGGCTGCCGTCATGATAGCGCGGAGTCTGCCCTGGCCCCGGAGCAAACACCATAACAGGAAAGTAAAATCAATAAGGAGAACACGTGCCAAAGTACCCGGTCATGTGCTTGATATCTGTGTTGCTTGCGGCACCTGCGGCCTATGCGGCGAACGTGCGGCTGCAGGTGGAGGGGTTAAGCGGAGAGTTGGAAAAAAACGTCCGAGTGCGGCTGTCGTCGATCACGCCTGAAGAGGTCGGCACCGACGGCCGCTTCCGCGCGCGGGTGGATGAGGCGGTGCGCCAGGGGCTGCGCGCGCTCGGCTATTACCAGCCGACCATCGAGTTTACGCTGGACGACCGACCGGGAATGTCGCGCCCGGTGCTGCATGCCAAGGTCAATCCGGGCGAGCCGGTGCGTATCGCCGGCGCCAATATCGTGCTGGAGGGCGGCGCGAAGACCGATGAAGACTACCTGACGCTGGTAAAGAAGGGGCGGCCGACCATCGGCGAGATCCTCAACCACGGCAAGTATGACAGTTTCAAAGGCTCGCTCACCGGCCTGGCGCTGCGCAAAGGCTATTTCGACGCCGACATGACCAAAAGCCAGCTCGGCGTGGCCGAAGATCTGCACAAGGCGTTTTGGGACATCGATTTCAACAGCGGCGAACGTTACCGCTTCGGCAAGGTGAAATTCACCGGTTCGCAAATCCGCGAAGACTATCTGCAAAATCTGGTGCCCTTTCATCAGGGGGATTACTACAGTTCGGAGGATTTGGCCGAGCTGAACCGCCGTTTGTCCGCTACCAACTGGTTCAACTCGGTGGTGGTGTCCCCTGATTTCAACGATGCCAAAGAGAACAAGATTTTGCCGTTGGACGCGCTGGTAACGCCGCGTACGCGCAATACCATCGAAACCGGTATCGGTTACTCCACCGACGTCGGCCCGCGGGTGAAAGGCACCTGGAAAAAGCCCTGGCTCAACGATCGCGGCCACAGCCTGGAAACCAGCGCTAGCGTGTCGGCGCCGGAGCAGCAACTGGATCTGACCTATAAGATCCCGCTGCTGAAGAATCCGCTGGAGCAGTATTACCTGCTGCAGGGCGGGCTCAAGAACGTCGATCTTAACGACACCAAATCCGTGACCTCCAAAGTGGTGGCCTCGCGCAACTGGGATCTCTCCAGCGGCTGGCAGCGGGCGATCAACCTGACCTGGCGCTGGGATAACTTTACCCAGGGCAACGTCAGCAACACTACCATGCTGTTGTACCCTGGCGTCAGCTTCAACCGCACCCGCTCACGCGGTGGCCTGATGCCGACCTGGGGCGACAGCCAACGCTACTCCATCGACGTGTCCGACACCACCTGGGGCTCCGGCGTGGACTTCGCGCTGATGCAGGCGCAAAACGTCTGGATCCGCACGCTTGCCGACAAGCATCGTTTCGTGGCGCGCGGGCAGGTGGGATGGATAGAAACCAACGACTTCGACAAGGTGCCGCCGGATTTGCGCTTCTTCGCCGGCGGTGACCGCAGCATTCGCGGCTACAAGTACAAAGACATTTCGCCGCGCGGCGACGATGGCAAGCTGACCGGCGCCTCCAAGATGCTGACCGGCTCGCTGGAGTATCAATACAACGTGACCGGCAAATGGTGGGGGGCAATGTTCGTCGATTCCGGTGAAGCGGTGAACGATATCAAGAAAAGCAACTTCAAGACCGGCGCCGGTGTCGGCGTGCGCTGGCAGTCGCCGGTGGGGCCGGTGAAGTTGGATATCGCCGCGCCCGTGGGAGACAAGGACACTCACGGGATGCAGTTCTACATCGGTTTGGGGCCTGAACTATGAGCCTGGTTAAAAAGATTTGTCTCGGATTTCTGGTCGTCCTGCTGTTGCTGATCGGCGGGCTGGCCTTTCTGGTGGGCACTACCACCGGTTTGCATATGGTCATCAACGGCGCGGCGCGCTGGGTGCCGGGGCTGGAGATCGCCGGCGTCAGCGGCGGCTGGCGCGATCTGACGCTGAAGGGCGTGAAGTATCAGATGCCGGGCGTGACGGTCAACGCTGGGCAATTCCATCTGTCCCTCGATCTCTCCTGCTTTAAACGCAGCTCGCTGTGCGTCAACGCCTTGACCGCTCAGGACGTGGACGTGGCGGTGAACACCAAAGAGATGGCGCCCTCCACGCCGGTGGAGGAGAGCAGTGAGCCGACCACCAATCTCAGCACCCCTTATCCGATCACCCTGCGCCTGTTGGCGCTGAACAACATCAAGGTCACCGTCGACGACACCGCCATTTCTCTGGCCGAGTTCCGCACCGGCGCACAGTGGCAAGAGCGCGCGCTGACGCTGATGCCAACCAAGATCGGCTCGTTGCTGATCGCCTTGCCGAAAACGCCGCAAAATCCGTTGCCGGAAGCGGTGCAACCGGCGGTTGAGGTAGCGAAAAAGGTCGGTGAGCAGGTTACCGACGCGGCGAAACCGGCGCCGCAGCCGGAAGAGAAGCCGCTCGGCGAAACGCTGAAGGAACTGTTCGCCAAACCGCTGTTGCCGGATCTGCCGGACATCCGCCTGCCGCTGGATATCACCGTCAAAGAGATCAGCGGCGAACAGCTGCGCTTGACCGGCGATACCGACGTGCTGATCACGAGTCTGTTGCTGCAGGCCAGCACGCAGGATCAGCATATCCAACTGGACAACTTCGACGTGAAGTCGCCGCAGGGCACGCTGTCGGTGCAGGGGCAGGCGACCCTGACCGGCGACTGGCCGGTGGCCCTGACCGCCAACAGCGCGCTGAACATCGAACCGCTGAAGGGCGAGAAGGTGAAGCTGAACATCGGTGGCGGGCTGCGTGATGAGCTGAAGGTCGCGCTGAACCTGTCCGGCCCGGTCGGCGCCCAGCTCGATGTGCAAACCCGGCTGGCCGAAGCCGGCCTGCCGCTGGCGCTGACGTTGCAGAGCAAACAGCTGAAATGGCCGCTGAGCGGCGAGGCGCAGTACCAGGTCAACGATTTTCGTCTGCGCTTTAACGGCAAGGCGACCGACTATGCGCTGTCGACACGCGCCAATCTGAAAGGCCAGGATCTGCCGCCGGCGGTGCTGACGCTGGACGGCAAAGGCAACGTTGAGCAGTTCAAGCTGGAGCGCCTGCGGCTGGCGGCGCTGCAGGGCAATACCGATCTCACTGCGCTGGTGGACTGGAGCAAGGCCATCAGCTGGAACTCGCAATTGACGCTGAGCGGCATCAATACCGCCAAGCAGTGGCCGGAATGGCCGGCGAAGCTGGATGGCAAGATCACCACGCGCGGCAGCCTGCACGGCGGCAGCTGGCAGCTGCAGGTGCCGGTGCTGCAGCTGGACGGCAACGTGAAGCAGAACAAGGTCACGGCGCGCGGTACGCTGAGCGGCAACGCCGCCGGGCAGTGGAAAATCCCCGGCATCGATCTGACGCTGGGGCGCAACCAGCTGAACGTCAAAGGGCAGCTGGATGAGAAAAGCTGGAACCTGGACGCCAACATCGACGCGCCGCGTCTGGACGGCGCGCTGCCGGGCCTGGGCGGCACCGCCAAAGGGCTGTTGAAACTGCGCGGCAATCTGCAGGCGCCGCAGCTGCTGGCGGATTTGACCGCCTCCGGCTTGCAGTGGCAGGCGCTGCGCATCAACCGCGTGAAAATAGACGGCGACGTGCGCTCCACGGATCAGATCCAGGGGCAGTTGGCGGTACGCGTCGAGCAGCTGAAGCAGGACGCGCTGGAAGTCAGCCTGCTGACCCTCGACGCCAAAGGCAGCGAGAAGCAGCATCAGCTGCAGTTGAAGATCGACGGCAAACCGGTCTCCGGCCAGCTGGCGCTGCAGGGCAGCTTCGATCGTCAGCAGCAGCGCTGGCGCGGCAATCTGAACAATACCCGCTTCGATACGCCGGTAGGGGAGTGGCGCCTGACGCGAGCCATCGCGCTGGATTACCTGAACACCGCGCAGAAAATCAGCATCGGGCCGCACTGTTGGCAGAACCCGAACGCCGAGCTGTGCGTGCCGAAGACCATTGAAGCCGGCCAGAGCGGCCAGGCTAGCGTGGTGCTCAATCGGTTCGACCTGGCGATGATCAAGCCGTTTCTCGGCCCGGAAACCGCCCTGAGCGGCGTGTTCACCGGCCGGGCCGACGTCAGCTGGAAACCGGGCGGCGCGCTGCCGGAGGCGAAAGTCACGCTGGCCGGCAACGGCGTCAAGGTGGTACAGCAGGTGCAGGGCAACGCGCTGCCTATCGCTTTCGATACGCTGACCCTCAACGCCGGCCTGAACAACGGCCGCGCGCAGGCCGACTGGCGGATCAAACTGACCAACAACGGCCAGTTTGACGGCAATATCCAGGTGGTGGATCCGCAGGTGCGGCGCACCATCAGCGGCAACGTCAATATCACCAACATCTCGCTGGCGCTGATCAACCCGGCGCTGATGAAGGGCGAAAGTGCAGCGGGCATGCTGAATGCCAACCTGCGTCTGGGCGGCAGCGCGCAGAAGCCGCTGGTGTTCGGGCGTCTGGCGTTGGATCGGGCGAAGGTGCAGGGGCACTGGATGCCGTTCGATATGACCGACGCGCGGCTGGCGGTGAATTTCAACGGCATGACCTCGACGCTGGAGGGGCTGCTCAGCACCACCCGCGGCCAGCTGAATCTGGCGGGCGATGCAGACTGGCGTGACATCAACGCCTGGCGTGCGCGCATTGCCGCCAAGGGCGACAAGCTGCGGGTGACGGTGCCGCCGATGATCCGCATCGACGTGTCGCCGGATCTGGTGTTCGAAGCCACGCCGCAGCTGTTCTCGCTCAACGGCAAGGTCGATATCCCTTGGGCGCGCATTACGGTGCAGGAGCTGCCGGAAAGCGCGGTGGGCGTCTCTTCCGACGAGGTGATGCTGGACGATCAGCTGAAGCCGATTCAGCCGAAGACCGCTTCGATCCCGATCAACAGCAACCTGATGATCCACGTCGGCAATGACGTGCGGCTGGACGCCTTCGGCCTGAAAGCCCGCTTGAAGGGCGATTTGAAAGTGGTACAGGACAAGAAAGGGCTGGGCCTCAACGGCCAGATTGACATCCCTTCCGGTCGCTTCCATGCTTATGGTCAGGATTTGATCGTGCGTAAAGGGCAGCTGATGTTCTCCGGCCCGCCGGATCAGCCGCTGCTCAATATTGAAGCGATCCGCAACCCGGAATCCACCGAGGACGACGTGACTGCCGGCGTGCGCGTGACCGGCCTGGCGGATGCACCGAAGCTGGAAGTGTTCTCCGATCCGGCCAAATCGCAACAGGAAGCCTTGTCTTATCTGCTGCGCGGCCAGGGCTTGAGCAGCTCCGGCGCCGACGGCAACGCCATGACGTCGATGTTAATCGGCATGGGGGTTGCACAAAGTGGTCAACTTGTGGGTAAAATCGGCGAGGCATTCGGCGTGAGTAATTTGGCTCTGGACACTCAAGGGGTTGGCGACAATTCCCAGGTTGTCGTGAGCGGCTATGTCCTCCCAGGCTTACAAGTAAAATATGGGGTGGGCATTTTCGACTCGCTGGCCACGCTGACGTTGCGTTATCGCCTGATGCCTAAGTTGTATCTTGAAGCGGTGTCTGGTCTCGACCAGGCATTAGATTTGCTCTATCAGTTTGAGTTTTAGCGATGCGAATAATTGTCTACGGCAGTTTACGGCGCAAACAGGGAAACAGCCATTGGATGACCAACGCCCAATGGCTCGGCGAGCACGAGCTCGAAGGCTATCAGATTTATAATCTGGGCCATTACCCGGCGGCGATCCCTGGAGAGGGCACGATACATTGCGAGGTGTATCGTATTAACTCATCGATTCTGGCAGAGCTGGACGAACTGAAAAGCAACACCAAGGACTATAAGCGCGAGCTGATTCAGACGCCTTATGGGAGTGCGTGGATCTACCTGTACAAACACAGCGTGGACGGTTACCCGCGGATTACCAGCGGTGACTGGCTGAAGCGTCTCGAAGAACAGTAAGAAAAAAAACACCGCTCAATGAGCGGTGTTTTTTCATCGGACGGCGGCTGGAATTACTTCTTGGCAGCGCGTTCGAAGGAGGCGATGATTTCCGCTTTAGCCGCGGCAGCGTCTGCCCAGCCTTCCACTTTCACCCATTTGCCTTTTTCCAGATCTTTGTAGTGCTCGAAGAAGTGAGCGATCTGGGCTTTCAGCAGTTCCGGCAGGTCGTTCACGTCTTTCACGTGATCGTACTCTTTGGTCAGCTTGCTGTGTGGTACCGCAACCAGCTTGGCGTCTTCACCGGCTTCGTCGGTCATCTTCAGTACGCCAACCGGACGGCAGCGGATCACGGAGCCCGGCTGCAGCGGGTATGGGGTTGGGACCAGCACGTCAACCGGGTCACCGTCCAGAGACAGGGTGTGGTTGATGTAGCCGTAGTTGCACGGGTAGAACATCGCGGTGGACATGAAACGGTCAACGAACAGCGCGCCGGTTTCTTTGTCGATTTCGTATTTGATTGGATCGGCGTTGGCCGGGATTTCGATTACTACGTAGATGTCTTCCGGCAGGTCTTTGCCAGCAGGGACCAGATTCAAGCTCATGTCGGTTTCCTTTAATCATCAAACCAGAAATGGAGTGGCGGCTATTATAGCGGACTCTTTTGCGATTTCCTGCCCTTTTCATCGTCGAAAACCCAGTGTGCCGGCGCAGGGATAATTTCCAGATTAATCCCGCCGCGGCATGAAGTTTTGCCTTCGCCTGCCGATAACTTCAACAAACAATAATGAGCTAGCAAAGCTGGCTCCGCGTTTTGCCACCCCTACTACGTCTGATCTCACAATTTCTGAAGCCGGGAAGAACTCATGCTAAAAAAGATTACGGTGAAGGCTGGGCTGATCGCCCTGCTGAGCCTAATGACCATGTTGCTGATCATGGTCAGCGTTATTGGCGTCAACGCGATTAACGAAGGATCGCGATCGATCCATACCTTGAACCAGATCCTCGGTGAAGAGCTGGGCTCGCTGGCCAACAGCTCCAACCTGACGCTGCGCGCCCGAACCGCCGCTTCGTTGGCGGTGCGCCAACGGGAGATCGGCCAGATCGATGTGTCCGACGCCACCGTGGGCCGCATCTACGGTTACCTCGATCAGTCAAACAAGGAAATGGCGCGCTTTGTCGGCGTCGGCACCGTGACCGATCGCGGCCGCGAACTCTCCAATCGTCTGCAAAACAGCTATCGCGCCTACCTCGAGCAGGGCGTGAAGCCGATGGCTGCCGCCATCAAGGCCGGCAAAATCGATGAGTATTACCATATTCAGGAGACCCGCATCTCTGCGCTGAGCATCGCGTTTGAAAAGGATCTCAGCGATTTCCGCAGCTTTGCCATGAAGCTCGGCGAAAAGCAGGTGTATGACGCGGAAAACAACGCCAGCACCAAGATCTCGTTGATCGTGGTGGCGGGCCTGCTCAGCGTGCTGCTGGCGGTGCTGGCCTGGTTCGCGCTGCGCGTGATCATTTTGCGCCCGTTGGACGAGTCCATCGCGCAGTTGGAACACATCGCCGGCGGCGATCTGACCCATGAGATCCGCGGCGAGGGCGATACTGAGATGGGCCGCCTGGTGCGGGCGATGCAGCGTATGCAGCAGGCGTTGGCCAGTTCGGTCAGCAAAGTGCGCGATGCCAGCAGCCAGATCGACACCGGTTCACGCGAACTGGCGGCCGGTAACCTGCATCTGGCGCAGCGTACCGAAGAGTCGGCCGCTTCGCTGGAAGAGACCGCCGCCAGCATGGAACAGCTGACTTCGACGGTGAAAATGAACGCCGAGAACTGCGAGCAGGCCAACCAACTGGCGCTGAGCGTGTCCGATATCGCCAACCAGGGCAGTGACGTGGTCAGCCAGGTGATGAGCAAGATGCAGGCGATCACCGACAGTTCGCGCCGCATCGCCGACATCATCAGCGTGATGGACGGCATCGCCTTCCAGACCAATATCCTGGCGCTGAACGCGGCGGTGGAAGCGGCGCGTGCCGGCGAGCAAGGCCGCGGTTTCGCGGTGGTGGCCGGTGAAGTGCGCAGTCTGGCGCAGCGTAGCGCCCAGTCGGCGAAAGAGATTAAAGGGCTGATTGAAGCGTCGCAGAACCGGGTGCAGGAAGGCGAACAGATGGTGGAGTCGGCCGCGCAGACCATGAGCGGCATCACCGGTGAAGTGGGCCGGGTGACGGCGTTGATGCGTGAGATCTCGGCGGCGACGCGCGAACAAAGCAGCGGTATCGAACAGGTAAACCTGGCGGTGGCGCAGATGGATCAGGTGGCGCAGCAGAATGCGGCGCTGGTTGAAGAGTCGGCGGCGGCAACGCGCTCGCTGGAAGATCAGGCTCAGCTGCTGGCGCAGAGCATGGCGGCGTTCAAGCTGTAAGGCGATAAGGGTTCGGCGCGGTGCCGAACCCTTGCCAGAAACGCGTTACTCGTCCGGGTTTTCGGCGATGAAGCGTTCTGCGTCTTCTACCATCGACTTGGTGCCGACGAAGAATGGCGCGCGCTGGTGCAGTTTCACCGGCGTGATGTCCAGAATGCGGTTTTTGCCGTCGCTGGCTTTACCGCCGGCCTGTTCGGCCAGGAACGCCATCGGGTTGCATTCGTACAGCAGGCGCAGCTTGCCTTGCGGATGGCTGGCGGTGCTTGGGTAGATGTAGATGCCGCCTTTCAGCAGGTTGCGGTGGAAGTCCGCCACCAGAGAACCGATGTAGCGCGAGGTGTAAGGGCGCTGCGTCGCTTCATCCTGCTCTTGGCAGTACTTGATGTATTTCTTCACGCCGAGAGGGAACTTGATGTAGTTGCCTTCGTTGATGGAATACATGTTGCCGCTCGCCGGGAAGCGTACTTTCTCGTGGGAGAGGCAGAACACGCCCAGAGACGGGTCGTAAGTAAAGGCGTGGACACCGTAACCAGTGGTGTACACCAGCATGGTGGACGAACCGTAAACCACATAACCCGCTGCGACCTGGGCGCTGCCCGGCTGCAGGAAGTCCTCTTCGGTCACCGGCGTGCCGACCGGCGTGATGCGACGGTAGATAGAGAAAATCGTACCGACCGAGACGTTGACATCGATGTTGGACGAACCGTCCAACGGATCCATCAATACGACATACTTGGCATTTTCAGCACGCTCGCCGTCGAATATCACGATTTCATCTTCTTCTTCGGAAGCGATACCCGCAACTTCACCACGCGCTTTCAACGCCGCTTTCAGTTTTTCGTTCGCGTACAGGTCCAGTTTCATCTGAACTTCGCCCTGTACGTTGGACACCCCGCTGGTCCCCAGAATATCAACCAGGCCAGCCTTGTTGATGTCGCGGTGGATGATTTTGGCGCCCAGTTTAATGGCAGAAAGTAACGCGGTCAGCTCGCCGGTGGCGTGCGAGAAGTCGTGCTGTTTCTCGACGATAAATTCGCCTAACGTTTTCATGACACAATCCCTGAATCTACGGATGGATAGCGGCCTGTTAACAAACCGCCAACGTTTTCGCGAGCAGTGTAGCCCAAAGATGCGCGCCATTCATAGGCAAATCCATTTCTTCTGGACGATTCTGAGCGTTAGAATATGCCGACATTCGATGCACTCACATGAGAAACCTATGCGCATTCACATTCTTGGGATCTGTGGCACCTTTATGGGCGGGCTGGCGATGCTGGCGCGTTCACTGGGGCATGACGTCACCGGTTCGGACGCCAACGTCTATCCGCCGATGAGCACGCTGCTGGAGAACCAGGGGATCGATCTTATTCAGGGTTATGATCCAGCCCAGTTGGATCCGGCGCCGGATCTGGTGATCATCGGCAACGCCATGACGCGCGGCAACCCGTGCGTGGAGGCGGTGCTGGAGCGTGGCATCCCTTACGTTTCCG
Source organism: Serratia sp. CY47280 (assembly GCF_052168655.1). Lineage (NCBI taxonomy): Bacteria > Pseudomonadati > Pseudomonadota > Gammaproteobacteria > Enterobacterales > Yersiniaceae > Serratia > Serratia sp. CY47280. The sequence goes on along the minus strand of NZ_JBJNMG010000003.1, from coordinate 452,883 downwards.
GCCCGCAGTGGCTGCACGACGCCGTGTTGCGCGATCGCTGGGTACTGGCGGTCGCCGGCACCCACGGTAAAACCACCACCGCCGGCATGGCGACCTGGATCCTCGAAGCCTGCGGCTACCAGCCGGGCTTCGTCATCGGCGGCGTGCCGGGCAACTTCGACGTCTCGGCGCGCCTCGGCGGCAGCCCGTTCTTCGTGATCGAGGCCGACGAGTATGACTGCGCGTTCTTCGACAAGCGCTCCAAGTTCGTGCACTACAGCCCGCGCACGCTGATCATGAACAACCTGGAGTTCGACCACGCCGATATCTTCGACGATCTGAAAGCCATCCAGAAACAGTTCCACCACTTGGTGCGCCTGGTGCCGGGCAAAGGCAAGATCATCCTGCCGGACAACGACAGCCACCTGAAGCAGGTGATGGCGATGGGCTGCTGGAGCGAACAGGAGCTGGTGGGCGAAGAGGGTACCTGGCGTGCGCAGAAGCTGACGCCGGACGCCAGTCATTACGCGGTGTTCCTCGACGGCGAGCAGGTTGGCGAAGTGAACTGGGCGCTGGTGGGCGAGCACAACATGCATAACGGCCTGATGGCCATCGCCGCGACTCGCCACGTTGGCGTGCAGCCGGAGGACGCCTGCCGCGCGTTGGGCGATTTCATCAACGCCCGCCGCCGCCTGGAGCTGCGTGGCGAAGCCAACGGCGTCACGGTTTACGACGACTTCGCGCACCACCCGACCGCGATCCTGGCCACCCTAGCCGCATTGCGCGGCAAGGTCGGCGGCACGGCGCGCATTCTGGCGGTGCTGGAACCGCGATCCAACACCATGAAAATGGGCATCAGCAAAAACGATCTGGCGCCTTCGCTCGGCCGCGCCGACGAAGTGTTCCTGTTCCAGCCGCATCACATTCCATGGCAGGTAGCGGAAGTGGCTGATGCCTGTGTGCAGCCGGCGCACTGGAGCGCGGATCTCGACACGCTGGTGGACATGGTGGTGAAAACCGCACAGCCGGGCGACCACATTCTGGTGATGAGCAACGGCGGTTTTGGCGGCATTCACGATCGCCTGCTGGACGCGCTGGCGAAAAAGCAGGAACCGAAGGTGACCTACTGATTGTTCAGTAGCATAAGCCACTCTAAGGGCCGCATTTGCGGCCTTTTTTACGCCCATAAAAAAGCCCTCGCGAGCGAGGGCAACGGGGTTCGTCGGATAGGACGACGAGAGGGTCTCTGGGAAATCGGCGTTTGCGTCAGAACTCGGCAGTGGCAGTGACGAGGGTAATCAGCTCTGCAAAGCCGTTCCCAGAGTTGTTATTTGTAAATCTCGGCGGTGGCGTGGTAGTTGCCTTCGTTACGCGCTTCGATCACGCGGTAGGCGGTCGCGCCTTTAGCGTCGGCTTTCTCCGACAGCGCCTGGCGAATGTCGGTCGGTGCGCCGTCGATACCGCTGACGGTAATGGTGCCGATAGATTGCAGATTGGCGGTCTGATCGTTAGTCACCAACTGGGCGGCAGATGCGCCGAAGGAGATGACGGACAGCAGACCGAGTGCAGCAAGCGTAGTTTTCATGTTCATGATAGCGATCCTTGGTCATAACAGCCTGGAAGGGCTTGGCAGCGATTTTTATTCTTGAAGGCCGTTATGACAGCGTTTGATTCCAGAGATGTATTGCCCGTTGCCGGGTAATGTCGTTACTTATTTGTAGATTTCAGCGGTCGCGTGGAAGTTGCCGTCGTTGCGCGCTTCGATCACGCGGTAAGCGGTCGCCCCTTTGGCGTCAGCTTTGTCAGACAGTGCCTGGCGAATGTCGGAAGGCGCAGCGGCGACGCCACTCACGGTGATCACACCGGCGGGTTGCAGTTGTGCGGCCTGGGTTGCATCAACAGATTGTGCTGCGAATGCACCAAATGAAAGCATGGACAGAACGCTCAGGGTTGCAACGGTAGCTTTAATTTTCATCATCTCACCTCATCGTATTCTTTTATCAGTTCCAACGAACTGTGATTCAGTTCACGAAAATGAGTATACAGCTAGTAACGCGAAAAATTAATAGTTCGCTAACAGTTGCTAGTGAAACTTTAACCTTATGATCCTTATTTTTTATAACTGCAAGGAATAAAAAACGCTCATAAAACGATCTTTTGATGTTAAATTTATGTAATTTCAATAAGGTAAGTGCTTTTAACCAAAAGTGCGGAAGATCACAGTGGGTACTGCTGGTTACATGGCGATGTCATGGAAATGTGTTGCTGCGGGATAAAAAAGCAGTGTTAAACGCGGTTAAAGGCCGGGGAGGTAACGCGAGGGTTAAAGAAGCGCTAACAAAATGCGGAAGGTAGCCGCACTTTGTTAGCGCCAGGTTTCACAGCTCTTGCTCAAACACGCCCAGGATCGCTTCATGCAGCTTCTGAGCGGTAAAGCCGCTGGACGGGGTGACGAAAATGGTATCGTCGCCGGCAATCGTGCCGAGGATGCCCTGGGATTTACCCAGTGAGTCGAGCAGGCGGGCGATCAGCTGCGCGGCGCCCGGGCTGGTATGGATCACCACGACGGCGTCGTTATGGTCGACGTCCAGCACCAGATTCTTCAACGGGCTGGTGGTGGTCGGCACGCCGAGTTCGGCAGGAAGGCAATACACCATTTCCATTTTGGCATTGCGCGTACGTACCGCGCCGAACTTGGTCAGCATGCGCGATACTTTGGATTGGTTAATGTTTTCGAAGCCTTCTTCTTGCAGCGCCAAAACGATCTCGCCTTGAGAACTGAATTTTTCTTCTTTCAATAACGCTTTGAACGTCTTGATCAGATCTTCCTGTTTTGCGGGATTACGCATTTTGCACCGTGGAATGTTGATAGTGGAAGTCATGATTATGCATATAGATGAATTTTTATGCAACAAAGGCCGCCCCAAAGAAAATAAAAAAGACCGGGCGGCGAGGAAAGGGCGGCATTTTAACAAAATCCGGCCGCGATGAATATGCCCTTTTGACGACGGAAAATCGGCCTACGGTGGTAAATAAAATGTTATTAAAATGATGTTGTTCTGATGTTGCGTAAGGGTGTAATGTAACGGCCGGTTAACTTGCTCGTGAATAACCTCGCACTATTTTTGATTAGTGTGCGCTATGCCCTTCATGCGCAAGCGATTTAATCTAAAATGGGCACGACAGCGGCCGTTTTATTACACCTGCAGGCAAGAATTGGCTAATTTATTGTTTTAAAAGGTGTAATGACTCAAGGTCCGTAACCAACACATTCACGGCGCTTTATATATTTAAGATAATAAAGGAGTATAGGATGAAAGTTGCAGTTCTCGGTGCTGCTGGCGGTATCGGCCAGGCCCTCGCCCTTCTACTCAAAACCCAGCTTCCTTCAGGTTCTGAACTCTCTCTCTACGACATTGCCCCCGTTACCCCAGGCGTTGCCGTCGACTTAAGCCACATCCCAACCGCAGTTAAAATTAAAGGCTTCAGCGGCGAAGACGCGACCCCGGCTCTGCACGGTGCGGACGTGGTGCTGATTTCCGCCGGCGTGGCCCGTAAGCCAGGCATGGATCGCTCTGATCTGTTCAACGTTAACGCCGGCATCGTGCGTAACCTGATTGAGCAAGTGGCGAAAACCTGCCCGAAAGCCTGCATCGGCATCATCACCAACCCGGTTAACACCACGGTCGCCATCGCGGCGGAAGTGCTGAAAAAAGCCGGCGTTTACGACAAGAACAAACTGTTCGGCGTGACTTCGCTGGATATCATCCGTTCCAACACCTTCGTGGCCGAGCTGAAAGGCAAGCAGCCGGAAGAGCTGAACGTGCCGGTTATCGGCGGCCACTCTGGCGTGACCATTCTGCCTCTGCTGTCGCAGATCCCTGGTGTGAGCTTCACCGATCAGGAAGTGGCGGATCTGACCAAACGCATTCAGAACGCCGGTACCGAAGTGGTAGAAGCCAAAGCCGGCGGCGGGTCTGCAACGCTGTCCATGGGCCAGGCGGCCGCACGTTTCGGTCTGTCTCTGGTGCGTGCGCTGCAGGGCGAAAAAGGCGTTGTGGAATGCGCTTACGTTGAAGGCGACGGCAAATACGCTCGCTTCTTCGCGCAGCCGCTGGTGCTGGGCAAGAACGGCGTTGAAGAGCGTAAAGATATCGGCACCCTGAGCGCCTTCGAGCAGAAAGCGCTGAACGAGATGCTGGACGTGCTGCACAAAGATATCGAACTGGGCGAGAAGTTCATCAATAACTGATCGATACCGAGAGTCAGCCGATAAACGCCGCCGGACGCTGTTCCGGCGGTTTTTTTTTGTTCCGCGTTCACGACTTGATGCGTGCTTTGCGATCCAGCAGGCAATCGCTGTGCGGATCGTAATAACGGCTTGGCCAGATCTCCGATGGGTGAATGCCTATCGCTTCGGCGATCAGCCATTCCCCCTTCGGCCACGGGCGCGACAGCGCATTGGCCAGCGTCGATGAGCTCAATCCGGCCTTGCGCGATACCGCCGCCAGCGTGGTGCCCTGCTTGCGTAGCGCCGCGATGATATCTGCCGGGTGCCAATCTGGGTTCCTTGAATTCATGTTTACATTCCTTTTCTGATTAGCCAAAGTTGCGTTAGTGGTATAACTAACGAGTCAAAGTTAAGCGTTTGAACAACGTGAAACGTTTATTCGGAAACCAGAATACCATTAAATTTCCTAAAAAATACCCAGGTAATTTCCAAAAATGACGTTGCCCACTATTGCCCAGAGATGATGGCCATGAAAAACGAGTGGTTTGCCGCCAAGGAACTGACAGGCATCGCAGGATTACCCTCCTCACCACAGGGAATCAATTTGATGGCCCGGCGCGAAGGCTGGATCAGCCGCAGGCGTAAAGGCGTGCAGGGAAAAGCGTTGGAATACCATATCGATAGCCTGCCTTCAGGTGTGCGTAACCTGCTGGTGCTGAAGGAAGACGGGGCGGCCTATGACGTAGAACGCCAGGATCCGTTGGCGGTCTGGATCGAGTATTACTACCATTTGACGGAGAGCGAGCGCGAGAAAATGGTGGCTTTCCTGATGCGGGAAGGGATTGGCGGCCTGCTGGCGCGTATCGACGAAGAGAGCAATACCTAAGCAGGCCCGCGTACGCGGGCCTGATGAGTGTATTGCGAAATCACGATTTCTTAAAAATCGCGTTGCACCGCTAAATGGGCCAGGCCTTCCAGCGCCGTGCGGTGCTCCGATGCCGGCAACACCTGCAGCGCGGCGATCGCCTTGTCGGCCTCTTCCTCGGCGCGTTGGCGGGTGTATTCCAGCGAACCGCATTGCTGCATCGCCTGCAGTACCGGCTCCAACAAATGACGGCCGTTGCCTTGCTCAATTGCGCCACGGATCATGTCACGCTGGGCGTCGTCGCCGTTGTGCATCGCGTGCAGCAGCGGCAGGGTCGGCTTCCCTTCGTTCAGATCGTCGCCGGTGTTTTTGCCCAGGGTGCTGCCGTCGGCGCTGTAGTCGAGCAGATCGTCGATCAGCTGGAAAGCGGTGCCGAGGTAGCGGCCATAATCTTGCAGCGCCTTCTCTTGTTCGGCGCTGGCGCCGGACAGGATCGCCGACGATTGCGCCGCCGCCTCAAACAGACGGGCGGTTTTGCTGTAGATCACCCGCATATAGCTTTCTTCGCTGATGTCGGGATCGTGCACATTCATCAACTGCAGCACTTCGCCTTCGGCGATGACGTTGACCGCCTCCGACATCAGCGCCAGCACGCGCAGGGATTCTAGGCTGGTCATCATCTGGAAGGCGCGGGTATAGATAAAGTCGCCGACCAGCACGCTGGCGGCGTTGCCGAACGCCGCGTTGGCGGTGGCTTTGCCGCGGCGCATGTCCGATTCGTCGACGACGTCGTCATGCAGCAGCGTGGCGGTATGAATGAATTCGATCAGGGCGGCGACGGTGACGTGCTTGTTGCCTTCATAGCCCAACGCCCGCGCCGCCAGGACGGCGATCATCGGCCGGATGCGCTTACCGCCACCGCTGATAATGTAATAGCCAAGCTGATTGATGAGCGTGACATCGGAATTCAGCTGTTCGAGAATTGTTGCGTTCACGGCCGCCATATCTTGCGCGGTTAACTCGGTAATTTGCTCTAGGTTCATTGTGTTTTTTTCAGCTGTGTTTCTCTTCACCGCGTTGAGATCGCTGCTCACATCGGTACATGGCGGTAACTGTCCCTATGATTGTACTTGAAAAACGGTTCAGATAAACGCCACGAAAGAAACTGCGCTTTTTTTCTTCTTTTTTCTTGTTCTGGTCTTATTCTGCTCTTGTCATACGCTGCTTTTTTGCGTAGAATTCGCGCCCTATTGTGAATATTTATAGCGCGCTCTGAACTAACACAGTCGGGCACGCGGAAAGCGGAGTTTTATATGTACGCGGTTTTCCAAAGTGGTGGTAAACAACACCGAGTAAGCGAAGGTCAGACCGTTCGCTTGGAAAAGCTGGACATCGCAACTGGTGAAGCGGTTGAGTTTGACCAGATTCTGATGATCGCTAATGGCGAAGATATCAAAATCGGCGTTCCTTTCGTCGATGGCGGCAAGATCAAAGCTGAAGTTGTTGCTCACGGTCGTGGCGAGAAAATTAAAATTGTTAAGTTTCGTCGTCGTAAACACCACCGTAAGCAGCAGGGCCACCGTCAGTGGTTCACTGACGTTAAAATCACCGGCATCAGCGCTTAAGTTAGGAGAGCGGATTAATGGCACACAAAAAGGCTGGCGGCTCGACTCGTAACGGTCGCGATTCAGAAGCTAAACGTCTGGGCGTAAAACGCTTTGGCGGCGAAGCAGTACTGGCAGGCAGCATCATCGTTCGTCAGCGCGGCACCAAATTCCACGCTGGTACCAACGTGGGTTGCGGCAAAGACCACACTCTGTTTGCTTTGAAAGACGGTAAAGTCAAATTCGAAGTTAAAGGCCCGAGCAATCGTAAATTCATCAGCATCGAAGCTGAATAATTTTTCGAGCCTTACGAAATAGATGTAAGCCCCGCAATTCGTTGCGGGGCTTTTTACATTTATGGGTTGCCTGAGGGCAGGCCCGTCAGCGTTGGCGAAGGTGATATGGATACGAAGCAGCAGGTCGGCGTTGGCATTTCTCTGGCGTTAACCACGGCGGTTTGCTGGGGCGCGTTGCCGATCGCGATGAAAGAAGTGTTGGTCGTGATGGAGCCGTTTACCGTTGTCTGGTATCGCTTTACCATGGCCGCCATCGGTTTGGGCGTGATCCTCGCGGTACGCGGCAAGCTGCCGCGGCTGACGATGTTCCGCCAGCCGCGTTGGCTGCTGCTGTTGGCGATCGCGACGGCGGGGCTGCTGGGCAACTTTGTGTTCTTCAGCTCCTCGTTGCAATACCTGAGCCCGACGGCGTCGCAGGTGATTGGCCAGCTGTCGCCGGTGGGCATGATGTTCGCCAGCGTGCTGATTTTAAAAGAACGTATGCGCATCACCCAGGTTATTGGCGCCCTGATGCTGATTTGCGGACTGATGCTGTTTTTCAACGTCAGTTTGATAGAGATCTTCACCCGGCTGACGGACTACACGCTGGGCGTTATGCTGGGCGTGTGCGCGGCGATGGTTTGGGTGAGCTACGGCGTGGCGCAGAAGGTGTTGCTGCGCCGACTGGCTTCGCCGCAGATCCTGGTTATGTTGTACACTTTATGTGCGATAGCGTTGTTCCCTCTGGCCAAACCCGAGGTGATTTTCCAGCTGAGCGGCTGGCAATTGGCGTGTCTGCTATTTTGTGGCGCCAACACGCTGATCGGTTACGGCGCGTTGGCAGAGGCGATGGCACGCTGGCAGGCGGCGCAGGTGAGCGCGTTGGTGACGCTGACCCCGCTGTTTACCCTGCTGTTTTCAGATTTATTGGCGCTGGCCTGGCCCCAGGCATTCGCTGCGCCGACGCTGAACATCGTCGGCTATGTGGGTGCGTTTGTGGTTGTGGCGGGCGCCATGTTTTCCGCAATTGGTCACCGGTGGTGGCCGCGACGGGCAGAACCCCCCCTGGTTGCTCCTTTGAAGCAGCCCGGTGAATGATTTACGGAGACGGTAAATGAAGTTTGTAGATGAAGCAGCGATTCTGGTCGTTGCAGGCGACGGCGGCAACGGGTGCGTCAGCTTCCGCCGCGAAAAATATATCCCGAACGGTGGGCCTGACGGCGGTGACGGCGGTGACGGCGGCGACGTTTACCTGCTGGCGGATGAGAACCTCAACACCCTGATCGACTACCGCTTTGAGAAGTCTTTCCGCGCCGAGCGCGGCCAGAATGGCCAGAGCCGCGACTGTACCGGCAAACGCGGTAAAGACGTCATCATCAAGGTGCCGGTCGGCACGCGCGTGAAGGATCAGGGCACCGGCGAGATCCTCGGCGACATGACGCGTCACGAGCAGAAGCTGATGGTCGCCAAAGGCGGCTGGCACGGTCTGGGCAACACCCGTTTCAAATCTTCGGTCAACCGCGCGCCGCGTCAGAAGACGCTGGGTACCGCGGGCGAAGCGCGTGACCTGTTGCTGGAGCTGTTGCTGCTGGCCGATGTGGGCATGCTGGGGCTGCCGAACGCCGGTAAATCGACCTTCATCCGCGCGGTGTCTGCTGCCAAACCTAAGGTGGCCGATTATCCGTTCACCACGCTGGTACCGAGCCTGGGCGTGGTGCGTATGGACCACGAGCAGAGCTTTGTGGTTGCCGACATTCCGGGGTTGATCGAGGGGGCCTCCGAAGGGGCGGGCCTGGGGATTCGCTTCCTGAAACACCTGGAGCGTTGCCGCGTGCTGTTGCACCTGGTGGACATCGCGCCGATCGACGAAACCGATCCGGTGGAAAACGCCAAAGTGATCATCAACGAGTTGAACCAATACAGCGAAAATCTGGCGCAGAAGCCACGCTGGCTGGTGTTCAACAAAATTGATGTGATTGGTGAGGAAGAAGCTGCCGAACGCGCCAAAGCGATTGTGGAAGGCATGGGTTGGGAAGGGAAGTACTACATGATCTCCGCCGCCAACCGCGAAGGCGTCAACGCGCTGTGCTGGGACGTGATGAACTTCATCAACACTCAGCCGAAAGCGATGGCGATCGAAGAAAGCGCGCCGGAAAAAGTCGAATTCATGTGGGATGACTACCACCGCGAGCAAATCGCGGAGGTGGAAGCCGAAGCGGAAGATGACTGGGATGACGACTGGGACGAAGACGACGACGAAGGCGTCGAAATCATTTACCAGAAGTAATTCGGTGATAAAGGGCTCAGCAACGCTGGGCCCTTGTTATTTGAGCGCCTTTTCCGGCAACCAGCACTGGGCGTTCAGGCCGTGCGCATCGCGGCGGTTTTCCAGCGTCAATCGCCCCTGGTGCAGTTGCGCGATGCGGATCACGATATTCAGGCCCAGTCCGCTGCCGCCGTAGCGTTGATCCATGCGGCGAAACGCCTGCGTCAGCTCCCCAACCATCTCTTCCTTGATACCCGGGCCATCGTCGATGACCTGCAGCAGATAGCCGCTGTCTTGCGGCGTTAATCGCACCTGTATCGCGCCGCCTTCCGGGCCGTAACGGTGGGCATTTTCGACCAGGTTGCGCAGCAGCAACCGCAGCAGCACCGGATCGCCGTTCACCGCGGCGACGGCCGGCAATTGCCAATCCAGCGTCTGCCCGCGTTGGGCGGTCATTTCGTCGAGTTCTTCGCGCAGCGGTTGGATCACATCGGCCACCCAATCGAAATGCTGATAATGGCCGCTGGCGAAGTCTTGCCCGGCGCGCGACAGCATCAGCAGCTGCTCGACGGTGTGCATCAGTTGATCGATGCGGGCGATCAGCGCCTGGCTGCCCTTGACGCCCTGCTTTTCCATCAGTTCTAGGTGCAGGCGGATGCCGGCCAGCGGCGTGCGCAGCTCGTGGGCGGCGTCGGCAGTGAACAGGCGTTCCTGTTGAATGGTGTTATCCAGCCGTGAGAACAACTGATTGAGTGCATTGGTGACCGCTACCATTTCCTGGCTGTCGCTGGTGATTGGCAGCGGCGTCAGGTTATCGGCAGAGCGCTTTTCCAGCCGCTGCTGCAATTGGTTTAGCGGGCGGATGATCCAGCTGATGGCCCAAAACGACGCCAGCAGCGTGACGACCATCATGATCAGCGAAGGCGCCAGCAGCGACGCGATGGCCTCGGCGATCTCGGTATCGACGCGCTCGGTACGCACTTTGGCGGACAGGGTTTCATCCACCAGGAAACTGATCTGCTCCTGGCTTTCGTGCCACAGCCAGAAGGCGCTGATGAGTTGCGTGACCAGCAGGATCAGCGCCAGCATCAGCAGCAGGCGGCGGCGCATGCTGATCATGACGAGGGTTCCAGGCGATAGCCGATGCCGCGCACGGTGCGGATGCGATCCTTGCCTAGTTTGCGGCGCAGGTTGTGGATGTGCACTTCCAGCGTGTTGGAACCCAGGTCGTCCTGCCAGGTGTAGAGATCCTGCTGCAGGAGTTCACGATTGACCGTCTGCCCGGCACGCATGATAAGACGCGCCAGAATGGCAAACTCTTTCGGCGTAACCTCCACCGGCTGTTGCTGCAGGTAGACCTGCTGGCTGGAGAGGTTCAACTGCAGGTCATCCACCTGCATCAGATTGTCGCTGTGGCCCTGGTAGCGCCGCAGAAGGGCCCGCACGCGCGCCTGCAGCTCAACCAGCGCGAAGGGTTTGACCAGGTAGTCATCGGCGCCGGCATCCAGCCCGTCGACGCGATCCTCTAGGGCATCGCGGGCGGTCAGGATCAGCACCGGCAGATCGATCTGCTGGCGGCGCCATTGCCGCAGCAGTGTGGCGCCGTCCATGTCCGGCAGACCGAGATCCAGGATCACCATGCTGTATTGGCTTGTGATGAGCAGGCTGTTGGCCTCTGCCGCCGTGGTGGCGCAGTCGCAGACGTAACCTTCGCCGGTCAGCGCCAGTGCCAGCCCCTGTTGCAACAGTTCATCATCCTCAACGACCAGCAGCTTCATGACGATCCTCAGTTGTTTTGGTAAATGTCCCGATACAGGCGGCTTTCGAAGCGCACCAGCGGCGCGCGGCGCTGTTTCTGATCTTCTGGCGGCACGGCGTAGCCGGAGAGATACTGCACGAAGGCCATGCGCTGGCCGCTGGCGGTCGTGATGAAGCCCGCCAGGTTGTAGACGCCCTGCAGTGCACCGGTCTTGGCCGACACCTTGCCGTCGACGCCGGCTTCGTGCAGGCCGCCGCGGTAGCGCAGGGTGCCATCATAGCCGGACAGCGGCAGCATCGAGATGAAGTTCAGCTCGTTGTCGTGCTGAGCGATGTACTGCAGCGCCTGCATCATAGTCGCCGGCGCCAGCAGGTTGTGGCGCGACAGGCCGGAACCGTCGGCGATAATGGTATTGCCCAGATCGATGCCGGCCTTCTGGCGCAGCACCTGCCGCACTGCATCGGAGCCCGCTCGCCAGGTGCCCGGTACGCCGAAGCGCTCGTGGCCGATGGTGCGGAAGACGGTATCGGCGATCATGTTGTCCGATTTCTTCAGCATGATCTTCAACAGATCGTGCAGCGGCGCCGACTGAGTTTGCGCGATCACCGTGCCGGTGATGCCGGGACGCGTCTGGCGTTTCAAGTGCCCGTCGATCTGGATACCGGCCTGGGTCAGTTCGTCTTTCAGGATTGCGCCCGCATAGCTGGCGCCGTCCTGGATGGCGAAGGCCAGCGGCAGCGGTTCGCTGCGTTGCGTCAGGCAGCCGGTCAGGGTAAAGCGGTTCAGTTCGCCCGGCACCACGTCCAGCTCGCAGTACTGCGCGTCTGCTGAGCCGCGCGCCAGGGTGCGCACCTGGCTAAACATATTGACTGGATAATAGGAGGCGACGCGGATAAACGCCATGTCGCCCGGATTCGGCGCGCTGTACAGCGAGACCGAGAAACAGTTGCGATCGACGATGGCGGCGGCCGGCGGCGCGCTGAAGCACTGTGTCAGATCGTTCCACGGCCAGCCGGGCGCCTTGTCATGGCTGGCGAAGACCGAGGTATCGACCAGCACGTCGCCGCTGATTTGGCGCACGCCCTGTTTCTTCAGGACGGCCACCATATTGCGCAGGCTCTGGCGCTTGAAGGTCGGATCGCCGCTGAAGCGGGCGATCAGGTTGCCGCGCAGCACGCCATCGCGGATATCGCCCTGGCTCTCCAGCGTGGTGGTGAAACGGTAATCGGGCCCGAGTTGCAGCAAGGCCGCCAGCGCGGTCAGCACTTTTTGGGTACTGGCCGGCAGCGCCATCTGCTGAGAGTGATAATCGATCGTCGGCGCGCCGGCACCGATTTTCTGAACGACCAGGGCAAGGTTGGCCCCATCAGGCAGATATTGTGTGTACTCTTCAACCGGGGCCGCATTCGCATTCAGAACAAATGCGCAAGCCAATGCACTGACAATTCGTGAAAAACGCATAATCTCGGGATAACAGCTGGATAACGTGCCGTCATACTACGGTGCAATCAGGGAAAAAGTAAACGATGACCCTCAAGGAACTCTAGGCTAAAATGCGTATCAAAATGCAAAACCAATCTTGGCTTGGGCCTCGTTCCGAGTCAGGTTTCTTTTGTTTGTCGCCTGGAGGCGGGTGGCGGTATGCCAACCGTGTTTTCATACGAATACGTCAGGATGACGGTTATTTGAACAGGAAAGATTTAGAGGTATTTATACGATGAACCAAATTCCGATGACCTTGTTTGGCGCTGAAAAACTGCGCGAAGAGCTCGAATATCTGAAAAGCGTGCGCCGCCCGAAAATCATTGCGGATATCGCTGACGCCCGTGAGCACGGCGATTTGAAAGAGAATGCCGAGTACCATGCCGCCCGTGAACAGCAGGGTTTCTGCGAAGGCCGCATTCAGGAAATCGAAGCCAAGCTGTCCAATGCTCAGGTGATCGATATCACCAAGATGCCGAACACCGGCCGGGTGATCTTCGGTGCCACCGTATCGGTGATGAATCTGGACAGTGAAGAAGAAGTGACTTACCGCATCGTTGGCGACGATGAGGCCGATTTCAAGAAAAATCTGATTTCGGTAAACTCGCCGATGGCGCGCGGCCTGATCGGCAAAGAGCAAGACGACGTGGTGGTGATCAAAACCCCCGGCGGCGACGTGGAATACGAGATCCTGAAGGTCGAGTATCTCTGATCGAGGCCGTTGGTCATTAATGCGCCAACGTTTTGTAAAGATAGGAAAAAGGCCGCAAGCGGCCTTTTATCTTCGTCAGGCGCATGGCACCTTTTCGTTAACCTGATGGTTATTAACGCGGTAGACTGATCTTGCGCTCTTTCGACGGGCGGTAAAGAATAAGCGTACTGCCGATAACTTGCACATTGCAGGCGCCCGTTTCACGCACGATAGCGTCGGCGATCAGGGTTTTGGTTTCGCGATCTTCAGCGGCGATTTTTACCTTGATCAGCTCATGATGCTCCAGAGCCTGTTCAATTTCAGCCAGCACCCCTTCGGTAAGACCGTTATTGCCCAGCATTACCACCGGTTTTAACGGATGCGCCAGGCCTTTCAGGTGCTGTTTTTGTTTATTATTCAGATTCATTGTCTTTTTTGCTTAAGTTGGGATTGAAAACGGTACATTCTACCGCCATCTCATGTATATCACCAAATCGGTCTTCACCGGTGTGAGTCTACGTGAGCAGCGACCCTGACATAAGACTCTTTTTATGATAGTTGGAAAACGAGATGGCTAATAAAAAGCGTTCGGCTAGCTCCAGTCGCTGGTTACAAGAACACTTTAGCGATAAATATGTGCAGCAGGCGCAGAAAAAGGGACTGCGTTCCCGTGCCTGGTTTAAACTTGATGAAATACAGCAGAGCGACAAACTGTTCAAACCGGGAATGACCGTGGTTGATCTGGGCGCCGCACCGGGCGGCTGGTCGCAGTATGTGGTCACCCAAATCGGCGGTACCGGGCGCATCATCGCCTGTGATATTTTGCCAATGGATCCTATCGTTGGCGTCGATTTCCTTCAGGGCGATTTTCGTGATGAACTGGTGCTGAAGGCGCTGTTGGAACGAGTAGGCGAGAGTAAGGTTCAGGTGGTCATGTCCGATATGGCCCCGAATATGAGTGGCACCCCGGCGGTCGATATTCCAAGGTCGATGTATCTGGTGGAGTTGGCGCTGGATATGTGTCGTGATGTCCTCGCACCAGGCGGAAGTTTCCTGGTGAAGGTGTTCCAGGGAGATGGCTTTGACGAGTACCTACGGGAAATTCGCTCCCTGTTTACGAAGGTTAAGATTCGTAAGCCAGACGCTTCCCGCGCCCGTTCGCGCGAAGTGTACATTGTAGCGACAGGGCGCAAACTGTAGTACCCTAACGCTGTTTGTTAACACAGTTGTAAGATGAGGTTAATCCCTTGAGTGACATGGCGAAAAACCTAATTCTCTGGTTAGTCATCGCGGTAGTGTTGATGTCTGTATTCCAGAGCTTTGGGCCCAGCGAGTCGAATGGCCGTAGGGTGGATTACTCTACCTTCATGTCCGAACTGACCCAGGACCAGGTTCGCGAAGCGCGAATCAACGGACGTGAAATTAACGTTACCAAGAAAGACAGTAACAAATACACGACCTACATCCCTGTCAACGATCCTAAGTTGCTGGATACGTTGTTAACGAAGAATGTGAAAGTTGTCGGCGAGCCGCCTGAAGAGCCGAGCCTGCTGGCTTCTATCTTTATCTCTTGGTTCCCGATGCTGTTGCTGATCGGGGTCTGGATCTTCTTTATGCGGCAAATGCAGGGCGGCGGCGGCAAGGGCGCGATGTCCTTCGGCAAGAGCAAGGCCCGCATGCTGACGGAAGACCAGATCAAGACCACTTTCGCCGATGTCGCCGGTTGTGACGAAGCGAAAGAAGAGGTGAGCGAACTGGTGGAATACCTGCGCGAACCGAGCCGTTTCCAGAAGCTGGGCGGCAAGATCCCGAAAGGCGTGCTGATGGTTGGCCCGCCGGGGACCGGTAAAACGCTGTTGGCGAAAGCGATCGCCGGCGAAGCGAAGGTACCGTTCTTCACCATTTCCGGTTCCGACTTCGTCGAAATGTTCGTCGGCGTGGGTGCATCCCGCGTGCGCGACATGTTCGAACAAGCGAAGAAAGCTGCGCCGTGCATCATCTTCATCGATGAAATCGACGCCGTCGGTCGCCAGCGTGGCGCCGGCCTGGGTGGCGGTCACGATGAGCGTGAGCAGACCCTGAACCAGATGCTGGTTGAGATGGACGGTTTCGAAGGCAACGAGGGCATCATCGTCATCGCGGCGACCAACCGTCCAGACGTGCTTGACCCTGCGCTGCTGCGCCCGGGCCGTTTCGACCGTCAGGTCGTGGTCGGGCTGCCGGATGTGCGTGGCCGTGAGCAGATCCTGAAGGTGCACATGCGCCGCGTGCCGTTGGCTGCCGACATCGACGCCTCCGTCATTGCGCGCGGTACGCCGGGCTTCTCCGGTGCCGACCTGGCCAACCTGGTCAACGAAGCGGCGCTGTTCGCCGCCCGCGGCAACAAGCGCGTGGTGTCGATGGTGGAGTTTGAAAAAGCCAAAGACAAGATCATGATGGGTGCGGAACGTCGCTCCATGGTGATGACCGAAGCGCAGAAAGAGTCGACCGCGTATCACGAAGCGGGCCACGCCATCATTGGCCGCCTGGTTCCTGAACACGATCCGGTACACAAGGTCACCATCATTCCTCGTGGTCGGGCGCTCGGTGTGACCTTCTTCCTGCCGGAAGGGGATGCGATCAGCGCCAGCCGTCAGAAGCTGGAGAGCCAAATCTCCACCCTGTACGGCGGTCGTCTGGCGGAAGAGATCATCTACGGGCCGGAAAAAGTCTCTACCGGTGCGTCGAACGACATTAAAGTGGCGACCTCCATTGCCCGCAACATGGTGACCCAATGGGGCTTCTCCGAGAAGCTGGGGCCGCTGCTGTATGCGGAAGAAGAGGGTGAAGTGTTCCTGGGCCGTTCCGTGGCCAAGGCGAAGCACATGTCGGATGAAACCGCGCGTATCATCGACCAGGAAGTGAAGTCGCTGATCGAACGTAACTACACGCGTGCTCGTTCGCTGTTGATGGAAAATATGGACATCCTGCATTCGATGAAGGATGCGCTGATGAAGTATGAAACTATCGATGCGCCGCAGATCGACGATCTGATGAACCGCAAAGACGTGCGTCCGCCGGCGGGCTGGGACGATGCGAACAAAGGCAACAGCTCCGACAACGGTGGCACTCCGAAAGCCCCGACGCCGGTAGATGAGCCGCGCACCCCAACGCCGGGCAACACCATGTCCGAACAGCTCGACAAGTAACAGTGGCTGTGTAATAACATCAAACCCCGGTACGCCGGGGTTTTTTTTTGCCCGGCGGGCAGTGAACCAGGCAACAGTAAGGTGGACCAACCATGCAGTTAACCGTGCGCGACATGACGCTCAACCTCTCCTATCCGCAGGTGATGGGTATCCTCAATGTGACGCCGGATTCGTTTTCCGACGGCGGCCGTCACAACACCCTGAACCAGGCGCTGCTCCACGCGCATGCGCTGATTTCGGCCGGTGCCACGATGATCGATATCGGCGGCGAATCGACAAGGCCGGGGGCAGCTGAGGTGAGTGAAGAGGAAGAATTGGAACGGGTCGTGCCGGTGGTGGAAGCGCTGGCGCAGCGCTTCGAAGTCTTCATCTCGGTCGATACCTCGAAAGCGGGCGTGATCCGCGAATCGGCGCATGCAGGCGCACATCTGATTAACGACATTCGTTCGCTGCAGGAGCCGGGTGCCCTGGCGGCGGCGGCGGAAAGCGGTCTGCCGGTCTGTCTGATGCATATGCAAGGGCAGCCGCGCACCATGCAGCAGGCGCCGCATTACGATGACCTGATTGCCGATGTTCAGGCGTTTTTCGAGCATCATATTCAGCGCTGTAACGAGGCGGGGATAACAAATCAGAAATTGCTGCTCGACCCAGGCTTCGGTTTCGGTAAAAATTTGGCGCACAACTATCAGCTTCTGGCACGGTTGTCGGAATTTCATCGTTTCGGTTTGCCGCTATTGGTCGGCATGTCGCGTAAATCGATGATTGGGCAACTGCTGAACGTGCCGCCGGATCAACGGGTTATCGGCAGCGTGGCCTGCGCGGTAATCGCGGCGATGCAGGGTGCGCAGATTGTCAGAGTGCATGACGTTAAAGAAACCGTCGAGGCGATGCGTGTCGTCGAGGCAACACTTTCAGCTAAGGGACAGTAGAGACATGAGCGAGCGCAAATATTTTGGCACCGACGGCATCCGTGGCAAGGTCGGGGACAGCCCCATCACGCCGGACTTCGTGCTGAAGCTGGGCTGGGCGGCCGGTAAAGTGCTGGCGCGTCACGGTTCCCGCAAGATCATCATCGGTAAGGATACGCGCATCTCCGGCTATATGCTGGAGTCCGCTCTGGAAGCCGGTCTGGCGGCCGCTGGATTGTCCGCCTCCTTCACCGGGCCGATGCCCACGCCGGCGGTGGCCTACCTGACGCGTACCTTCCGTGCCGAAGCAGGCATTGTCATTTCCGCTTCGCATAACCCGTTCTATGACAACGGTATCAAGTTCTTCTCAATCGACGGCGCCAAACTGCCGGACAACGTCGAAGAGGCAATTGAAGCCGAGATGGAAAAACCGCTGACCTGCGTGGAGTCCGCCGAGCTGGGTAAAGCCAGCCGTATCATCGACGCCGCCGGCCGTTACATCGAATTCTGCAAAGGTACCTTCCCGAGCGAGCTGAGCCTGAAGGGGCTGAAAATCGTGGTCGACTGCGCCAACGGGGCGACTTACCACATTGCGCCGAGCGTGCTGCGCGAACTGGGCGCCACGGTGATCGCCATCGGTGTTGAGCCGGACGGTATGAATATCAACGAAAAATGCGGTGCTACCGACGTGCGTCAGCTGCAGGAGCGCGTGCTGCAGGAAAAAGCGCACGTTGGCCTGGCGTTTGACGGCGACGGCGACCGCGTGATGATGGTGGATCACCTCGGCAACAAGGTGGATGGCGATCAGATCCTGTACATCATCGCCCGCGAAGGCCTGCGTCAGGGGCAGCTGCGCGGCGGCGCGGTCGGTACCCTGATGAGTAATATGGGGCTGGAGCTGGCGCTGAAACAGCTGGGTATTCCGTTCGCTCGCGCCAAAGTGGGCGACCGTTACGTGCTGGAGAAACTGCAGGAACTGGGCTGGCGCATCGGTGCGGAAAACTCCGGCCATGTGATCCTGCTGGACAAAACCACCACCGGCGACGGCATCGTGGCCGGGCTGCAGGTGCTGACTGCCATGGTGCGCAACCACATGAGCCTGCATGACCTGTGCAGCGGCATGAAGCTGCTGCCGCAGATCCTGGTCAACGTCCGCTTCGCCGGCGAGCATAATCCGCTGGAATCTGAAGCGGTGCGTAAGGTCACCGAGCAGGTGGAAACCGAGTTGGCCGGCCGTGGCCGGGTGCTGCTGCGTAAATCGGGCACCGAGCCGCTGATCCGCGTGATGGTGGAAGGCGAGGACGAGCAGCAGGTGACCGCGCTGGCGCATCGCATCGCCGATGCGGTGAAATCAGCAGGTTAAAACAGACAGTTAGCCATCGGGCTTGGCATCGCTGAGCCCGAATAGATGATTGTTGGCGTTTTTTTCCGCAAACGCGCCGGCGGCAGCAAATTGCCCTTGCGTGGGTTGGCGGCTTTGGTTAGTATTCACACCCGCTTCAGTAGGCAGTTTGTAAAAACGCCTGCTTGATGAGTGTGAAGCATTTGGCATGCGGTGAGGCCGCAAGGATACGGGTACTACTATGTACGAAGCTCTTCTAGTAATTTTCCTGCTGATCTCAATCGGGCTGGTTGCTCTGATTATGCTACAGCAAGGTAAAGGCGCTGATATGGGAGCCTCTTTCGGAGCAGGTGCATCAGGCACATTGTTCGGTTCGAGTGGTTCCGGTAACTTTATGACCCGCATGACTGCTGTGCTGGCGACGCTGTTCTTCGTCATCAGCCTGATTCTGGGCAACCTCAGCAGCAACCAAAGCAAGAAAGGCAGTGAGTGGGAAAACTTGGGTCAGCCAGTGAAAACTGAGCAGACGACCGCGCCGGCAGCACCAGCTAAGCCGAGCAGCGACATCCCGCAGTAAGCCGCAAAAAGTTTGTAAACGGTGGTTGTGAACTCGAAGGAACAACGGCCGTTAGCAGTAAGAATCAGTACCGAGGTGGTGGAATTGGTAGACACGCTACCTTGAGGTGGTAGTGCCCTAACGGGCTTGTGGGTTCGAGTCCCATCCTCGGTACCAAATCCCAGAGATAACTTGCAATTTTGCGATTATCGGCGTAGTATTTGCCACGTTTTCGGACGCGGGGTGGAGCAGCCTGGTAGCTCGTCGGGCTCATAACCCGAAGGTCGTCGGTTCAAATCCGGCCCCCGCAACCACTTTCCTTTAAGTGTTTATTTTCAAATACACTTTTCGATTGAAATCCGCTTTTCTCGATCAACATTTGAAAATGACACTTGCTCGAAAGTTGTACCGAGGCCGCCTAGCGGCAAACAGGGTCCAGTTGCATAAAGCCCCGATTTTTCGGGGTTTTTTGTTATTTGGCAACAGAATCACTGGGCTATTTAGCCCTTTTTTTATGTCTTGGGGGTGGGCTTGTCCACATTAGAGCAACAGTTAACAGAGATGCTTTCGGCACCCGTAGAAGCGTTGGGCTTTGAGCTTGTAGGCATCGAATTCATTCGTGCGCGCCAATCGACGCTCCGCATCTATATTGATAGTGATAACGGCATCAATGTTGATGATTGCGCTGATGTCAGCCACCAGGTCAGCGCTGTATTGGACGTCGAAGATCCAATCACGGTCGCTTACAACTTGGAAGTCTCCTCTCCTGGCCTTGATCGCCCGATGTTCACCGCAGAACACTATACGCGTTACCTCGGTGAAGAAGTCAGCCTGGTCCTGCGCATGGCGGTACAGAACCGTCGCAAGTGGCAGGGTATTATCAAGTCTGTCGAAGGCGAGATGATCACGGTTACTGTGGAAGGGAAAGATGAAGTGTTCGCGCTGAGCAACATCCAGAAAGCGAACCTGGTACCCCACTTTTAAAGTTTGGAAGAGGCAACTAGGATGAACAAAGAGATTCTGGCTGTTGTTGAAGCAGTTTCCAATGAAAAATCCCTTCCGCGCGAGAAGATTTTCGAAGCGCTGGAAACTGCATTAGCCACCGCAACCAAGAAAAAATACGAGCAGGAAATCGACGTGCGCGTCAGCATTGACCGTAGAACCGGCGATTTCGACACCTTCCGCCGTTGGGTCGCCGTAGACGAAGTGACTCAGCCGACGCGTGAAATCACGCTGGAAGCCGCTCAGTTTGAAGATCCGAGCATCGAGCTCGGCGGCTACGTCGAAGATCAGATCGAATCTGTGACCTTTGACCGTATCACCACCCAAACCGCCAAGCAGGTTATCGTGCAGAAAGTACGTGAAGCCGAGCGTGCGATGGTGGTCGACGCTTTCCGTGAACACGAAGGTGAGATCGTCACCGGCGTGGTGAAGAAAGTGAACCGTGACAGCATCGCGCTGGATCTGGGCAACAACGCCGAAGCGGTGATTGGCCGTGAAGACATGCTGCCGCGCGAAAACTTCCGTCCGGGCGATCGCATTCGCGGCGTACTGTACGCCGTGCGTCCTGAAGCTCGCGGCGCGCAGCTGTTCGTCAGCCGTTCCAGCTCGGAAATGCTGAAAGAACTGTTCCGCATCGAAGTGCCGGAAATCGGCGAAGAAGTGATCGAAATTAAAGCGGCAGCCCGCGATCCTGGCTCTCGCGCGAAAATTGCAGTGAAAACCAACGACAAGCGCATCGACCCGGTCGGCGCCTGCGTAGGTATGCGCGGTGCGCGCGTTCAGGCCGTGTCGAGCGAGCTCGGCGGCGAACGCATCGACATCATCCTGTGGGATGATAACCCCGCGCAATTCGTCATCAACGCCATGGCGCCGGCCGACGTCGCGTCGATCGTGGTAGACGAAGATAACTGCACCATGGATATCGCCGTTGAAGCCAGCAACCTGGCACAGGCGATCGGCCGTAACGGCCAAAACGTGCGTTTGGCTTCCCAGCTGCTGAAACAACACCGCGGCGACGATCGTTGGGAACTGAACGTGATGACGGCGGACGACCTGCAGGCCAAGCACCAGGCCGAGGCTCATGCCGCTATTGATACCTTCACCAAGTATCTTGATATCGACGAAGATTTCGCCACCGTACTGGTTGAAGAAGGCTTCTCCACGCTGGAAGAGCTGGCCTACGTGCCGATCAAAGAGCTGTTGGAAATCGACGGTCTGGATGAAGATACGGTTGAAGCATTGCGCGAACGCGCCAAAGCTGCATTGACCACGCTGGCCCTGGCACAAGAAGAAAGCCTGGGCGACAACAAACCGGCCGACGATTTGCTCAACCTGCCGGGTCTTGAGCGCAGCATGGCCTTTAAACTGGCCGCGCGTGGGGTTTGTACGCTGGAAGATCTTGCCGAGCAGGGTGTTGACGATCTGGCTGATATTGAAGGGCTTAGCGATGAGCAAGCCGGTGAGCTGATCATGGCTGCACGCAATATCTGTTGGTTTGGCGACAACGCGTAATAACTGTAGCAGGAAGGAACAGCATGACGACAGATGTAACCGTAAAATCGCTGGCAGCAGAGATTCAGACTCCGGTTGATCGCCTGGTACAGCAGTTTGCTGATGCAGGGATCAACAAGTCCGAGTCGGACTCTGTTACCCAGCAAGAAAAAGAAACATTGCTGGCGCACCTGAACCGTGAACACGGCAGCGCGCCAGGTAAACTCACTTTGCAGCGCAAAACGCGCAGCACCTTGAATATCCCGAGCACCGGCGGTAAAAGTAAATCGGTGCAAATTGAGGTCCGCAAGAAACGCACTTATGTAAATCGCGATACGCAGGAAGCCCAGTTGGCTGAAGCGGCAGAGCAGGCACAGCGTGAAGCGGAAGAGCAGGCACGGCGCGAAGCGGAAGAGCTCGCAAAACGCGAAGCGGAAGCGAAGCGCGCAGCCGAAGAGCAAGCCAAACGTGAGGCCGCGGAGATTGCTAAGCGTAATTCAGCGGAAAAAGAAAAAGTGACCAATCAACATACCGACGAAATGACCAAGCCAGCTCAGGCGGAAAAAGCACGCCGTGAAGCCGAAGCCGCTGAACTGAAACGTAAAGCGGAAGAGGAAGTGCGCCGCAAGGTTGAAGAGGAAGCCAAGCGCGTGGCGGAAGAAGCCCGTCGCATGGCCGAAGAGAACGGCGAGAAGTGGGCCCAGGCCGACGCGGCAAGCGCTGCGGTTGAAAGTGCCGACTATCACGTGACCACCTCTCAGCATGCGCGTGCCGCAGAAGACGAAAACGACGCCAAAGTTGAAGGCGATCGTCGTAGCCGCACCCGCGGCGGCAAAGCGACCAAGCAGAAGAAAGGCAACAAGCTGTCCGAATCCAAAGCGGATCGCGAAGAAGCGCGTGCCGTTACCCGTGGCGGTAAAGGCAAACGCAAGCCTAGCGCTCTGCAGCAGGGCTTCAACAAGCCGGCGCAGGTGGTTAACCGTGACGTGGTGATCGGTGAAACCATCACCGTGGCCGAGCTGGCCAACAAGATGGCGGTAAAAGGTTCTCAGGTCATCAAAGTGATGATGAAGCTGGGCGCGATGGCCACCATCAACCAGGTTATCGACCAGGAAACCGCACAGCTGGTTGCCGAAGAGATGGGCCACAAAGTTATTCTGCGTCGTGAAAACGAGCTGGAAGAAGCGCTGATGAGCGACCGTGATACGGGCGCTGCGGCTGAGCCGCGCGCGCCGGTCGTGACCATCATGGGCCACGTTGACCACGGTAAAACCTCTCTGCTGGACTACATCCGCTCCACCAAAGTGGCGGCGGGCGAAGCCGGCGGCATTACCCAGCACATCGGTGCCTACCACGTAGAAACCGAGAACGGCATGATCACCTTCCTGGATACCCCGGGCCACGCCGCGTTTACCTCGATGCGTGCTCGTGGTGCTCAGGCGACTGACATCGTGGTTCTGGTGGTGGCGGCCGACGACGGCGTGATGCCACAGACCATCGAAGCTATCCAGCACGCGAAAGCGGCGCAGGTGCCGTTGGTGGTTGCGGTGAACAAAATCGACAAGCCGGAAGCCGATCCGGACCGCGTTAAGCAGGAACTGTCTCAGTACGGCGTTATGCCGGAAGAGTGGGGCGGCGAAGCGCAGTTCGTTCACGTGTCCGCGAAAGCCGGTACCGGTATCGACGAGCTGCTGCAGGCTATCCTGCTGCAGGCCGAAGTTCTGGAACTGAAAGCGGTACGCAGCGGCATGGCGAGCGGCGTAGTGATCGAGTCCTTCCTGGATAAAGGCCGTGGCCCAGTGGCTACCGTACTGGTTCAGGAAGGTACGCTGAACAAGGGCGACATCGTCCTGTGCGGCTTCGAATACGGCCGTGTGCGTGCGATGCGTGACGAGCTGGGCCGTGAAGTGACCTCTGCCGGTCCGTCTATCCCTGTGGAAATCCTGGGTCTGTCCAGCGTGCCTGCAGCGGGTGACGAAGCGACCGTGGTGCGCGACGAGAAGAAAGCGCGTGAAGTGGCGCTGTATCGTCAGGGCAAGTTCCGCGAAGTCAAACTGGCGCGTCAGCAGAAGTCCAAGCTGGAAAACATGTTCGCCAACATGACCGACGGCGAAGTGTCCGAGCTGAACATCGTACTGAAGTCCGATGTGCAGGGTTCTTGCGAAGCGATCAGCGACTCGCTGCTGAAACTCTCTACCGACGAAGTGAAGGTGAAGATTGTCGGCTCCGGCGTAGGTGGGATCACCGAAACCGACGCGACGCTGGCTGCGGCTTCCAACGCCATCATCCTGGGCTTCAACGTGCGTGCCGACGCTTCTGCGCGCCGCGTGATCGAAGCGGAAAGCCTGGATCTGCGTTACTACTCCGTGATCTATAACCTGATCGACGAAGTGAAGCAGGCGATGAGCGGTATGCTGGCGCCGGAATACAAGCAGCAGATCATCGGCCTGGCCGAAGTGCGCGACGTGTTCAAATCGCCTAAGTTCGGCGCTATCGCCGGCTGTATGGTTACCGAAGGGACCATCAAGCGTCACAACCCAATCCGCGTACTGCGCGACAACGTGGTTATCTATGAAGGCGAGCTGGAATCCCTGCGCCGCTTCAAAGATGACGTTAACGAAGTCCGTAACGGCATGGAATGTGGTATCGGCGTTAAGAACTATAACGACGTGCGCGTCGGCGACATGATCGAAGTGTTCGAAATCATTGAGATCCAACGCACCATCGCTTAACGATTGCACATCTGCTTATATCTGTTTACGGGGGGCCTTTGTGCCCCCCGATTTGTCTGGAGAATCCAAAATGGCAAAAGAATTCAGCCGCGGTCAACGCGTGGCGCAAGAGATGCAGAAAGAGATTGCGATCATTCTGCAGCGTGAAGTTAAAGATCCGCGCGTCGGCATGGCGACCGTTTCCGGCGTGGAAGTGTCCCGCGACCTGGCGTATGCCAAGGTTTACGTCACCTTCCTGAACGTATTGACCGAGAACCACGATCCGGATCTGGTCACCAACGGCATCAAAGCGTTGCAGGACGCTTCCGGCTATATCCGTACCCTGCTGGGCAAAGCGATGCGCCTGCGCGTGGTGCCGGAGCTGACATTCGCTTACGACAACTCCCTGGTGGAAGGCATGCGCATGTCCAACCTGGTGACCAACGTGGTGAAGAACGACGCCGAGCGGCGTTCCGCCTCAGGCGATGACAAGGAGGATTAATGAGTCGCCCTCGTCGCCGCGGCCGTGACATCCACGGCGTGCTGTTGCTGGACAAGCCGCAGGGGTTGTCGTCCAACGATGCGCTGCAAAAAGTAAAACGTCTGTACAACGCCAACCGAGCGGGCCATACCGGCGCGCTCGATCCGTTGGCGACCGGCATGCTGCCTATTTGCCTGGGCGAAGCGACCAAGTTTTCGCAATACCTGCTCGATTCCGACAAGCGCTATCGGGTGATCGCCAAGCTGGGGCAGCGTACCGATACCTCCGACGCCGACGGCCAGATCGTGCAGGAGCGCCCGGTGAATTTCACCCAGGCGCAGCTCGACGCGGCGCTGGACACCTTCCGCGGCGACATCCAGCAGGTGCCGTCGATGTATTCGGCGTTGAAATACCAGGGCAAGAAACTCTACGAGTATGCGCGCCAGGGGATTGAAGTGCCGCGCGAAGCGCGCAGCATCACGGTGTACGAGCTGCAGTTTATCCGCTGGGAAGGGGATGAGCTGGAGCTGGAGATCCACTGCTCGAAAGGCACCTACATCCGCACCATCACCGACGATCTCGGCGAGCTGCTGGGCTGCGGCGCGCACGTGATCTATCTGCGCCGCCTGCAGGTGGCGACTTATCCGATCGCGCGCATGGTGACGCTGGAACAGCTGAACGCTTTGCTGGCGCAGGCGCAGGAACAAGAAATCGCGCCCGGCGAGCTGCTCGATCCGCTGCTGATGCCGATGGACAGCCCGGTTGAGAACTATCCGGAAGTGAATTTGCTGCCGGTGGTTGCGGGTTACGTCAAGCAGGGGCAACCGGTGCAAGTCGCCGGCGCGCCGGCTTCCGGCCTGGTGCGTATCACCGAGGGTGAAGAGCGAAAATTCATCGGCGTTGGCGACATCGCCGAGGATGGTCGCGTGGCGCCGCGCCGCCTGGTGGTCGAGCATTTCGACTGACGGCGGGGCACTGCGTCGCCTTGCGATCGCACTGCGCTAAGAGTAGAATGGCGCAGCTTATGCATTGGGTTGCTGAATTAGAGATCGGCGCCTGTTTTTATTATCTATAATCTGGAGTATTACAATGTCTCTAAGTGTTGAAGCTAAAGCTCAAATCGTAGCTGATTTCGGTCGTGGTACTAACGACAGCGGTTCTACCGAAGTTCAGGTTGCCCTGCTGACTGCGCAGATCAACCATCTGCAAGGCCACTTCTCCGAGCACAAAAAAGATCACCACAGCCGTCGTGGTCTGCTGCGTATGGTTTCTCAGCGTCGTAAGCTGCTGGACTACCTGAAGCGTAAAGATGTAGCACGTTACACCAGCCTGATCGAGCGTCTGGGTCTGCGTCGCTAATCTAGCAAGTTTCAGTGGAAAGGGGCCTATTTTGGCCCCTTTCTTCTAGGAAGCATAAGCAAATCAGGTTAATGTATTACTGATGTTTCCAAACAGGTTCTTCCGTTACAGAGGTTCGCGCGGCTAATGAGAGGCTTTATCTCCTGCCTGAGATAAGGATTGTCATTAGTCGCGAGGATGTAGTGAGAAGGCAAATCGAGTCACAGGCGTGTCGAGTCGTCAATGCGATTGCGCGCCGCTAATCAAGGATATAATTTTGCTGACACCGATCATTCGCAAATTCCAGTATGGCCAGCATACCGTCACCATCGAAACCGGTATGATGGCTCGTCAGGCCACCGCCGCCGTTATGGTGAGCATGGATGACACCGCCGTATTCGTTACCGTCGTTGGCCAGAAAAAAGCCAAGCCGGGCCAGAGCTTCTTCCCGCTGACCGTTAACTACCAAGAGCGTACTTACGCCGCCGGCCGCATCCCGGGCAGCTTCTTCCGTCGCGAAGGCCGTCCGAGCGAAGGCGAGACCCTGACTTCCCGTCTGATCGACCGTCCGATCCGTCCACTGTTCCCGGACAGCTTCCTGAACGAAGTTCAGGTGATCGCGACCGTGGTTTCCGTTAACCCGCAGGTGAACCCGGACATCGTTGCGATGATCGGCGCCTCTGCCGCCCTGAGCCTGTCCGGTATTCCGTTCAACGGCCCAATCGGCGCAGCTCGCGTAGGTTACATCAACGATCAGTATGTGCTGAACCCGACAACTGACGAGCTGAAAGAAAGCCGTCTGGATTTGGTGGTTGCCGGTACTGCAGGCGCGGTGCTGATGGTTGAATCCGAAGCGGAAGTGCTGAGCGAAGATCAGATGCTGGGCGCCGTGGTGTTCGGCCACGACCAGCAGCAAGTGGTTATCGAAAACATCAACTCCCTGGTTGCCGAAGCCGGCAAGCCGAAGTGGGATTGGCAGGCCCCTGCGGTCAACGAAGCGCTGCACGCGCGCGTGGCTGAACTGGCCGAAGCTCGCTTGGGCGACGCTTACCACATCACCGAAAAACAAGAGCGTTACGCTCAGGTTGACGCGATCAAAGACAGCGTGGTTGAAACCCTGCTGGCGCAGGACGAAACGCTGGACGCCGGCGAAATCCAGGACATCCTGGGCAACGTCGAGAAGAACGTGGTGCGTAGCCGCGTACTGCGTGGCGAGCCGCGTATCGACGGCCGTGAAAAAGACATGATCCGTGGCCTGGACGTGCGCACCGGCGTACTGCCGCGCACCCACGGTTCCGCGCTGTTCACCCGTGGCGAAACTCAGGCGCTGGTTACCGCGACCCTGGGTACCGCGCGCGACGCACAGAACCTGGACGAGCTGATGGGCGAGAAGACCGACAGCTTCCTGTTCCACTACAACTTCCCTCCGTACTCCGTAGGCGAAACCGGCATGGTCGGTTCTCCTAAGCGTCGTGAAATCGGTCACGGTCGCCTGGCGAAACGCGGCGTATTGGCTATGATGCCTAAACCGGAAGATTTCCCGTACACGGTTCGCGTCGTGTCTGAAATCACCGAATCCAACGGTTCTTCTTCCATGGCTTCCGTGTGCGGCGCATCTCTGGCGCTGATGGACGCCGGTGTGCCAATCAAGGCTGCCGTTGCGGGTATCGCGATGGGCCTGGTGAAAGAAGCCGATAACTTTGTGGTTCTGTCCGACATTCTGGGTGACGAAGATCACCTGGGCGACATGGACTTCAAAGTGGCCGGTAGCCGCGACGGTATCACCGCGCTGCAGATGGACATCAAAATCGAAGGCATCACCCGCGAGATCATGCAGGTGGCTCTGAACCAGGCCAAGGGCGCGCGTCTGCACATCCTGGGCGTGATGGAACAGGCTATCAGCTCCCCACGCGGCGATATCTCCGAATTCGCACCGCGTATTCATACTATCCGCATCAACCCGGATAAAATCAAAGACGTGATTGGTAAGGGCGGTTCCGTTATTCGCGCACTGACCGAAGAGACTGGCACTACCATCGAAATTGAAGATGATGGTACAGTTAAAATCGCTGCGACCGACGGTGAGAAGGCGAAATTCGCTATCCGTCGTATCGAAGAGATCACGGCAGAGATCGAAGTGGGTCGTATCTACCAGGGTAAAGTGACCCGTATCGTTGATTTCGGCGCATTCGTCGCTATCGGCGGTGGTAAAGAAGGTCTGGTGCACATTTCTCAGATCGCCGACAAGCGCGTTGAGAAAGTGACCGACTATCTGCAGATGGGTCAGGAAGTGCCGGTTAAGGTACTGGAAGTTGACCGTCAGGGCCGCGTGCGTCTGAGCATCAAAGAAGCGATGGCGCCGGAAGCAGGTTCACCTGCGCCTGAAGCAGAATAACTGTATAGATAGTTTTACAGCTCCCCGCCATGGGGTTGGGAGCTGTTCGTATCGCGCGGGTAGGATACCCGCGTTTTAGCAAACGGAGGACAGGACGTTCATCCAATGTTTGTCTTCGGGAGTGGGAAATGAAGCCTTTCTTGCGCTGGTGTTACGTTGCGACAGCACTCATGCTGGCAGGATGCAGCAACCATGATTGGCGTAAAGACGAAGTTTTGGCAATCCCGTTGCAGCCTACGTTGCAGCAGGAAGTGATCCTGGCGCGCATGGAACAAATTCTTGCCAGCCGGGCACTGACGGATGACGAACGCGCACAGCTTTTATATGAGCGCGGTGTGCTGTATGATAGCCTCGGGTTACGTGCATTAGCGCGCAATGATTTCTCGCAGGCGCTGGCGATACGTCCCGACATGCCGGAAGTTTTCAACTACCTGGGCATTTACTTAACGCAGGCAGGCAATTTTGATGCTGCCTATGAAGCGTTTGATTCTGTACTAGAGCTTGATCCAACTTACAATTACGCGCGTTTAAACCGGGGCATCGCACTGTATTATGGCGGCCGCTTCCCGTTGGCGCAGGATGATCTGCAGGCGTTTTATCAAGACGACCCAAACGATCCCTTCCGTTCGTTATGGCTGTATCTGGTGGAGCGAGAAATCGATCCCAAGAAGGCCGAAGTAGCGCTTCAGCAGCGCTATGACAAATCGGACAGAGGGCAATGGGGATGGAATATTGTCGAATTCTACCTGGGCAAGATCAGCGAAAAAACGCTGATGGAACGCCTCAAGGCAGATGCAACGGATAACACTTCGCTCGCTGAGCATCTCAGTGAAACTGACTTCTATTTGGGTAAACACTACCTGAGTCTGGGGGACAAGGACACCGCTTCGGCGCTGTTCAAACTGACGGTGTCTAACAACGTTCACAACTTCGTTGAGCACCGCTATGCATTGTTGGAATTGGCGCTTTTGGGCCAAGAGCAAGACGACCTATCGGAATCGGACCAGCAATAGCTGACGAACACCTATCAGCCTGATGAACATTGGTTTTTAACCAAAGTTATCGCCTTAACGGGCGAGGGCTTTTTTGTTCGTTTTATAATCTAATTTGAGCCGGTTCACACTTTTCAATGAAAATGACTGAAAATTTTCTCGACGAGTTATGTAGACTGGCTGCCATTATTAATGAGGCACGTGTACATGACGACTGAGTTTGAAACCTCTTTTGCTGATCTGGGGCTGTCTGCTCCAATCATTTCCGCCCTGAACGATCTGGGCTATGAAAAACCATCTCCGATCCAGGCTGAGTGTATTCCTCACCTGTTGAACGGCCGCGACGTGCTGGGCATGGCACAGACCGGTAGTGGTAAAACCGCAGCGTTCTCGCTGCCGCTGCTGCACAACCTGCAGGCAGACCTGAAAGCACCTCAGATCCTGGTGCTGGCACCGACCCGCGAACTGGCGGTTCAGGTTGCCGAAGCGATGACCGATTTCTCCAAACACATGAACGGCGTCAACGTGGTAGCCCTGTACGGCGGCCAGCGTTACGACGTACAGCTGCGCGCTCTGCGCCAGGGCCCGCAAATCGTTGTGGGTACCCCAGGTCGTCTGCTGGACCACCTGAAGCGCGGCACCCTGAACCTCTCTAACCTGAGCGGTCTGGTGCTGGATGAAGCCGACGAAATGCTGCGCATGGGCTTTATCGAAGACGTAGAAACCATCATGGCTGAGATCCCGGCAGAACATCAGACCGCGCTGTTCTCCGCCACCATGCCGGAAGCGATCCGTCGCATTACCCGCCGCTTCATGAAAGAGCCGCAGGAAGTGCGCATCCAGTCCAGCGTGACTACCCGTCCGGACATCAGCCAGAGCTACTGGTCGGTCTACGGCATGCGTAAAAACGAAGCGCTGGTGCGTTTCCTGGAAGCCGAAGACTTTGACGCGGCGATCATCTTCGTCCGTACCAAGAACGCGACCCTGGAAGTGGCCGAAGCGCTGGAGCGCAGCGGTTATAGCAGCGCCGCGCTGAACGGCGACATGAATCAGGCGCTGCGTGAGCAGACCCTGGAGCGCCTGAAAGACGGTCGTCTGGATATCCTGATCGCGACCGACGTTGCGGCCCGTGGCCTGGACGTTGAGCGCATCAGCCTGGTTGTCAACTATGACATCCCGATGGACTCCGAGTCTTACGTTCACCGTATCGGCCGTACCGGCCGTGCGGGTCGCGCCGGCCGTGCGCTGCTGTTCGTGGAAAACCGCGAACGCCGCCTGCTGCGCAACATCGAACGCACCATGAAGCTGACCATCCCTGAAGTGGAGCTGCCAAACGCAGAACTGCTGGGCGAGCGTCGTCTGGCCAAGTTCGCCGCGAAAGTTCAGCAGCAGCTGGAAAGCAGCGATCTGGATCTGTACCGCGCACTGCTGACCAAACTGCAGCCGGAAGAAGAGCTGGATATGGAAACCCTGGCCGCAGCGCTGCTGAAAATGGCTCAGGGCGAACGTCCGCTGATCCTGCCGCCGGATCCGGTCTTCAAACCGCGCCAGCGCCGCGAGTTCAACGACCGTGACGATCGTCGCGGTGATCGTGGCGACCGTCGCGACAGCCGCGATAGCCGTGACGGCGACCGTCCGCGTCGTGAACGTCGTGACGTTGGCGAAATGCAGCTGTACCGTATCGAAGTGGGCCGTGACGATGGCGTTGAAGTCCGTCATATCGTTGGTGCTATCGCTAACGAAGGCGATATCAGCAGCCGTTACATCGGTAACATCAAGCTGTTTGCTTCCCACTCCACCATCGAGCTGCCAAAAGGCATGCCGGGCGAGATCCTGAATCACTTCACTCGCACTCGCATCCTGAACAAGCCGATGAACATGCAGCTGTTGGGCGACGCACAGCCGTTCGAACGTCGCGAGCGTCGTGACGGTGGCAACGGTGGCGAGCGTCGTGGCAACGGTAACGGCCGTCCGTTCAACGGCGAACGTCGCGAAGGCGGCCCACGTCGCTCCTTCGGCGAACGTCGTGAAGGCGGTAACGGCGGCGAGCGTCGTGGCGGTAACTACAACCGTGACGGCAAGCCGGCGCCACGCCGTGATGACAGCGCACCGGCAGCACCACGTCGTCGTTTCGGCGACGCGTAATCGCTGATTCACCGTTCGCGGTGAAGCGCTCTGAAAAACCAGCCTGCGGGCTGGTTTTTTTATGCCTGAAAATTGCCGTCAAACGCCCCCGAATGGCGTATCATTCATAAGGTTTTTTCTTATGGATGATATGCACGGGAGATGCCATGAGTTGGCAGCAGTTCAAATCTCAATACCTGGTGCGCTTTTGGGCACCGCTGCCGGCGGTGATCGCTGCCGGGATCCTTTCTACCTACTACTTCGGCATGACCGGCACCTTCTGGGCGGTGACCGGCGAATTCACCCGCTGGGGCGGCCATGTGCTGCAGTGGTTCGGCCTGCACCCCGAGCAGTGGGGCTATTTCAAGGTTATCGGCCTGCAGGGCACGCCGCTGGAACGCATCGACGGGCGCATGATCATCGGCATGTTCGCCGGCTGCATCGCCGCCGCGCTGTGGGCCAACAACATCAAGCTGCGCCAGCCGCAGCACCGCATTCGCATCGTACAGGCGCTGCTGGGCGGCATCATCGCCGGTTTCGGCGCGCGCCTGGCGATGGGCTGTAACCTGGCAGCGTTTTTCACCGGCATCCCGCAGTTCTCGCTGCATGCCTGGTTCTTCGCGCTGGCGACCGCCGCCGGCTCCTACTTCGGCGCCAAATTCACGCTGTTGCCGATGTTCCGCATCCCGGTCAAATTGCAAAAGGTGAAGTCCGCCGCGCCGTTGACGCAGAAGCCTGAGCAGGCGCGCCGCCGCTTCCGGCTGGGCATGGCGGTCTTCGGCCTGGCGGTGGCCTGGTCGCTGTGGACGCTGTTCGATGCGCCGAAGCTCGGTATCGCCATGCTGTTCGGTATCGGCTTCGGTTTGCTGATCGAACGCGCGCAGATCTGCTTCACCTCGGCGTTCCGCGATCTGTGGATCACCGGCCGCACTCACATGGCGAAAGCCATCATCATCGGCATGGCGGTGAGCGCCATCGGCATCTTCAGCTACGTGCAGCTCGGCGTGGCGCCGAAGATCATGTGGGCCGGCCCGAATGCGGTGCTGGGCGGCTTGCTGTTCGGCTTCGGCATCGTGCTGGCCGGCGGTTGCGAAACCGGCTGGATGTACCGCGCGGTGGAAGGGCAGGTGCACTACTGGTGGGTGGGGCTGGGCAACATCATCGGCGCTACGCTGCTGGCCTATTACTGGGACGATCTGGCGCCGGCGCTGGCGACCGACTACGACAAAATCAACCTGCTCGACACCTTCGGCCCGGTCGGTGGCCTGCTGGTGACCTATCTGCTGCTGGCGCTGGCCTTCGCCGCCATGCTGTGGTGGGAGAAACGCTTTTTCCGCGCCCGGCCTGAGGCGCAAGTGGTGAACTTGAGGAGCATGTCATGAAAGAGACGACGATAGTGCCGGACTACCGGCTGGACATGCTGGGTGAGCCTTGTCCGTACCCGGCAGTGGCGACGCTGGAGGCGATGCCGCAGCTGAAACAGGGGGAGATCCTGGAAGTGATCAGCGATTGCCCGCAGTCGATCAACAACATCCCGCTCGATGCGCGCAACCATGGCTATAAGGTGCTGGATATCCAGCAGGACGGGCCGACCATCCGCTACCTGATCCAGCGTTAACGCCGAGGCGGTGGGGTTCCCCACCGCCTTTTCGCTTTTTATCCCTTCACGATGTCGCCCTTCACGCCGGCAACAATCTCGAACGAACGCAGCCGCGCCTGGTGATCGAAAATCTGGCCGTTGACCATGATCTCGTCGGCATCGGTTTCACGCAGCAGCGTTTGCAGCCCGTGGCGCACCGTTTTTTCATCGCCGACGATCGACATCCGCAGCGCCTGCTCGACGCCGTATTGCTCGCCGGCGGTCCACAACGCGTGAATGTTATCCACCGGCGGCGGCAGCGGGCCGGGCGAACCGCGGCGCAGATTGATGAACTGCTGCTGCATCGAGCTGAACAGGAAGCGCGCATCGCTATCGCTCTCGGCGGCGATCACGTTGACGCATACCATGGCGTGCGGCTGCGCCAGCTGTTTGGACGGTTTGAAGTTCTCGCGGTACAGCTGCAGCGCCTGGAACAGCATATCCGGGGCGAAGTGCGAGGCGAAGGCGAACGGCAGGCCGAGCTGTGCCGCCAGCTGCGCGCTGTAGAGGCTGGAACCGAGCAGCCAGAGCGGCACGTGCAGCCCCTGGCCCGGCACCGCCTGCACCGGCTGGCCGGGCTGCGCATCGCAGAAATAGTTTTGCAGTTCCTGCACGTCGCGCGGGAAGGTATCCACGTCGCCGGACAGGTGGCGGCGCAGCGCCATCATGGTGCGCTGATCGGTGCCGGGCGCTCGGCCCAACCCCAAATCGATGCGCCCTGGGTAGAGCGACTCCAGCGTGCCGAACTGCTCGGC
This sequence comes from Serratia sp. CY47280, assembly GCF_052168655.1. NCBI lineage: Bacteria > Pseudomonadati > Pseudomonadota > Gammaproteobacteria > Enterobacterales > Yersiniaceae > Serratia > Serratia sp. CY47280. The sequence goes on along the minus strand of NZ_JBJNMG010000003.1, from coordinate 418,809 downwards.
AATCACCAGCGGCGCATGGTTCGGCAGCATCACACCGCCGGAGCCGAGGCGAATGCTTTGGGTGCCGGCGGCCAGATAGCCCAGCAGCACTGAGGTGGCGGCGCTACCGATGCCGGTCATGTTGTGGTGCTCGGCCAGCCAGTAGCGCTGGTAGCCCCAGCGTTCGGCGTGCTGCGCCAAATCCAGCGAACAGTGGAAAGCGTCGCGTGCCTTGGCCCCTTGCGGGATTGGCGATAAATCCAGTACCGACAGCGGTACCGCAGTGTGTTCAGTCATGACATCGTCCATCAGAGAGTGGATCGCTTAAAGGGCGATTGCAGGAGTCTGCATACCAAAAAGCCGAAAAAAGATGCTTTTTAGTGTTAAAAGCATAATCCAATTTATAGTTATAAAAGAGGAGATATGTGCTTGTGATATCCTCATGAGAGCAATGGTGTTTTTTGGAGCAATTTGAGACATGGAAATGATGATCCCCGCCCGCCGCTTACCGTTCCGGGAGCTGACATAATGAAAAAAAAGACGCTGTTTACCCTGTTGCTGATGTTGGCGGCGATCGCATTGGCGATCCTGTTCCGCGCGCACAATCAGGATCTGTTGCTGCAGGGTGAAGTGGATGCCCCCGAAGTGATCGTCGCATCCAAGGCGAAAGGCCGGGTCGTTGAACGCCTGATCGAACGCGGCGACGACGTGAAAAGCGGTCAGCTGATCATTCAGCTCGATAGCCCCGAACTGATGGCGCAGCTGCGTTCCGCGCAGGCGACGCGCGACGAGGCCAAGGCGCAGCTCGAGCTGTCGCTGCACGGCACCCGTGAAGAGAGCATCCGCAACCTGCGCGCCAACCTGGCGCAGGCCGAGGCGCAGTACCGCAATGCGCAAAACGACTACAACCGGAACCTGAGCGTGGCCGGCAAGGGCTATATCTCGAAGTCCGAGCTGGACGCTTCGCGCCGGTCGCGCGACACCGCCTTCCAACAGGTGCAGGCCGCCAAGGCCAATCTGGATGAAGGCATTAACGGCGACCGCGTCGAGCAGCGGCAGCAATATGCGGCGGCGCTGCGGGCGGCGGAAGAGAATCTGCTGCAGATCCAGGCGCAGAGCGACGATCTGCAGGTGAAAGCGCCGGTGGACGGCGAAGTGGGGCCGATCCCGGCCGAAGTGGGCGAATTGCTGAACGCCGGCAGCCCGCTGGTGACGTTGATCCGGGTGCCGGACGCCTACTTCGTGTTTAACCTGCGTGAAGACATCCTGGCCCACGTGCGCAAAGGCGACAAGGTCACGCTGCGGGTGCCGGCGCTGAAGGACAAAATGATCGACACCGAGGTGCGCTACATCGCGCCGCTGGGGGATTACGCCACCAAACGCGCCACCCGCGCCACTGGCGACTTCGACCTGAAAACCTTCGAAGTGCGCCTGTATCCGTCACAGCCGGTGGACGGCCTGCGTCCGGGGATGAGCACCTTATGGCAATGGAAAGAGTAAGGGCCGGCTGGCGCTGCTTCAGTCACGCGTTCGACAAAGAGTGTCGCGTCGCCTTTCGCAGCCCGGTGGTGCACTGGCTGAGCTGGATCTTTCCGCTGATCCTGTTTGTGCTGATCAGCAGCAACTTCTCCGAAGGCACGCTGCTCGATCTGCCGGTCTCGGTGGTGGACAGCGATCACAGCCCGCTGTCCAAATCGCTGACGCGGCGGCTGGACGCCGGCTCGCACGCCCACGTCGAGGCATATGGCGGCGGGCTGCCGGAGTCGCTGAGCCGCCTGCGCAGCGCGCAGGATTACGCGTTGCTGTATATCCCGCCGGACTTTGAGGCCAACGCGCTGTCGGGCAAACAGCCGAGCGTGGTGATGTACTACAATGCGTTGTTCTACGGCGCCGGGCTGTACTCCACCCAGGACTTTGGCGGCCTGATGAACGAAATCAATGCCAGCACCCGCAGCATCATCGCCACCGAGATGGGCAAGACGCTGCCGCCGTTGGCGGACGTGACGCTCTCCTACGGCAGCCTGTTCAACGCCAGCGGCAGCTATATCTATTACCAGCAGTTCGCCGCCACCATCCATCTGCTGCAGCTGTTCGCGGTGACCTGCATGATCTACGTGCTGGCGCGCAGCAAGTCGCTGCTGCAGGCCAAGCCGTTCAGCCTGGCGCTACTCGGCAAGCTGGCGCCGTACACGCTGTGTTTCACCACCCTGCTGATGGTCGAGATCGCGGCGCTGGTGGGCATCTTTGACGCCCGCGTCAGCGGCAATCCTCTGTTTATGCTGATGATCGGCCTGTTCTACGTGATGGCGGCGCAGAGCATCGGCCTGCTGCTGTACACCTTTACCGGCAGTACCATCACCGCGTACAGCCTGATCGGTATTTTGGTCAGTATCGCGATGACCTTCTCCGGCATGGCGGTGCCTGAGCTGTCGATGCCGCTGCCGGCGCGCATCATTTCCAACATCGAACCGCTGACCCACGCGCTGTACGCGATGTTCGACGTGTTCCTGCGGCAGGTGCACGCCAGCGCCATCTTCAGCGTGTGCGCGCTGCTGGCGGTCTATCCGCTGGTGGCCGCGCTGCTGGTGCGCAATCGCCTGCCGGCGCGGCTGGCAAAAGAGGGGAACGCCGGATGAAGCTCTATTGGCAAACCTTCGTTAAGGTGCTGCTCGGCATGCTGGAGCGGCCGGTGTGGCTGATGCTGATCCTATCGCTGTGCATCATGAGCCTGGTGTACGCCAACCGCACGGTGTGGGATCTGCCGGTAGGGGTGGTCGATCAGGACCACAGCACCGCCAGCCGCCAGCTGATCCGCCAACTGGACGCCACCTCCAAGATAGCGATTGAAACCTACGACAGCCTGGAACAGGCACAGCGCGATCTCAGCTGGCGCAAGCTGTTTGCGGTGATCATCATGCCGGTGGATCTGGAGAAGAAGATCCTCAGCGGGCAGAACATCGTGGTGCCGGTGTACGGCGACGCCACCAACCGTCTGGCCAACGGCCAGATCCAACAGGATGTGGTGGCGGCCTATCAGCAGCTGCTGACGGAGTACAACAACGGGCTGCTGCTGCGCAGCGGTTTCAGCGAACGGCAGGCGCAGATACTGCTGACGCCGATACTGGGGCAAACGCTGGACGTGTTTAACCCCGGCATCAGCTTCGCGGCGATCATCTTCCCCGGCCTGTTGGTGATGCTGTTGCAGCACTCGCTGCTGATCGCCTGTATCCGCGTCAATATCGCCATGAAGAGCATGCCCGGCGGCAAAGCGCCGCTGGCGGCGCACCTCGGCGGGCTGACGGCGCTGCTGCCGATCTGGCTGTTCCTGTCGATCGTGCTGTTCGTGCTGTGGCCGTGGGTATTGGGCTATCGGCAGACGGCGAACATCGCCGAACTGCTGCTGCTGACCTTCCCGTTCCTGCTGGCGGTACTGGGGCTGGGCAAGCTGGTGACCGAGTGCCTGCGCAGCGTCGAGATGATCTACCTGACGCTGGCGTTTATCACGACGCCGGTCTTCTACCTGTCCGGCACCATCTGGCCGCTGCAGTCGATGCCGGCCTGGGTGCGCGCCATCTCGTACAGCATTCCCTCCACCTGGGGCACCAAGGCGATCGCCGGCGTCAACCAGATGGGGCTGTCGCTGAATGAAGTGTGGGGCGACGTGATGATGATGCTGGTGCTCGGCGTGGTCTACACCCTGCTGGGCTTCGGTGTCGGCTTCTTGCGCAACAGCGTGGCGCTGCGCGGGATGTTCAGGAAGCGGCGGGTGAGTTGATTGAAAACTCCCCTCGGTGAGGAGGGGAGCGAGGATCACCCCACCAACTCCAACCCCGCCACGCGGCGCCAGTAGCCGTTGCAGTCGACGTGGTTGGTCAAGGCCAGCGGCTGCTCGCCGCGCTCGTTGGCGCGGAAGGCGTCGATCTGTGCCAGCGTCTCGGCGCCCTGCGGCGACAGTCGCACGATGTCCACCAGCCCCTGCATGCTTGGCAGCTCGTTGCCGAGGTTGTAGCAGTAACCGCTCATGGTCTGGATGCCGTTGAGTACGAACACCTGCTGCTGTTCCTGGGAGCGCATCATGCGGCCCTGCGGATACTTGATGCAGCAGGTTTCGCACTCGTCCTTGCCGCGGTTTTCCGAGCGGGCGGTGAAGCAGCGCGCCGAATAGGCCAGCGGCAGATGGCCGTAGCTCAGCACCTCCACCTCGAAGTCGTGGCGGAAGCCCAGCTCGTCGCACTGCGTCAGCAGATTGGCCAGCCAATCGCGTGACAGCTCGACCGGCATGCACCAGCGCATCATGCCCTGGCGGCGCAGCAGGCGCAGAGTATAGGCGTTGTAGCAGTTCAGCGCATGGCCGGCGACGAACGGCAGACCGCGTTCCGCCGCCATGTTCACTGCGCCCAGATCGTTAGCTTCAAACAGGAACTCGCCGTTCTCCACATAGCGTTTCAGCTCATTCAGTTCGGACGGCGCCTGCAGCAGCGCCAGCGTGGAGATCACCACCTGCTTGCCGCTGCGGGCGATGTCGCGCGCCAGCGCCAGCCAATCGCCGACCTTCATCTCGCGCCGCTTGGTGCAGACGCTCTCGCCGAGGTAAATGATGTCGGCGCTGCTGTCCACCGCCTGTTGATAGAACGCCGCGATGTCATTTTTCGGCCAGTAGTAGAGTACCGGCCCCAGTGCGTATTTCATGTTTCCTCCGGCTACTGCCATTTGCGGTGATAGGCGCCCAGCGTGGTCTGGGTGCCCTCGGACATCGCGCCCAGCGTCTCCATCCAGGCGGCGTCGGCGCGGTAGGCGGCCGGATCGGCCTGGCAACGGTCGATCGCCTGGCGCCAGACGCGCGCCACCTGGCTGACGTAAGCCGGGCTGCGCTGGCGGCCTTCGATCTTCACCGAGGCAATGTTGGCGGCCAGCAGTTCCGGCAGCAGCTCCAGCGTATTGAGGCTGGTGGGCTCTTCCAGCGCGTGGTAGCGCACGTCGTCCACCAGATAGCGGCCCTTGCACAGCGTCGGGTAACCGGCGTTTTCATGATCCTGATAGCGGTCGATCAGCACGTCGTTCAGGCGCGACTCCATGCCCTGCGGGGTTTGCTGCCAGCGCACGAAACGCGCCGGCGAACAGGCGCCGACGGTGTTCGGCGACTCGCCGGTCAGGTAGGAAGAGAGATAGCAGCGCCCCTCGGCCATGATGCACAGGCTGCCGAAGGCGAACACTTCCAGCGGCACCGGGCTGGTGCGTGCCAGCTGTTTCACCTGATGCATCGACAGCACGCGCGGCAGCACCACCCGGCCGACCTCGAAGTTGCGCTGGTAAAAACGGATCGCTTCCTCGTTGGTGGCGGAAGCCTGCACCGAAACGTGGCGTTCCAACTGCGGATAGCGTTGGGCGGCGTATTCCAGCATCGCCAGATCCGCCAGAATCAGGGCGTCGGCGCCCAATTGGGCCGCCATATCCACCGCGCGCTGCCAGCGGGCATAGCCGTCGGGATGGGCGAAGGTGTTGATGGCGATATGCAGTTTGCGGCCGTGGCGATGCACATAATCGACCGCTTCCTGCAGCTTTTTCTCGGTGAAGTTAAGGCCGGCGAAGTGGCGCGCGTTGGTATCGTCTTTCAGACCGATGTAAACGGCATCGGCGCCGTTATCCACCGCGGCCTTCAGGGCCGGCAGGTTGCCGGCGGGACAAAGCAGCTCCATAGATTTATCCTGGCTTAGCCGTGCGCCCGGCCGGGCGCACGCTGTCTTTAAAGGTTGCCGGCGGCGGTGTTCCGCCGGCAAATGCGAATCGGGGAGGTCATTTTAGGCAATGGGGCACACACAGGTTTTGATTTGAGGCAGCTTATGGCGTATTGATAAACATGGCGGTGAAATGCACTATTTGTTGATATAGACCGCTGAAGCCGCGCGTCAGTGTGGCAAAATAGCGGTAGTCCGTATTGAAAGGAGTGGATGACCGTGTTGGAACAACTACGAGCACGCCTTGTGCGCCAGGGGCCGTCGCTGCTGCGCATCCCGCTGAAATTCACGCCGTTCGCTCTGCAGCGTCAGCTGCTGCAACAGGTGCTGAGCTGGCAGTTCCGCCAGGCATTGGCGGATGGGGATCTGGAGTTTCTCGAATCGCGTTGGCTGAAGATCGAAGTTCGCGATCTGGCGCTACAATGGTTTATGACGGTAGAAAACGACAAACTGGTGGTCAGCCAGCACGCCGAAGCGGACGTCAGCTTCAGCGGCGATGCCAACGATCTGATCCTGATCGCGGCGCGCAAGCAAGATCCGGATACGCTGTTCTTTCAGCGTCGGCTGCAGATTGAAGGGGATACCGAATTGGGCCTGTATGTGAAAAATTTGATGGACGCCATCGAGCTGGAAAGCATGCCTGCGCCGCTGCGCATGGGGCTGTTGCAGTTGGCTGATTTTGTCGAAGCAGGGTTGCAGGAGGGCACGGCGTCGGCTTCCCGTGTGGCGGTATCATGCTGATCCGCGTAGAGATCCCGGTAGACGCGGCGGGCATCGACACCTTGCTGCGCCGCGCCTTTGGCCGCGACGACGAAGCCGATCTGGTGCAGCAGCTGCGCGAAGACGGCCTGCTGACGCTGGGCGTGGTCGCCACTGACGACGAAGGCGGGGTAGTGGGTTACGCCGCGTTCAGCCCGGTAGACTTGGCCGGCGAAGACCGCCAATGGGTGGCGCTGGCGCCGCTGGCGGTAGACGAAAGCCTGCGCCGCCAGGGGCTGGCTGAAAAGCTGGTGTACGAAGGCCTGGATTCGCTGAACGAATTCAGCTACGCCGCGGTGGTGGTGCTGGGCGATCCGGCCTACTACGGCCGCTTCGGCTTTAAACCGGCCGCCACCTATGGCCTGAACTGCCGCTGGCCGGACACGGAAAGCGCGTTCCAGGTGTATCCGCTGGCGGAAGACGCCCTGAATGGCGTCAGCGGCGAAGTGGCTTTTTCGGCGCCGTTTAATCGCTTTTAACGACCGGCAATAGATACGCCAACGACAGCGGCGGGTGATTCACCAGCCGCTCTTTTTGTATTTTGCTCAGCTGTTTGACGCGGTATTCCAGCTTCAGCGCCGTTGAGCGATCCCCCACCTGGCAGTGAAACGCCAATGTCAGTTCCCCTTTACCGCGCAGCGCCTTGGCGCCTTTGCCGGCTTGGTGCTGTGCCAGGCGGCGCGCCACGTCGGTAGTGATGCCGGTATACAGCATGCCGCTCGGTAAACGCAGCATATAGAGGTGCCAGGGAGTGGGGGTAGTGTCGGTCATCGTACGCCGTTTCGGTGGCCAGGGTCGGCGTATGATGGCATGTTCGCCGTCACAATCCCATCCCCGGCCGCCGGAGCCTTACCGCTTTACCCCTTTTTTCCCGCCAGCTCGAAGCGCGGCGAGACGATGCCGTACAGCGTCCAGCCGAGGAAGGTGGCGATGGCGCCCCACATCATCGCTTCTTCACCGGAGCTGTAGAGCGCATAGAAGCTGTACAGCGCGCCGATGCCGGCGATGATATTGGCGATGCGCGCCTTGTTGTCCGGCACCTTCGCCACTTTCTGAATAATGACCAGCGCCGCCATCGACAGGATGTAAGGGATGATGTTGGTCACCACCGCCAGGTTCACCAGCACGTTGAACTGCTTGTTCAGCGACGGGCTGATGGTCATCAGCGACAAACCGCTCTGGATGACGACGATGGTCAGCATGCCTTTAACCGGCGCGTCGGCCTTGCTCAGCTTGGAGAAAATTTTCGGGAAGAAGCCGCTGTCGGCGGAGGATTTGAACACCTGAGCGATGGTGAACTGCCAGCCGAGCAGCGAGCCGACGCAGGACATGACCATCAACGCCATGATGATCTTGCCGACCGTCGGGTTGAACATGTGGGAGAACGCCAGCCCGAACGGGGCGGTGGAGTTGGCCAGATCCATGTTCGGCACGATGCCAGCGATCACGTTGGTCGAAATGATATAGATCACCGCCGCGCTGAGGGTGCCGCCCAGTACGGCGATCGGCACGTTGCGCTCCGGGTTTTCCACCACGTCGGTGTTGGCGCAGGCGGATTCCAGCCCCAGGAACGCCCACAGGGTCATTGAGATCGAGGCGCCGATGGCTTCGAAGGTCGGCACCTGATGCGGGTTCCAGGCGGCGACGTAGGCGCTGCCGCTGAACCAGTACCAGCCGATGACCGAGATGCCCACCACCGGAATGATCACGCCCCAGACGGTGATGCCGCTAATTTTGCCGGTGATACGCGCGCCACCGAAGTTGGCGACGGTCGCCAGCCACAGCACGCCGATGGTGGCGATACAGATCCCGAGCGGGCTGAGCGTAGCGCCAAACAGCTCGGTGCCGTAGCCGACGGCGGAAATGGCGATGGCGATGTTGGCGATCAGCAGCGAAACGCCGTAGGTGTAGTTCGCCATGAAGTTGCCGGATTTACCGAAGGCGTATTCGGCGTAGCCGCCCATGCCGCCGGATTTACGGCTGAACATGCCGCATTTGGCGAAGGCGTAGGCCAGCGCCATCGAGCCGACGGCGGTCACCAGCCAGGAAACGATCGAAATCGTGCCCACTTCGGCCAGCTTGGTCGGCAGCATAATTATGCCGGAACCCATCATATTCACGGCGGTCAGGATCGTTAATTGCACGACCCCCATTTTATTATTGGACTTACTCATGATCATTTTCTCTTTTAGGATGCGATCCGGGCGGCGGGAATTATCGCCGCCCCGTAAGGTGATTAATTTTTCATGACGTAGCCGTAAGCACGGTTCCAGCCGTCCTCATCCTGTTGGATATAAACGCCCTGCAATTCCGGCGCGAACCCCGGCAATAAATTGATGCCTTCTTCCAGTGCCAGGAAATAACGCTGCGCGGCGCCGCCCCAAATTTCACCGGGCACGACGCACAGCACGCCTGGTGGGTAAGGCAGGGCGCCTTCGGCGGCGATGCGGCCCTCGGCCTTGGCCAGCGACACCAATTCCACATTGCCGCGCACGAACTCGGTATTGGCATCCTGCGGATTCATTACCACGCGCGGGAAATAACTTTTGCGGAACATCTCTTTTTGCAGTTCTTTAACGTCATAGCTGACGTAAAGATCGTGCATTTCCTGGCACAGCTGGCGGATGGTGTAGTTTTTGTAGCGCTGCTGGTGGTTTTTATAGACCGCAGGCAGCACCTCGCTGAGCAGGGAGTTTTGCTCGATGTGCTTCTCGAAGCGGGCGATCAGGGCCACCAGGTGCTGCATCTTGGCGATGTCTTCCGCCGGCGTCAGCAGGAACAGGATCGAGTTGAGATCGCATTTTTCCGGCACGATGCCGTTTTCGCGCAGGTAGTTGGCCAGAATGGTCGCCGGGATGCCGAACTCGCTGTAGCTGCCGGTGGCGGTATCGATACCCGGCGTGGTGAGCAGCAGCTTGCACGGATCGACGAAGTACTGCGACTCGGCATAGCCCTCAAAGGCGTGCCACTTCTCGCCGGGCACGAAGTTGAAGAAGCGCAGATCGTTGGCCATCGCCGCGGTGTCATAGGCCTGCCACGGCTTGCCGTCGATCTGATCCGGCACGAACGGTTTGATCATCGTGCAGGTGTCCAGCAGCATTTTGCGCGCTTCGATGCCCACGCGCACACATTCTTGCCACAGGCGCTGGCCGCTCTTGCCCTCGTGCATCTTGGCGTTGACGTCCAGCGCGGCGAACAGCGGATAGAACGGGCTGGTGGAGGCGTGCAGCATAAAGGCGTTGTTGAAGCGCTTGTGGTTGCAGTAGCGGCTCTGCCCCTTGATATGCTTGTCTTTTTTGTGGATCTGCGAGGTTTGCGAGAAGCCGGCCTGCTGTTTGTGCACCGACTGGGTGACGATGATGCCGGGATCGTTCTCGTTCAGCTCCAGCAGCAGCGGCGAGCAGTCTTTCATCATCGGAATGAACTGCTCATAGCCCACCCAGGCGGAGTCGAACAGGATGTAGTCGCACAGGTGGCCAATCTTGTCGACCACCTGGCGGGCGTTGTAGATGGTGCCGTCGTAGGTGCCGAGCTGGATGATCGCCAGGCGGAACGGGCGGGCTTCGTTGGCGCGTTCCGGCGCCACTTCGCGGATCTGTTGGCGCAGGTAGCGTTCGTCGAAGCAGTGCGCGTCGATGCCGCCGATAAAGCCGAACGGGTTGCGGGCAGTTTCCAGATACACCGGCGTGGCGCCGGCCTGGATCAACGCGCCGTGGTGGTTGGATTTATGGTTGTTGCGGTCAAACAGCACCAGATCGCCGCGCGTCAGCAGGGCGTTGGTCGCCACCTTGTTCGAGGCCGAGGTGCCGTTGAGCACGAAGTAGGTCTTGTCGGCGTTGAACACCTTGGCGGCGTGCTGCTGCGCCGCGCAAGGCGCGCCTTCGTGGATCAACAGATCGCCCAGTTTGACGTCGGCGTTGCACATGTCGGAGCGGAAAAGCGTTTCGCCGTAGAAGTCGAAGAACTGGCGGCCCGCTGGGTGTTTGCGGAAGAACTCACCGCCCTGGTGGCCGGGGCAGGCGAAGGTGGCGTTGCCCATTTCCACATACTGCGTCAGCGTGTTGAAGAACGGCGGCAGCAGCTCGCTTTCATACTTGGCGGCGGCGGCCTCCAGCTGTTTGCCGTAGAACTGGGTATTCTTGCCGCACAGCTCAAACACACCGTGCAGCGCCGGCAAGACGGCGTTATCCAGCTCTTCTTCGCAGCAGACGGCGACGAACAGCGGAATGTTCAGGCCGTGCTCTTCGATGCGCGCCACCATGCCTTGCGCGACGTCGTCTACCGATAGCACGATGGCGGCGACGTCATTGAAATCGCTGTGGTGCACATCGACGATGTCGCGTTCGGTTTCAAAGCAGCCGAGGGTTTGGGTGTTGGCGGCAATTTTTAATTTTTTCATTTTTCTCATTCTTCAGGCAAAGGCATTCCGCCGGCAAATAATTCCATTTGCCGTTAACGCCTTCACGAAAATAAAGGTGTGCGAGAACCCAGTGATGCCGAAAGGCATTAACTGTGTTCGCTGTTTTATTTAGCTTGGATGCGCTTGACCGAAATTAAAAATGAATTGCGTGTCCTTCCCGGTTAGCGAGAAAGAGATATTATCACCGGCGTGCGGAGAATAAATAAAACGCAATGACACTCTTATCAACGGCGTAAGAGCGAGGGGGAGGGTTATCTGTAGTTGAAGAATGCGAAACTAAAGCAGCTGCGATGAGCCATCATCATAATATGGGTTGTGCGCCTGATGTGCGCCATTTTTCGGTTATTGTTTTCCATTTTCTAATCCACCTTGCTGAGTGAAAAGATGGCGCTATTTTAACGCAAGGTGGGTTAAAAATCGTGATGAAAGTCACATAAATGCCGGTGTTTATAAATAACTATTCACCTGTTATGCAATGAATTGCATAAGTATCCTCCGGGTCCAGAGGTTGGCATGTAAATGAATTGCTAATGCTCGCGGCCCTTAAGCGCTTAATTTCAATGGCGCTCGGAAAGGAATAAAAAAAACGGTCAAATAACCGGCTACATGACGATCAAGTAAATCCGCCTTGTGTTTTTTATGTTATCAATCTGCTTTATGAAAAAATAAATAAAAATTCATTATTGTTGTGTTTATATTCATGTGTGATTTTTGATGATTATCGTTATTTGTGACTCGCCTCAACAACGCAGGGTAAGATGAAGTGAGTGAACCGGGAGGCGAGTAACCTTGAATACCTCAGAACAACGGCAACAGATTGCGGATTTCATCGGCAAGCAACATGTCTTAACGCTGTGCGCCGGCGACGGCCTCGACATGTGGTGCGCCAACTGTTTTTACGTGTTCGACGCCGCGACGATGGCGCTGTGGCTGATGACCGAACCGCACACCCGCCACGGCGGGCTGATGCTGAACAACGGCCGGGTGGTCGGCACCATCGCGCCGAAACCGAAAAGCATCGCGCTGATCCGCGGCGTGCAGTACCGCGCCGAGGCGGTGCTGCTGAGCGGCGAAGAAGCCGAGGCGGCGCGCGCGCGTTACTGCAAGCGCTTCCCGATCGCCAGGGCGATGAAGGCCTCGGTATGGCGGTTGGATCTGCACGAGGTGAAGATGACCGACAACACCCTTGGTTTCGGCAAGAAGCTGCATTGGGCGCGGTCTATACTTTAAGTCGACGTATTGATTACAACGGGAGATCGCATGGCGCGAGCACTGTTAGTCGGCGCAACCGGGCTGGTGGGGCGCGAATTGTTGCAGCTGTTGCAAAGCGATCCGCAGATTACGGCCATTGTGGCGCCGACGCGCACGCCGCTGCCGCCGCACGGCAAGCTGACCAATCCGGTCGGCGATGCGCTGTTCGAACTGCTGAGCGGCCTGCAGCAGCCGGTCGATCTGGTGTTCTGCTGCCTGGGCACCACCCGCCGGGCGGCGGGCAGCGCCGATGCCTTCCGCTACGTCGATTACCAACTGGTGGTGGAGAGCGCGCTGACCGGCCGCCGGTTGGGGGCGCAGCACTGTCTGGTGGTGAGCGCGTTGGGCGCCAACGCGGATTCCACTTTCCTGTATAACCGCACCAAAGGCGAGATGGAGCAGGCGCTGCGCGAACAGCGCTGGCCGCGCCTGACGCTGGTGCGGCCTTCCATGCTGGTGGGGGGTCGCCCGGCGCCGCGCCTGACGGAGCGCCTCACGCTGCCGCTGTTCAGGCTGTTGCCCGGCAAATGGCGGGCGGTCGCCGCCAAAGATGTGGCGCAAACGCTGCTGCAGCAGGCGTTCACGCCGGGCGAAGGGGTCAGGGTGCTGGAATCGGATCGGCTGCATTGCTACCGAGACTGACGCTGAGGTGATCGAACGCCAGCTCCAGGCCGGCGGGCAGTTCATTGTCCAGCAGCCACCGATCGAGATGATGGCTGATGTGCGTCAGCAGCGTGCGTTTGGGCTGCAGCAACCGCTGCGTCTCCTGCGCGCGGGTCAGGTCGTTGTGGTTGCGCGGCGCCTGCGGCTGAGGCGGCAGGCTGCAGTCGAGCACCAGCAGATCCAGCGCCACATTCTGCAGATAGTCGGCGGTGGCCGGCGGCAGGCCGACGGTGTCGGTCAGGTAGGCCAGCGCAGCGCCCGCCGCCTGGATCAGGTAGCCGTGGGTCAGTTTGGAGTGTTGCAGCGGCAGCGGGGTGATGCGCATGCCGCCCAGCTCGACGGTGGTGAAGGGCGCCAGCGGCGGCTGAAACGCCAGAATGCCGGGGTGTTTGAACAGGTCGTCGCAGCCCTGTTCATCCGGCGGGCCATACACCGGAATGGAATTTCCGCACCCCCAACGCAAAGGAAATAACCCCTGAACGTGATCCATGTGGTAATGTGTCAGTAAAAAACGTTGAATTTGCCCCGCCGAAAATCGCCGCTCCAAAGCCGGCAATCCTGCATCCAATAAGGTCGTTTCCCCCTGATAGTTGAGCATGGCGCTGCACGCGCGCCGCCGAAATGCCGGCTCGCGCCGCGCCCGTTGGCAGCTCAGGCAGTCGCAGCCGAACACCGGCACCTGCTGCGCGCCGCCGGTGCCGAGAAAGGTCAGTTGCATCGCTCCCCCCTCCGTTAAAGGTACTTCTGGGCAAAGCGGTTGATGTCGCGAAAATCCGCCAGCCGCGCCTGCAGCGTGGCGTGATCCCAGTGCCACCACTGGCTGCGTTCGATACGCTCTATCAGCGCATCGTCGAAGCGCATGCCGATCTTTTTGGCCGCCACGCCGGCGACGATGCTGTAAGGCTCCACGTCCTTGGTGACCACCGCCGCGCTGCCGATCACCGCGCCGTTGCCGACGCTGACGCCCGGCATCAGGATGGCGTTATGGCCGATCCACACGTCGTGGCCGACGGTGACGTGGTGCTCGCGCCGCCAGTCGAAGAATGCTGCGTCGTCTTCCCCCAGCCCGTATTCGGAAGCGCGATAGGTGAAGTGGTGCTGCGCGATGCGCTGGTAGGTCGGGTGATTGCCGGGATTGATGCGCGCATAGGAGGCGATGGAGACGAACTTGCCGATGGTGGCGTAAAAGATCTGGTTGTGCCCGGCGGTGTAGGAGTAGTCCCCCATCTCCACCTCTTCCAGGATCGCATCGTCGGCCAGATGCACATACTGGCCGAGCCGGGTGCGGTTAAGGGTCACGTTGTCGCCGATTTTCGGCTGGGCAAAGTCGTTCATGGCGTCGCATCCTGAGCTTCTCGGGTGGCGGTAGGCAGCAGCGCCAGCAGCGCCGCCAAGGTATCGTCGAGTGGGCCGTCGTTGTGCAGCACCCGGCAGCCGGCGGGCAGACTCTGCTGATATTCCGCCGCCCGCGCCAGCCGCTGCTCGATCTGTTCGGCGCTTTCTCGCCCCCGATCCTGCAGGCGCCGGCGCAGGACCGCGGCGTTGACCTGCAGGCATACCGGCAGCAGCTGCGTACCATAGCGCTGCTGCGCCTGCGGCAGGTGGGCGCGCGAACCGTTGACCGCCACGTCGATCCCCTGCAGCAGCCAAAGATCCACTTCGATCCCGAACGCGTAGCGCTGCTGGTGGGCCTGCCAGTCGAGCGCGAACAGCCCCTTGGCACGGCGGCGCAGAAATTCGGGTTCGCTCAGCGCGATGTGATTCTCGCAGCCGGCATCTGCCGGCCGGGTGATGTAACGGTGCGCCACCAGCGGCGCGCGGTCGGCGTCGGCCCGTAGCGCGGCCAGCAGGCTGTCTTTGCCTGCGCCGGAAGGCCCCATCAGATAGATGAGCCGCGCCATCAGAACACCTGCCTGCCCTGGCGCCACACGTTCTGCACATAAACGTGCTCGCCGTGCGGCCGCGCCAGCACCAGATCCGCCCGCAGCCCTTCGGCGAGGGAGCCGCGATCCTGCAGATCCAGCGCCCGTGCCGGGTTGCGGGTGATCATGCGCACCGCCTGGGGCAGATCGTAGGCGTTGCGTTCGTCCGCCGCGAGGCGAAACGCCGCGTCCAGCAGGCTGGCCGGGTAATAATCGGAAGAGAGAATGTCCAGCACCCCCAGCGCCGCCAGGTGGTGCGCCGCCACGTTGCCGGAGTGCGAACCGCCGCGCACGATGTTCGGCGCCCCCATCAGCACCTGCAGGCCCTGCTGGTGCGAGGCGCGGGCGGCCGCCTCGGTGGTGGGGAACTCGGCGATCGCGCTGCCCAGCGCGCAGGATTCGGCCACGTGCGCGGCGGTGGCGTCGTCATGGCTGGCCAGCGAGATGCGGCGTGCGCGGCAGTGGGCGGCGATCGCCTCGCGGTTCGGCGCGGCCCAGCGGGCGGACAGGGCGACCTGCTGCTCCTCGTACTCGCTCATCTGCTGGTCGTTGAGGTGGTATTTGCCCTGATAATATTCGCGGTATTTTTCGCGCGAGGCGAACTGGCGCTGGCCCGGCGAATGGTCCATCAGCGACACCAGCGACACACCCGGCTTGTCCATCAGCTGTTCGAACAGCGGCAGCGTGCTCTCGTGCGGCAGCTCGCAGCGCAGGTGCAGCCGGTGCTCGGCGCGGTTCACCCCGGCGCGCTGGCTGTGGATCACCGCGTCGATCATCTTCTGCAGGTTTTCCAGCCGGTGGCCGCCGTCGCGCACGTCGCCGATCGCCACCGCGTCCAGCACCGTGGTGATGCCGTTGGCCACCATCAGCGCGTCGTGGCTGCTCATCGCCGAATGGGCCGGCCAGTCGACGTTCGGGCGCGGGGTAAAGAACTTGTCCAGGTTGTCGGTATGCAGCTCGATCAGCCCCGGCAGCAGCCAGCCGCCGTCGCCGTCCAGCGCCTGCGGCAGCCGGCTCGGGCCGTCGGCGAAGCTGCGGATCACGCCGTCCTGCATCTCCAGCGAGCCTTGCACCACCTGGTCATCTAGCACCAGCTTAACGTTATTGACGATCATCAGAGGGCCTCCAGCGCCTGCGGCGCCTGCATGTCATAAAGCCGGTCGGCGACCTGTTGGCGGACGCCTTCATCGTGAAAAATGCCGACGATCGCCGCGCCGCGCGCCTTGGCGCGTTCGATAAGCTGCACCACCGCCGCGCTGTTGCGGCTGTCGAGCGAGGCGGTCGGTTCATCCAGCAACAGAATGGGGTAATCGATGATAAAGCCGCGCGCGATGTTTACCCGCTGCTGCTCGCCGCCGGAGAAGGTGGACGGCGCCAGCGGCCACAGGCGCTGCGGCACGTTGAGCGCGGCGAGCAGCGCTTCGGCGCGGTCGCGGCACTCGGCGCGCTCGACGCCCTGTTCCAGCAGCGGCTGCATCACCACCTCCAGCGCGCTGATGCGCGGGATCACCCGCAGGAACTGGCTGACCCAGCCCAGCGTATGGCGGCGCACCGCCAGAATTTGGCGCGCGTCGGCGCTGACCATGTCCAGCCAGTCGCCCTGGTGGTTGATCCAGATATGGCCGCTGTCCGGCAGGTAGTTGGCGTACAGCGAGCGCAGCAGGGTGGACTTGCCGCTGCCGGAGTGGCCGTGCAGCACCACGCATTCGCCGCCGTGGACCGTCAGGTTGGCGTCGTGCAGCACCGGCAGGCGGGTGCCGTACTGCTGGTGCAGCACAAAGGTTTTACTGAGATGTTCAACTCGGATTTGCATAGTCATCTGTTATCGCCTTGGGTTACGACAGCACCGAAGAAACCAGCAGCTGGGTGTAAGGATGGTGCGGATCGTCCAGTACTCGGTCGGTCAGGCCGCTCTCCACCACTTCGCCCTGTTTCATCACCAGCAGGCGGTGGGCCAGCAGCCGCGCCACGCCGAGATCGTGAGTGACGATCACCGCCGCCAGCTGCATCTCCACCACCAGATTGCGCAGCAGATCGAGCAGGCGCGCCTGCACCGACACGTCCAGCCCGCCGGTCGGCTCGTCCATAAACACCAGCTTGGGGTGGGTGACCAGGTTGCGGGCGATCTGCAGCCGCTGCTGCATGCCGCCGGAAAAGGTGGTCGGCAGATCGTCAAGGCGCGACAGCGGGATTTCGACGTCTTCCAGCCACTGGCCGGCCTGGCGGCGAATGTCGCCATAGTGGCGCTGGCCGATGGCCATCAGCCGCTCGCCGATGTTGCCGCCGGCGGATACCTGCGGCCGCAGCCCGTCGAGCGGGTGCTGGTGCACCACGCCCCAGTCGGTGCGCAGCAAGCGGCGGCGATCGCTCTCCGCCATGGCGTACAGATCGTGTTCCTGGCCCGCCTGCGGGCGGTAAAGGATCTGCCCGCGCTGCGGCGCCAGCCGCGCGGAGATCGACTTCAGCAGCGTGGTTTTGCCGGAGCCGGATTCGCCGACGATGCCCAGCACTTCACCGGGGTAGATGTCGAACGACACGTCGCTGAAGCCCTTGCCGGGGGCGTACAGGTGGGTGAGCCGGTTCACCGACAGCAGCGGGGTGGTGCTCAAAGGGGTGGAAGTCATCAGTGCTGCGCCTCTTGCGAAGATTGCGCCAGCTGCTGCCGGCAGTAGTCGGTGTCCGAACAGACGAACATGCGGTTGCCTTGATCGTCGAGCACCACCTCGTCCAGATAGCTGTGGCGCGAGCCGCACAGCGCGCAGGGTTCGTCCCACTGCTGCACGCTGAACGGATGGTCGTCGAAGTCCAGGCTCTCCACCTTGGTGAACGGCGGCAGGGCGTAGATGCGTTTCTCGCGCCCGGCGCCGAACAGCTGCAGCGCCGGCATCATGTGCATTTTCGGGTTGTCGAATTTCGGGATCGGTGACGGATCCATCACGTAGCGATCGTTGACCTTCACCGGGTAGGCGTAGGTGGTGGCGATATGGCCGTAGCGCGCGATGTCTTCATACAGCTTCACCTGCATCACGCCGTACTCCTCCAGCGCGTGCATCTTGCGGGTCTCGGTTTCGCGCGGTTCGATAAAGCGCAGCGGCTCCGGGATCGGCACCTGATAGATCAGGATCTGGTCTTCGCGCAGCGCCGTTTCCGGAATGCGGTGACGGGTTTGGATCAGCGTAGCCTCCGGCGTGCGTTCGGTGGTTTCCACCCCGGCGACGCGCTGGAAGAAGCGGCGGATCGACACCGCGTTGGTGGTGTCGTCGGCGCCCTGGTCGATCACCTTCAGCACGTCGGCGCGGCCGATAACGCTGGCGGTGAGCTGGATGCCGCCGGTGCCCCAGCCGTAGGGCATCGGCATCTCGCGGCCGCCGAACGGCACCTGATAGCCGGGGATCGCCACCGCCTTCAGGATGGCGCGGCGGATCATGCGCTTGGTCTGCTCGTCCAGATAGCCGAGGTTATAGCCGGTCAATACTTCACTCATCGCGGGCCTCCTGACGCTCGCTGTATTCCTGCCGCAGCCGCTTGAGCAGTTCCAATTCGGCCTGGAAGTCGACGTAGTGCGGCAGCTTGAGATGGGAGACGAAGCCGGCGGCCTCGACGTTGTCGGCGTGGGCCAGCACGAACTCTTCGTCCTGCGCCGGGCCGGCGACGCCTTCGCCGTAGTCGGGGCTTTGCAATGCGCGGTCCACCAACGCCATCGCCATCGCCTTACGTTCGGCGCGGCCGAATACCAGCCCGTAACCGCGGGTGAAGTGCGGCGGATGGTCCTTGGGATCGACGAAGCCGTTGACCATTTCGCACTCGGTCAGCAGGATTTCGCCGATATCGATGGCGAAACCGAGCTCTTCAGGCACGATCTCCACCGAAACGTGGCCGGTGCGGATCTCGCCGGCGAACGGGTGGTTGCGGCCGTAGCCGCGCTGGGTGGCGTAGCCGAGCGCCAGCAGAAAACCTTCGTCGCCGCGCACCAGCTGCTGCAGGCGCGCCGAGCGCGAACAGGGGTAAACCGGCGGGTTGCGGGTGATGTCGTCCGGCGCGCTGCCGTCGTCCTGTTCCTCCCGCGCCAGCTGCTGGCGACACAATAGATCGAACACGTGGCTGCAGTTGTCCGGCAGCGGTTCGTCGGCCTGCGGCGCGCGCGGCGCCTCGCCTTCCGCCAGCAGCGCGAAATCCAGCAGCCGGTGGGTGTAGTCGTAGGTCGGCCCCAGCACCTGGCCGCCGGGCAAGTCCTTGTAAACCGCCGAGATGCGCCGCTCCAGCCGCATATTTTCGCTGGCCAGCGGCTCGCTGACCGCCAGGCGCGGCAGGGTGGTGCGGTAGGCGCGCAGCAGGAAGATTGCCTCCACCAGATCGCCGCTGGCCTGTTTGATGGCCAGCGCCGCCAGCTCGCGATCGTAGATGCCGCCTTCGGTCATCACCCGATCCACCGCCAGCCCCAGCTGTTGTTCGATTTGTTCCGCGCCGATCGCCGGCAGCGCCTCGTCGCCGCGCCGCAGCTGTTCCTGCAGCTGATGGGCGGCCTCAATGGCTTTTTCGCCCCCTTTTACCGCTACGTACATCAGCACACCTCCACGCGGGTGGTCCGCGGGATCGCCAGCAGGCGATCGCCACAGGTCAGCAAGACATCCAGCCCCAGCGGGAAGCGCTGCGGGCGGTTGACCAGATAATCCAGCAGCGCCGGCGGCAGGCGCGGCGCAATCAGGCGTTGGCTCTCTATGCCGGGGCCGGTCAGGCGCAGCGCGGCGCCGTTCTCCAGCTCAGCAAGCTGCACCACCACCGTGGCGCCGCATTCCGGCGAGATTTCAGTGCCGTGCGGTAAGGCCTGCAGATCGGCGGCCTGCAGTTGTTCATCGAACAGGGCAAAACAGACCTCCTGCGCCGTGGCGGCCAGCGGCGCGCCGCTGTGAAAACGAATGTTTGTTAGCACTTGCTCACTTTTAAGCGCAGCACACAGCAGCAGCGGCGTTTCCTGATCGGCCAGCGTCAGCAGCGCGGCGGTGCTGGCGGCGTTCAGCGGCGCCCAGGCTGGGCCGTTTGGCAGCGTCACCCGGTGGCCCGGTTCGCTCAAGGCTTTAAGAATCAAACGGAAAGCGTGCTGCGATTGGTCTATCGGTTGCTCAAAACCGGTCAATAAACTCATGGCTTAATCCCCTCGCACCAGCGTGAAGAAGTCCACCCGGCTGGCGGCGATGGCCCGGGCGCGCAGCTGGCGCTGCTCGTGCTGCAGCGCGGCCAGCGGTGCGATCAGCTGTTGTTGCAGGCGTTCGCCGTGTTCCGGCTGTTGCAGCAGCGCATCGGCCAGCGCGCACAGCTCGGCGTGCGCCTTGTCGCGCCCGGCGATATAGCTGTAGCCGTAGCCGCCGTTGTCCAGCTGCACCACCGCGCGGGTGACCGTCATGTCCCCCAACACGAAGCGGCGGCCGGTGGCGCCCATGCGCCCCTGCAGCTGGGCCAGGCCGATCTCCGGCGCGCGGATGCTGCGGTAACCCGGGCTGAGGTTCAGCGCCTGCCAGTGGCTGCGCAGCTGCTCGGGCCGGCTGTGCGCCAGCACCGACATCCAGCGTTGTCTCGACTCTAAGGCTTGCATTCAGTGCTCCATCGTCAGTTCAATCATGTCGGCGCGGGCCAGGCTGACGGAGTATTCCGCCACGTCTTCGCCGCCGCTGCGGACGTTAAGGGTGCGCACGCACAGCAGCGGCGCGTGGGTGGCGATCTCTAGCAGCCGGCTCTCTTTGGCCTGCGCGCGGCGCGCGCTGATGCGCGTCTGGCGGCGGGTCAGCGGCTGCTGCAGGTGCTGTTCGATAAACTGGTGCAGCGAACCGCTGTGGAACTGCTGCAGCGCCGGCCACCAGTCCAGATCGGGCAGATAGTGGTCGATCACGCTCATCGGCACGCCGTTGACCCGGCGCAGGGTGCGCAGGTGGATCACCATTTCGCCTTCTTCACGCGAGAGTGCGCTGGCGACATGCCCATTGCACGGGCGCAAGACAGCGAGTAAGCGCTCACTGGTGGGGTGGCTGCCCTGCTCGAACAGGTTCTGGCTGAAGCGGGTATTGGCGTGCAGCGGGTAGTCGTAAGGCCGCATCAGCACCAGAATGCCGACGCCGTGGCGGCGCTGCAGCCAGCCGCGCTCCACCAGCTGATCCACCGCGCGGCGCAGGGTGTGGCGATTGACCTGATAGCGCTCGGCCAACTGCTGCTCCGAAGGCAGGTAGTCGCCGCAGCGGTACCGCGTGCGCAGCTCCTGTTCCAGCTGTGCGGCGATCTGCTGATAGCGGGTGGGGTAAGTGGTCGGATGTCTAGATAACTCCATCATAATAAAAACCTCGTCATACCGATGGCTGTGCGATGAAGGCGGAAGCGGTGCGTTTCATCGGGCGTCTACCCTGTGGTTTTCAAGTTGGCATCATGGTGCCGGGCGCAGATGACAATCGCGTTACGCCTCGGTGGCGAACAGATGAACTATTTAGGACAGCCCAGGCGTGCACGGGCGGCGACGGCGCGCTATGCTGACGCCTCTGTTGACTGACTCTGGCCGCTACCATGCCGCAACCTCTGAACGCCCCTGAACCCGCCCCACGCGCCTGGCCGCTGTGGAAACCGATCCTGTTTCTGCTGGTGGTGGCCGTCGGCCTCTACTACGTCAAATGGCAGCCTTACTACGGCAAGGCCTTCGTGGCGGCGGACAGCCACTCGATCGGCAAATCTATCCTGGCCGACGGCGCCGCGAGCCCCTGGCTGGCGGCCTGGCAGTACGCGCTGGTCTACTTCACCGCGGTGTGGAAGGCGGCGCTGCTCGGGGTGTTGTTAGGTTCGCTGGTGCAGGTGCTGATCCCGCGCGACTGGCTGGCGCGCACGCTCGGCCACCGGCGTTTTTCCGGCACCGTGCTGGGGGCGCTGATCGCGCTGCCGGGCATGATGTGCACCTGCTGCGCCGCACCGGTTGCCGCCGGCATGCGCCGCCAGTCGGTGTCCAGCGGCGCCGCGCTGGCCTTTTGGCTCGCCAACCCGGTATTGAATCCGGCGACGCTGGTGTTTATGGGATTTGTGCTCGGTTGGCCATTCGCCGCCATCCGTCTGGTGGCGGGCGTGGTGATGGTGCTGGGCATCGCCTGGCTGGTGCAGCGCGTGACCGCCAACGATCCGCAGCCCGCCGCGCCGCAGCCGCCGGTGATGATGATGGCGCAGAACGACGAGCAGCCGTTCCTCGCCCGCTGGGGCAAAGCGCTGTGGGCGCTGTTTTGGTCGACCATCCCGATCTACGTGCTGGCGGTGCTGGCGCTGGGCGCTGCGCGGGTCTGGCTGTTCCCGCACGCCGACGGCGCCGTCGACAATAGCCTGCTGTGGATCATCGGCCTGGCGATCGTCGGCTGCCTGTTCGTTATCCCCACCGCGGCGGAGATCCCGATCGTGCAGACCATGATGCTAGCGGGCATGGGCGCAGGCCCGGCGCTGGCGCTGCTGATGACCCTGCCGGCGGTCAGCCTGCCTTCGCTGCTGATGCTCAACAAAGCCTTCTCCGCCCGGGCGCTGTGCCTGACGGCGGCGCTGGTGGCGCTGTGCGGCGTACTGACCGGCGTGGTGGGGATGGGGTTGGTGTAACGGATTTGTGACTCGGTGCTGTCTCAACGGAGGAGATGGAAATGGAACAGCGAAATAAACCTGAAATGGACGTAGAGGCGATGTTGTTGGAGCAAGCGCTGCGTGAAAGGGTGGATGCCGCCCTTGAACGCTTAAGAAACGGCACCGCGGTTTATCTCAGCCATTCGGAGGTAGAAAAACGAATGGCTTTATTCAAGAAGAAAATCCGGGGGCGTTATTGGCGAGAGTTTTGAGGAGGATTCGTTCAGGGTTGGGCTGGCAGCGTCTATAGATAGAACTGCCAGGCGGCTTTTAGCAGGGAGAATACGTGAGTTTTTCATTGGCGCACAAGTCACACTAGAGGTATCTTCTTAATAAGAAGAGGTGATAATTGACGGTTTATTTAGTGATATTCAGTTAGGTTTAAAAAGGAGTTTTTGTGGCATTATATAATATTTCCAACAAAATATTGACACCTTTAGAGAGAACCTCATTTTCTATTGAGGGATTGCAAGAACGTTATGATTTGCAAGCGGCAATTAAAAATAACATCACCATATTGGCACCCGATTGTCTTGTCATAGCCGAAGAATTTTCTGACTGGGAAGATAGTCGGAGAAGGATTGACATATTAGCTATTGATAAACAGGCAAACCTTGTAGTAATAGAATTAAAACGTGATGAGTTTGGTGCTCATATGGAACTCCAAGCATTAAGATATGCGGCGATGATATCTACTATGAGTTTTTCTAAAGCATGTGAGTATTATCAGGACTACCTTTCTAAAAATAATATTGATATTGATGCTAAAGAAAAAATACTAGACTTTGTTGAGCTTCCAGATACGGAGCTTGTCGACTTTGGTAAAGATATAAGAGTTATATTAGCATCGGCTGGATTTAGTAAGGAACTTACTACTACGGCGATTTGGTTAAGAGATAAAGGTGTTGATATTAGCTGCGTGAAAATTACACCTTATAATTTTAAAGGTGAGGTTCTAATTAATGCTGAACAGATAATACCGGTCCCCGAGCTGAACGAATACCAAGTTAGATTTAGAGAGAAGCGTATAGAGCAGATTGCCAACTCTAAAAAATCAGAAAAGGATTACTCAAGTTATAGATACAAAGGACTTGTCCTAAATAAAAGGAATCTTGCTTTGGAGATCTTTACTGATTGGATAGAGAAGAATAATCCTGCTAATTTCGATGAACTGAGGGAAAAATTATTTGGAGTCATAAAAAATCGTACGATAGCTTTAGCTGAATGTATTAGTGATGAGAGAAAGAATAGATACCATATGAATGACGATGATCTTATTGAGCTCGAGTCAGGTGAAATAATAGTCATATCCAATCAATGGGGTATAGGTAACATTGAACGAGTTTTGGATTTTTTCCGCAAAGATGGCTTTGTTGTCGAAAAAGTTGAGGTTGAACAGAAATAATAACTCTTTTATTTTTGTATAAAGCTCTGGGAGCTGTTCTACCCTACATTATTAACGCACCACAGTGTTAATAACGTCTGCTTTTGGCACAGATCCGCCTGTCAGATTGGCTCTGTGCCCTAGCTGCGCGAAGTCAAGCTAGAGCTAACACATGTTGAAATATGCACTATCAGCTCATCGCAACCTATGCACCAACTGGTTGCTGCTGCCGCGCCAGATCAGCGCCGGGTCTTTTAAATCCTGCACGAACTTGCCGTCGACCAGCACGTTGATCCTGTCCACCACCTGCATTTGCTGCGCGTCCAGCTCCGCCAGCCGGTAGCCGGTCCACAGCCAGATATCCTTGCCGGGGCACTCGGCGCGCACCCGTTTCACCAGCGTTAAGATGCTTGGCACGTTGGCCGGATGCAGCGGATCGCCGCCGGAGAGCGACAGCCCCTGGCGCGGCACGCGGGTATCGTTCAGATCGGCGATGATGCGGTCTTCCAGCGCTGGGGTAAACGGCTGGCCGGAGTTGAGCCGCCAGGTGCTTTTGTTGTAGCAGCCGGGGCACTGGTGCACGCAGCCGGCGACAAACAGCGTGCAGCGGGTGCCGGGGCCGTTGACGACGTCGATCGGGTAATACTGGTGATAATTCATGTGAGGCCTGCCCATCAGGCTATTTTACTGGCCATTTTGCCTCCGGGCAGGGCTCCCAATCCTCACGTACTGCGTGTACGCTGCGGTTGGTGTGCGCTGGCCGAAGGCAAACTGGCTGTGACAATCACGCCTGATGAACAGGCTTCTGCCTAGGTTGCACGGCGCTTTTCAGCCGAGCTGCCCGTTGCCGAGGTGTTTCACCCGGCGTTTCACCTCTTCCTGCTTGCCGGCGTTGAACGGCCGGGCATCGGGGCTGCCGAGATAGCCGCACACCCGGCGGGTGACCGAGACCTTGGCCGAGTCGTGGTTGCCGCATTTCGGGCAGGTGAAGCCTTTGCTGGTGCAGGAGAATTCACCGGTGAAGCCGCATTCGTAGCACTCGTCGATCGGCGTGTTGGTGCCGTAGTAAGGCACCCGGGTGTAGCTGTAGTCCCACACGTCTTCCAGCGCCTTCAGGTTGTGCTGCAGGTTCGGGTATTCGCCGTAGCAGATGAAGCCGCCGCTGGCCAACGGCGGGTAGGGCGCTTCGAAGTCCAGCTTGTCGTACGGATTGACCTTCTTCTCCACGTCGAGGTGGAAGCTGTTGGTGTAATAGCCCTTGTCGGTGACGCCCGGCACCACGCCGAAATCGGCGGTGTCCAGCCGGCAGAAGCGATCGCACAGGTTCTCGCTCGGCGTGCTGTAGAGGCTGAAGCCGTAGCCGGTCTCGTCTTTCCAGGCGTCGACGGCGGCGCGCAGCCGCGCGACGATCGCCACCGCTTTGGCGCGCAGCGCCTCGTCGTCATACACGTGGTTTTTGCCGCCGAACAGCGCATTGATGGTCTCGTGCAGGCCGATGTAGCCCAGCGAAATCGAGGCGCGGCCATTCTTGAATATATCCGCGATATTGTCGTCGGCCTTGAGCCGCACGCCGCAGGCGCCTTCCATGTACAAGATTGGCGCCACCCGCGCCTTGATGCCTTCCAGCCGGGCGATGCGCGTCATCAGCGCCTTTTTCGCCAGCTGCAGGCGCTGATCCAACAGCGCCCAGAAGCGCGACTCGTCGCCCATCGCTTCCAGCGCGATACGCGGCAGGTTGAGGCTGATGACGCCGATGTTGTTGCGGCCGTCATGTACCAGTTCGCCGTCCTGCTCGTAGGTGCCGAGGAAGCTGCGGCAGCCCATCGGCGTTTTGAACGAGCCGGTGACCTTCACCACCTGATCGTAGTTGAGGATGTCCGGGTACATGCGCTTGCTGGCGCACTCCAGCGCCAGCTGCTTGATGTCGTAGTTCGGATCGCCGTACTGGTGGTTGAGGCCGTCGCGGATGGCGAACACCAGTTTGGGGAACACGGCGGTCTTGCGGTTTTTGCCCAGCCCGGCGATGCGGTTTTTCAGGATCGAGCGTTGGATCAGGCGCGACTCCCAACTGGTGCCAAGGCCGAAGCCGAAGGTGACGAACGGCGTCTGGCCGTTGGCGGTGTGCAGGGTGTTGACCTCGTACTCCAGCGACTGGAAGGCGTCGTAACACTCTTTCTCGGTACGCGCCATGGCATAGCCTTTGGCATCCGGGATCTGCCACGCTTCCGCCACCTGCAGGTGTTTGCGGAAGCTCTCGTCGACGAACGGCGCCAGGATTTCATCGATGCGGTTGATGGTGGTGCCGCCATAGATATGGCTGGCGACCTGGGCGATGATCTGCGCGGTCACGGCGGTGGCGGTGGAGATCGACTTCGGCGGCTCAATCTCGGCGTTGCCCATCTTGAAGCCGTTGGTCAGCATGCCTTTCAGATCGATCAGCATGCAGTTGAACATCGGGAAGAACGGCGAGTAGTCGAGATCGTGGTAGTGAATTTCGCCGCGTTCATGGGCCAGCACCACGTCGCGCGGCAGGATGTGCTGCTTGGCGTAGTGTTTGGCGACGATGCCCGCCAGCAGGTCGCGCTGGGTGGGGATCACCTTGCTGTCCTTGTTGGCGTTTTCGTTCAGCAGCGCGCGGTTGCTCTGCTCGACCAGGCCGCGAATTTCCTGATTCAGGCGGCCGCGCAGTTCGCGCGCCACGTCGCGATCGTGGCGGTATTCGATATAGGCGCGCGCCAGCTGTTTGTACTCGCCGGCCATCAGCTGGTTTTCCACCGCCTGCTGGATCTCGTGGATATCGACGCGCGGCTGCTGCTCCATGCGCTGAGCGACCACGCGGGCGACGGTGGCGCAGTAGTCGGCGTCGACCACGCCCACCGCCAGCGCGGCGCGCTCGATGGCCTGCGCGATGCGCGCTTCGTCAAAAGGTACCTGGCAACCGTCCCGCTTAATCACTACTGGTTTCACGTTGTACTCCTTGTTCCCCGAGGGAGCGTTCATACCCGCCTGGCGTGGCGAGCAACCGTCAAATTTCGCTTATCCACAGGGCAAAGCCGCAGCGCGTAAGGGCTGTGGCGGCGTGTGGATGATTTTGTGG
The DNA here is from genome assembly GCF_052168655.1 of Serratia sp. CY47280. NCBI lineage: Bacteria > Pseudomonadati > Pseudomonadota > Gammaproteobacteria > Enterobacterales > Yersiniaceae > Serratia > Serratia sp. CY47280. The sequence goes on along the minus strand of NZ_JBJNMG010000003.1, from coordinate 391,973 downwards.
ATAACTACTATATATAGGTGTTCGCAATTCTTAATTCACTATATATAGATATTGGCGCGATTCTTTTGATGTAGAACAAGGAAAACGGAAGAGCGTGTGCAAGCTGAACAGACGTCAATCGCCGGTTGGTCGATCGCGAAAATGTTCCAGCAGAAAATCGACCCAGACGCGCACCCGCGGCGGCAGATCCGCCGAGGCGTAATAGAGCCACAGCTGCACCGGGCGCGGCCAGCATTCCGCCAGCACCGGCCGCAGCGTGCCCTGTTCGAAGTGCCTATCGAGGTACCAGTGCGCCAGGTTGACGATGCCCAGCCCGGCCAGCGCCGCATCCAGCAGCATCTCCGGACGGCTGGCCACCAGCCGGCCGTTCAGATCCAGCGCCAGCGTTTCACCCTGATGGCGCAGCTGCCATTTGACGTGGCGGCCGTTGGCCGGGTTGCGGTGCAGCAGGCAGTCGTGCCGCAGCAGATCGTGCGGCGTTTGCGGTTCACCGCGCCGCGCCAGATAGTCGGGCGACGCCGCCAGCACCATGTGCATCGGGTAGAGCGGGCGGGCCACCAGCCGGCTGTCGGGATCGACCCGGCTGCCGATGCCGACGTCGAAACCTTCGCCCACCAGATTCACCACCCGGGCGTCCAGCGACAGATCGAGATCGATCTGCGGATAGCGCGCCAAAAATTGCGGGATCAACGGCATCAGCATCTGGCGGCCGAAGCCGGGGATCATCGTGACGCGCACCACCCCGGCCGGCGCCTGCCGTTCGCCGCCGGCGCTTTCCAGCGTCGCCGCCAATGCCTGCCACAGCGGCGCTACCTGCGCCAGCAGCGCTTTGCCCTCGTCGGTCAGCAGCACGTTGTGGGTGTTGCGCTGAAACAGCCGCAGCGCCAGCTTCTCTTCCAGCGCGCGGATGTTTTTGCTGACCGCCGCCGGCGTCACGCCCAGCTGGCGAGCGGCGGCGGAGAAATTTTGCGCCTGCGCGGCGGCGAGGAAGGCCGGCAACAGGCGGTGTACGTCAAAGGGCAGCGACATAGTGATTGATACTTTCAGTTGAAATTGAAGTGACCTCTAACAGCCTACACCCGCCGCGGCGGAAATGGAAAAATGCCTCATCTTCTTATGACCGAGGAATCATGTATGTCGCGCATTTTAGTGTTAACCGCCCACCGCACCCCCGACGAGTCGCGCATTAATAAGGCGCTGATCGAGGCCGTACGCCCGCTGCCCAACGTGACCGTTCACGAACTGATCCGCGCGTATCCGGATTACCGCATCGACGTGGCGCGCGAACAGGCGCTGCTGCAGAGCCATGATGCGGTAGTGATGCTGTTCCCGTTTTACTGGTACAGCTCGCCGGCGATCCTCAGCGAATGGCAGGATGCGGTATTAACCTACGGTTTTGCCTACGGCAGCGAAGGCACCCAACTGCACGGCAAGCCGCTGCAGCTGGTGGTGAGCACCGGCGGCGACGCGCAGGCTTATACGGCGCAAGGGTATAACCGTTATCCGGTGCAGGATCTGCTGCTGCCGTTCCACGCCATGGCCAACCTGACCGGCATGGATTATCTGCCGCCGCATCTGGTGCAGGGCGTGAGCGACATGAGTGATGAGCAGTTGGCGCAAGAGGCCGCCGGCGTGGCGGCGCTGCTGGGGAAATGGTAGGGCGCAGCGTTCGCCGCGCCCTGCGGGGTCAGTCTTCGAGCAGCCACCACACCGCTTCGAACGGCCGCAGCGTCAGCGCCTGCGGCTGGTCCGCCGAATCGGCGTAGTTGCTCATCAGCGGGCGCCATTGCGCGGAGGCTTCCACGCCTTCCGCCGCCCAGGCCAGCGGTTCGCGGCTCAGGTTGGCCGCCACCAGCAGGCGCTGGCCGTTCCAGCTGCGCTGATAGCACCACAGCGCCGGGTGTTCCGGCGCCAGATCCTGATAGTCGCCGTGGGTCAGCAGCGGATACTGCTTGCGCAGGGTGATCAGCTGGCGATAGGCGTAAAACACCGAGTCGAGATCGGCCAGCGCCGCGTCGGCGTTGATCTGCGGGTAGTTCTCGGCGCAGCCGATCCATGGCGTGCCGGTGGTGAAACCGGCGTGCGGTGCGGCGCTCCACTGCATCGGCGTGCGGCCGTTGTCGCGCGATTTGTCGGCCAGGATCGCCAGCAGCTCGGCGTCGCTGCGGCCCTGGGCGCGCAGTTCGGCGTACATGTTCAGGCTTTCCACGTCGCGATACTGCTCGATGGCGCGGAAGCCGGGGTTGGTCATGCCGAGTTCTTCGCCCTGATAGATATAAGGCGTGCCCTGCATGCCGTGCAGCACCATCGCCAGCATTTTGGCGGCCGGCACCCGCAGTGCGCCTTCATCGCCGAAGCGCGACACGATGCGCGGCTGATCGTGGTTGCACCAGAACAGCGCGTTCCAGGCGCGGTTATGCATCCCTTGCTGCCAGTGGCGGAAGATCTGCTTCAGTTCCACGTAATCCGGCGCCGCCCGCGTCCATTTTTCACCGCCGGCGTAGTCCACCTTCAGGTGGTGGAAGTTGAAGGTCATCGACAGCTCTTCGCCGCTCTGCGCCGCGTAGCGCTGGCAATGCTCAAGCGTGGTGGAGGACATCTCGCCCACCGTCATCAGGCCGCGCGGCTGAAACACGTCGCGGCTCATCTCCTGCAGGAACTCGTGGATGCGCGGGCCGTCGGTGTAGAAGCGGCGGCCGTCGCCCTGGCTGTCGGACGGGAAGTCCTGCTGTTTGGACACCAGGTTGATCACGTCGAGGCGCAGGCCGTCGACGCCTTTGTCCGCCCAGAACTGACACACTTTCTTCAGCTCTTCGCGCACCGGCGGGTGTTCCCAGTTGAGATCCGCCTGCTCGGCGGCGAACAGGTGCAGGTAGTACTGGCCGCTGTCGGCGTGCCACTGCCAGGCGTTGCCGCCGAACTTGGAGCGCCAGTTGTTCGGCGGCGTTTCACCGTCGCCGTCGCGCCAGACGTAGAACTGACGATACGGGCTGTGGCGATCCTGCGCGGCCTTGAACCACGGGTGCTCGGTCGAGGTGTGGTTGAACACCATGTCCATCACGATGCGGATACCGCGCTGGTGGGCGGCGGCGATCAACTGCTCGAAGTCGGCCATCGTGCCGTAAGCCGGATCGATGGCGCAGTAGTCCGCCACGTCATAGCCGTTGTCCACCTGCGGCGATACGTAGACCGGCGTCAGCCAGATGGCGTCGACGCCCAGTTCCTGCAGATAGTCCAGCCGCCGGGTCACCCCGGCCAAATCGCCGTATCCGTTGCCGGTGCTGTCCTGAAAACTCTTCGGATAAATTTGGTAGATGACGCCGTTCTGCCACCAGGGGGTTGGGTTGCTCATAGTTCAATACCTTTGAATCGTGACAACGGGCCCGCGTGAGCAGGCCCCTACATTCATCTTGCGTCAATCAAACCGGCAGCTCGCCGCGGGCGGCCTTGCGTTTGTAGACCATGATGGTCAGCACCAGCGGGATGACGATCGCCACCAGAATCGCCAGCGAGTAAATCAGCCAGAACTGCGGCTTGATAGACAGAATGCCCGGCAGGCCGCCGACGCCGATGCCGTTGGCCATCACGCCGTCCAGCCCGCAGATAAGGCCCGCGATCGCGGAGCCGATCATCGCGCACAGCATTGGGAAGCGGTATTTGAGGTTGATGCCGTACATCGCCGGTTCGGTCACGCCGAGGTAGGCGGAGATCGCCGCCGGCACCGAGATTTCACGCTCGTTGGCCTTGCGGCTGATGATGATGATGCCGAGCACCGCCGAGGCCTGCGCGATGTTGGACAGCGCAATCAGCGGCCACACCGGGGTGCCACCCATGCTCTGGATCATCTGCATGTCGATAGCCAGCGTGGTCTGGTGCACGCCGGTGATCACCAGCGGCGCATACAGGAAGCCGAACAGCGCGGCGCCCACCGGCGCGAAGCTGCCGGTCATCACCGATTTCACCGCCCAGGCGACGCCGTCGCCGATCATGCGGCCGAACGGCCCGATCAGCGCGTGTGCCAGGAACACCGCCAGCAGCAGCGAGACCACCGGCACCACCACCAGATAGAGATAGTCGGGAACGATCTTTTTCAGCCGGGTTTCGATCCAGCCCAGCGCCATGCCCGCCAGGATCGATGGGATCACCTGCGCCTGATAGCCCACTTTCTGGATCACGAACCAGCCGAAGTTCCACACTTCCGGCGTTTGCTGGCCGAGCAGGTAGGAGTTCATCAGCTGCGGCGACACCAGGGTGACGCCCAGCACGATGCCGAGCACCGGCGTGCCGCCCATCTTTTTCACCGTCGACCAGCAGATAGCCACCGGCAGGAACATGAAGATCGCTTCACCGAGCAGCCACAGGAAGTCGTAAACGGTTTTCCACGCCGGGTGCATCTGCGCCAGCGTTTGGCCGTCGGACATCGGGATGTCGCCGATCACGTTGCGGAAGCCGAGGATCAGACCGCCACTGATCAGCGCTGGCAGCAGTGGGAAGAAGATCTCGGCGAAGTGGGAGATGGTGCGCTCAGTCCAGGTCATGTTCTGGCGCGCGGCCACCTTGGCCTGCTCCTTGTCGGCCTCGTTGACGCCGGTGCTGGCGATCAGCGCCTGATAGTAGTCGCCGACGTCGGTGCCGATCACCACCTGGAACTGCCCGGCGTTGGTGAAGCAACCCTTGACCATCGGCAGCGCTTCGATCTCTTTCGGTTTCGCCTTGTTGGGATCGTTGAGGACGAAACGCAGCCGGGTAATGCAATGGCTGACGGTGGCGATGTTCTCGCGGCCGCCGACCAAAACAATCAGGCGATCAATATCCTGCTGTTTTACTTTGCTCATTATGGGATACCTGCAGAGGTGTTGACTGAGTAATGATCAAAGCTTAGCCACTCGGCTTTTTGAATGAAATGGGAACGTTCCCGGTTTGGGGCGAGGATCACAAAATGACAAAAAATGGTCAACTTCTCATCAGGTCGTCAGGAAAGTTTGCTGGGCACCACCAGGCGGCGGATCCCCTGCTCGCCACTGAGCTGTGCCAACAGCTGCTGCGCGGCCAGCAGGCCGGCGCTGCCGTAGCCGAACTCCACCGACAGGGTGTCGGGGAACAGGAAGCTGAGCAGCGGGGTGTTGCCGATGGCGCATACCTGGATGGCGCGCGCCGGCTGCTGCTGCAGGTATTTGATCGCCCCCAGGGCGATGCTGTCGGAGGCGCAAATCAGTGCGCTGGTGTGCGCATCGATCACTTCGGCGGCGTGCTGGAAACCGCTCTGGTAACTCAGCTCGCCCAGCGTGGCGCGCGGCGTGAGCGTGAGGCGTTCACAGGCGTTGAGATAGGCCTGATAGCGGCGCTGGCCGGTGGTGGCGTCGCTGAGCTGCACCCCCAGATAGCCGATATGCCGATGCCCTTGTTGATACAGGCGATCCATCAACAGGTTCACCGCGCCGGCGTCGTCGTAGCAGACGGACGAGAAGCCGTCGTATTCGCGCACCATCACCACCATTTTTTCCTGCCACGGCTTGAGCATCGCCGCGGTCAGGCCGGTGAAGCCAAACAGGATCACGCCGTCGACGTTGCGCTGGTGCAGCACGTGCAGGTGCTCCTGCACCAGGCGGGTTTCAAACTGGCTTTCCATGACGATCGGGTCGAAGCCCTGCTGGTACAGCAACGGCAGCATGGTGCGCACCGCCTGGTTTTCCGACGGCGAATCGAGACGGGAAACGATAATGCCCACCACTTTGTCGCTCTGGCCGCGCATGGCGCGTGCCGACTTGGAGGGGGTAAACCCTTGCTGACGGATCACCGCTTCCACCCGTTCACGGGTTTGCGGGCTCACGCTGCCTTCATTGTTCAACACGCGTGAGACGGTGGATTTACCTACGCCGCTCAGGCGTGCGATGTCCTTGATGGTCAGCCGGTTTTGCATGGTTTACTTTTCGTTGAAGTGGACAGGCGTAACATAACGGCCTGTAAAACAATGCCCGTCAGCATAGCTCATTTTCCGACGCGGATCTTGATGCAAAACGGGATTGTTGCACTGCGCTGAACGGCCGCTCCTGCCGCTCTGTTTTTCCCTTTACCGGAGGTGATCCCCCATATGGACCCCGACCCGACTGCTTTAGACACTCACTCGGTTCTCCGGTAAAACCTCTCCGCCTGGCGCTGCTGTTTTACCGGTGAAGTACATCACGGTAACCGGTAGCGCGCGCTTCGTCGTTCGCTCCTGCTGCTGAAAAAAAGAATAAGGATCTGCGTTGGCAGAGGCTTTTGGGCGCACCCGCCATCCGCCCGGCCGATGACGATCCCCGTTTACCCGCTGCCGTGAGGCACCGGGCGACGAGGTGCGAACCATGAAACTGAAAAAACTCCCCCGTCAGCTGCTGGGCCTGTTTGCCCGCGGCCTTCCGCGCCGTTTGGTGCGCCGCGACAGCCTGCTGGACAGCGTCGGCGGCGCTGCGCGCGATATGCCGGCCGGCCTGGCGCAGCAGCGGCTGGAATGCGCCGCCGCAGAGACGATGCAGCTGTTTGAGCGTTTCCACAGCCACCCGGAAGGCATCACCGCCCATGAGGCGGAACAGGTGCGCCAGCGCTGCGGCGAGAACGTCATCGACGATCAACAGAAAGAGGCCTGGTGGCAACACCTCTGGCACTGCTACCGCAACCCGTTCAACCTGCTGCTGACCGCGCTCGGCATGATCTCTTATGCCACCGAGGATCTCACCGGCGCGTTGGTGATCGCGCTGATGGTGGTGATCTCCACGCTGCTCAACTTCATCCAGGAGGCGCGCTCCAACCGGGCGGCCGACGCGCTGAAGGCCATGGTGAGTAACACCGCCACGGTGATCCGCAGCGATGCGCTCACCGGCAAGAGTGAGCACGTGGAGCTGCCGATCGCGCAGCTGGTGCCGGGCGACATCATCAAGCTGGCGGCCGGCGACATGATCCCGGCGGATCTGCGCGTGCTGTCGGCCAAGGATCTGTTCATCAGCCAGGCGGCGCTGACCGGCGAATCGCTGCCGGTGGAAAAATCCGCGGCGCCGCAGGCGTTGGCGGCCGATCCGCTCGACTGCCAGAACCTGTGTTTCATGGGCACCAACGTGGTCAGCGGCACCGCGCTGGCGATGGTGATCGGCACCGGCGGCGGCACCTATTTCGGCCAGCTGGCGCAGCGCGTCACCAGCCAGGATGATCAGCCGAACGCCTTCCAGAGCGGCATCAGCAAGGTCAGCTGGCTGCTGATCCGCTTTATGCTGGTGATGACGCCGATCGTGCTGCTGATCAACGGCTACACCAAGGGCGACTGGTGGGAGGCGGCGCTGTTCGCGCTGTCGGTGGCGGTCGGGCTGACGCCGGAGATGCTGCCGATGATCGTCACCTCGACGCTGGCCAAAGGGGCGGTGAAGCTGTCGCGCCAGAAGGTGATCGTCAAACGGCTGGATGCCATCCAGAACTTCGGCGCCATGGATATTCTGTGCACCGACAAGACCGGCACCCTGACCCAGGACAAGATCGTACTGGAGCGCCACACCGACGTATTCGGTGCCAGCAGCGAGCGGGTGCTGCGCTACGCCTGGTTGAACAGCTTCTACCAGACCGGGCTGAAAAACCTGCTCGACGTGGCGGTGCTGAGCTGCGCGGAGCAAAATCAGCAGCCGCAGGCGCTGCAAAACTACCGCAAGGTGGATGAGATCCCGTTCGATTTCGTGCGCCGCCGCATGTCGGTGGTGGTGGCCAAAGACAACGAGTATCACGAGCTGGTGTGCAAGGGCGCGCTGGAAGAGATGCTGGCGATTTGCAGCCACGTGCGCCACGAAGACGAGGTGATCCCGCTGAGCGAGGCGCTGCTGGCGAGGATCCGCCGCATCACCGACGATCTCAACCAGCAGGGGCTGCGGGTGGTGGCGGTGGCCAACAAGATCCTGCCGGCGCAAACCCATGAATACGGCGTGGCGGACGAGTCGGATCTGATCCTCGAAGGCTACGTCGCCTTCCTCGATCCGCCGAAGGAAAGCACCGCGCCGGCGCTGGCGGCGCTGAAACAGAACGGCGTCACGGTGAAGATCCTCACCGGCGACAACGAGCTGGTGGCCGCCAAAGTGTGCCGTGACGTCGGGCTCGAGGCCGATCATCTGCTGCGCGGCAGCGAGATCGAGCAGATGGACGACGAGCAGCTGGCGCAGGCGGCGGCGCGTACCACGGTGTTCGCCAAGCTGACGCCGCTGCACAAGGAGCGCATCGTCAAACTGCTGCGCCGCCAGGGGCACGTGGTGGGCTTTATGGGCGACGGCATCAATGACGCGCCGGCGCTACGCGCGGCCGATATCGGCATCTCCGTCGATTCGGCGGTGGACATCGCCAAGGAAGCGGCGGACATCATCCTGCTGGAAAAAAGCCTGATGGTGCTGGAGCAGGGGGTGATCGAAGGGCGCCGCACCTTCGCCAACATGCTGAAATACATCAAGATGACCGCCAGCTCCAACTTCGGCAACGTGTTCAGCGTGCTGATCGCCAGCGCCTTCCTGCCGTTCCTGCCGATGTTGCCGCTGCACCTGTTGATTCAGAACCTGATGTACGACATCTCGCAGATCGCCATCCCGTTCGATAACGTCGATGACGATCAGATCACCCAGCCGCAGCGCTGGAACTCCGCCGATCTGGGGCGATTTATGGTGTTCTTTGGGCCGATCAGTTCGATCTTCGACGTGCTGACCTTCAGCCTGATGTGGTGGGTATTCAAGGCCAACACGCCGGAAATGCAGACGCTGTTCCAGTCCGGCTGGTTCGTGGAAGGGCTGCTGTCGCAAACGCTGATCGTGCACATGATCCGCACGCGCAAAATTCCGTTTATCCAGAGCCGCCCGTCCTGGCCGCTGTGCATCATGACGCTGGCGGTGATCGCCACCGGCATCGGCCTGGTGTTCTCGCCGCTGGCCGGCTTCCTGCAGCTGCAGGCGCTGCCGCTCGGTTACTTCCCGTGGCTGGTGCTGATCCTCGCCGGTTACATGGTGCTGACCCAGTGCGTGAAAGGCTGGTTCGTGCGCCGCTACGGCTGGCAATAACCCGTTCGCCCCCTCCGGCCGGGAGGGGGCAACTGTGATCCCGTCCGCTTTTTCACCGCAACGGTTGGACATCTGTTCTGTGCTGAGTCTTTATCTACAGCGTTGGCTGTTTTTATTGATGTTTTTCCTCTGAGGAATTTCCGATGCACAGACCTTTCCGTTATACGCTACTGGCTTCATCGTTATGGTTTTCTTGCGGCGCGCTGGCGCAGCCGGCGGGTGATTTGCCGCTGATGCCCTGGCCGCAGCAGGTGGAAGTGACGCAACCGGCGGGCAAGCTGGTGCTGGATCGCCGATTGTCTCTGACGCTGCAGGGTGATGATTTGGGCGACGCGCTGCCGCGCTGGCGCCAGCGCATCGAGTTGCAGACCGGCTGGACGCTGGCGCTGAGGGAAGAAGCAAACGGCGCGGCGATCAAAGTGGTGATCAAGGACCGGGTGGCGGCGCAGCCGCTGCCGGGCAGCGATGAGAGCTACCGGCTGGCGGTCACGCCGCAGGGCGCCACGCTGACCGCCAACACTCGCTTTGGCGCGCTGCGCGGCATGGAGACCCTGCTGCAGCTGCTGCAGACCGACGGGCAAAACACTTTCCTGCCATTGGTGGATATTCGCGACGTGCCGCGTTTTCCGTGGCGCGGCGTGCTGCTGGATTCGGCGCGCCATTTCCTGCCGCTGCCGGACATTCTGCGCCAGCTCGACGGCATGGCGGCGGCCAAGCTCAACGTGTTCCACTGGCACCTGACCGACGATCAGGGCTGGCGCTTCGCCTCCGAGCATTACCCCAAACTGCAGCAGCAGGCCAGCGACGGCCAGTTCTACACCCGCGAGCAGATGCGGCAGGTGGTGGCTTACGCCACGGCGCGCGGCATTCGCGTGGTGCCGGAGATCGACATGCCGGGGCACGCCTCCAGCATCGCGGTGGCCTATCCCGATCTGATGAGCGCGCCGGGGCCGTATCGCATGGAGCGCGAGTGGGGCGTGCATAAGCCGACGCTCGATCCGACCCGCGACGAGGTGTATCAGTTTGTCGACACAATCGTCGGCGAGCTGGCGGCGATCTTCCCCGATCCTTATCTGCACATCGGTGGCGACGAGGTGGACGCCAGCCAGTGGCGGGCGTCGCCGTCGATTCAGGCGTTTATGCAGAAGAACGGGCTGGCGGATACCCATGCGCTGCAGGCCTACTTCAACCAGAAGCTGGAAAAGATCCTCGAGAAGCACCAGCGGCAGATGGTCGGTTGGGACGAGATCTACCATCCGTCGCTGCCGCGCTCGATCGTCATTCAATCCTGGCAGGGGCAAGACTCGCTGGGCGCCAGCGCGCAGGACGGCTATCAGGGCATCCTCTCCACCGGTTTCTACCTCGATCAGCCGCAAAGCACCGCCTATCACTACCGCAATGAAATTCTGCCGCAGCCGCTGGGGGTTGAGACGGCGGTGCAACCCGGCGAGCAGGCGCAAAGCTGGCGTTTCAGCATGCCGCGTCTGAAGGGTAGCGCGGTGGAGGGCAGCTTCACGCTGATCGAGGGCAAGCAGGGCTGGCGCGGCTTTATCGATTTCAACGGCAAGTCGCGCCGCGCGGTGCACGGCATCGTCTGGCGCACGCCGCAGCAGGTGACGTTCCGCGTCGATACCTGGATGGGCGATACGCGGCCGGTGGTCACGCTGCAGCAGGACAAGCTCAGCGGCTATACGTTGGTCGGCAACGTGCGTTACCCCACCCAGGGCGAGAAACTGGCGGCGGCGCCGGCGGGCAAGATGCCGGTGGTGCCGGACGAGAAAGGGCAGGCCAATATTCTCGGCGGGGAAGCGGCGCTGTGGGCGGAAAACGTGCGTGCGCCGCTGATCGATCTCAAGCTGTGGCCGCGCGCCTTCGCGGTGGCGGAGCGGCTGTGGTCGGCGCAGGACGTTACCGACGAAAGCAACATGTACCGGCGGCTGGCGGCGATCGACGCCTGGTCGGTGGTGTCGGTCGGCCTGCAGCAGCATGCGGAAACGGCGCGCGAATTCACCCGGCTGAGCAACAGCGTGCAGATCGCGCCGCTACAGATCCTGGCCGAGGCGGTGGAACCGGCGCAGTATTACACCCGGCAGCACCTGAAGTTCCAGGCCGGCAACTATCATCAGTTCGAACCGCTGAACCGCTTTGCCGATGCGCTGCCGCCGGAGAGCGGCGCGGTGCGTGACATGCATGCCCAGGTTGCGGCTTTGCTGAAGGATAAGCGCGATAAGGCGGCGGCGCAGGCGCTGCGCGAACGGCTGCAGCGCTGGCAGGCGAACGGCGCGGCGCTGCAAACGGCGATCGCGGGCAACCGCACGCTGCGGGAGCTGGCGCCGGTGGCGCAGGACGTCGATGCCCTGGCCGTATTGGGGTTAACGCTGCTGGATCGCCATCAGCAGGACAAACCGCTGAGCCGGGCCGAGGCCGAACAAGCGCAGCGCCGGCTGGATGCGGCGGCGCAGACGCGCGACGAAGTGGTGATTGCCGCGGTGTACCCGCTGGAGGCGCTGCTGCGGGGGCTTAAAACGGAGTGAGGGTGACGGGGCTCGGCCAGTTGAGCCCCGGTTTCATTACGCCTGTAGCGACAGCGGCGCATACCCGATGGCGTGCTGCAGGTAATTCAGCAGCAGCTGGCGGGTGAAGCGCGGCTCATCGATACCGCTGCCCTGCAGGAAGCGTTGCAGGTTGCTGCAGTCCCACCGATAGGTGTCTTGATAGAGCTCCACCGTCGATAGCTCGTCCACCATAGGATCCTTGAACAGGCTGAGCAGCGGGTACAGCGGCGCGTCGCTGTCGTTTTCCCATTGGGCCCGCCACTGTGCGAAGGGCAAGGGACGAAAACGATAACCGAACTCGCGCTCCAGCAGGCTGAAAAACTCACGCAGCGTCAGATTATTGTCACCTTGATGGATCAGGTTGAATTTCTGCCCCAGCGCCTGCGGATTGCGAGAGACGTGGGCGATGGCCCGGGTCATGTAATCCACCGTGGTCAACCCTTCGCGCATATCCCGTAAATCCGGCACCGTGCCGCTGCTGATGCAGGTTTTCACCAGCCGTCCCCACCATTGATAATCGGCGTTGACGCCGGTACGGCTGTGGCAGGTGGCGTAGCCCAGGCGGAAGGTCATCAGCGGCAGGCCTTGCGCCGCCGCCAAATCGGCAATTTTCTCCATCACCCATTTGCTGCGCACGTAGCCGATATCGCGGCTGACCGCCGGCAGGTTTTGGTCGATATCGTCGCTTTCCCGCATCACCCGCTTGCCGGTGTGCAGATGCCCCCAGCTGTATACGGAGATGGTCGACAGCAGCATCAGCGGCTTGGTGCGGCTATGCGCCGCGAAGCGAATGATTTCCCGCAGGCCCTGCACGTTGTCGCGCTTCATGTAGGCGTAAGGCTGGATAAAATTCACCGCGCTGGCCGAATGGTAAATCAGATCGATATCTCGGCTTAACGCCCTGTAGGCCGCCGGCGTCAGCGAAAAGTCGTGTTCCGCTACGTTGCCAGGCACGATATGAATGCGCGCGTGCTGGCTGGCGTTCAGCGCGATCCGGTAGCGCTGCAGCACCGCCTCCAGCCGCTGTCTCGGCGGCAGTTTGGCGCCGTCGCGCACCAGACAGTACAGCTCGGAGTCGGTGGTGCGCAGCAGATCGGCCAACAGATGCGCGCCGACGAAGCCGGTGGCGCCGGTCAGCAAAATGGCGCGCGGCGCGCTGATTTGCCGCGGATCGAACGTCGGATCGATGACGAGATCCGACGGCAAATAAACATCATCCTGCAAGGCACGCGCTTCGCCTTGCCGCTGTGTCGGTTGCCGGTCTCTGCGTTGTGCCAGTGCCTGCGCCAGGGCGCCCAGAGTGGGATATTCATAGATGTCGTGCACCGAAGTCTCGACGGCAAATGCCTCGGCCAGCGTCGCCATCAGTTTGGCCGCCAACAGCGAATGGCCGCCCAGCGAGAAAAAATCATCGTCGGCTGCGGGCTGTTCCACTTTCAGCAGCGAGCGCCAGAGATCGGCGACGACGCGCTGGTCGGCGGTCAGCGGCTGCGCAACGTCGACACTGACGCTGACCGATTGGTAATGCGCCAACAGAGCCGCTTTGTCGATCTTGCCGTTGTTGTTCAGCGGCATGTGTTCCAGTAAACGATAATCGGCGGGCAGAAATGCGGTGGGCAGCGTTTCTTTCAGTTTCTGTCGGACGCGTGCGGTCACGTTTTCGCTGTCACTCTCCGCGATCAGAAACGCCACGATTTTCTTGCCCAGCGGATCGTCAGCCATTGCCACGGCGGCCACCGCTTTACGGACGCCCGCAACCTGCAGCATGGCGTTTTCGATTTCGCCCAGTTCAATGCGATTGCCGCGGATTTTGACCTGATCGTCGATACGGCCCAGATATTGAATGCGGCCATCCGCCAGCCAACGAGCCCGATCGCCGCTGCGGTACAGGCGCAATCCGGCGAAGTGAGGCGGGGTGATGAAGCGCTCGGCGGTCAACGCCGGATTGTTCAGGTAGCCGCGGGCCAGACAGCGGCCGCTGATATACAGCTCGCCGGGGCGATCGCCGATCACGGGCTGCAGTCGGTCATCGAGGATGAAGATTTCGGTATCGCCGATGGGCCGCCCAATGCTGGCGGGCGGGTTTTGCGTGGCGCAAGCCACCCGGTTGCAGGTGGCGAATATGGTGGCTTCCGTCGGGCCGTAGTAATCGATCAATGAATAATCGATGCCGCGCAGATCGACCGGATGAAGTTTCTCCCCTGAGCTGAACAGATACCGCAGCGCCAGATTGGCCGGTTGCGGTGCGCCGACCACTTCGGCAACCAGTACGGCGGGCAGGCTGGCGTGGGTAATGCCCTGTTCGGCAAAGTAGGCCAGCAGGACTTCCGGCTGCAGGCGAGCGTCTTCCGGGGGCAGATACAATGTGCCGCCGCTGGTCAGAGGCGACCAGATCTCCCATTGCGCGACGTCGAAACTCAAGCCGGCGATCAGCGTAGAACGACTTTCGGCATCCATGGCGAATTGCTTGTTATGCCAGAGAATTAAATTCAGCAGTGACTGATGTTCTATCAGCACCCCTTTCGGTTTGCCGGTGGTGCCTGAAGTGAAAATGAGATAAACGATGGCATCGGGGGACGGAGAAATGAACGTTATATTCTCCTGCGAAGAAGTTGATATATTATCAATATAAATAATATCCTCGCTGAAGTTATTTTCCGAAAGCGCTATCGTCGCGTTGCTGGCGAGTATTAAAGGGGAACCGCTTTGCGTGACGATATCCTGTATTCTTTTTTCCGGGTAACGGGCGTCGATGGGAATATAGCCTGCGCCGGCTTTGACGATCGCCAACATACCGATCAGCATTTCCGGCGTGCGCAGCGTGACGAGCGGCACATAGCTGTCGGGCGCCACGCCCCGCCGTAGCAACAGCGCGCACAGTGCGCTGCTGGCTTCATCCAATTGACGGTAGGTCAGGTGTTTATTATCGCCGACGACGGCGGTTTTTTCCGGATAACGGGAAACTTGTTGGATAAAATAATCCAATACGCTAGGTGCCATGGTTATCTCCTGTCATTATTCACGAAGTGAACGAAATGAAACAGCAATGACCCGGCCGGGTGAAAAACAATTATAGGCGTATTTTTATTAGGGAATTGTAAATGTGAACGATATTACGCTATCGCTATAAATTAATTGGGTTAATAAAATGATTATCAATAAAAACGGCCAGTCTGCACTGGCCGTGATTCGTATGCGTGTCGATTAACGACGCACGGCGATGGCTTCGATTTCGATCTTCACGTCTTTCGGCAGACGCGCCACTTCTACGCAAGAGCGGGCCGGGAACGGCGCGCTGTGCTCGGTGAAGAAGGCTTCGTACGCGGCGTTGACGGTGGCGAAGTCGTTCAGGTCTTTCACGAATACGGTGGTTTTCACGATGTCGGCAACGATCAGGCCGGCGGCTTCGACGATCGCTTTAACGTTTTCCAGCGACTGGCGCGCCTGTGCGGCGACGTCGTCGGCGACGGCGCCGGTTTTCGGATCGACCGGGATCTGGCCGGAAGTGATGATCATGCTGCCCAGATCAACGCCCTGCACGTAAGGACCAATGGCTGCCGGGGCGAGTTCAGTGCTGATATTACGTGACATGTTTTCTCCTGATAGACCCGTTGTCTTTCACGCCGCCGCGCGGTCGGCCGCAGCGTAAAATTCGGTGGGTAGCAACGTGGGTAGAGTAATTTTCAGAGGACCCATTATAGGGCGTCACCGGGAGAATGACAGCGCCATCTCCCGGCGCCCATGCCGGGCTTAGTCCGCCTGCAGCACCACCTGATGCTCGAACTCTTTTTCGCAGTAGCGGCATTTCAGGTGCACTTCGCCGTCGCGCGATTTGACGCTGAAGCTCGACGCCACCGGCTCGCTGCGGCTGATGCAGTTGCCGTTCGGGCAGGTCAGCACGCCGTCGATGTGGTCCGGCAGGCTGAGGGTCAGTTTGCGCACCACTTCATAGTTATCGATGCGGTTTACCGTGGCCTTCGGCGCGTACATCGCCAGCTGGTTGGCCTGCTGCTCGGTCAGGAAGGTGTTCTCGATCTTGATCAGATCCTTGCGGCCCAGCTCGTTGGAGGGCAGGTTCAGGCCGATGGTGATGCGCTGGTCGGTGGCGGTCAGCTTGAACAGCGTCAGCAGTTTGAAACCGATCTGCGCCGGAATATGGTCGATCACCGTGCCGCATTTGATCGCTTCGACCTGCAGTTTGTTGTCGTGAGTCATGGCGGTTCCCCCTTAAAGATCCAAATCTGCGTTGAGCACCAGCGCCAGCAGCGCCTGGCGGGCGAAGATGCCGTTGCCCGCCTGCTGGAAGTAGTAAGCGTACGGCGTTTTATCCACGTCGGTGGCGATCTCGTCGATGCGCGGCAGCGGGTGCAGTACCTTGAGGTTGGCGCGCGCGCCGGCCAGATCTGCGGCGCGCAGCACGAACTGCGCCTTCACGTTGGCGTACTCGGAAGGATCGAGGCGCTCTTTCTGCACCCGGGTCATGTAGAGAATATCCAGCTCTGGCACCACTTCTTCAATGCTGCTGTGCAGGCTGTACTCGATGCCTTTCTCTTCCAGCATTTTCAGGATGTAGGCCGGCATCGCCAGCGCGTCCGGGGCGATGAAGTAGAAGCGGTTGCCTTCGAATTTGGCCAGCGCCTGGGTGAGCGAGTGCACGGTGCGGCCGTATTTCAGGTCGCCGACCATGGCGATGCTGAGGTTGCTCAGGCGCCCCTGGGTTTCCTGGATGGTGAACAGATCCAGCAGGGTCTGGGTCGGGTGTTGGTTGGCGCCGTCGCCGGCGTTGAGCACCGGCACGTTGCCGGAGAACTCCGAGGCCATGCGCGCCGCGCCTTCCTGCGGGTGGCGCATCACGATGGCGTCCACGTAGGTGCTGATCACCGAGATGGTGTCAGCCAGGGTTTCGCCTTTTTTGCCGAGCGAGGTGTTGCTGCCGTCGGCAAAACCGACCACCGAGGCGCCGAGGCGGTGCATCGAGGTTTCGAACGACAGGCGGGTACGGGTCGAGGCTTCAAAGAAGCAGCTGGCGATCACCTTGTGTTTCAACAGCTCCGGCTGCGGGTTGGCTTTCAGACCGGCGGCGGTGCGCAGCACCAGCTCCAGATCCTCGCGGCTGAGATCGTTAATAGAGATGATGTGTTTGTGATACAGCGGGTTGGCCATTTTTCACTCCTCCTCGACGCGTGCCCGTGGCGCGGGACTTTTTAAGGCAAAAAAAAGCCCCTCAATGAGGGGCTTGAAAAGATCGGTTTAGCAACAGGAGAAACAACGGCAGCTGGCCGCCGATAGGCAGTCGGTTTTGTCGATTGCGGCTAACAAAACAAACGTCGTTTTTCATGCTTTCTCCTGGCAAATTGTGGCGCATTATACTCGCGCTTTTCGCCACTGCAAGCGTTAAAACGCCGTTTTTTGCCGCCCCGCAATCGATTGGCCGGCGATGGCCGCCCGCGGGCTATTTGCTGACGCGATCGTAGTAGACCATGTCGGCGTTCAACCCCTGTTGATAGCCTTTGACGTTGTCGCGCAGCACCACTTCGGTTTTGGCCTGATCGATAAACACGTACGGCGAACTGCGCTGCAGCTCCTGCTGCATGGCGGTGTACAGCGCGCGGCGCTTGGCTGGATCGGCTTCGGCCAGCGCCGCCAGCGTCTGCTTATTCAACTGCGGGATCTGCCAGCCGTTCAGCCCGGCCACCGTACTGCTCTTGCCGTCGTTGTAGGCGAAGGCGCTGGCGTTGGAGTGGGCGTCGAAGTAATCCGGGATCCACAGGCGGATCGCCGCCTGATGCTGCCTGGCGCGCACGCGAGAGTAAACCTGGCTGCCGGCGGCCGGCAGCAGTTCGATCTTCACGCCGGCGGCGGCGAAGCTGCCCTGCAGCGCCTGCGCGATGGTGATGAACGGCGGCTTGTTCTCTACGTCCAGCGTAAAGGCGGCGTGGGTGATGCCCGCCTTGGCCAGGATGGCTTTCGCCTTAGCCGGATCGTAGCTGAACGGGTTGGTCTCCAGCGCGCCCGGCAGCCCGACCGGCAGGAAGCTCTGGTGCACGAAGTATTGGCCCTTCAGCAGATCCTTCGTGATGCCCTGATAATCCACCAGATAGCGCGCCGCTTCCCAGAAGGCCGGGTTGTTCAGCAGCGGATTGGCGCCGTTGCCGGTGTTGAACACCAGGTAGTTTTGCTCGGCGGACGGGATCTCCAGCACCTTGACGCCCGGCTGGTTTTTCAGCGTGTCGGTCTGATCGGCGCCCAGTTCGCGGGCGATATCGGCGTCGCCCTGCTGGATCAGCAGGCGGCGGGTGGCCGGATCCGGCACGTTTTTAATGATGATGTTTTTCAGCTGCGGCTTGTCGCCCGGCGAGGTGGGGTTGGCGTCCAGCACGATCGCCTGATGCGGCTGATAGACGCGCATCTTGAACGGGCCGCTGCCGGCGGAGTGCATTTTCAGCCAGGCGTTGCCGAAGTCGCCGTCTTTGACATTGGCCAGCGCCGCCTTGCTGTCGACGATCGAGGCGATCGGCGTCGAGAGGATATTCAGCGCCACCGCCGGGCTGACGTCCGCCGTCCAGCGCAGCTGCACGGTATGGTCGTCGATCTTCTTCAGCTGCGCGTCGATGTTGTCCGGCTGCCAGCCGAGCACGTTGAGGATGAACGCTGGCGATTTGTTCATTTTGACCGCGCGGCTGTAGGAAAAGATCACGTCGTCGGCGGTCAGCGGATTGCCGGAGGCAAACGCCGCCTGCGGCCGCAGTTTCACCGTCAGCGTTTTAGCTGCCGCATCGCCCTGCCAGCTTTCCGCCAGCACCGGCGCCACCTTAGCCGGATCGTCGCGATCCGCCTGCACCAGACGCTGATACAGGCTGGGCACCGTCTGGATGCTGGAGAGTTCGTTGGCTTCCGCCGGATCGAGGCTGACGATGTCATCCAGCGATTGCACCACTACCAGCGTATTCGGCGGCGTGGCGGCTAACGCGGCGGCGGGCAGGGCGGCGAGCAGGAACAGCGGCAAGAGTTTGGTTTTCATCGGTGTGTATCCCCTGAAGGCGCCGCAAGGCGGCGCTGAGAACGGTTTGTTATCGTTGGTTTTTATGGCGCGGGCGCCGTCGGCCTGTCACGGTAGAACCTTTGCCGGCGGCGGGCAAAGGTCAATCCGCTATTTGATATTCCAGGAATATATTAGCCGCCCTGGCCGGGGGCGCCAGGGCGGAGGGGGGGCAATCAGAGGGTTTCGCTCAGCGTGGCGACCAGCACCGCCTTGATGGTATGCAGCCGGTTTTCCGCCTGATCGAACACCACGCTGTGCGCCGACTCGAACACCTCGTCGGTCACTTCCATGCCGCCGTGCAGGTCGTACTGCTGCGCCATCTGCTTACCGAGGGTGGTTTGATCGTCGTGGAACGCTGGCAGGCAGTGCAGAAACTTCACGTTCGGGTTGCCGGTCAGCTTCAGCATCGCCATGTTGACCTGATACGGCCGCAGCAGCGCGATACGCTCTTGCCAGGTTTCTTTCGGTTCGCCCATCGACACCCAGACGTCAGTGTAGAGGAAGTCGGCGTCTTGCACCCCTTCGGCGATGTCTTCGGTCAGGGTGAGTTTCGCGCCGGTTTGCTGCGCCAGCGCCTGGCATTCGGCCACCAGCTCCGGCTGCGGCCAGCAGGCCTTCGGCGCCACCAGCCGCAGATCCATGCCCGCCAGCGCGGCGGCTTCCAGCAGCGTGTTGCCCATGTTGTTGCGCGCGTCGCCGACGTACGCCAGCTTCACCTCGCTCAGCGCCTTGCCCGGCAGGTGTTCCTGCACGGTGAGCAGATCCGCCAGCAATTGGGTAGGGTGGAACTCGTCGGTCAGGCCGTTCCACACCGGCACGCCGGCGTGTTCCGCCAGGGTTTCCACCAGCGCCTGGCCGTAGCCGCGGTATTGAATACCGTCGTACAGGCGGCCCAGCACCCGGGCGGTGTCTTTCATCGACTCTTTATGGCCGATCTGGCTGCCGCTTGGGCCGAGATAGGTCACCTGCGCACCCTGATCGAATGCGGCAACTTCGAAAGAGCATCGCGTGCGGGTCGAGTCTTTTTCGAAGATGAGCGCAATGTTTTTGCCCTGCAGCCGGCGCTGTTCCTGCCCCTGCTTCTTGGCCTGTTTCAGATCGGCCGAAAGCCGCAGCAGCGCCTGCAGCTCGGCGGGGGTGAAATCCATTAACCTCAGAAAGTGACGTTGGTAGAACGCATTGCCGGTGCTCATAGTCCGATTCCCTGATTGTGTAATTGAATTAAAATTCACTTTATATGTATGAATATTCAATTTCAACCCCGACGAGCAAATCTTTCACGTTTATCGTGGAAGCAATGTCGGCGGTGTGTGAAAATAGAAGGAATGAAGGCCATTTGACTTGAGGATATAGGCATGGCAAACCGCGAATTGCTGGAAGAACAACGTGAAGAGACCCGCCTGATCATCGAAGAACTGCTGGAAGACGGCAGCGATCCGGACGCGCTCTACACCATCGAGCACCATCTGTCCGCCGAGAAATTTGAGGTTCTGGAGCAGGCCGCCGTTGAAGCCTTCAAGCTGGGCTACGAAGTGACCGACGCCGAAGAGCTGGAAGTGGAAGACGGTTCGATGGTGATGTGCTGCGACGTGATCAGCGAAGTCGGCCTGAACGCCGAGCTGATCGACGCCCAGGTAGAACAGCTGGTGGCGCTGGCGGAACGCTGCGGCGTCAACTACGACGGCTGGGGCACTTACTTCGAAGATCCGAACGGTGAAGACGGTGAGGATGACGAAGACGGCGACTACATCGACGAAGACGACGACGGCAAACGCCACTGATTAACCCCGCTTATTCACATGGGCCGGTTCTCGCCGGCCCCTGATATCCCCGTCGTCTTTCAAGCTGCAGCGTTGTTGGCTGCACTCTCTCACCCCAGTCACTTACCTGAGTAAGCTCCTGGGGATGAGTGAGCTGGCCGCCTAGCTGCAACTTGAAATACATAGGGCAATGAAGCCGATGACATACCAATCCCTGTTAGCCCCGATTTTAAGCTTCCTGCACTGTGAAACTCCCGACGCCTGGATCGACGCCGCGCGCCGTCCGGAAAACCTGCAGCTGTTGCTGACCGACCACCTGGTGTGCGAGCTGAAAGCCGCACAGACCGGCATGTGGCTGATCCGCCGCTATGTGGCGGACAAAGAGAGCGGCGACGCGCTGTTGGCGCTGCTGCGGCCCTACGAGGCGTTTCTGCACGAAGCGCAGGGCGCGCCCGACACGCTATTCCGCCAGGGCCAGTTCACCCGCAAGATCCTGCCGAAAAACGGCTCGGCCTACGGCCAGGATCTGGCGGATCGCATGGTGCTGTTGATCAAGGAAGAGTTGCACCACTTCTCACAGGTGCTGGAGATCATGCAGGCACGCGGGATCCCATATCGCAAGATCACCGCCAGCCGCTACGCCAAGGGCATGATCCGCGAGATCCGCACTCACGATCCGGCGACGCTGATCGACAAACTGATCTGTGGCGCCTACATCGAAGCGCGATCCTGCGAACGCTTCGCCAAACTGGCGCCGCACCTGGACGACGAGCTGAACCGCTTTTACGTTTCGCTGCTGCGATCCGAAGCGCGGCATTATCAGGACTACCTGACATTGGCCGAGCAGATCGCCGGCGGCGACATCAGCGAACGGGTGGCGCATTTCGGCCGCCTCGAAGCTGAGCTGATCCTGTCGCCGGACAGCGAGCTGCGTTTCCACAGCGGCGTGCCCGCCGCCGCCTGACGTTGAAGCGCGCCCTTACTGCGGCGCGCCCAGCAACAGATCCACCGCCTTTTCCGCCAGCATGATGGTCGGCGCATTGGTGTTGCCGCTGGTGAGCTGCGGCATCACCGAGCAGTCGATCACCCGCAGCTGTTCAAAACCGTGCACCCGCAGCTGCGGATCGGTCACCGCGTCCTGTGGCGACGGCCCCATGCGGCAACTGCCCACCGGGTGATACACCGTCTTGCAGAAGTTGCGCACGAAGGCTTCCAGCTGAGCTTCGTCGCGTGTCCACTCCGGCTGCGGCATCAGCAGGTCTTTGATCAGCGGCTTCAGCGCCGCGGTTTGCAGGAAATCCAGGCCGAACTTCACCGCGCGCACGCTGCCGGCCAGATCGTCCGGGTGGCCGAGGTAGTTGGCGTGCAGCTTGACCGGATCGCGCGGGTTGCTGCTGCGCAGCAGCACTTCGCCGCGCGCCTTCGGCTGCAGGTAACCGACCTTGAGCGTGAAGCCGTGAATGTTCGGCAGCGGCTCGCCGGGCACGTCGTCCCAGCTGTCCAGCAGCGGCAGGAAGTGGATCTGCACGTCCGGCCGGCCGTCGCCCTGGCTGTCGGTGAAGGCGGCGCCTTCCAGCACGTTGGACGAGAGCACCCCGCTGCGAAACGCCAGCCACTGCGCGCCGTGGCTCAGCGCCTGCAGGCCGCGATCGGCGCCGAACAGGCTGATCGGCTCGCGGGTGCTGACGTTGATCGACATGTGCAGATGGTCGTGGAAGTTTTTGCCCACCGGCAGATCCGCCCGCACCTCGATGCCCAACTGCTGCAGATGGTCGCGCGGGCCGATGCCGGACAGCATCAGCAGCTTCGGCGAACCGACTGCGCCGGCGCTGACGATCACCTCTTTGGTGGCGCGCGCGGTGACTTCGGCGCCGCCGTTCTGGCTGTAGACCACGCCGGTGGCGACGTTGCCCTCGAAGGTCAGCCGGTGCGCCAGGGCGTTCAGTTTCACCACCAGCCGCCGTTCGTCGCGCACTGCCTTCAGGTAGGTGCGGGCGGTGCTGGCGCGCTCGCCGTTGCGGGTGGTGGTTTGGTAGAAACCGACGCCGTGCTGGCTGTCGCCGTTGAAGTCGTTGAGATAGGGCAGGTTCAACTCCTGGCCGGCGCGGATAAACGCCATGCTCAGCGGGTGGCGGTAGCGGTTCTCGCTGACCGGCAGCAGCCCGTCGGCGCCGTGGTAGTCGTCGGACAGGCTTTCATTGGCCTCGGCGCGTTTGAAGTAGGGCAGCACCTCCCGGTAGCTCCAGCCGGTGCAGCCGTAGCGTTCGGCCCAGTCGTCGTAGTCCTGCGGCTGGCCGCGCAGGTAGATCATGCCGTTGACCGAACTGCTGCCGCCCAGCACCTTGCCCTGCGCGATCTGCATGCGGCGGTTGTTGGCGTGCGGTTCCGGCTCCGTCTCGTAGGGCCAGCTTTTTTTGGCGATGATCTTGGCCACCCCGGCCGGCATCTTGATGAACAGGTTATTGTCGTCGCCGCCGGCTTCCAGCAGCAGCACCCGCGCCTGGGTGCGGCGGATCAGCTGCGCCGCCAGCACGCAGCCGGCGGAACCGGCGCCGACGATGATGTAATCAAAGGTATTTTCCGACATGACAGCTCTCCGTGCGCGATTGGGATACTGGCAGAGTAACGCGGGGGGAAAAGCGGTCAATTTGCGATCGTTAATTTATTAACGAACTTCACATTAAATTTACACCGTGGTTTTTAACGTCAGTTTATCTGCTTGAAAAACGGCGTTATAGCGAGTTTTACTGATTGATTGCGATATTAATAAAAAGGCGCAGCACGCTGCGCCATGATAGAGAGGCGGGGGACGATTACAGCGTTTTCAGCATGGTGACTTCGCAATCGACGTGGCCGGTGGCGCCCATCGCGTGGTCGATGTGTTCGAAGCCCAGGTGTTCGTACAGCGCAACGGCCTGCGTCAGGCTGGCGGTGGTCTCGAGGTAACAACAGCGGAAGCCGTGCTGGCGGGCGAAATCCAGCGCCTGCAGCGCCAGGCGTTTCGCCAATCCTTTGCCGCGCAACACCGGCAGGAAATACATCTTCTGTAATTCGCAAATATCGTCTGCACCGCCCTGCAGCGGCGCGATGCCGCCGCCGCCGGCGACCTGGCCGTCCACCTCGATCACCCAGTAAGCGCTGCGCGGCAGGCTGTAGAGCTGATACAGGGCGTCCAGATTGGGATCGGAGACGGTATAGCCTTTATCCGCCGTCAGGCCGTGCTCGGCGGAGACTTCGCGAATGACGTGAGCAATGGCGGGATTGTCTTCCGCCGTGATGGGGCGCACCAGCAGGCGCGCCGGGGTTGCTGTTGTCATGTTTACACTCGCCATTGAAAGAGACCACGTTCGTTTTTCGTTTTTATCGCAGCACGAAACGCGCCGGGGATTATTTCCCGGCGGCGTCCCTGCAGCAGTAATATCTTGTAATAACATCTAACCCGGCCCGGATGCAACGGCGATAAAAAAACAGCGGGGAAGACCCCGCTGTTTTTCAGGCGTTGGCGTGAGCCGGTGGATTACAGTGCGGCGATGGTCGCCTGCTGTTCCTGCAGTTTCACTTTGCCTTCTTTACAGGCCGCCAGACGATCGCGTTCTTTGGCGACCACCGCCTCCGGCGCGCGTGCCACGAAGCCTTCGTTCGCCAGCTTGCCTTCGATCGAAGCGATTTCCGCATCCAGTTTACCCATCTCTTTCGCCAGACGCGCGATCTCGGCGTCCTTGTCGATGAAGCCGGCCATCGGGATCAGCAACTCGGCGCCGTCCACCAGCTTGGTGACGGAGACCGGGCCTTTCTCACCGGCTGGCAGCAGCGCGATGGATTCCAGGCGCGCCAGACGGGCGATAAAGCTTTGGTTCTCCTGCACGCGGCGCTGGGCGTCGGCGCTGCAGTTGCGCAGCAGCACGTCTAGCGTTTTGCTAGGCGCGATGTTCATCTCGGCGCGGATGTTGCGCACGGCGATGATGGTTTGCTTGATCCACTCCAGATCGTTCAGCGCCTGCTCGTCTTCCAGCGCGGCGTCGTAGGCCGGGAACGGCTGCAGCATGATGGTGTCTGCGGTCGTGCCGGTCAGCGGCTTCACGCGCTGCCAGATGGTTTCGGTGATGAACGGAATGATCGGGTGCGCCAGGCGCAGCAGCGCTTCCAGCACGGTGATCAGCGTGTGGCGGGTGCCGCGCTGTTCCGCTTCGCTGCCGTTGCTCACCACCGGCTTGGTCAGCTCCAGATACCAGTCGCAGAACTGGTTCCAGGTGAATTCGTACAGGATGTTGGCCGCCAGATCGAAGCGGTAGGTGTCCAGCGCTTCGCGGTAGGCTTTCACCGTGCGGTTGAATTCGGCCAGGATCCAGCGATCCGCCAGCGACAGCACTTTCTCGCCGCCGTTGAAGCCGCAGTCGTGCGCTTCGGTGTTCATCAGCACGAAGCGGCTGGCGTTCCACAGCTTGTTACAGAAGTTGCGGTAGCCTTCCAGGCGCTTCATGTCCCAGTTGATGTCGCGGCCGGTCGAGGCCAGCGCCGCCAGGGTGAAGCGCAGGGCGTCGGTGCCGTGCGGCTCGATGCCGTTCGGGAACTGCTTCTCGGTACGCTTGCGGATTTTCTCCGCCAGCTGCGGCTGCATCATGTTGCCGGTGCGTTTTTCCAGCAGATCTTCCAGCGAGATGCCGTCGACCATGTCCAGCGGGTCGATCACGTTGCCTTTCGACTTGGACATCTTCTGGCCTTCGTCGTCGCGGATAAGGCCGGTCATGTAGACGGTCTTGAACGGCACCTGCGGCTTGCCGTTTTCATCCTTGATGAAGTGCATGGTCAGCATGATCATGCGCGCGATCCAGAAGAAGATGATGTCGAAGCCGCTGACCATCACGCTGGTCGGGTGGAAGGTTTTCAGCGCCTCGGTCTGCTCCGGCCAGCCCAGGGTAGAGAAGGTCCACAGGCCGGACGAGAACCAGGTGTCCAGCACGTCTTCGTCCTGGGTCAGCACCACGTCGGCGCCCAGGTTGTTCTCGCTGCGCACTTCTTCTTCGCTGCGGCCCACGTAGACTTTGCCGTTCACGTCATACCAGGCCGGGATGCGGTGGCCCCACCACAGCTGACGCGAGATGCACCAGTCCTGAATGTCGCGCATCCAGCTGAAGTACATGTTTTCGTACTGCTTCGGCACGAACTGGATGTCGCCCTGTTCGACCGCTTCCACCGCCACTTTGGCCAGCGGCGCGGTGCGCACGTACCATTGGTCGGTCAGCATCGGCTCGATCACCACGCCGCCGCGGTCGCCGTAAGGCACCGTCAGGTCGTGCGGTTTGACCTCGTCCAGCAGGCCCAACTGATCGAAGGCGGCAACCACCGCTTTACGCGCCGCGAAGCGCTCCAGGCCGCGGAACTCGGCCGGGATTTCGTTGCAGTAGTCGGTGCAGACTTCGCCCAGGGTGTTGAACACTTCCGCTTCCTGGCGGATGTCGCCGTCGAAGGTCAGAATGTTGATCATCGGCAGGCCGTGGCGTTTGCCGACTTCGTAGTCGTTGAAATCGTGCGCCGGGGTGATCTTCACGCAGCCGGTGCCTTTTTCCATATCGGCGTGTTCGTCGCCGACGATGCGGATGCGGCGGCCGACCAGCGGCAGAATGATCTCTTTGCCGATCAGGTCTTTATAGCGCGGATCTTCCGGGTTGACCGCCACGCCGGTATCGCCCAGCACGGTTTCCGGACGGGTGGTGGCGACCACCAGATAGTCTTTGCCCTCGGCGGTTTTCGCGCCGTCGGCCAGCGGGTAGCGCAGGTGCCACATGGAACCTTTGGACTCGCGGTTTTCCACTTCCAGATCGGAGATGGCGGTGCGCAGCTTCGGATCCCAGTTCACCAGGCGCTTGCCGCGGTAGATCAGGTCTTCTTTGTGCAGACGGACAAACACTTCGCGCACCGCGTTCGACAGGCCTTCGTCCATGGTGAAGCGCTCGCGCTCCCAGTCCACGGAGTTGCCCAGACGGCGCATTTGGCGGGTGATGGTGCCGCCGGATTCCGCCTTCCACTGCCAGATTTTGTCGATGAACGCGTCACGGCCGTAGTCGTGGCGGGTTTTGCCTTCTTCCGCGGCGATCTTGCGCTCCACCACCATCTGGGTGGCGATGCCGGCGTGGTCGGTGCCCGCCTGCCACAGGGTGTTTTTACCCTGCATGCGCTGATAGCGAATCATGGTGTCCATGATGGTCTGCTGGAACGCGTGGCCCATGTGCAGGCTGCCGGTGACGTTCGGCGGCGGGATCATGATGCAGAAGCTTTCCTGGCTGGTGTCGCCGTTCGGCTTGAAGTAACCCTGATTCTCCCAGTGATCGTACAGCTTCTGTTCGATCTGTTTTGGGTCGTATGCGGTGTCGAGCTGACTGTTTGTCTTTTCCATTCTTTATCGTATTCAGTGAGTTGGCGGCGTAGCCGTGGTCAAATGGAAGCCGACGCTGCGATAGGCCTTGTAACGGTCGCGCGCCAACTGTTTCAGAGTGTCTTCGTAAGGAACGAAGTCTACCACTTCATGGAAAGCGGTAGCAAAATCGGCAAACTGCGGCAGCAGGGCGATCAGCAGATCGCGCGGGGCGTTGCCGCGCTTGCCGGGCCAGCACAGTTCCACCGGCGCGCCGTAGTGCGGCCCTTCGCCGGCCAGGTTGTGCGGCACAAATTCATGCGGCTCGCGCTGCCACAGCGCTTCGTCCAGCCGCTGGGCCTGCTCCTGGCTCTCGCAGGCGATCAGCACCCGCTTGCCGGAACGGAAGCCGCTGGCGGCAACGGCGCAGGCCACGGCCTCATGGGCGCTGAGCGCGCCTGACGGTTCCGCGTTGTCGAGCAAATAAAACGTCGCCTGTTTCATTAAGGATCCACCGCTGCCGATAAAAAAATGTAGGGGCACAGCATGCTGTGCCCCTTGGGATTATACCTGAATTACCGCTCAGATTTAATCGTCGCCGTTCAGACCTGCACGGTTGAGCAGGAACTGCGACAGCAGCGCCACCGGGCGGCCGGTCGCGCCCTTGGCTTTACCGGAGCGCCAGGCGGTGCCGGCGATATCCAGGTGTGCCCAGGTGTACTTGCGGGTGAAGCGCGACAGGAAGCAGGCGGCGGTGATGGCGCCACCAGGGCGGCCACCGATGTTCGCCATGTCGGCGAAGTTGGAGTCCAGCTGCTCGTAGTACTCGTCGGCCATCGGCAGGCGCCAGGCGCGGTCGCCGGCCTGCTCGGAAGCGCCCAGCAGCTCGTGCGCCAGCGGGTTGTGGTTCGACATCAGGCCGGTGATGTGGTGGCCCAAGGCGATCACGCAGGCGCCGGTCAGGGTGGCGATGTCGATCACCAGCTCCGGTTCGAAGCGCTCGACGTAGGTCAGGGTGTCGCACAGCACCAGGCGGCCTTCGGCGTCGGTGTTGAGCACCTCGACGGTCTGGCCGGACATGGTGGTCAGCACGTCGCCCGGACGATACGCCCGGCCGCCCGGCATGTTTTCACAGCCGGCCAGCACGCCGATCACGTTCAGCGGCAGGTTCAGCTCCGCCACCACGCGCATCACGCCGTACACGGTCGCCGCGCCGCACATGTCGTATTTCATCTCGTCCATGCCGTCGGCCGGTTTGATCGAGATGCCGCCGGAGTCGAAGGTCAGCCCTTTGCCTACCAGCACGATCGGCTTAGCGTCCGGATTTGGGTTGCCCTTATATTCCATCACCGACATCAATGATTCGTTCTGCGAACCAGCGCCGACCGCCAGATAGGCGTTCATGCCCAGCTCTTTCATCTGCTGTTCGCCGATGACGCGGGTGGTGATGTTGGTGCTGAAGGCGTCCGCCAACTGACGGGCCTGCGAGGCCAGGTAGCCGGCGTTACAGATGTTCGGCGGCATGTTGCCGAGATCTTTGGCCGCCTTGATGCCGGAAGCCACCGCCAGGCCGTGCTGGATAGCGCGCTCGCCGCTGGTGAGCTCACGGCGGGTCGGCACGTTGAACACCATTTTGCGCAGCGGACGACGCGGCTCCACCTTGTTGCTTTTCAGCTGATCGAAGGTGTAGAGCGTCTCTTTGGCGGTTTCCACCGCCTGACGCACTTTCCAGTAGGTATTGCGGCCTTTCACGTGCAGTTCGGTCAGGAAGCAGACCGCTTCCATCGAGCCGGTGTCGTTGAGGGTATTGATGGTTTTCTGGATCACCTGCTTGTATTGGCGCTCATCGAGCTCGCGCTCTTTGCCGCAGCCGATCAGCAGGATGCGCTCGGAGAGAATGTTGGGCACATGGTGCAGTAGCAGCGTCTGCCCGACCTTGCCTTCCAGTTCGCCACGGCGCAGCAATGCGCTGATATAACCATCACTGATTTTGTCGAGTTGTTCTGCGATAGGGGACAGGCGGCGCGGTTCGAAAACGCCGACTACAATACAGGCACTGCGCTGTTTTTCCGGGCTACCGCTTTTTACACTGAACTCCATGCACTCTCCTGAATCTTAAAGACAAAGGCGGACGCTACGGCTAGAATAACCGACTCCGTAACGATCTCCTGCCATTTGAGTTAACGGATTATGTTAACCTGAACGGCATAAATTGCTCTGTTTTGGCGACTATAAGCAAGTTCCTATAGGACACCCAAACGGCTTGATGTTGTAATACTATTTTAGCTGTGAAGGTTGCCATATGATGAGAATAAATGGCGGATTAACGATGAAATTATCGATTTTCCTGCAAAAAGACAAGTTTTCACAGGCGTAATAAGCGTGATCATCATAAGATATCTGGTACGGGAAACGCTCAAGAGCCAAATCGCCATCCTGTTCATCCTGCTTCTGATCTTCTTTTGTCAGAATTTGGTCAGGGTGTTGGGCGACGCGGTGGACGGCAATATCCCGACAAACTTAGTACTCTCTCTGCTCGCGTTGGGCGTGCCGAAAATGGCGCAGCTCATCCTGCCTTTGAGCCTGTTTCTCGGCTTGCTGATGACGCTTGGGCGGTTGTATACCGAGAGCGAAATCACCGTTATGCACGCCTGCGGGCTGGGCAAACGCACCCTGATTATCGCCGCCATGATCCTGGCGCTGCTCACCTCTGCGATCGCGGCGGTGAACGTGTTTTGGGCCGGCCCCTGGGCTTCGCGTTATCAGGACGTGGTGGTGAACGAAGCCAAGGCCAACCCGAGCATCGCCGGGCTGGCGGAAGGGCAGTTCAAACCCTCGCAGGATGGCAACGCGGTGCTGTTTATCGGCAACGTGAAGGGCAGCACCTTCAACGACGTGTTCCTGGCGCAGCTGCGGCCGAACGGCAACCAACGCCCGTCGGTGGTGGTGGCCGAGCACGGCAACATCGTGCAGCAGAAAGACGGCTCGCAGGTGGTGACGCTCGACAAGGGTACCCGCTTTGAAGGCACCGCGCTGCTGCGCGACTTCCGCATTACCGACTTCACCGACTACAAGGCGGTGATTGGCCACCGCACCGTGGCGGCGGATAACACCGAATCCGAACAGATGTCGATGCAGACGCTGTGGGAATCCGACGATCCGGACGCGCGCGCCGAGCTGCACTGGCGCCTGACGCTGGTGGTCTCGGTGGCGCTGATGGCGCTGCTGGTGGTGCCGCTCAGCGTGGTGAACCCGCGCCAGGGCCGCGTGCTGAGCATGCTGCCGGCCATCCTGCTGTATCTGATCTTCTTCCTGCTGCAGACCTCGCTGCGCTCCAACGCCGGCAAGGGCAAGCTGGATCCGATGCTGTGGCTGTGGCTGGTTAACGGCGTTTACTTCGCGATCGCGCTGGCGCTGAACCTGTGGGATACCGTGCCGATGCGTAAGCTGCGCGCACGCCTGAGAGGAGCGGCCTGATGTTTGGCGTATTAGACCGGTATATCGGTAAAACGATTTTCAACACCATCATCATGACGCTGTTCATGCTGGTGTCGCTGTCCGGCATCATCAAGTTCGTCGATCAGCTGCGCAAGGTCGGCCAGGGCGAGTACACCGCGCTGAGCGCCGGCATGTACACCCTGCTGAGCGTGCCGAAAGACATCGAGATCTTTTTCCCGATGGCGGCGCTGCTTGGCGCGCTGCTCGGCCTGGGCCAACTGGCGACGCGCAGCGAACTGGTGGTGATGCAGGCTTCCGGCTTTACCCGCCTGCAGATCGCCGGCTCGGTGATGAAAACCGCCATTCCGCTGGTGCTGCTGACCATGGCGATCGGCGAGTGGGTAGCGCCGCAGGGCGAGCAGATGGCGCGCAACTACCGCGCCCAGCAGATGTACGGCGGCTCGCTGCTCTCCACCAAGAGCGGGCTGTGGGCGAAGGACGGCAACGATTTCATCTACATCGAGCGCGTCTCCGGCGACAAAGAACTCTCCGGCGTGAACATCTACCACTTCAACGATCAGCGTCGCCTGGAGACGGTGCGTTATGCCGCCACCGCCAGCTTCGAGAACGGCCTGTGGCAGCTTTCGCAGGTGGACACCTCGGATCTGACCAACCCGAAACAGGTGACCGGTACCCAGACGCTGACCGGCGAATGGAAAACCAACCTGACCCCGGACAAGCTGGGCGTGGTGGCGCTGGATCCGGATTCGCTCTCCATCAGCGGGCTGCACAACTACGTGAAGTACCTGAAGCAGAGCGGCCAGGAATCCAACCGTTACCAGCTCAACATGTGGAGCAAAATCTTCTCGCCGCTGTCGGTGGCGGTGATGATGCTGATGGCGCTGTCGTTCATCTTCGGCCCGCTGCGCAGCGTGCCGATGGGTATCCGCGTGGTGACCGGCATCAGCTTCGGCTTCCTGTTCTACGTGCTGGATCAGATCTTCGGCCCGCTGAGCATGGTCTACAGCATGCCGCCGGTGCTGGGCGCGCTGCTGCCGAGCATGCTGTTCCTGCTGATCAGCGTGTATATGCTGCTCAAACGCAAGTAGCGGGGCGAGCGGTGGTGAAGAAAGGCGTGGCCGCGGGGCCGCGCCTTTTTTGTTGGGGTGTTGGGGGGGGCATGCCCCCGCCTGCGGTTTTTGTCGTGTTATAGTCACTTCAGCGGCAATGCAGGGAGAGGGAGGGCAGCCAATGGAAGACGAATATAATCTCAGCAATATCATCGGCAAGCGCCTGGAAGCGGCATTAGGGGAGTTGGGCGATCTTCTGTGGGCGTATGTGGTGTTATCCAAAAAAGACATTGCCTGCATCTTTGGCGTCACCAACTACCCGAGTGAATGGGTAAAAAAGTATCAAGAGCAGGGGTTGCAGTACATTGATCCGGTGGTGCTTACCGCCCGCAACCGCCTGACCCCGTTCGCCTGGGACGAGCAAATCATGGCCGACGCGGGGCTGCACTTTCCCGAACTGTTCGAACAGGCCCGCGAGTTTGGCGTAACGCACGGCTATACCTTCGTGCTGCACGATTACAACGACAATCTCGTCACGCTTTCCTTTGCCTTCAACCTTGAGCAAAGAGCGGAAGCCATCCAGGCGCTCACCGATCGTAAAGGCGACATTTCGGTATTGCTGGCCTCAATCCATGAGTCGTATCTGGCGCTGTCCCCACTGTCAGCAAAAAACGCCGCATCCCTGGAGCGTAACGCCCGCTTTACCGACAGGGAAAACGAAATCCTCTATTGGGCCAGCGTGGGTAAAACCTACCAGGAAACGGCGATGATCCTGGGCATAAAGACCGGCACCATCAAGTTTCATATGTCCAACATAGTCAAAAAGTTGGGGGTAACGAATGCCCGACATGCCGTGCGCCTGGGGATGGAGCTGCGACTGATTAAACCGGTGGAGTGACGGGCTCGCTAGGCCGTGGAATACTGAGGCAACGACTGCGCAGAACTCATCAGCGGGATACGTCTAAAGGGAGAAAATATCGGCTGGCGAACAGCGTCTTTCGATTCAGGAAATGACGGGCGTTAAATCGGTATTGATTTGGCCGCGTGGCGCTTCAAGTGAAGGACGTAATAAAGTGCCGACCCCGATCTCTGCGATATGAAATAATAACCTGCATGAACTGATAAAGGTCTAGTAAGGGACTGTACTTTAGTCTAACTGGTTTCCCACCCCTTAAGGCGATACACTTTCCCGGTAATGTTTTGATAAAAATACAAAAAAAAACCTGACCGCGTAGGGCCAGGTTGCCAATATTGGCCAACACCAGGGAAAATTTTCTTACACCATCTTAAAGCTATTAACTCCGCAGAGGCAAGTGTTCTCAGCTGGTTTTTACGCCTTGAGTTGCTATTTTGTTACGTATGCACGCTATTTCTTGGTGTTTTTAGTCCGAAGCCCATCCAGCTAAAAATAACGTCTCTTTTTTGATGGCGTTATTCCTCTATTTATATTTCCCGCCTGATATTTACCAATGAAAAAATAGTGTTCTCGGAATGTTACGCAACCTCATTCTTTATTGGCTGACACATGAGTATGAAATTATTTGCAGCGTTGTCATTGCGGCTGGGGATTATTTTATTTTTGATAGGGGCTGAGTGAGACAGTGGGGATGGGGGAGGCAGGTGCTACCTTCCGCGTGGCGGGTTCCTGAACCTGTTTCGCTAGTTGGGCGAGCAGTTCTGGCTAGTGGGAGCGAGTGATGTACGGTACATGATTCATCATTGCTCTGTGCAACGAGGCTGGAATCTGGAATTGGACGGTATTGCGTGAGTGTAGCGCCTTATTTTGGATGCTCGTTGCAACAGCCTGCTCATCATTAACAGGGTTGCGAAGGGCGCGCAGCGGGAAGGCGGGGTGGACAAACGCGCGTTGCGGCGGTTTTTTCGACACTTAACTCATTGAACAACGGATAAGTGTTGCGTGCTGGTCGCGGGAAGGTATAATTCACCCGTTTTCCGCATACTACTTCAGTGCCGAAGTGGCGAAATCGGTAGACGCAGTTGATTCAAAATCAACCGTAGAGATACGTGCCGGTTCGAGTCCGGCCTTCGGCACCATTAGTATGTTCGAGAACGTCCGTAACAGTCCGTAAGTTACTGAAGAAAAAGCCGAAAGGCTTTTTTTTTGATCTAAATCCGTCCGAGCACATCCGTTGCAATCCGGGTATCGGTGGGGGCATAATTGGGGGCATCTACACTTCGATTGAAAATGTGCCCCCAAAATGAAGCTCAACGCCCGCCAAGTCGAGACCGCAAAGCCCAAAGACAAAACCTACAAAATGGCCGATGGTGGCGGTTTGTATCTTGAGATCACCGCGAAGGGATCCAAATACTGGCGCATGAAGTACCGCCGACCCAATGACAAAAAAGAAGATCGCTTAGCATTTGGTGTGTGGCCGACAGTTACCCTTGCCGAAGCTCGTGGAAAACGAGATGAGGCTAAAAGGTTACTGGTGCAGGGAGTAGACCCAAAAGCCGAGCAGAAGGAAGCACAGGCCGAAACGGCAGGTGCATATACTTTCGAAACCATCGCCCGAGAATGGCATATCAGCAACAAGCGCTGGAGCGAGGATCATCGTTCGCGAGTGCTCCGCTATCTGGAACTGCATATTTTCCCGTATATTGGCGCTGCTGATATTCGTGGCCTTAAAACCAGCCATCTCTTAGCACCGATCAAGGTTGTTGATGCCACTGGCAAGCACGATGTTGCTCAGCGCCTGCAACAGCGTGTTACGGCTATCATGC
This sequence comes from Serratia sp. CY47280, assembly GCF_052168655.1. Lineage (NCBI taxonomy): Bacteria > Pseudomonadati > Pseudomonadota > Gammaproteobacteria > Enterobacterales > Yersiniaceae > Serratia > Serratia sp. CY47280. Next base: position 357,961 of record NZ_JBJNMG010000003.1, on the reverse strand, counting down.
GTTTTGCTGTCCAGAACGATTATATTGATTCGAACCCTGCCGTTGATATGGCTGGAGCGTTAACGATAACCAAGGCTCGGCATTATCCGGCTCTGCCCCCACACCGTTTTCCAGAGTTTCTTGCACGTCTTGCCGCTTATCGTGGTCGTCTGATGACGAGTATCGCTGTAGAGCTTTCCTTACTTACCTTCGTGCGTTCTAGTGAGCTGCGTTTTGCTCGCTGGGATGAGTTTGATTTTGATAAAGCTTGCTGGCGCATACCGGCAAAGCGGAAAGAAATTGAAGGCGTACGCTATTCCCATCGTGGGATGAAGATGAAAGAAGAGCATATCGTCCCTCTCAGTTGTCAGGCGCTGTCCTTGCTGGATAGGTTGAAACAGCTAAGCGGTGATAACGAGCGACTTTTCCCCGGCGATCATGATCCCAAAAAAGTCATGAGCGAAAACACGGTGAATAATGCGCTGCGTGCGATGGGATACGATACTAAAACGGAAGTATGTGGGCACGGTTTTAGGACGATGGCGCGCGGTGCTTTAGGTGAATCCGGATTATGGAGCGATGATGCGATAGAACGTCAGCTAAGCCATTCTGAGCGTAACAATGTGCGTGCTGCTTATATCCATACGTCCGAGCATTTGGATGAAAGGAGATTGATGGTGCAGTGGTGGGCTGATTATATTGATAAAATTCGTTTTGGCTATGTGACACCATATGACTTTGCTAAAATTGGTTTTGTTAAATAAGAATAACAGAGGGGTTTCCCCCTCTGGCGTTTTAAAATAACATGTTATTCTTTTCCTCATCCTCTAATTTCTTTAGAGATAAATGACAATACTCTTCATGAAGTTCAATCCCTATAGAGTTAACACCGAAATCTAATGCAGCTCTTCCTGTAGTCATACTGCCAGAGAAAGGGTCAAGTACTAATGAATCCTTCTCCATTTTTTCTAAAAGAATGTTAGGGATTTTCTTTGAAAAAGGAGCTGAATGACCATAAGTATTTTCACCTTTTATTATTTTAAACACAGGTGTGCTTTGATGCTTTCTTGGTATATTATCAGCAAGGCTGCTCAGCTTTCCACTCTCAGATTTTGTAAATATCAATATGTGCTCCCAGCAGTTAAGTGGGGCTTGGTAATATGGGGAGTTATTGCCTTGATTAAAGTTTCTATTCCCTTGAATTTCCCCTTTATCCCAAACACAATTACCAGCTAGTTTAAAGCCAGCTTTTTTTGCTAAATATACAATATAAGAGCTTAATATTAAGCGTTTTTTTCCCATTTGAGAGAAGACAATTGTGTTTTCATTATCAAAATAATCAAAAATGTTAAAGAGAAATACCCCCCCATCTTTAAAGGTGCGATATGTTTCTTGAAACATGCCAAACATATCATATAAGTAGCAGTAAATGTTTTTCCAGTTAGAATATTCTTTGGCATTATAATAAGGAGGAGATGTAATCGCACCATCAAAAATACTCTCAGGTAATTTTGATAAAACTTCAAAGCAATCACCGTTATATAATTTGATGTCATCTCTCCCTGTAATGTTTAGCATGGGCGATTTAACATTAATCTTAGTTTTCTTTTCAACTAAAAATCTAGAGAAAAAATGAAGGGATTCATATTTTCGATAGTAGTTCAAATTTGGTTTTACTTTCCATTCTAGTATACTAATATTCCTGTATGGGAATGTTACATCTATCTCCGAGTTATTTATGATATTCACTGTGTCATCTGCTAGAGAATAACATGATATAAGGAAAGAGTATATTTCCTTTTTGGAGTCGATATGGCTTATATCTCTTCTCCAGTTTTTCAATACTTCTTTGCAAATTATATTTCTGTCATCAAGGATTGCTTGTTGACGCATTATAGAAACAAGAGAGTATCTCTTGCCACGATTATATTTGCTTTTATCCCCACAGAAAATATTATTACACTCCCAGCTCTTAACACCTAGAACTGGATAAGAATTTCCCCGTACATTATTGCTTCTGCATGTAGGGCAAGGGACTATTCTCTCATCTCTCATGTTTTTTTCGAAAAGAACAATGATGTTTTCTATTCCGGATTCATAAGCAACATAGCAATCTTTATAAGTGAACCCCTCATTCAATAACTCGAATCTCGCTTTCCCAACGTCTAATTCTTTTACATGTGAACAGGTGTCTAATTCAACTCTTTTATACTCAAAGAATTTTTTGTTCAGTGGTGCCTCGATGAATTTTTCGGCGTAAATACTCAGGTCAGCAATAATTTCCCAACGATTAACAATAGAATCGTCAAATAAAAAGGCTAAATATGAATGGTTATCAAGAGTTGTGTATTGATCTTCTATTACATTGAAAATACAGGATAAGCTTTCTTCATATGAAGTACATCTTTCAATTATTGAGGTTGCATTTACAATTGAAAGTCCGTTTTTTCTATTTATTTGTTCGCTATGATTATTTTTTAAATATTCCCAAAAAGACTCTTTATGAAGTTGCTCGATTGAGAAATTCTCACTAATTTCATGGTTTTTTATAAAAGCATAGTGAATAAACGAACAGAAAATTGATTCGATTACATCATCTGACTTTTTATCTTCAGCTAAATGCCAATCAATATCAATGAATGATTTATTTCTTTTATCTTCTGCATGAGAAATGATGCTTTCTTCGAAGCAAGAAGGAAATTGAGAAGAAAACCAATGTGAAAAATTCAAGTCAATGCGGTTTAGTGCATTTTGAATTAAAAGTTTATCGTGATAATTAAAAATATAGCCTTTTTTCGCAAGTTCATTTATGACGTATCTAAATACATCCTGATTCAGTTGTAATCTTTCGTTTAACAAAAAGCCAAGGTTATTTATTAACACTTGTTCACTGTAGGTGTTCTGCGTGCATTGAACTGAAATGTGTTCAGCTAATTTGCGTTTTAGTTGTTCATTGGGATCCCATGATGTGTTGAGATTTTTTCTAAAAAAATCAATTAGATAATTATTTAACAGCATTTGATCACCTGTATTTATGCCAATTTCGCATATATGAAAAATGATGCAATTATACCAAATTGGAAGCGCTAATACATCAGTTCTTTGAGAAAAAAATGAAGACTATATATAGAAAGGAATATGTAAGTATTTTACTTTTTCTTAAATCTGAAAGGGTTAAAAAAAATCTTTCTCAAGAAGATTTAGCCTCGCTCTTGGATAAAGATCAAACTTACGTTTCCAAATTTGAAAGTGGCATCAGAAGGTTAGATGTAGTGGAGCTTTTTGATATATGCAAAGCATTAAATATCAACATGAATGATATTATTTCAATGATGGAGAATGAGAGATGAATATTGGTTTGTATCCAAATGATAGTAGAGATTGGGGAGAGGACGATTGGCATCAATTCCTGCAAGAATTAGTTAATAATAATTTAGTGTCATATGAACAAGTCACTTCTCTCGTTTTGGGGCATTTAAACCCATCTCAAGTCGGTACATCAATAGCCTCTAAAAAAACATTTCAGATGCATTATCCTCCTCGGAAATGTTGGGCTGCTGTTCGTTCTTGGCATTTTGAACAGTCTGGGCGATGCATTGACTGTGGGACTCGCCTCGAATTACAGGCAGATCATGTGCTTCCGCGAGAGTTGCAAGGGGATGAAGCTGATCGGCTTGATAATATGGCTTTGAGATGTCGAAGATGCAACGTTATAAGAAGGCCAAGTCATAGAAACGGAGGAATAGCTCATCTCACGACTGAATCAGCACTAATGTGGTTGCTTTTTACTCATCAGCCTAAAAATTATCAAACATATAGAGATTTGTGTCGTGCATATGGGATGACTATGGCGAATATCCGTTTTGAAGAAGCATGGGCTATGGCAAGATGGTTGGAAAGAGAAGGTTTGTATTATATAGACGAAACTTCTATTTTTTAAGAATACCCCAAAATATATAAATTCTCTGCACACGATTTTCCGCGCTATCCTTGTGAGTAAAATGGCTTGCAATGCTTTCCCTCTTGGCTGAATAAAGACGCGACGTTGTTCCATCGCAAGTATTATCAGAACGGTGCTCATGCGGGTTAAATAATGTATGTAACGGATGCCGTGCAAAACGGTACCGAAGTCGAGGCGCAGCGGGACATTCGCTTCAAAAACTACACCCTCGACACCGAAAGTGACTGATTTCCGCCGCCCCCGGGCGGCTTTCTCTTACCCCCTCAACTGACCGCCTCAGAGGCTCACCGCGCCCTCGAACAGCACCGCCCTACCCATCGACACTCCCGAGAACACGCGCAGCGCAGCGACGCGCTCACGTCGCAAAATTAAATAAACACTTTACCGCTGGCGCGCAATACTCCCTCGCCTACGCGCTCTGACTTTATCATGCACATTTCATGCATGACTCAGAGGCCCTGTAAGCCCTTGTGGTGCGGGGTTTCGGCTGTTTTGAGAGGCTGGGGATTAATGCAAAATCATGCACCCTATGCATGCGCGCACGATTTAAGGCAGGCTAGCCAGAAAAAGGGCTGTTTTTGGACTTGGGGAACGGTAAAAGCCCCGCAGCAAAATCAGCATTGCAGCGGGGCCAGTTCAATCAATGAAGTGTTTGATTTCGGCTATAACGGCGGTAGCGATTTAATGTCCTTTTTTCCGGCGGCGGTAAATCATCACCGGTCACCGTTTCCGCTTGAATCGGCTGACATAAAATCTTATCGACGCTCTCTACTGTTTTAAATGTGCAGGAACACACGATGTTCTGGCACTGGTAATAGGCTTCTTTCGTCCGCTCCGTGATATAGCGACTGGTGCGGGTATAAGATGCATGGGTGCACAGCGGACAACGCATCATGATTTGGCCCCTTTCTGCTGCAAGCGTTGGCGTTTTTCCTTCAGTTCTGCGACAACCTGCATGCGTCTGGCAGGACTGCTTTGCAGTTCCGGCAATGCGCCGGTTTCTTGCGGTATCGTCAGGCCAATCTCATTAAGTACCGGGTGGTCGATATTTTGCTTTGCCATGGCAACGTGAATACGGCCTTGTAGCGTTCCCAGTACCTGTTGCTCAATCATTTTCATTGGATTGTCCGCATAGACGCCGTAAGCCCGTGAAGCCAGTGCGCAAGCCTTGATAACGTCAGGGCTGATAAGCGCGGTGCTCAGTGCATCTACCGCCTTACTCATCGCATGTTCGGCAAAGGCCGTAAGGGCTGCTTCATGTGCTGCCACCACTTCCGGGGCTGTTCTGCCGCAACTGAGGTGAAGCTGCATTTTGTCCAACTCCATTTCTTCAACCAGACCGTCGAACTCTTTCGCCAGCTCCCGTTTGGAAATCCGGCTGTGGTGCTGCGCTTGCAGTTCCGGGGTCATCTCCCCACGCAGTTTGCGAAACAGGGTGCGCCACTGGCTTTCCGCCTCGTGACTTTCCACTTCCGTGTCTTTCTTCTGCTGATGGCAGCGGGCGATCCCTGTAATGACGTCTGTCAGCGCCTGATAGTTTTTGTCGTGGGCGGCGCGGGCATCACGCAGGGCTTGCAGTTTGTCGTTGATGTACTTGGGTAATGCAGTTGTGCTCATGGGGTTATCTCCGGTGTCAGTCAATATGAGGCTATTCTGCTGACTGCCGTACAACATCGCCATTCATCCCGGTTGGACTGTCCGCAGGACAACAGCACTGAAAACTGACGATAAAACCATCAACGAGATTTTAGTTTTATATAAAACTATTCACTACTGTTCACTTTAATAAAAAAGGTAGATAAATCAGTAAATAAAGCAGTGAACAGTTTATCTAAAACTCGTCACCAAGTGTTCACTACTGTTCACCCGGCTAAAAACAGCCTTTTTTCTGGCTAGCTGGTATTTAATGTTTTTATCTATTTATTCGCTGAAGACCAATCGGTATTACTGGTAAGTGGAGTTGTCATTAATTGTCATAGATTGTCAATATGAGGCAATAAAGGGCAATACGCCCATTCGATTGAAAAACAAGCAAAAAAGCTCGGACACCACACAACATCCCCTTATTGCCACCCCGCAAAATATTCACATAATAGGGCGCTACCAAACGAACCCACACAGCGCCGGTGAGATCCCACCGGGCATAAACGAGGTAGCATTCCATGCTTGCAGTTGCCACACAGACCCCTTCCACATTCCCGCCCATCCCGGTCGATTACACGCCCCGTGAGCGTTTCATTCGCCTGCCGGAAGTGCTGTATACCACCGGGCTGTCACGCTCTACCGTCTACGAGATGATGAGCCGCAAGCAGTTCCCGGCCCAAGTTTCCCTTGGCGGTAAAACCGTGGCGTGGCTCGAATCAGAAATCGAAAGCTGGATGGCTGAACGTATCGCCAACCGTCATCAGGGGGCGGCAGCATGATGCGGTTAACGCTCGGCCGACAGAGCTTTACCCTGAACGATACCGACGCACTGTTTGTCGCAGAATCCATCCTGTTGCAACGCAAACAGCCGGATATTGCCTTGCCGGAACACCGCAGCGATAAGCACGGCGTGATCCGCCTGGCCAGCAGCCTGGCCGAACCACGTTTATTCCGCGCCGGACCGATCCCCTTGACCGATGCGGGAGCCGATACCCGCAATGACCAGCTTACCGACTGTTGATCACTATGCGATCGATTGAACGTCCGGGGGCGTCTTACGGCTTGCCCCCACGTCCGGCCCTGCGCTATAGTCCCCCCGCTGTCGCACAATCGACAGCCGGGCGTGAGAACCCGTGTTACTCAATGGCGACACCACACGCGCCAAGCGTGTTTTTTTTCGTCGCAGCCTTAGTGCGCTCATTTTTTGCACAGTGGTTTCTATGCTACTGTGGTTATCAAACAATGGTGGCTCAGGCGGGGCAGCCTTCGGGCTGGCCGGTATCCATTGAGGCCGGTTTCTCACCCCCGTCTGGGCTACCACCCTTGCGTGAGAACTTCGGTGGTAGCAATAACCATTACTCAATGGAGGCTGCCACCATGGCTACGACCCTCACCCCGACTCACCCTGAATTCTGCTTCCTGTTTGCGGCTATTCGCCGTACTGCCCTGACGGCAACCCCGTGCATGTTGCGCACCGTGGCGGATTCCGAGCACAGCGCCCGCCGCCTGCTGGCACGTGACTACATTCTGTCGTTTGCGGGCCGTCTGCCCGTACAGGGGGTGGCATGAATACGCTGGCCGCCCGCTTCCACAGTGAAACTTTCTATCCTATTCCGCATGCTGATTTCCTGCGTCTTCAGCACGCACATTCTACCGGCGTGCTGTTCCTCGACATGCTGGACACCCTTGAATCGACCGGTCAGCGCCCGGACGCCGCTCAGAAAGCCGCCTTTGCATCTGTCATAGCGATGCTCACTGACCAGCTCGGGCAGGTCGTCAAAACCTGTGACTCCCACATTCTCGCCAGCATGGAGGCTTCCGCCGCATGAACACCCCACAATCTTGTTTACCCGTTGAAGTCCGTACTGCCGTTTACCGCCGTGCATTGGCCCATGCCTATCTCGATACCTGCACCTTTTACCGGGTGAACCCCGGCTACACGCTGGATGAGCTGCAAATGGCGATTGCGATGGACATTGAAGGCTACTTTGTCCGCCAGCATGGAGCGGAAGTGGGCATGGATATGGCCTGCACCATGCTCAGTGACATGGTGCAGCCGGATATTCTGGTGGCGCCGCCGCGCCTGACAACGCTCGGCCAAAAGATGATGGATGAGCTGTGCTGTGGCCGGATGGCCGTCACCTGCAACACCACCGTGCACTGAGGAGGCAAAACAATGACCGCATTAAGCGTTTCTCACACCTCACGTGCAGCGACCGGCCACTGGCCGGTTTTGCTCCCTGCGCTGGGTATTCATATCACTGCTGGGGGCCGGGCGCAGCCCTGCCCGGTCTGCGGCGGCAAAGACCGCTTTCGCTTTGATAATCTGCAGGGCCGTGGGACATGGTTTTGTAACCAGTGCGGCGGTGGCGACGGCCTGAATCTGGTCGAAAAAGCGCTGGCCGTGACCACCAAAGAGGCCGCCGTGAAGGTGGCCGGGGTATTGGGTGAACCATCGGACAATGCCTTGCCGGAGCACAATCCCCAGCAGGAACAGCAGGACAAGGCACAGGCGCGAAATAACGCGGCGCAGCAGGCCAGACAACTGCTCGCCAGCGCCCGACAACAGGCCGGGAATAGCTATCTGACCGCCAAAGGCTGGCCGGACACTGACGCCCTGACATTACAGGGGTCGTCACTGCGTGTCGGCGGTATCACTTACCAGCCCGGCGACCTGCTGTTGCCCCTAACTGACAGCGCCGGAGAGGTGGTCAACATCCAGTTGATCAACGCCGCAGGCGACAAGCGCACGCTGGCAGGGGGACAGGTGAAAAACGCCTGCCATTTCCTGCCCGGGAAAGATAATACCGTTATCTGGCTGACCGAGGGCTACGCCACCGGCCTGACCGTGCATCAACTGACCGGGGAAAGCGTCTGCGTTGCGCTCAGCGCCAATAACCTGCCCGCGATGGCGCAGCAGTTGCGCACCCACTACCCTGATGCGCTGTTGCTGTTGGCGGCCGACAATGACGAGAACGGCACCGGGCAGGCTCGTGCCGCTGAAGCCGCGCAACTGAGCGGCGGTCAACCGGCGTTACCATCAGAGACAGGCGACTGGAACGACGTTTACCTGCAACAGGGCACGCTGGCCACGCTTGCGCAGTTGACGGCCTTTAGCCAGCCTAAGCAACCCAGCCCATTTGATACGCTCAGCGATGCCGACCTGAAAGCGATGAGCGCCAGTGAAAAGGCCGAATTGTTGGCGGAGCACTACCAGCACCTGCTGGCCGTGCCACAGGTCGGTGAAGACCTGTGCCGCTATGAAAACGGCGCATGGCAGGTGTTGCCGTACCGGGTGCTCAGCCGCGAGATTGCCGCGCTGTTCCAGAAAATCCGCGCCCCATTCTCGGCGGCAGGAATCAACAGCATTCTGGACACACTCAGGCTGATGGTGCCGCAAATGGGCACGCCGGCACGGCACCTGATTGGCTTTCGTAACGGGGTATTTGATACCACCACCGGGCACTTCAGTGCGCACCAGAAAACGCACTGGCAGCGTACCGTCAACAGTGTGGACTACACGCCGCCCAAGGCCGGGGAAAATCTGGCCGACCACGCCCCGCACTTCTGGCGCTGGCTGACCCGCGCCGCCGGGCAGCAGCCCGACAAGCAGGCGCGCATTCTCGCCGCGCTGTTTATGGTGCTGGCGAACCGCTATGACTGGCAACTGTTCCTTGAGGTCACTGGCCCCGGCGGCAGCGGCAAAAGCGTGATGGCCGCGATAGCCAGCTTGCTGGCGGGGAAAGACAACACCACCTCGGCCACCATCGATACGCTGGAATCCTCACGGGAGCGGGCTTCCGTGGTCGGGTTCTCGCTGATTATCCTGCCTGACCAAGAGAAATGGAGCGGTGACGGGGCGGGCATCAAAGCGATCACCGGCGGCGATGCGGTGGCTATCGACCCGAAATACCGCGATGCCTATTCCACACACATTCCAGCGGTGATTCTGGCGGTAAACAACAACCCGATGCAATTCAGTGACCGCAGCGGCGGTGTGTCCCGTCGCCGGGTGATCCTGCCGTTCCCGGAGGTGATACCGGCCAACGAGCGTGACCCGCAGTTGCTGGCAAAAATTACCGGTGAGCTGGCGGTGATCGTGCGCCACCTGATGCAGCGTTTTGCCGCGCCCAATGACGCACGCGTATTGCTGGAAGCGCAACAGAACTCCGATGAAGCGCTGGAGATTAAACGCAGTGCCGATCCGCTGGTCGATTTTTGTGGTTATCTGCTGGCGGTCAGTGCGCCTGACGGCCTCTATATCGGTAATGCCAACATTACCCCGGCGAACCCACGCAAATACCTGTATCACGCGTACCTCTCTTACATGGAAGCGCGGGGACACAAGTACCCATTGAATCTGACCGCGTTCGGGCGTGCCGTGCCGCAAACCCTGCGTGAGTATGAAATAGCGCTGTTGAAACGCAAGACGAATCAGGGGATGCAGACCAACCTGATATTGAGCGAAGACTGCGAAGCCGACTGGCTGCCCAAGTGTGAAATGCGTTGAGCGAATGGCGTCACGATCGTTTCTGCCGATCAATAGGCGGTTATTGATCTGCCGAACCCATTGGACGCTGTTGTGTGAGGCCGCTTATAGTCGAGCGGTACAAACCGCATACACCCAACACCGGGGAACCCCGTAGCGGTGACTACTCAGGCCTGCATTGCAGGCCTTTTCTTTGTCTAAAGCCTCTCTCTGCCGCTCACCCACAGTGCAAACAATCACCGGTTCAGGCCGGTATTTTGCATTTATGGGGCTGACTGTTCACTGAGAGTGACCAGTCAGGGTAAACTCGTCACCGACTAGTCACTGCTTAATGTATTGTTTTTAAACAACTAAAGTAAAAAGTGAACACTGTGAACAGTTTTTCTATAAATCTTTTTTTCTGACGTTTAGATTGTCGCCCCGCTAGAGACTCTTCCAGTCTGGCAGTTTGTTGGCCCGCTTGCGCCAAGAGTGGATTAAGGCCATGAATAAACCAAACAGCAAACCGGCAAAGAGGGCTGTGAATACCGCAAGCAATACGCTGAAGTCTTGATTTTTCCAGCGACTAAACCACATGAAAATGCCCCATAACGGGCCAAACCAGACGGCGAAGAACAACGTATTCAGCCAGAAGGGGGCAAACGGTGGAGGTGGCATTTTACCCCCCAACTTCCAAAACAGGCGCAAGATCGGCGGTGCATAATTGCTCCGCCACATCTTTTTATCTTCCATCAGGGCTATTGCCTTTTTCTTCTTATCTTCAAATGCCATCATCCGAATCCTTTCATTGGGTATCTATAAAGACTGTCTAATAATATGCCTTATCCGGAGTCAGCCATAGCGTGAAATGAGCGAACATTCAGCCTCTGTAGCAAGTCGATGTTACTGGCAGAAGCACTTCGAGAACCGGCTCAGGCCGGTATTTTGCATTTTTGGGGCTGACTGTTCACAGTAAGTGACCAGTCAGGGCAAACTCATCACCAACTAATCACTACTTAATCTATTGTTTTTAAACAACTAAAACCAAAAGTGAACAGTGTGACCAGTTTTTCTATAAATCTTTTTTTTCAGCCTCCAAAAAAGAGAACGCTGTTTTCAGAAAATACCCGTGACAATTTATGCTTAGTTGCGCTTCCGGTTTGGGTTCGTAGGACGGAACCTAACCGAAATCTTTTATCTGATTGAATACTGGTCGAAAATGCAGGGGAGAAGGATTGATTTTCTGATGTTTCACGGAATTTATACTGGGGGCACAAAAAGGGGCATAATCTCGAGTGTGTTTTAATTATTTAATATATTTCAGTATCTTATGTTGAGATTTGAGTCCGGCCTTCGCACCATACAAAGCTTTTTTCAAGTCTACTAACGTCTACTTTAGTACATAAAAACAGTAAGTTAAGCAGATATCTGACTTTGCTTAGCCTATCCACGTCTACTCAATTCCTTGAGCATATACCAACTGATGATGGTATAACTGTTGGTATTCCCGGTTCGATAGATTTTGATACCAACACTGGAGGTATCAACTGATGGCTCTCACCGATATCAAAGTTCGAACTACCAAGCCCTCCGACAAACCTTTCAAACTCACTGATGGGCAGGGTATGCACTTGCTGATCAACCCCAATGGCTCAAAATACTGGCGACTTCAATACCGTTTCGACGGTAAACAGAAAGTTTTAGCATTGGGTGTCTACCCAATGGTCTCTCTTGGTGAAGCTCGCAGGAAACGAGATGAGGCCAAAAAGTTGGTATCTGATGGTATCGACCCGTCCGAGAAGAAAAAAGCAGATAAGATCGAGCAAAGCGAAGCTCTAACTTTTGAAGCCATTGCCAGAGACTGGCATACCGCCTGCAAAAGGAAATGGTCGGCCTCCCATAGCGAACGTGTTCTAAAAAGCATGGAAGATGGTCTCTTTACTGCTATTGGTAAAAGAAAAATATCCGAGCTTAGTACCAGAGATCTTCTTGCCCCTATCAAGGCTGTTGAAGCTTCTGGTTTAGTTATTCAAATTTATTTCATTTTTATTGAAGGTTATTTTTCTGCTTTATTTTTATCGGGTGGGAGGGGAGAGTCTATGCTATTATTTTTATGAAGGAGACGAATATAGAAGAAGACTTAAGAATCAGAGCGAGGATCTAATTGTAATTCATTACCTCGCTCTAACTTTTAGTTAAGATGTTTCGTACGTTTTTTGTAACGATAGCGTTCAACGAGCGCTTTACCGCAGCTTGGGCTACCATGTCTTAATCCCTCTGACAGAGCCTTTTTGATATCAGGGAGCTCCATGACCGCCCGTTCCACCAGTTCAGGGATGATTTCCTTAAAACGCTCAACGGCAACGTCATAGCCAACATTCACGCCAATAGATATGCCATCACGAAGTCCTCTCTCATAGTCGTTGCCCCCTCCACTTGTTTCGTTTGATGCTTGAATATACTCTCCTTCCTGAGAGAGAAGTGCGGGCGTTTTTTTATCCGATTCATCATTGTTGTTCATACTGCCTCCGGGCATTTGCTAAAGTAACTTAATCGTTTTATGTCTTCGGTAGAACAGATTACTCAGCGGTAAAAAAAATACGCTCCATCTTTTTTTTGCCTCGTAGGCTTGAAAGTTAAGTGCTTTTGTGGTATTCGCTATCCCCTTTATATGTACGGTGAGAATTATGATGCAAAAAGGATTTAATGGCGGGAGCAGGACTGACGAATTAGCATTAAAACGCATTTTTGAGGCAGGGGTGTTTTATAACGCTGCGTTAACATTTTATCGTGATGATATTAAGTTAATTGATAATTTCATTGATAAGTATGATCATTGCGAGAAGGAAGTTAAAGACAAAATCGGTGGTTTAATATTTATCTACATGATTGAAAAAGATCCGCAGCAAGAGATGTTGTTTTTTCAGGCAATGCATCTTTTTACTATGGGGGCAGATATTGTGTTCGCCGCGCGTGATTTGAAAGCAAAACTAATGCTCCCTTGGCCGCCATTTTATTTATCAAAGACGGAGCGAGAGATTTTACGCCCAGATATCTTACTTGATGCATTTTTAGCACTGGCATGCGCGAAAAAAGGGTTTAAATCCATTACGGGAGAAGATGTAAGGCAGGTTGCCGAAAAATATTCTTTATTAAAACATTTTCGTGAAGGGAATCACTTTTTTCAGCATCGGGTTAAACTAAATCGAAACAGTAATGATGGAAGTATTCATATTTTTTATAATCGCGAAATAGTTACATTCAGAAAATCACTAATTTACGCTCTTGAGAATATAAAACATCAATTAGGTCACGATCTTCTTGCTAATAAATGGTCTGCTAAAAATATGTCTAGCTTGGGTGGAATGCTTTTGGCGCAAGCATATTTATATACTAAAGATATCCATGGGCTGTCTCAGGAAGCATATTTTGAGCGAGTGACAAAAAGTTATCCGGCTATGATGGATATTGGACTAAGGGATAAAAAAAGCATTTATGGGGGTATGAGAAAGCTTGAAGAATTAGAGTCAGTTTTTATTCAGAACTATGAGGTTGATGATGATGAACTAACTGCTCAGCATCATAACTTTAATCATACTAACAGAAATCATGCAGAAATTGATGCCAGAATAAGCCCTTCAGTTTTACTGAAAAGTTCTTTATCTCTATATATAAATTATTATACCTTTATTTTATCGCATGTTGATTTTATTAAATCATTGTATAAACTAAAACAATCGATAAAAGATATCGTTATAAGACAATTTAAGCAAAAAGAATTTGTCGTGTTTGATATCCTAAATAGGATTAACAAACCTGTCGAACAATTTCACAAAGACTCATTTTCCGATATTTTTCAGGCAGTAGAAACTCAATGCCATGGCATGCTAAGAGCCCTTCGCTTATCTCCCGAACCACAGGATTCTTGGGGGCATCTCACATGTAATTATATCGTTCCGGAGCTCAGCGAAATAATTCATTCATTGGGCATGCTACATACGTTGTGTAACCAAAATTACCAGCACGTGACTTATGATAACTTAAAATCACTGAATTTAGATGAGCTGTTTAAAAAATCTCTAATTATCAATCGCATAATTGAGTTAGATTCTAAGTTTATTTGCGCAGGATATGGACTGAGTGATCATACGATAGTACTTCCAATGAATGCCCCGCAAGATGTATATGGTAGTATCCGTGCTGCGCTAGATCTATATGATAAGAATGCAAAAAATTACTATCTTTCAAGTACTATAATCTATAAAGATATTGAAAAACTGCAATGTGTTCTGTGGGGGCTATATCATCTTTATCAGAAATCATTTTCTTCTAACAAAATTACAAATGAAATGTCTATTGATAACATTGGCCAATTCTACCAGCAAACTATTTCTGAAAGTAGATTTAGAATGGGTAAGAAAACGGCGCAGGAATTAATTATATCTTATCAAGAAAATAAAGATCTTAGCAGTCACTTATAGCTTAGATAAAAATAATAATTTGAAATCATTTATGTATATTACACTGGACGGCAGTGGTCTCTCCATCCTTCAAACTACTCCCTAAAAATAGAGACATGCGGAGTATCTGGTATTTTATCCCTATTGCTATTGGTTTTCCTTTTCTAACCAAAGGGCGGAAAAGCAAGGGGAATCCGAAGGAGCAAGCGCAGCGGCTTCGTAGGGTTAGCCCTTGCTTAAGTTAAAAGAATAAGAGCTTCGTTTGTGTTGACCTTGAACGCTTCTATTACCATGTGGATGGGGCTTTGAATTTAGTACTTCGATTGCGTAAGCAAAGTTCTATAATGCAGTTTGTTAAGCTTCACTTGTACTGAGTTTGAATACTTGCATTGCTACATAAGTGTGATTTTTAATTGACCGCTTCGGCTGTGTAAGTGTGAACTATATTACAATGGCGAATGCCATTTGTACTGCTAAAAATAAATAATTAGCTTAACTTTTCTGGGCTCTTCAATTTAAATTCAAAATAAATTAACATCGTTCATTGACAATGTCTAAAATATATTATTAATAATACATGTCAGGTAGAGTAGTTTTATGGTATGTATCCTATATTGTGTACAGTTTGTTAGTTGCTCCATGTTGTGGGGATATTGGAAAGGCTGCTATTTAGTAGCCTTTCGTCTGTTTAAAAACGACACTCTGAATATCATATTCCAATATCGCTCGATTTCTACTCGTTTGGTTATATATCCTGAAATATGATAAGCCACTATACTTTAGTATATGAGACATACGTCGTTTTAGATTTCTTTGATGCAAACGTTGCATTCAGCAACTCAGTCAGACAGCCCATAGTGAAAGTAAAAACTTGTCATAATGTAAATACCAAGTTTTCAACAAAGATTTTAGCCACAAGGTTCTGGCTGTGTTAGCTTCATAAGGTTACGGCCTACCGTCCGTGAAAAAAAATTTCTCATAGACGTTCCCCTGTACTGAACAAGAGAAGATGTGATATTTCGATTCATCCATGGAAGCCAAAATACCGTGGAAAATTAATGAAATCCATTGTACATGCAAGGTATCGTTGCTATCAGCGGGATAGCTGATAAAATCATGTGTTTGTTGATGTTTCTCATAATAAAATTTCAGATTTCAATAAAATCAAGGGGTTATATGGAAATCAAAGACGTTTTCGGAGCGCAGCCCAAAAGTGTTTGGGAGTATCTATGTGAGAATGGTCAAGGATTGTATGTCCCAGCATATCAGAGGCAATATTCTTGGGATACTCCTAAAATAACACGATTAATTGAAGATGTCTGTCATGGTTTCACCACTCTCACGAATAGGGATGATGCTATAACTTTTTTAGGGACGATTATAGCTATTCATGACACAAATTTAGTTACAGTAGATCCGATTGTTAAGGGGGATGTTCCTTCAAGAGTTATGACAATAATTGATGGGCAGCAAAGATTAACGACATTATTATTGGTTAATACAGTACTTCATGAAGAAATAAAGTTAAGGTTAGTTAAAAAAATAAACAAATCTAGCGATGAAGATGCGGATGTATGGTTAATTGAAGAATGCATGAAAGTTATTGGTAGATTAGCTAAAACGTTCGAAGAAAATAAGGATTACGGAGATCTGGACTTTCAATATTATCCTAGAATGATTAGGGCGTATGATGATTCGTGGTCACGTAAGAAAGATAAAGCGAGTTATAAATCTGCCATTGGCCATTATTTGCACACCTACGGGAAATATGGAAGGGAGGAAATAAAAAAGAACTTCAAATATGAACCTCCTGAAAGTGAACAAGAAAACAGTAGCAAATACAAGCCTCTTTCTGAAGGCCGAAAAACAGTTTATAAACTAATAAAGAACATAAGTAAATGTATTGATTTCGGAGCAAAAGCAACTACTAAATCGGAACAAGCGGAATTAGAGTTACCAGATATTTCTGGCATTCTTGATAATGATAAATTTCAAAATCTTCTACTCAAATCTGAATTTCCAGAATCTGTAAAAGCTAAACTTTCTGAACTTGGTGATCATTCTTTTGAGGAATTAACTCGTCTGGTTCTGTTTGCTAATTTCGTTCTTGATCGCGTTGCCATAACTATTGTTACTGCTAAAAATGAAGATTATGCATTTGACATGTTTGAGTCATTAAATACGACCGGTGAACCACTGACAGCATTTGAGACTTTTAAACCCAAAATTATAAATGCAGAAAAACTCAGCGGGTATGAAAAATCGCAATCTCATCTTTATGTTAAAGCAATTGAAGATTATCTTGAAAGTACCGGCAAATCAAATGATAAACAAGATACAACAAGTCGGTTAATTGTTACTTTTGCATTGGCAGAAAAAGGTGAAAAGCTGTCTAAAAGACTAAGTGATCAAAGGAGATTCCTTAAAGATAGTTTTGAAAGTCTTCCTGATTTGGAGCAGCAGCAAGAATATGTTAGATATCTATCTCATGCAGCCCTATTTATTAGGTATTCTTGGCCTGAAGACAAGTCGCAAGCCACAACTATTTCCTCTGCTGAAGAAGCTCAGACAGATGAAGTCATTTTATGTATAGATTTACTTCGGAAATTTAACCATACAATAACACTGGGACCTTTGATCCGCTTCTATTCCGAAATAAGACGAGTTGCACCAGAGAATAGAGAACAAGCAATAAAAAATTTCATTGAGGCCGTTAAAGCTATCACTGCTTTTTCTGTCCTCTGGAGATCTTCTCGTCGTTCAACTGAGAACATAGATTCACATTACCGGAAATTAATGCTTAATGGTCAACCGGAAGTTGGTTTGAAACCATTGGCAAGAAGTAAGAATGATTTTGGATCAGACATTACTTTAAATGTCATTCAGCTAAAAAGAGCGTTTTTATCTATACTTGAACAAGAAGGTAAGGTAGGTAGCAAGGAAGATTGGGTAAAAGCAATGTCTAAGATACCTGCATATTCAAATCAAAAAGAAATTACTCGTTTTATTTTACTCGCTGCAGCTCATGATAGTGTAGAGGACAAAGCAAATCCTGGCTTGACGGTAGCTGGTAGGAACGGCATTTTACCTCTCCTTGATGTAAAAAATTGGACAGGGGATCAGTCTAAAACAATTGAGCATATTGCACCTCAAGAAAGAACTTCAGAGGGCTGGTTAGACGATATCTATGAGGAACCTGAATTAATAGATCGATTAGGTAATTTAACACTGCTACCAATTAGAGAAAACTCATCTCTTAAAAATGGTAGTTGGGCAAAGAAAAAATTATTTTATAAGATTCTGTCCGCAATGACTCCGGATGAGCTTGATCCATTACAGGAACAAGGTAAGGCGCAGGGGATAAATTTAGCTCAATCAACAAATGATTTATTGACTGAATCGAAATATTTACCACTTGTTAAATCTGTCGCTACTGTTGAAGGTGATTGGACGAAAGAACTTATAGAAAAACGCAGTGTAAGAATTGCAGAGTTAGCATGGAGTCGTATCCATGCTTGGTTAGCTGTTGAATAAGTTCGGTGTCCAAATAAATTGTGCACCCTAAGGGGTGCACAATTTATACTATTTATGACATATATTGCATGAACCGTTTCCTTCATCATCGCCATATATATCATCAATGTCGTCTATTTCAACCGGGCGTAAGGGGTTTTGAGTTTTTTTAGCTGCAACTCTTGCCTTTCTCTCATCATAATCTTTAAAAATTTGAATTAATCTTTCTGGCTTTTCAAGTTCAGAAAGGGATTCTCCTTGCGACCATGTAAATGGCGAACCGTGCTCCATTGCATTTTTTTCGTAAGCTTTTGCTTCTTCGAATGCTTCAGGATGATTTTCTTTTAACCTTGCCCATTCAACTTTTTGTTGAAAAAAGCAAAAAGTACAGCCGGATCTGCTACGCCATTTGTAATATTCAGGCCAGCCGACGCCTGATGCTTCCAGAATATCGCCTACGGCAGCCTTATCTATACCATTTTCGCGAAAAGGGAGCGCTATTTTTAGATTTTTATGCTTCGAAGCATAACCTTCGCGATATTCCTCATCCGCTCTTATCGCAACGTAGCTGGTAACGGAATCACCAGCTGCAAGCATAGGTCTCACCCATAACTCGAACGGCCTTAATTTCAATTGACGAGTACACCATCTTGTTTGTGGTGAAGGAAGAAAATGATTGTATTCTTTCAACCAAAAATCGAAATCTCGATCAGGATTTAAATACTCAATTTTTTTACCAAGGAATCCTTCAAGCTTACCGAGGAATTCGTAAACCTCAGGTAATTCTTTTCCTGTATCAGTGAAAAAATACTCAATGTGTAGTTCAGGATGGTGCTGCCGCATGTAAATCGCCAAGGCTGCGCTATCTTTGCCACCTGAGATACCTAAAACATGTCGTTCTGCCATAATTAATCATCCTTACCATTCACAATGGCAATGCTAACTTTCGCAAGGGCTGCTAATAAAATGCTTTTGCTAAGTTCATTATTATGTATTTCACTAAGGATTTTTTGTGAAATGTTTTCAACTATTTTTATGTCAGATGATTTGATGTCATACTCAGCTTGCACTGTTCCATTTTCTTGATCATCGAAAATAAATGCAAAAGCCTCTCTTGTTGGTTTTCTATTCTTAATAGAAGATAAAATTTCAATTCTTTTGAATTTTTTAGACCACGCTGCGATTTCTATCAATGCGATATCAATATCATTATCAGACCATAGTCTTGTTGGTTTATTTGCCGCTAAGCTTAATATGCTTTCAATACTTTCGTTTGTTTCATCTAATTCTTTGAGTCGGGTCGAAAAAGCATCAAACCGGAAATCACCTGATATTCCTGAAACTGTATTTGCTCTCTCTTTAATCTCTGTATAATCACTGCTAATTGCATCTAGTACTATTAACATCTTATTTCGGATATTTTCCAAAAGACTGTTGTAAGAATGAACTAATTCTTTAATGGAACATTCAATCTTTTCCAAAAGCTCACATTCATTCTTTGAAAGGAATGTAAACGGTAAATCGACAAATAGCAGTTTGTGTGGATCTGACGCTCTTAGCAAAAGATCTCTCATTTTCTTGCTATCTTCAGATAATGTTGACGTTCGTTTAGACCATTCAGGAAGAGCATAAACCATGCCAACAAGCGATCTTGCAATCTCCAAAGGTTCTTCGCCAGTAGAAGGAATATTCAGCTGAATCAATATTTCTCTAATTCTAGAAAGAAGATTATTTTTATTTTCATCAATGATGATTTTCTTCATATGGAAACGAGAAGAGTCCTGTAGAAGTTCATCTATTTCACTATCTGTTATCTTTGATATAAAGTAATTATCTTTATATAAAGCCATTTTATCTTTGTTGGCTAAAATATATACTAAAAAGAGAACGGGATGAACCCCATTCTTTACACCAAAGGGTGGTTTGCCCCACATTGAAAACAATTGCTGTACTGATACAAGCTTGTTTTCATCTGCAAAAAGTTTATCGGTGAATTTAAATAGAGGTGTCAAGACTGCAACATCATCGTTAAGTTTTGGAATGGTCAATCCAAATTCCCCATTTGTAGATTTATGTATTTTGGGAATTACTAATAATGTCTCATGTAAGCCTCTTTCGGCTGGCCAACCTGATAGCCCTAAGTTTTCTTGATTTTCAGCATAGAGCATTTTGTAGAGTAGGTCTTTACGTGCTTTAACAGCATTAGGTGAAAGACTGTTGCGATTTATTAATTCGCTTTTTAAGCATGGAGCATCATAAAATATTTTATCTGCAAATGTAGATGCAATAGATGAATAATTATCTATACTTACCCATGAACCATTAACTAACCATTCTGAATAACGTAATGCCTCTCTTAATAGTTCTTCAATAATGTTTTTTAGAACCGTTATTCGTGCATAAATTTCTCTCCTGGCTACGGAATCACTTATGATTTCATGATTACTTTCCAGGATTCTATATAAAGCCATAAGCTCATACCCATTCTCGATGATTTTATCAGTCTTAATAGGCACACCGGGAATAATGTTTTCAGGTATGTTATTGCTACTTTTCTTAATTTCTATTTTGAGTTGAGCATTAGTCATTCCTTTTTCAGGGAATATGACGAACAGTTCGCCAAATTTATCAGAAGTAATAGGGGGTAAGTTTTTTAGTTTCCCGTTGAATACCTCTGATGAACAAAGAGATATATCCATCCAGCGTAATGAGCCCGTTTGGTAATAATGCTTTTTAGCCACGACAGGGCGAATGCCAGCTGCTTTAGACAACATTTCGAAATCAAGAGATGATATATTATTCAATTCACTCTTGATTTCCTCATCTATATCAAAATCACTTCCTTCAAATACAGCCCAAGATTCAAGGTGTTTCCTGTAAACGATAATATTTGATTTCTTTAATTCACTTAATAATGTCTCTAAATCATAATTTATATTGCCTTGATAAATACTTTTAATTACTTCATTAGATGCAGGTAGCCCAGTGCTGTTTCTGAAGAAATCCAATATAGCAATATTTTTTATCAGGCTAACTTTTAGCTTGTCAGAACCAGCTTCTACACGCTCAACGGCTTCTACAGACTGAGCCCATCGATGACCATCTGGTGAAGATAGGATTGCTGGCTCAAGGTTTGTACGCAAGAAATTCCAATAATGCTCTGGAGTGTATGTTTGATCTTCGCTATATTTTGTTGATTTCAGAAAATCATGGAACGCATGAGGTTCTGGAGAGCTCAGGAAACCAAAAATACTCCTTTCGTTTTGACCAAAATGTCTTCTCGACGCTGGTCCTAAAATAGTCGCCATTGTTGGATGTAATGGCCAACATTTTATTAAAGAGTCTACTAACTGTGTACTGATAGAAGGTCTTCTCTTTCTAACTTCTTCAGCTACTATATGAGCAGCATTTACATTTATATTATTTATTGAATCTTCGCTAATTGAAATCGCTTTAGACAATAGTTCAATGGTTTCATCACTTGATGAAATCAATGGTATATCTGCATACCGCCCTTGCACCTTAGCCCATTCGTTTTGTATCTCATGGCCTAATTTTGATGAGTATTGTCTAAATGCTTGATGCAGAATTCCAATAACAATTAACTTGCCGTTACTCCTTGAAGCTGCCTCAGCAAGATCCTGGTAGAAATGTATGTCGTTTTCCTCTTGAGCTGAATACTCAAGGAATTTTCCCATTTCATCGATGACTATAATTAAACCATCATATGATGAAGAATTACTAAGAACTTTTAGCCGATCAATGAGATCGGCACCTGTTGGCTTAATTTCTTTCTTGTTGTTAGATTTTGTCTGCTTATCCAACGAGTTGTCTATTTCTTGTACGATATTAGTTCTTTTACCCGTTATTGGTAAAATATTCCAACCGCTAGTGATAGGAAAAGCTTTTTTAAATAATGGCGAAATACTTTTATCTAAACGAGTATAAGCTTTTTTTCTTATTTCTTTATTAGGATGCAACGTAGAAAGAAGCGTGATGGCAAGAGATGATTTCCCGCTACCATATGGACCAGTTAAAGTAAATGCTCTTTGTTCAGAGTTGATAATTTGAGTACAAAAATTATTGAAAACACTCTGTGCTGATTTATTACAAATATATCCATCTAATGAATCAAGGCGTCCCGTGTCTGTATCAATTCGGACAGAGCGTTGGTATTGTTGAGTAATTTTAACTTTGTCCATTAACATTATAAATCACCATAAGCCATATTGATTTGTTCAATTTTTAAGTTAGCTAACTGCTTTTCAGATGTATTTGATATTACAACTTGTCTAATTCCTGAAGAATCAGACCACTTTAAGAAACCCTTTGTTTTTTCTTCAAGAGTTGCAAGTCTGTCCGCGACAGAGTCTTCATCAAGCTTAAAAACTCTTCCTGGGGATGACGGACCATATGCTATGGTTTCAAAAGATAACGTGTTAGCTTCTGAATATAGAGACTCCCAAAACTCAATGAGAGAAAAAATAAAAATATGATCGCTGAGAGAGTATTTCTGACCTCTCTTGAAGGAAAATAGCCCTCGGCTTTCCTCTTGAATTAAACCTAATTCTGATAACAGAGGTTCTGCATTTTCTTCAATATTATTATCTGATTTTGGGCAGTATGATCTAATGCATGCCTCAACATCTCTCTTTAATGTTGCCTCTGAGATTTTTACATTTCTTTCAGATGCGTAATCTCTAATACGCTCTACAAGATTGTCTCGTGAAAATGATGAAGACGTTATATTGTTAAAAAGATAGCTCCATGTTGTAGAGCGATGTTTGCTATTAGCAGCCGGTAAACCGGCTAAACGCCAATGAGCAAGCCAAGCAGTGCAGGGGTTTTCACAAAAAGGATCTAATCCTTTATCCTGAAGGATCATATCCCATTCTTTTGGAATAATAAAAACTCCCTTACTGTTATTGGACTCCTCCAATAGCCCACATGCTAGAGACCAATGCTTGATGGAGGACACCATGTTTTTACCTACGCCAAACACACCGATTGCTTCATCATGGGTAAAAATAGATTTGTCAAGTGTGTTATCACTGTTTTTTTGGTCGTAAGACTTTTTCAACCACATCTGCTTCAGTGGGAAAGTCTCATGGCCTGAGAAATGTGGAACATATGTAGGTTGAGTGAGTAAGTTTTCCATCGCCTATCTCTACTGGATTAAATTGCCAGTGAGGATAGCACATTGCTGGGGAAGTTATCCAGTAAGGAAAGGCCTTTTACTGTTTTTATAAACAGTACTTAGAGGAAGTTACTTGCCATTTATCATATGAGAGCACGACGAACACAGAGTATAAAAATCATATGCTACTGATATTTAATATGATAAAGTTATAAAGCATGTTTCTCAACTACTGATGTTAAAAGAGTGTCTTACAGCATCCCATAAGTGAAGATGAATCATTTACATGTGAAGGTTAACCCATCATATCAGTAGATAAGGATTATTTTTCATTACAAAAGACTAATTCATATACGAGGTCAGCTCATGGCAGAGTTTGCAGTTGCGGCGAGAACGTTGCTCCATCTCGGTTCTGAATTGATTACTTCTGATGAGGTAGCAATTTACGAATTGATCAAAAATGCATTCGATTCTGGCTCAAGTCGAGTCTCTATAAAGTTTTTCTGTCCCATTTCATCTCATATAGTTTCGGAGTGCCATGAGATGATTGATGATTCGGTCGATAATCGCATTTCTTTAGGTGATATTAAATTCTTAATATTAAATAAATTAAAAAATAACTGGAGAATTTTAAATGAAAATGACGAGGTTTTAGATTTTGATTCGTCAGTTGAGCTTGTAAGAAACTCAACTGATTTGAGTTCACTAAAAGGTGGGCTAAAAAAAATTAACTATATTGAATTTGAAGATTCTGGTTCAGGAATGAATTCATTAAGTTTAAAGAAAGCATTTCTAACTATAGGCACCTCTTATAAAAAAGTTTTTGATACAAAAGATGATGGTTCTCCAGTTTTAGGGAATAAAGGGATTGGACGACTCTCAATGATGAGATTGGGAGCTATAGCACATGTTGAAACATGGACAAAAAATGAAGAGAATGCTCATAGGATTGAGTTTGATTGGAATGCTTTTGATTCATCTGAGCTATTGATAGGGCAAATAAATTTTCCTATAAATGAAGTTATTAAAAATGGAAAAACTGAAAGTGGTACAAGAATATCTATATATTCTTTAACTTCAGATTGGTCAGAAAAGCGAATATTGAATGATATAGTAAATGGTTTTTTACGCCGCTTAAATAATCCATTTCAAACTGACTTACGTCGTTTTCCTATTGATCTCTATTATAATAATTCAAAACGTATCCCCATCAAACCAATCGATAAAAAACTAATCGAGCTTGCTGATAGAGATTTAGTATTAACGTTTACTCCAACAAAAAACGCAGAGCTTTCATCTGAAATCTTGAAGACTGTTATCAGTATTCCAGGGTTAGATAACTCTTCGGTTCCTCAATCGAGAACGGTGAGGGATCTTTGTAGTAAATATGAGTGTAGTATAAAAGATTTAGATTCCATAGGCCCATTTACATTAAGAATTAAATGGTTTAACAGATCAAAATTAATGCAAAGAAAGCTTGGTCCTGAGCTAAAATCCATTAGAGCCGAATTAGACCTTTGGAATGGTGGTGTCGCTATTTATCGTGACGGATTCCGAGTTGGGTTGTCTGGCTCTAGTAAAGATGGAGATTGGCTAGACATTGATAACAAAGCATTAAGAGGTAGAGGGTTAACTTTAAATAGAATTCAGACTGTCGGGGCTCTTGAGATAACAAAAATATCTAATCCACTTCTTATTGATCGATCTAATCGCGAGGGCCTAATCGATAGTGCAACAATAGATCTCTTGAGAGGTATAATTCAAGATTTTGCATTATCAGAGCTTCGTTCTCATGTTCAAGCAGAGGAAAAAGTTCAGAAAAAAGAAACTGAAAACCAGCTTCTTGATGAAGGAATCGATTCTATTGAATCAAGACTTAAAGAGTCTGAACAAATTATCCATGAAATACAAACTAAATCACCGGAATGTAAAACACAAATTGTATCATTGCATCAAAACATGCAGTTTATAACTAATAGCGTCAAAGGTTTTCGCGATGCTATAAATACACTTCAAGAGCAAAGAGAAGATATCTTAGAGTTAGCAGGTGTAGGTAATGTCATGAGAAGTGTAATGCATGAATTAACTAGAACCACATCTCAAACACGTTCTCTACTAAGTAAAATCGCTAAAAATACTGATGACGAAACTTCCGATTTACTAAATAAGCTCGAAATCGAAATCAAAACACTGAATACAAGATTGAGACAGTTAGATCCACTAAGCACAAGCGGACGCAATCGGAAAGGGCAGTTTGAATTGGTCGGTTTGATAAAAACAATAATAAATGGGTATAAGGCCCGATTTTTAAGGCATAATATAAAATTTGTTCTTACATTTAACAGTATACCCATTACCAACCAAACATTTTTGGTTAAAATGGTTAAAGGTTTTGTTAGTTTAACTATTGAAAACATTATATTAAATTCTGTACACTGGCTTAAAACAGGTTTCATTATGCCTGGTGATGATTCTGCTACTATATATATCAATATCGACTCGGATGCCAGTGTTATTGAAATTTATGACAATGGTCCAGGTATTTCTCCTTCAGATCGTGAACGCATATTCAGTCCTGGCTTTTCCCTGAGAAAAAACGGACATGGCTACGGGCTATACATTGCTAAGGAAGTTTCTGCTAATTATGACTCTGATATTTACTTAGACTCAGAATCATTCCCGGACGGTCGCCTAAGACGTTTTATTATCGAACTTCCAAAGAGGGATGATTAATGAATTTCAAAATTGCGGTTATAGATGACGATCTTAATAACTCAGTAAATGAGGATGATTTACATCGAGTTGACAAGGATAATATCTTAGATGCTCTGATGGACTCAACGTCTCCAGAGTATGAAGAATTATCTAATAACCTAGGAGATTTGTCATTATCTTTTAATAATATTGAGGATTTGGTTAAATATATTAATGATGAATCTGTATGTCAGAAACTACCTCTTTATCTTCAAAAATTAAAGGTTGAGGCCCTTTCAAGAAGAAATGCATTAATAGGGCCTGTGCGTAAAGTTATTGAATGGTTATGTGAGGGAGAGCATGGTTTAGAGCCAAAGGATATTAATGAGTTTCATAATACACAAGATTTTCTTCTATCAATCGAATCCGAGTGCTACGATCTAATTCTCGTAGACTACCTTTTAATCGATGATAATCAAAAGTTGACCATCCCTTTCCTGAAGAAAATAAAAGAACGGTTGGATAAAAGAAGCTGCTTTTGCTCTTTTATTTTAATGTCATCTTATAGTCAACAATTATCAGATGATTTTTTGGAAATAAAATCAAGAGTAGAAATGACAAGCTCAAGATTTCGTATTCTTAGTAAGCCAAATTTAACTGATCTCAATGAGGAAATAATTTGGAAAACCACGTTCCAACAAATATTTAAGCAAAAACTATTTATTCAGCCTATCGAAAATTTTTTGCATGAATGGATTAGTAATTTCAATAATGCTACGCATAATTTGTCCAGAACATTATGGACTTTAGATGCTCATACTTTAGACATTATTTACAGAACATCCAAAAGCGATAATCTAAGTTTTTACGAATATTTTTCGGATGTTATTTTTAAAAAAATATCGTCAGAATTTGAAGGCTCACTTAATCCTCAAAATTCTAAAGTGAGAGAATTTGGAGATGTGTTGATAGATGCGCTTGAGTCGAATGATAAAATAACTCCCGGTAATGAAGTGGCTGATTCACGCCTATTCTTAAAAAATTTATTCAAAGATGTTAATTGGCATCAAGAACATTGGTTTAAACCAAGTGAACCCTTTCCTATTGAAGATAATGTTTCTTTGATAAGCGATCATGCTTTCCCGTATCTTCACTTTCTTCGTTTTTCTTGGCTGAAGAGGAATTTAAAGTTTGGTACAGTTTTAAAGCGAAAGGATTCAGATCAGTTTTTAGTTAATCTTACCCAGCCTTGTGATATAGCTCATCTAACTTTATCTAAAAGTCTTGATGTGCATTTGCTTTTCATTTGTGGTAGTGTCGTACATATGAGCCAGTATGACGTAAATGATAAACAGGCTTTATCGTCCTCTCTTTATTATCAAGATGAATGGAAAAATATATATTGGAATTTGTCTAAACCTTTAACTCCTCCTATTTTTGAGTTTAAAGAGCTTCTTAGCGATTATGTTATAGTTGCACAATTAAGAAATGAACAAGCGCAATATATACTTAATCGATATGTATCTAAAATAAGTCGCGTGGCGCAAATAAAAACACCATTTCTATACGAATTGAAATATGTTACTGTCGCTTTGGATGCAAATAAAAATATTATTATCAAAAAATCAGGTGGTTGCCATGCGCTGGAGGAAAATAAAAAGTTAGTAATAAATTTTGATCCTGAGAATGCAAAGATTATAGTTAAGGAACTATCTCTTGATAGTAACGTTTTAGAGTCTCTCATATCCGGAATTTCGCTGCCTAAAAGTAATAAAGTGAGATTATTTAACGGTTCAAAAAATGAACACATGATATTTTTGAAAAATGCTTTTTCTGAAGGGTCTGTAGTTAAAATTATTAGTGATGAATACCGGGGAAAACTAGATAAAGTTCCTGAAGGAATGATTTTCATTTATCCTGAATGATGTTATAGAAAAAGCCTGTTTGCAAAGACAGGCTCTTTATTAATGAGCGGAAAATGTATATTGGTTTATATTATCTATTTTTAGCAAACCTTGCCTAAGAA
This sequence comes from Serratia sp. CY47280, assembly GCF_052168655.1. Lineage (NCBI taxonomy): Bacteria > Pseudomonadati > Pseudomonadota > Gammaproteobacteria > Enterobacterales > Yersiniaceae > Serratia > Serratia sp. CY47280. The sequence goes on along the minus strand of NZ_JBJNMG010000003.1, from coordinate 330,079 downwards.
TTATCTAGGTAATATCATATATTGCATCTATGCGAAGGTTTTTTTGTTACAATGCGGTTGAGTGTCATGTTATATTGTATTAATGGTATTATCATTGTTGGTACTTATGATGGTATTAGAGCATTTTTAATATTTTTTTTAATTTAAAAACATAGGGTTGTTTGCGATGTTCGAGTTCGGCCTTCGCACCATTAAGTATCGTGCGAACAAAAAGCCACCGAGTGATGGTTTTTCGTGTCTGGAAGCCCACCGCCGCTACCTGCCCATTTTACTTTGTATTGATGCATTTCCCATTTCAGTAAAAACCGGGTTTTCCTGATGCTTTCCTAAGACCTATCTGATTTATCTTGAATGATAGAAAATGCTTCGCTAAGCCCTTCAGTATCAAGGTGTTTCAGGATGAGGCAACAGCAGACAGGGGGATAACAGACATTAAAACTGGGTGAGTTTCTTTAAGTAAGCTCACCTATCTTAATGTAAACAAGATAGGTGAGCCTTTTATAAGGTTGCACTATATAACGCCAGCCTCTTTCAACTCCAACTTCACCATCAGCTTCTTGTTCACCGCTTTCCCATCCACCCCGCTATGAATCCGCCGATGGCAAGTCGGGCAAATGGCGCCCACCCACTGCGGGTGATCGGGGCCTTCGTCGGCCAAGCGTTTGGTGTGATGGGGCTCAAGGTAGGGATCGCCATTCCTTTTCTTGAACGGTGCCGGCTGGTCGCAGGCTTCGCAGATGCCATTGGCGCGCTTCAGCACGTATTTTTTTACGTCTTCGCTGCGTTTGAACCAGGATTTTTTGCTGTCGCTTTGTTGGCGCTGGCCTGATATCTCTGAAGACTTTATAGCCTTTGCGCGCAACTGTTCTAAACTCTCTTCCTTCTGGCCTAATTCTGATGAGATAATCTCATGATCAGAATCTTGAGCAGAAGATACACGGAATAGATTGAAAATTATCCCTTGCCTCATGTTTTCTTGGGTATCTTTACATTCAATGTAGTTCCATGAATCACACTCGAATAGCCCAGAAAATTTTACGCCCGTACGTTTTTTGTTATATTCAAATAAAAGTATATCCTTACCATTCTCTTTATGGTCGCGGATATCTTTATTGCCTTTGGTAAACTGCATGTTACCTTTCTGGCCTTCTCCCGTGTAGGAGAAGTGGTCGTTGTTAGACCATCCATCTTTGTACCCATGAGTTTCGCCAGCCTCGCCGGTGAAAATGAAGATCACGGGGAATTCTTTGGGGGTCGATATTCCGCCCTGTTCTTGCCCACCGTAGAGGTCGTGGAGGTATTTACGTTTATAAACTTCGCCTTTTTCCAGTATCTCAAAAGGATGCGGTGTTTCGACGATCTCAAAACCGAGGTTTTTGAGAAATTGGATAGCTTTTTCCGTGCCGCTATCGGCGTTGATTCCCTTAAACGGATAGCCATGTTGCTCACTGTATGCTCTAGCGGCAATGCCTCGGATGTCGTACTTCTCGCCATTATAAATAAGGGTGTGTTTTTTAAATCGTTTTATTTTATGTTGTTTTAAGAATTCATCTCGGCCAAGTTTTTTATATTCTTCGATGGCTTTTAAAACGGATTCTTTTGAAGATAATGCTTCTATTGCTGTTGCCAAAACCACTCCCTCACATTGCCGAGTTGGCTCTGAGCAATGTGCTTGCTGACGAGAGCAGTATGCATCAATACCCAGCAGTTAACTCATCGATTTACCGAATGCGTTAACTATGCCAGGTAGGGGAGGAAATGCCTACCTTGATGAATGTTTTTATTGTGATATGTCAGTCAGATCTATTGGAAATCGTGGGTAGGAAGGGCGACGAGTGCAGGCATCGCCCTGATTGTCATTTACGTTAGCCGCAGGCTTCCATCTCTCGTAACGCTCGCCCATAAAGGTTACATAGCGCAGGAACCAGATGCGCCGTGGCGTTGAGGTAGCGATTCATCTGCTCCCAGCCTTCGGTATCCAGCTGTGGGTGCTTTTGCAGCAAGTGGCCGAACAGCATCAGCCCGTGGCACAGCCCTTCAGCCTGCTCGGCAGAGAGTGCGGCCAGGTCTAAAAGTTCTGAAGGATTAAAAGCGCTGAGATCTAGGTGGTTAAACAGTTGGCGATAGAGGGTGAGGGTGTTTGCAACGGATTCTGTAGTGGGAACCTTTGTCATGGGTGCATCTCCGTATGTCATTGATTAATGACTATCACCAGAGACGCTAAACTCGGGTGGTAGCCCTGACGGGGTTAGCGTCACCGGGACATACGAACCGGCGCTTCTTGCGAAGCCCCCGCCTGAGCCACCATTATTTGGAGTGAACTAAAGCTACTGCATTATTACATAATACAGCGGTAGTATGTCAGATTCGGAACGCTAACTCCGGCTGCGGATTTTGCCGCAGCGGAAAAACTATAGTGTTATCAGCAAAAGGAAAAAATAAGCTGTATGGAATTACAGTTTATTTACTTTTAGGATTGGAATGCAGCTCGCAATTCGCCGTTCTCTCGGCATTAAATGATTAGTCATAAATTCATAGGCGATATTTATTAGTTAAAGCTAATAAAATGGAATGTGATGGCGGTAGGTTTATTATCGTAAGAAAAAACAGGCGGGAACCAATCTACGGCTAATACCACTCCCTCCACCCCATTAGCGCCATAAGCCCATAAAGGAGCCCACCCGCAGGCCCCCATATCCAAACCTCGCTTACCCCAACCCCCCAATCCTGCCCCGAATCTCCTCCTCCGGCAGGTTCACACCAATAAATACCAAGATGCTCCGGCGTTCCTCATCAGGCAGCCACTCCCGATCCCAGTCGGCGTTATACAGCCGCTGTACGCCCTGGAACAGCAGGCGGCGCGGCTCGTCTTCGATAGACAGAATGCCTTTGTAGCGCAGCAGGTTATCGGCGTATTCCAGCAGCAGGCCTTCCATCACGTCGGAGATTTGCATCAGCGGCAGCGGCCGTTCCAGCGTCACCACGATCGAGCGGATGTCGCTCTGCGGCTGCGGGATGCGGCGGAACAGCGGGACGGGCGGCGTCAGGTTGAGTTTGTCGTTCAGCGTAAAGCCTTCGATGTCGAACAGCACGCTCAGATCGATGTCGCCGTGTGTCACCTTGTAGACCGGCGCGCGGGCGTTCATCCGCTGCAGCCGCTGGATCAGCGCCTCGCAGTCCGGCGCCACGTCGGTTTTGGTCAGCAGGAGGCGGTCGGCGTAGCCCACCTGCGCCTGGGCGATGCTGAACTGGCTCAGCTGCTGCTCGGCGTGCGCCGCGTCCACCAGGGTGATGATGCCGTCCAGCAGGAAGCGCTCGCACAGGATCTCGTGCGAGAAAAAGGTCTGGGTAATCGGGCCGGGATCGGCCATGCCGGTGCATTCGATGATCAGCCGATCGAACGTCAGCTGGCCGCTGTCGACGCCGTCCAGCAGATCCAGCAGCGCGTCCGCCAGTTCGTTGGACTTGCTGCAGCAGATGCAGCCGTTGCTCAGGGTGGTGATGCGGCTGGCGCGATCGCCGATCAGCGCATCGTCGATCGGTACTTCGCCGAACTCGTTCTCGATGACCGCGATTTTATAGCCGTGTTCGGCGTTCAGGATGTGACGCAGCAGGGTGGTTTTGCCGGCGCCCAAAAAGCCGGTCAGGATGGTGACTGCAATGGGTTTCATACGGATCCTTGTGACTGCGGGTTAACAGCAGCGCATGCCGCCTTTGCCGTCGCCGCCGTAGCGCGCTTGCTGGCGCTCGCGGAAAAATTCTTTATAGGTCATCACCGGCTTGTCCGGGTGGTTGTCTTTCATGTGCTGGACGTAGGTATCGTAGTCAGGCACGCCCACCAACATGCGCGCCGCCTGCCCGAGATATTTCCCCGCCTGGCCGAGATTTCCGAACATAAGCCTTCTCCAACTTTACCCTGCATCACTACAGCGCTTGCTTAAGCCTGATATTAGGGGAAGCCGGGGGATGGGGTTCCCGCAGGGATGCCCCACCTCCGGGTCACCCCGGGTATCTCGATTGCATCGCGCCGCACGCCTGGCATCTTGCGATACGTAGGCCGTGCGGCTTTGGGTACTACTTAACGTTTATTATGCAGGGTATCCGTTAAATCACATCAATGCTGGGTCGAAACTTTGACTTCCCCCTCAGTTACGCCGTCGGCGGGCGCGGCCTGCGGCACCGGCACGTAAGGCGTTTCCTGGTCGGTGCGTTTCGGGTTCTTGTGCGCCGCCATCGCGGTTTTCACCCCGTAGAAGATGATGCTGTACACCACCAGCAGGAACAGAATGCTCAGCCCGGCGTTGGTGTAGTTGTTTATCACGATGTGGTTCATGTTGGCGATCTGCTGGGCGCTCAGCTCGGCGCCGCCTTCGGCTATTTTGCGTTTGTACTCGCCGGCCAGGAAGAAGAAGCCTTCCAACTGCGGGTTGTCGCTGAACAGCTTCAGCCCCAGCGCGTAGGTGGTGCAGATCAGCAGCCACACCGCCGGCAGCACGGTCACCCAGATGTATTGGGTGCGCTTCATCTTAATCAGCACCACGGTGCCCAGCACCAACGCCACGGCGGCCAGCATCTGGTTGGAGATGCCGAACAGCGGCCACAGGCTCTTCACGCCGCCGAGCGGATCCACCACGCCCTGATACAGCAGGTAGCCCCACAGCCCGACGCAGCCGGCGGTGCCGACGATGCCGGCCACCAGCGAGTCGGTTTTCTTCAGGAACGGCACGAAGTTGCCGAGCAGATCCTGCAGCATAAAGCGGCCGGAACGGGTGCCGGCGTCCAGCGCGGTCAGGATGAACAGCGCTTCGAACAGAATGCCGAAGTGGTACCAGAAGCCCATGTTGGCGCCCGGAATGATCTGGTGGAACACGTGGGCAATGCCCACCGCCAGCGTTGGCGCGCCGCCGGCGCGGTTCAGCACCGAAGGTTCGCCGATGTCGGTGGCGGTCTGCAGGATCTGTTCCGGGCTGATGACGAAGCCCCAGGAGCTGACCGCCGCCGCCGCGTGCACGGTCACGTCCTTCAGCGAAGCCATGATCATCGGCGCGTCTTCGGTGCCCAGGCGGTGCAGATCCGGCATGGTGATGCCCAGCGCCGCCGGCGGGGTGTTCATGGCGAAGTACAGGCCCGGCTCGATGATGGAAGCCGCCACCAGCGCCATGATGGCGACGAAGGATTCCATCAGCATCGCGCCGTAGCCGATAAAGCGCGCGTCGGTCTCATTGGCCAGCAGTTTCGGCGTGGTGCCGGAGGCGATCAGCGCGTGGAAGCCGGAGACCGCGCCGCAGGCGATGGTGATGAACAAGAACGGGAACAGCGTGCCTTTCCACACCGGGCCGGTGCCGTCGACGAACTGGGTCACCGCCGGCATTTTCAGCTCGGGGTTGAGGATCACGATGCCGATCGCCAGCCCGACGATCACGCCGATTTTCAGGAAGGTGGCCAGGTAGTCGCGCGGCGCCAGGATCAGCCACACCGGCAGCAGGGCGGAGACGAACGCGTAGCCGATCAGCGTGAAGGTGATGGTGGTGTCTTTAAAGGTCAGCGCCGGGCCCCAGTACGGGTCGTGCGCCACTACGCCGCCGAACCAGATGGCGGCCACCAGCAGCACGATGCCGATGATTGACACTTCACCCACGCGGCCGGGGCGCAGGTAGCGCATGTAGATGCCCATAAACAGCGCGATCGGCACGGTGGAGCAGACGGTGAACACGCCCCACGGGCTTTCCGCCAGCGCTTTCACCACGATCAGCGCCAGCACCGCCAGGATGATGATCATGATCAGGAAGCAGCCGAACAACGCGATGGTGCCCGGTATCGGCCCCATCTCTTTTTTGATGATCTCACCGAGCGAGGCACCGTTGCGGCGCGAGGAGATGAACAGCACCATAAAGTCCTGCACCGCCCCCGCCAGCACCACGCCGCCCAGCAGCCACAGCGTGCCGGGCAGGTAGCCGACCTGCGCGGCCAGCACCGGCCCCACCAGCGGCCCGGCGCCGGCGATGGCGGCGAAGTGGTGGCCGAACAGCACGTTCTTGTTGGTCGGCACGTAGTTGAGGCCGTCGTTGTTGACCACCGCCGGGGTGGCGCGGCCGGCGTCCAGCTTCATCACCTTGGTGGCGATGTACAGGCTGTAGTAGCGGTAGGCCACCAGATACACCGCCACCGAAGCGACGACGATCCACAGCGCGCTGATGTGTTCGCCGCGGCGCAGCGCCACCACGCCGAGGCAGGCTGCGCCGAGTATCCCCAGCAGCATCCACGGAATGTGCTTTAAAATCCCCTCTCGTTTCATGAGGTATCCTTAATTCCAGTCTGCAAGATATGAATGAACTCATCCGCTTGTAAGAGATGTCAGAGTGGCGCGGTGAGCCGTAGCGTCTTTCCCGAGGTAAGGCGGGTTTAGGAACAGCTCATCATCGCCGGGGGTAAGGGGGGAAGACAGGCGTATTTCGGTCAGCGGTCAGATCCGCCGGGTGAACGGTTGGATTGGCGGGGTAAGCGGTTTGTTGCATAACCAACAGCCGCCCGTCAGCCGCTGTTGCCAATGCAGCACCCGCCCGAACTCGCTGGCTTTAAACTCCCGGTTTTTCAGCCAGATGCCTTAATACGGCGGTTGGCACGCATCCTGCTATCGGTTTTATAACCAAAACAATGTTTTCAATATTTGGAAGTCAATAATGGTTATATGCGCGCCGCATAACGGCGCCGACGGTCAGAGGGAGAGAAGCATGTCAGCAGCAAACCACTCGCAGCAGCCGATTCAGTTCGCCTACTGGGTGCCGAACGTTTCCGGCGGCCTGGTGATCAGCAATATCCCGCAGCGCACCGGTTGGGACATCGGTTATAACCGCAAGCTGGCGCAGATCGCCGAGCGCGCCGGTTTCGACTACGCGCTTACCCAGATCCGCTTCACCGCCGGTTACGGCGCGGAAAACCAGCACGAATCGGTGTCGTTCTCACAGGCCCTGTTGGACGCCACCGAGAAACTGAAAGTGATCGCCGCGCTGCTGCCGGGGCCGTGGAACCCCACGCTGGCGGCCAAACAGATCGCCACCATCAGCCATCTTTCCAACGCGCGCATTGCGGTGAACATTGTCAGCGGCTGGTTCCGCGGCGAGTTCAAGGCCATCGGCGAGCCGTGGCTGGATCATGAGGAGCGCTACCTGCGTTCGGAAGAGTTTATCCGCTGCCTGCGCGGCATCTGGACTGAGCCCAGCTTCACCTTCGCCGGCGATTTCTACCGTTTCCGCGACTACTCGCTGAAGCCGAAGCCGCTGGCGCCGTTGCCGGAAATTTTCCAGGGCGGCAGCTCACGCGCGGCGCGCGACATGGCGGCGCGGGTCTCGGACTGGTATTTCACCAACGGCAACAGCGTGGAGGGCATTCGCCGGCAGGTGGAGGACATCCAGAGCAAGGCGCAGGCCAATCACCATCGGGTGAAGGTGGGGGTGAACGGTTTCGTCATCGCCCGCGAGAGCGAACAGGCGGCGCAGGCGGTGCTGCAGGAGATCATCGATCACGCCAACCCGGAGGCGGTGCAGGGCTTCGGGCACGAGGTGAAAAACGCCGGGGCGGCCTCGCCCGAGGGCGAGGGCAACTGGGCCAAGTCCACCTTCGAAGATTTGGTGCAGTATAACGACGGGTTTAAAACCAACCTGATCGGCACGCCGCAGCAGATCGCCGAGCGCATCATCGCGTTGAAAGACGCCGGGGTGGATCTGCTGTTGCTGGCGTTTCTGCACTTCCAGGAAGAGGTGGAGTACTTCGGCCGCGAAGTGATCCCGCTGGTGCGCGAACTGGAGCGCCAGCGGGCGGCGGCCTGAGCGTTCAACCCGTTTGCAGGGTTTGCAGCAGGTGGATAAAGGCGGCGCTGAGCGGCGGCGTGGCCGGCTCATGGCGGGTAAAGACGTAAAAGCGCGCGCTGATGTCGATCTCGTGCGTCGGGATTTTCTGCAGGTGCAGCTGCGGGGCGTAGTGCGCGACCACCCGATCGCTCAGCAGCGCGATATAGCCCTGCTGCCTGACCAGGCACCAGGTCGCCAGAAAGGAGTCGGTCTCGACGATCTGGCCATGCGGCGTGTAACGCTCGGCGATCTCGCGGATGGCGGCGTGCCCCACCGAGCAGGAGCGCGGCACCACCCATTTGGCTTCGGCCGGCGGCTGCCCGGCGGCGGTCAGGTCGCCCCCTTGATAGAGCGAGAAGCGCTCGCTTTTCAGCGCCTGCATGGCCAGATCGGCGCCGCCCGCCGCGCCGTTCAGGCTGCTGACCGCCAAATCCAGTTCGCAGTTTCTCAGCCGGGCGAGCAGGCCTTCCGGGCCGTCTTCCACCACCGTCACCCGGGTATGCGGGTAGCGGCGGTTGAAGCCTTCGAGCACCTGGGGCAGGTAGCACAGCAGCGGATCGACGCTCATCCCCACCCGCAGGCGCTTCTCGCCGCCGGCGCTCATGCCGCGCAGCTCGTCAAACGCGCTGAGCAACTGATTGGTGGCGGCGTCTATCCGCCGGTAAAACAGCTCGCCGACCGCCGTCAGGCGCACGCCGCGGTTGCTGCGCTCCAGCAGCCGCGCGCCGATGGTCATTTCCAGCTCTTTGAGCACCCGGCTTAGCGTCGGTTGCGAGACGGCCAGCTTTTTCGCGGCATCGTGCAAACTTCCGCAGTGAACGATGTCTTTGAACATCGTCAGATGAGCCAGTTTCGGCATGGTTTTCATGGTTGATCTCCCTGGAAGTGAACGGCATTAGCCGGAGCCGGCGATGCGGCTGTAATAGGCCTGTTTCATCATGCTGTCGTTCAGCAGTTTATTGATGGTCTGGTCGAGCACCGGCGTGGTGACGGAGGCCGGCATCAGCGTGGCGGTGATCTCCACGTCGTCGTCGCCAAAGGGTTCGATATCCAGATGCGAGATAAAGCAGTTTTCTCCTTGCAGCACCTGTTTGAATTTGGCCAGCGCTTCACGCTGTTCATGCTCGAAGGCAATGACGCAAATCTGGTAGGTGGATTCGCCGTTAACGTCATTGAAGGGCTGTTTGTTGACCATATTGACCAGCGGGCGCAGCAGGGTGTTGGCGGCGAGCACGAACAGCGTGGCGGCCAGCGCATCGCCGTACAGGCCGCAGCCGGCGCAGGCGCCAACCGCCGCGGAGCCCCAGAGCGTGGCGGCAGTGTTCAGGCCGCGGATGTTCATCCCTTCTTTCATGATGGCCCCGGCGCCGAGAAAGCCGACGCCGGAGACCACGTAGGAGATGACCCGCACCGCGCCGCCGCTGCCGTCGATGGTCATGGCCAGGTGGACGAAGATCGCCGCGCTGGTGGCCACCAGCGTATTGGTGCGCAGCCCGGCGGTGCGCTGGCGGAATTGTCTTTCGTAGCCGATGGCGGCGCCCAGAACGGACGCGGTCAGCAGCGTCAGCAGTGTATGAATGAAATGCATGATAATAACTCGATGTATTATCCGCTTATCATGAGCCACCCGTGGCGGGGTAACTCTTGATAAACAGGTAGTTAAGTTGGCGGGATCCGTCCCGCCAGGCCAGGACGGCGCTCAGTGCGCGGCGGCGATCTGCCGGCTGAGCATCTCGCTGATTTTGTCCGTCAGCGGCTGCATCCCCTCGCGGGTGCGCGTCTCGCGGCGCTGCGCGATGTGATAGCAGCCGTCGAGGGTGCCGGCGCCCAGAAGGAGGATGCGATCAGACATCATCACCGCTTCCTCTACGCTGTGGGTCACCAGCACGATGGAGCGGGTTTTGATCTGGCGCGTGCTCCAGATGCGCAGCAGATCGCTGCGCAGGTGTTCGCCGGTATAGACGTCCAGCGCGGAAAAGGGCTCGTCCAGCAACAGCAGCATCGGTTCTACCGCCAGCGCGCGCGCAAAGCCGACCCGCTGGCGCATGCCGCCGGAAAGCTCGCGCGGGTAGGCGTCGCGATAAGGCGTGAGCCCGACCAGATCGAGCATTTTCAGCGTCTGGGCTTCGACCACCTGCGGCGGCAGATCCTGCGCCTGCAGCCCGAAGGCGATATTTTGATAGACGTTCAGCCACGGGAAAATGGCGAAGGTCTGGAACACCATGTTGATCTGCGGATTCGGCCCCGAGACTTTTTTATCCCCCAGCATCACGGTGCCCAGATCCGGCGCGATCAGGCCGGAAAGTATGCGCAGCAGGGTGGATTTGCCCGAGCCGGACTGCCCCAAAATGCTGACGACCTCGTTGTCGTAGAGGCGCAGGTTGATTTCATTCAGCACCAGGCGTTTTTCTTTACCGGTAGGCTGAACGCTTTTGCTGACGTTATTAACCGTCAGCAACGTGGTTTTTTTTACCATCATGATGTTTCTCCACTCAATTAAAAATATGAGCATGGAAAAATGGCCGATAGTTATCGCCGCGCAGGGGTAAAATAAATGCGAGCGCAAATAAGCCTGAGCGTTATCGGACTGTTAATAAGCGTATGCTGGAAGGATTAGCCTGTCAGGCGCGCCGGAGCGGCGTGCGCGGAGGCCATGCGCTGAAGGGGTAAAGCGAAGGGATGTGGTAACTGACGCATATCCTGACACTTTCAGGATGCAATGGGATGACTATTGCTCCTGTGACCTCAGCGATTCCAACAATAAAATAAACAACCAACTGTCGCCGTCCATATCATTTCCCCGTTATTTTTCGTGTGGCCATAATACGCGTGATATTGCCTGTGATTCAATGTGGTTAGGCGGAATTATCGCGGCAAAATGTAATTTAATATGAATGCGGGAAAGTTTTTCTTTATTTATTAAACGGGGCGTCAACGAAAATCATGAGAATGAATATAGGCGTTATTTTATGGAAATATAAACCTGAATTAAACGAGAGAATAACAGGGCGGGCGCAAGACAAATAATGAACCGGCCGCAGCGCGCGCTGCGGCCGGTATCGGGTCAGAACTGATACATGATGCCGGTTTCGACAATGTCGTCGGCGCCGGCGCCGACGGCGTTCTGCCGTTGCAGCAGGTTGAGCTTGTACTCCACGTAGGTCGACATATTGGCGTTGAAGCTGTAGTTCAGCGCCAGATCCAGGTATTTGACCAGATCGGCGTCGCCGATGCCGGGCAGGTTACGGCCGCGCGTTTGCAGGTAGGCTACCGAGGGCGTGACGCCGGAATCGAAGTGATACTGCGCGACCGCCTCGACGGCGTCCGCGCGGGGGGCGAAGCCGGCGTAGCGATCGCCGTCGACGTAGGTCATGTTCTCAGTGCGCGCGTAGCTGGCCGCCAGGTAGAGGTTGTCCTGGTCGTATTTCAGCCCCAGGGTCCAGGCCCGGGCGCGATCGCCGTCAGCCAGGCCGAAGCGCTGTTGCGCCAGCGTGCGCGCAGAGTTGGCGTAGGCGCCGCCAACGTTGAGCCCCACGCCGGTGTCGTAGGTGGCGGAAAAGGCGTAGCCATCGCCGTTTTGCGTCTGGATATCCTTCGCCCTTTGAGCGTCGTCCCCCCGATTCTTCCCCTGATATTGCAGGCCGAGATCCAGGCCGCCCAGGCTGCGGTTGTGGTAGGTCAGCAGGCCGTTGGCGCGGCCGGTCATAAAGTTGTCGGCCGCTTCGTAGCTGTCGTTGCCGAATTCAGGCAGCACGTCCGTCCAGCCGGCCACGTCATACAGCAGGCCGTAGTTGCGGCCGTAGTCCAGGCTGCCCCAGCGGCCGAACGTCAGCCCGGCGAAGCCCAGCCGGGTATAGCTATTGCCCGGCCCGGCGCTTTCCGGCTGATCGAGCCCCGCCTGATATTCCCATTGGCCATACCCTGTCAGCCCGTCGGCGATCTGCGTCTCGCCTTTGAAACCGAAACGGGTGTAGGAGCGATCGCCGTTATTGTCGGCATCGCTGCTGAAGTAATGCACCCCGTTCAGTTGGCTGTACAGATCCAGTTTATTGCCGTCTTTATTGATGATTTCCGCGCCGGCGGCGGCGGCCGGCAGCAGGATGATCAGCGTCATCAGCACGCTTTTATGGTTCATTTCAGTTCCCCAAGTGGATGAAAACAGGGCCGTTAACCGGCCGATTGCGCTTGCGCGATTTTTTTGTACAGGCAGCTGCGGATCCGATCGGTGAGGTGCCGCAGGCTGTCCCGGTTGCGCGCCGCGCGGGGAATATTGATGCTGAATTCGTCATCGATCCGTTTGCTGGTCGCGTCCAGGATCAGCACCCGATCGGACATCAGCACCGCCTCTTCGACGTCGTGGGTCACCATCACCATGGCGCGCGTGCGCAGCCGGTTGTCTCCCCACAGCGCCAGCAGATCGCTGCGTAGTTTTTGCGCGGTAAAGATATCGAGGGCGGAGAAGGGCTCGTCCAGCAGCAAGACATCGGGCTCTACCGCCAACGCCCGGGCGAAGCCCACGCGCTGGCGCATGCCGCCCGAGAGCTCGCGCGGCCAGGCGTGCTCATAGCCGGTCAGGCCCACCAGGCGCAGCAGCGCCCCCAGCCGCTCGGCGATCGTCTGCGGCGGCAGCCGTTGCGCCAGCAGCCCGAAGGCGATGTTGTCGTACACCGTTAGCCAGGGATAGAGCGCGTAGGACTGAAACACCATGCCGGCGTTCGCGCTCGGGCCATTGATCGGTTTGCCCGCCAGGGTGAGCGTGCCGCTGTCCGGCGGGATCAGCCCGGCCAGCATGCGCAGCAGCGTGGACTTACCCGAACCGGATTGCCCCAGAATGGTGACGAACTCGCCGGCGTGCACGGTCAGCGACACGTCGCGCAGCACGGGGGTGGGGCGTTTATTTTCGCCGATAAACGTCTTGTTCAGCCGGCGGGCGCTGATAATTACCTCTTGAGTCAGCATGTTGTTCCCCCTTGATCAGTCATATTTGAATTTGGTTTCCGCGATGCGATACAGCGGTTGCCAGACGAAGATGATGCACAGCGCTACCAGCGCGCACATGGCGGCGCAGCCCAGCGCAGACTCCGGGTTCTTACCGGCGTCGGTGACGACGGAAATGAACGCACCCAGCCCGGTGGCGCTGAGGGTGGTGCTGCCCCACTGGATCACTTCGGCGGCGATGGCGCTGTTCCAGGCGCCGCCGGCGGCGGAGATGATGCCGGTCACGATGTAGGGGAAAATTGCCGGCAGCATGTAGTAGCGCCACCAGCGGAAACGGCGCAGCCCGAAGGTTTCGCTGACCTCGGTGATCTGCGTCGGAATGGCGGAAACGCCGGCGATCACGTTGAACAATACGTACCACTGGGTGCCCAGCATGATCATCGGGATGGCCCACCAGCCGAGATCCTGGTGATAAATGGCGATGAAGGCGGCGATCAGCGGGTAGAAAATATTGGGCGGAATGGCCGCCAGGATCTGGATGATCGGCTGGAAGATCTTCACCAGCCGCGGATTCATGCCGATCCACACCCCCAGCGGCGTGAAGATCGCCACGCTAAGTAGCATGGCCGCGGCCACGCGCGCGGTGGTGAGCAGCATCCATTCCGGCAGCATGGCGAAGTACTGTTTGGGGAAGTATTCCCACAGCCGGTAACCGAACCAGACGCAGGCCAGCACCACGCCGAGATACCACAGGCTGCGCCACAGCCAGTTCCCCTTGGCGGCGAGCCTGAACAGGCGGTGCAGGCCGATGGCGTACCACAGCCGCGGCAGCTTGAACAGCCACAGGTCAGCCAGCGCGCGCAGCGTGCGGCCGAGCGCCGCGCCGACGTGCGAGAAGGCCAGGCTGTTGTAAAACCACGGATTGCCGAGCGGGCGATTGGCGGTGACGTCTTCGTATTTGAAGCGGGCGGTGTAACGCACCAGCGGGCGGAAAACCAGCTGATCGAGCAGCACGATGTTGGCGGCCAGCGCGACGATCGCATACAGGATCGCCGGCACGTTCTGCTGCGCCAGCGCTTCGGCGATATAGGAACCGACGCCGGGCAGTTCGACCGAGCGATCGCCGACCGGAATGGCTTCGGAGGCCACCAGGGCGAACCAGGCGGCGGATTGCGACACCATGGCGTTCCACAGCAGGCCCGGCACCGAATAGATGAATTCCAGCCGCCAGAAGCGTTGCCACGGGTTGTAATTGAAGCTGCGGGCGGCTTCATCCAGCTCCTTGGGCACGATGCGCAGCGTCTGATACAGCGTCAGCATCATGTTCCAGGCCTGGCCGGTAAACACCGCGAAGATGGCGGTGCACTCCAGCCCCATCACGCTGTGCGGGTAGAGGTTGAGAAAGTACACGGTCGTGAAGGTCAGGAACCCCACCAGCGGCACCGACTCCATAAAGTTGACGAAGGGCAGGATCACCCGGCGCAGCGGCGCATAGCGCGCGGCCAGCACGGCGAACACCACAGAAAACAGCAGCGACCAGGCCATGCCGAGGAGAAAACGCATGCTGGTTCTGAGCGAATAATAAAGCAGGTTCCAGGCATCGAGACTAATGGCAGAGACGTTTTGTTCATTGAAGTCGCCGTGCATGTCGCCCCACGCGCGAATAAAAAAGGCAATGAAGAAAACGCCGATGGCGATAACGATAAAGTCATTTAAATAAGACTTTCTGAAAATAGATGTACCCCGGTTATTTTGCATAACGCAATACCTTATTTTTCCCATAAGAAATCCGTCGCCGCTCGGGTAATAGGCCCGGCGACACCAGATAAATACCGCTGTAGCGGTTGAGACAGACGTTGTTTTCGCAGCGGGGCGATGGGCGGGCAGGCAGAGCGGGAAAGGCCGTCAGAAGGGGAGCGGTTGCCGCATTCCGTATCTTTCAGAATGCAACGTGGATGGCATTACTGAAAGGTGCCCAATAGCATTAGCATAAAACTAAAACTTTCATCGCCCATAGGGCCCTCCTCGGTTTAAATATGGCCCGGAGAGGGTAATGTGTTTTGCTAATAAAAAGCAATTGGCGGCGTAGGGTTTTTACGGTTGATATGTAACAGGATGAATATTCATTTTTTAATCGCTATATTCAGAAAATAAAATAACCTATTTTGATGGCGGTAAATACGGTGAAAATAAATCACGGCGAAATAAAACGGCGCGCCCGAAGGGGGCGCACCGCCGTAAATCAATAAACCTGCCTGCCGTTGATGCCGGCGGGGAAAATGCCGGTGGCGGACAGATGCCCGTTGGCCTGGATCTGATCGTCGGGCAGCATCTCCAGCGGGAATTCGCCCGCCAGGCAGCTGAGAAAGGCGTTGCGATCGTCGGTGGTGGTAAAACCGATCAAATCGTAGAACAGCAGCGACGCGATCAGCTGGCGATGTTCCGGGATGCGCCGCAGCAGCGCCGCCGACGGAAACGGCAGGTGGAAGAAGAACGCGCAGGCGTTCAGCAGCCCCTGTTCCTTCAGCGCCTGCGCGCAGGGCAGCAGCTGGTAGTCATCGATGCAGACGATGTCGCCCGGGCACAGGTGTTCGCAGGCGATATCGGCGAAACGGCGGTTCAGCTGCCGGTAGGCGCAGTAGTTTTCCGGCGTGAAGTGCGCCTTCTCCGGCTGGTTGTGGAACACCGGCCACAGGCCGTCGTGGTAGTAGCCCTGATAGTGGCGGCGGAACTCTTCGATCGACAGCGGGAAGGTCACCTGATCGTAACCGGCACGTTGGCGGCAACTGATCGGGCGCTGCGCGAAATTCTGCACGTCGCCGTTCCAGCCGAGCCACAGCCCCGGTTCGGCGTCGGCCGCCAGCGTCTGGCCGGCGCAGGCCAGATCCTTGCCGTCGCACTGCTTGTTGGAAATCAGCACCAAACGAGACATGAGGGTCTCCTTATCAGTGAAGGGCGCGCAGGGCGTGCGCCGAACCATCGGCGCGCCAGGGCGCTTGCAGAGCGGGCAGCGTGACGCGCAGGCCGCGCAAAGCCGGGTGCGCCAGGCAGCAGCGCGCCAGCCAGCTTCCCAGCCCGACGCCGCGGTACTCGGCGCTGACGAACAGTTCGCTCACCGAGGCGAAGGTGGCGTAGTCGGTCACCATGCGGGCGAAACCGAGCAGGTGGCGCTTGCGGTATAGCCCGAAGCACAGGCCGTGGTGTACCAGGCGCTCCGCCGCCGCCCGATCCTGCAGGCTGAGGAAACGCTGGATCGCGTCGATATCCAACAACTGCCGATCGGTGCTGATATGAAAAACGCCTTTGCGCCAGCAGAGCAGCGGCTGCACGGACGCCCGTTGCGGTTGCATGTTCATGATTATCCTTAGGTTAACGAATCGGAGGTCGGTTACAGCATCCAGCCGAGTTCGGCGGCGGTGACCTGTTCCTCGAAGCGGCGCAGCTCGGCGCTTTTGCAGGTGTGCCACAGGGTACAGAACGCCGGGCCGAGCAGCTCACGCAGCGGATCGCTGTGGCGGAACAGCGCCAGCGCCTCCTGCTGGCCGAGCGGCAAGGGCGCGGCGTTATCGCTCTCGCAGCCGTTGGCGGCGGGCGGCAGCGGCTGCGGGTGTTCCAGCCCGTGCAACAGGCCGCCGAGCATCACCGCCAGCGCCAGATAAGGGTTGGCGTCGGCGCCGGCCAGGCGGTATTCGATACGCTGGTTGGCGCTGTCGGCGCAGGGCAGGCGCAGCGCCACCGTGCGGTTGTTGTGGCCCCAGGAGGCGCGCAGCGGCACGTGCATGCCGGGGCGGAAGCGGCGAAACGCGTTGATGTTGGGCGCCAGGATCGCCATCGATGCCGGCATCAGCGCCAGCATGCCCGCCATCGCCTGCTGCATGTTATCGCTCAGTTCGCCCGGCGCGCCGGTCAGCAGGTTCTCGCCGTGCTCGTCCTGCAAGCTGATATGGAAATGTAGCCCGCTGCCGGCGGCGTGGGCGCAGGGCTTGGCCATAAAGCAGGCGTGCTGGTGATGCTGCTCGGCAATCTGCCGCGTCAGGCGTTTCAGCGCCATGATCTGGTCGCAGGCTTCCAGCACGCGCCGGCTGTGATGCAGATTCAGCTCGTATTGGCCGGAAGCGGCTTCGGCCACCACGCCGGTCAGCGGCAGGCTTTGCAGCCGCGCGTGCCGTTCGATGTCGCTCAGCAGCGCATGGTGGCGCTCGGGCGCATCCACCGCGAAGCTCTGCGTCGGGCAGGTTTCCGCCTCGGCGGGGCGCTGCGGATCCTGCAGGTAGAACTCCAGTTCGGCCGCCACCACCGGGAAGCAGTTGCGCTCGTGCAGGCGCTTCAGCACCCGTTGCAGCACCACACGCGGCTCCAGCTCGCAGGCGCCGCCGTCGGCGTTTTGCATCGTCAGCAGCAGCTGGGCGTGGCGTTCGGGATCGCGCGCGCAGGGGCGCAGCGTGCCGGGCACCGGCAGGCACAGCCGATCCGGCTCCCCCGCCCGCTGCCCCAGCCCGCTTTCTTCAATCACCCGGCCGTGCAGATCCAGGGCGTAGATCGACAGCGGGAAGTAGCAGCCTTTTTCCAGGCCAAAGGCTTCGGCGATCGGCAGGCGCTTGCCGCGCAGCTGGCCGTTCAGATCGTGCAGATAAATATCCAGCTGTTCGGTATCCGGATAGCGCTGCAGGTAGTGTTCCAGCTCTTTGCGGAAGGTGCGCGTCGGCGATGTGGGCAGCTCCGCCAGCAGAGGATTGAAGCCGATGATATTAGAATGCATGGCGCGCTCCAGAACGAAGACCGGTCACGGCCAGAGGCAGGGATAAATGCATGAGACAACTCTCTTGTGAGGCCATAGCGGCGATGTGAAAAGGGTATCTGCGGCGGCAAAAACTGTCTGTAAAAACGCCGTAACGTTAACGGGGCGCGGAATAAAAATGCCGTAAAGAGCGCGGCGGGTTGGCCGGGGCGGCACGGTCTATACTGGCGAGATGGGCCGTAGAAGGAGAGATAACGATGAAGAGAATAGGGCTGCTTATCGCCGCGCTGGCCGCGTTCCACGCCACCGCGTCTTCCCCACAGGCGTGGGCCGAGAGCGAACGGGCGATGCGCGCCGCCTGCCTGAAAGCCAGCGGGCTAAAAAACGCCAGGGTGTAAGGGGAGATTATTCACTACGGTGACGACGTCGGCTATTCGGCGCTGTTTATCGGTGGGCGCTACCCGCAGCCGTTTATGAAAAACCAGCCGGGCAGGGAGCTGTGCTTATATCAGCGCGCCACGCAGAAGGCGGCGGTGCAGGCGGTGGAGGGGGAATAAATAATCCCAGTCTCCTTACTGTAGCTGTATTTCTCCCTTGGGATTAATTCTTAAGTTGAATTTTTTCATGTATTTACGCCTTTCCGTGTCGTTATTCATCGAGATGCCGAGCAAGACTGAGTATTCTCCCGCTGCCCAGTTTACTTGCGGATAGGTGACGCATTGTCCCGGTTTCAGGTCAGGCAACGGAGTGATTTCTGGTGAGGTCCAGACGATATGCCATTGCTGTTGTTCCTGTCGTGAGACGATCACTCCCCGGTTTTGCAGTTTGTCGCCGCTGCGAACGCTGTTGATAGGCACGGCAAAGCAAGGTTGATTGTCTTTGAGCGAGACATCCAACGGATGGTACCAGGGCTGAGTGGATTGACAGCCGTTCAGTAGCAGTACGCACAGCAAAGAGAGATAACGTCTTGTCATAATAAGGTGTTCCGGTTCTTTGGATTTTTCAGGAAAGCTCGCAATACCCATTCATAGCGTTTTTTGATGTCTGGCCCAATAATGCCGCTGTAGTTGGTGGCTACGTGGAAGCGATGGGCGGCACGCTGCGCCTGGACATTGAACTGCCGGGCGGCAAGCACGTCGGGTTTACGGTTTAAGCGCAGGCTGCCCGCCACTCCCCGCCATCTCCCGTTCGATTACCGTCGCCAGCGCCTGCGCGGCGGAAGAGAGTTGGTGCTGCGCCAGGCGGATCAGGCCCACGCGCCGTTCGATGATCGGGCCGATCAGCGGCACGCAGACCGCCCCCAGCTCATCCATCTGTTTCTCGCACAGCGCCGGCACCGCGCTGGCACCGAGGCCGTTGGCCACCATGCGCCCGACCGTCACCAGCTGGTGGCTCTCAAACGCCACCTCCAGCGTTCGCCCGCTGCGGGCCAGCTCCTGCTCCAGCAGCAGCCGCACCGCCGATGGCCGCTGCAGGGTGATGAAATCCAGCGTCAGCAGCTCCTTCCAGCTGACCTGCGCCTTGTGCGCCAGCGTCGAATCCTTCGGCACCACCGCCAGAAAGCGATCGCGGCACAGCGGGGTGAAGTGCAGGGTGTCGCTCGGCTCCGGCTCGAAGGCGATGCCCATCTCTACCCGCCCTTCGCGGATCATTTCAAACACCTGTTCGTTGATGACGTCATGCACCGCCACGTTGATGCCGGCATAGCGATCGCGAAACGCCTTGAGGATCGGCGGCAGCGGGTTGCCGGCGAACGACGGCATGGCGGCGATCGCCACCTTGCCCATCTGCAGGGTGAAGCGCTGACGCATCGCCTCTTCCGCGTTGTCCCAATCCGCCAGCAGCTGGCGCGCCATCGGGAAGAAGGTTTCTCCTTCCGGCGTCAGCGTCACCCGGCGGGTGGTGCGCAGCAGCAGCGGCCCGCCCAGCGCGTCTTCCAGCCCACGGATCGCCAGGCTGAGCGCCGGCTGAGAAATATTCAGCCGCTCGCTGGCCTGGGCGAAATTCAGAGTGTGAGCTACCGCTAAAAACGCGCGTAACTGTTTGATGCTCATTTTCATTTTGGTTGGCGTTAACTCTTTGTTAATTGTCGGTTAACGAGTGATTAATAAAAATTCTAAATGAATGCGGCATAAAAACAAAATTAACAAATCATTTTTGTGACCTGAAGATGCCCTCACGCAAGGCAGGGCATTTCGCCCTGCGCCGCAACATGCAGGGGCAACGATATGGCAGGGCTCGACAAACGCGTCGGCAGCTACCAGGAAGCGCTGGCAGGCCTGACGGACAACATGACGGTGCTGGCGGGCGGCTTTGGCCTGTGCGGCATCCCGGAGAATCTGATCGAAGAGATCCGCCGGCGCGGCGTGCGCGGGTTGACGGTGGTTTCCAACAACTGCGGCGTCGACGGGTTCGGCCTCGGGCGGCTGCTGGAAACCCATCAGATCCGCAAGGTGGTGGGATCTTACGTCGGTGAAAACGCGCTGTTCGAGCAGCAGGCGCTCAGCGGCGAGCTGGAGGTGGATCTCACGCCGCAGGGCACGCTGGCGGAGAAGATCCGCGCCGGCGGCGCCGGTATCCCGGCGTTCTTCACCGCCACCGGTTACGGCACGCCGATCGCCGAAGGCAAAGAGGTGCGCGAGTTCAACGGCCGCCCCTACATCATGGAAACCGCCATCACCGGCGATTTCGCCATCGTGAAAGGCTGGAAGGCCGATCACTTCGGCAACGTCATCTACCGCCACACCGCGCAGAACTTCAATCCGCTGATGGCGACCGCCGGGCGCATCACGGTGGTGGAAGTGGAAGAGATCGTCGCACCGGGCGAGCTGGATCCGGCGGCGATCCACACCCCCGGCATCTACGTCGATCGGCTGATTCAGGGCACCTTCGAAAAGCGTATCGAACAACGCACCCTGCGGGCATAAGGAGAATTCGCATGCTTACCCGTGAACAAATGGCGCAGCGCGTGGCGCAAGAGCTGAGGGACGGTTACTACGTCAACCTGGGCATCGGCATCCCGACGCTGGTGGCCAACTACGTGCCGGCGGGCATGGACGTGATGCTGCAGTCGGAAAACGGCCTGCTGGGGATGGGCGAGTTCCCGACCGAGCAGCAGCTGGACGCCGACATGATCAACGCCGGCAAGCAGACGGTCACCGCGCGCCTCGGCGCGTCGATCTTCGATTCGGCGCAGTCGTTCGCCATGATCCGCGGCGGCCACGTCGATCTGACCGTGCTGGGGGCGTTTGAAGTGGACGTCGAGGGCAACATCGCCTCGTGGATGATCCCCGGCAAGATGGTCAAGGGCATGGGCGGCGCGATGGATCTGGTGGCGGGGGCGGAGAACATCATCGTGGTGATGACCCACGCCTCGAAGAGCGGCGAGTCCAAGCTGCTGCCGCGCTGCACGCTGCCGCTGACCGGGGCCAACTGCATCCGCAAAGTATTGACCGATCTGGCCTATCTGGAAATAGAAGACGGCGCCTTCGTGCTGCGCGAACGCGCGCCCGGCGTCAGCGTGGCGGAGATTGTCGCCAAAACCGCCGGCCGGCTGATCGTGCCAGAGCAAGTGCCGGAAATGCGTTTCTGAAACGGGAGGTGAATGTGCAACAACGTGAAGTGGTGATCGTGGCGGCGACGCGCACGCCGGTCGGCAGTTTTCACGGCGCGCTGGCGCCGCTGACGGCGGTGGAACTGGGCACGGCGGCGGTGCAGGGGCTGCTGGCGCAAAGCGGCGTGGCGCCGCAGCAGATCGATGAAGTGATCCTCGGCCAGGTACTGACCGCCGGCTGCGGACAGAATCCGGCGCGTCAGACCGCGCTGAACGCCGGGCTGCCCGTGACGACCCCGGCGCTGACCATCAACAAGGTGTGCGGCTCCGGTTTGAAGGCGGTACATCTGGCGGTGCAGGCGATCCGCAGCGGTGACGCCGACGCGGTGATCGCCGGCGGCCAGGAAAGCATGAGCCAGTCGCCTTACCTGATGGCCGGTGCGCGCGCCGGCCTGCGCCTCGGTCACGCGCAGATGGTGGACAGCGTGATCCACGATGGCCTGTGGGACGCGTTCAACGACTACCACATGGGCATCACCGCCGAGAACCTGGCGGAGAAATACGCCATCAGCCGCGCCGAGCAGGACAGCTTTGCGCTGCGCTCGCAGCAGAAGGCGCAGGCGGCGCAGCAGGCCGGGCGTTTTGCGCAGGAGATTACGCTGGTGACGGTGCCGCAGCCGAAGGGCGAGGCGCTGCGGGTCGAGCACGACGAACAGCCGCGCGACACCAGCCTGGAGGCGCTGGCGCGGTTGCGCCCGGCGTTTCGCAAAGAGGGCACGGTGACCGCCGGCAACGCCTCGTCGCTCAACGACGGCGCCGCCGTGGTGTTGCTGATGAGCGCGGAAAAAGCCGCCGCGCTGCGCTTGCCGGTACTGGCGCGCATCGCCGGTTACGCGTCGTCGGGGGTCGATCCGGCGATCATGGGCATCGGCCCGGCGCCGGCCGCGCGCCGCTGCCTGGAGAAAGCCGGCTGGCGGCTGGAGGACGTCGATCTGATCGAGGCTAACGAAGCCTTCGCCGCGCAGGCGCTGGCGGTGGGCAAAGAACTGGGCTGGGAGGCGGAGCGGGTCAACGTCAACGGCGGAGCGATCGCGTTGGGACATCCGATCGGCGCCTCCGGCTGCCGCATTTTGGTGTCGCTGCTGTTCGAAATGCAGCGCCGCGAGGTGAACAAGGGGCTGGCGATGCTGTGCATCGGCGGCGGGCAGGGCGTGGCGCTGGCGGTAGAGCGCCCGTAAACAACCGAGGAGGGCACGATGCAGTCATCTGACTATGCGGTACTGGGCGCCGGGCTGATGGGGGTGGGTATCGCCACCCACTTTATTCGCCACGGCCATGAGGTGTTGCTGTATGACCCGGATCCGCAGCGCCTGGCGGAAGCGCCGGCGGTAGCGAGCGGCATTCTGGCCGAGCTGAGCGACGTCGGGCAGTTTGATCGCGGTGAGCGCGACGCGGCGCTGGCGCGCCTGCGCGTGACCGGCGATCTGAATGGCGTGGCGCGCGCCCGGCTGCTTATCGAGGCGATCCCGGAACGGCTCGAGCTGAAGCACGCGCTGTATGAGCAACTGGAGGGGCTGATCGCCGACGACGCGGTGATTGCCAGCAACACCAGCGGCCTGCCGCCGGACGAGCTGGCGGCGCGCATGACCCATCCGCAGCGGCTGCTGATCGCCCACTTCTGGCACCCGCCGCACCTGATCCCGCTGGTGGAGATCGTGCCCGGCCGCGCCACCGATCCGCGCCATCTGGCGGCGGTGCAGGCGCTGCTCGGCGGGATGGCGCTGGAGGCGGTGCTGCTGGAACGCGCCGCGCCGGGGTTTGTCGGCAACCGGCTGCAGTTTGCGGTGCTGCGCGAGGCGCTGCACATCGTCCACAGCGGCATCGCCAGCGCCGAGGTGGTGGATCAGGTGATGCGCGCCTCGCTGGGGCGGCGCTACGCCATGGTCGGCCCGCTGGAGGCCGCCGACATGACCGGGCTGGCGACGGTGGCGGACATCGCCCGCCACCTGTTCCCGGAACTGGCGACCGGCGACGAGATGATGGCGCTGGTGGAACAGCGGCTGCGGCGCGGCGATACCGGCCAGCGCAGCGGCCGGGGATTTTATCTTTGGGATGAAGCCCGCAAGGAACGCATTCAACGGCGACGGGCGCATCAGCTGCGCTTTGCGCTGAAACCGTAATTTCGCACGCCGTACCTGACAATAACAACGATAGCGAGGTGCCTGATGAGCGTTTTGATTGCCCTGGCAGCACTGGGATTACTGATGCTGGCCGCCTACCGCGGCTACAGCGTGATTTTGTTCGCCCCGATCGCCGCGCTGGGCGCGGTGCTGTTGACCGATCCCGGCGCGGTGGCGCCGACTTTCACCGGGCTGTTTATGGAGAAGATGGTCGGCTTCGTGAAGCTCTACTTCCCGGTGTTCTTGCTGGGGGCGGTGTTCGGCAAGCTGATCGAGCTGTCCGGCTTTTCCCGTTCGATCGTCGCGGCGGCGATCCGTATTCTCGGCCGACGCCACGCCATTCCGGTGATCGTGCTGGTGTGCGCGCTGCTGACCTACGGCGGGGTGTCGCTGTTCGTGGTGGCGTTCGCGGTCTATCCGTTCGCCGCCGAGCTGTTCCGCCAGAGCGGCATCCCCAAGCGGCTGATCCCGGCCACCGTAGCGCTCGGCGCCTTCTCCTTCACCATGGACGCCTTGCCCGGCACGCCGCAGATCCAAAACATCATCCCGACCAGTTTCTTCGGCACCAATGCCTGGGCTGCGCCCTGGCTGGGGCTGATCGGCTCGCTGTTCATCATCGCGGTCGGTCTGCTGTATCTTGAACGCCAGCGGCGCAAGGCGCAGCTGAAGGGGGAGGGTTACGGTACCGATCTGCTGAACGAGCCGGAAACCCCGGACGACATCAACCTGCCGAACCCGCTGATCGCCATCCTGCCGTTGATTTTGGTCGGGGTATTCAACCTTGGCTTCACCCATTGGATCCCGCAGTGGTACGGCGCCAGCCACGACCTGACGCTGCCGGGGCTGGCCAAGCCGATCACCACCGATGTGGCGAAGATCACCGCCATCTGGGCGGTGGAAGCGGCGCTGGTGTCGGGTATTCTGCTGGTGGTGGTGTTCGGCTTTCGCAATATTCGCGGCCGGCTGGCGGAAGGCAGCAAGACGGCGGTCGGCGGTGCAATTCTGGCGGCGATGAACACCGCCTCCGAATACGGCTTCGGCGCGGTGATCGCCGCGCTGCCGGGCTTTTTGGTGCTGTCGCAGGCGCTGTCGGCAATCCCCAACCCGCTGCTGAACGAAGCGATCAGCGTCACCCTGCTGGCCGGCATCACCGGTTCGGCCTCCGGCGGCATGAGCATCGCGCTGGCGGCGATGTCCGACAGCTTTATCGCCGCCGCCCATGCGGCACACATTCCGCTGGAGGTGCTGCACCGGGTGGCCTCGATGGCCAGCGGCGGCATGGACACCTTGCCGCACAACGGCGCGGTGATCACCCTGCTGGCGATCACCGGCCTCAGCCACCGGCAGGCCTATGGCGGCATCTTCGCCATCACCCTGATCAAGAGCGCCGCGGTGCTGTTCGTGATCGGCGTGTTCTACCTGACCGGCATTGTTTAAAGGAGCGATACCATGAGTGTACAAGGCAAAACCGCGCTGGTGACCGGCTCGACCAGCGGCATCGGCCTCGGGATAGCATCCGTGTTGGCCGCCGCCGGCGCGCGCGTGATCCTCAACGGCTTCGGCGACGTGGAGCAGGCGCAAATGCAGGTCGCGCGGCTGGGCGCCGCGCCGGGATATCACGGCGCCGATCTCGGCGATGCGGGCCAGATAGCGGACATGATGCACTATGCCGAACGCGAGTTCGGCGGCGTGGACATTCTGGTGAACAACGCCGGCATTCAGCACGTGGCGCCGCTGGATCAGTTCCCGGTGGAGAAATGGAACGCCATTCTCGCCATCAACCTGTCGGCGGTGTTCCATACCTGCCGATTGGCGCTGCCGGGGATGCGCGAGCGCAACTGGGGGCGCATCATCAACGTGGCGTCGGTGCACGGGCTGGTGGCGTCGAAAGACAAGTCGGCCTATGTGGCGGCCAAGCACGGCGTGGTGGGGCTGACCAAGACGCTGGCGCTGGAGACCGCGCGCGCGCCCGTCACCTGCAACGCCATCTGCCCCGGCTGGGTGCTGACGCCGCTGGTGCAGCAGCAGATCGACAAACGTATCGCTGCCGGGACCGATCCGCAGCAGGCGCGCGATGAGCTGTTGGCGGAGAAGCAGCCTTCGCAAGCGTTCGTCACGCCTGAGCAGCTCGGCGAGCTGGCGCTGTTCCTGTGCAGTGATGCGGCGGCGCAGGTGCGCGGCGCTGCCTGGAACATGGACGGCGGCTGGCTGGCGCAGTAGTGAATTCTCTCTCCCGGAGCGCGCAACGCGCTCCGTCGTTATTTCCCGCCTTTAGTTAATTCCCCTGCGTGACGGTTTACCTGTGGCAATAATATTTATTTGTTATTTGCTATCTTTATTCCCGGATAATCACGCCGGGTTATTTTGGATAAAAGATGCGGATTGGTTTATTTCGTGCTGCGGTTATTACATTGTTTTTCTTCGCGTTACAGATGAACACGTTTATGCTGAAAATAAAGCCAACCTGGAATAATGGCAGATTATGACGTGAATTTTTATATCTTGCGTGCGCTGTTTACATCGGGTAATTATTTCCGCGTGGCTTAAGACCACCGTGTTTATAACAATAATTTTTTCGGGCAGGGGTAATAATGAGAAAAAATACAACGCCAATATTCATTGGCGGCGTCTTGCTGTCGGCGTTATCCGCCGGCGCACAGGCCGAGATCACCATTCTGGATAAAAACCCGCAGAGTAATGTGTTGCTGGCGCCGCTCAGTTTAAAGGTGGGCGGCAGCATTCGCCCCGAGTGGATCTTCAATAACGGCCCGGAGCCGGGCTATGACAAAAACGGCCACGACGGCGGCACGCGTTTTCGCTTCAGCGGCGACTATGCGCTGACGCAGGACACCTCGATCATCGGCTATTACGAGTGGGGCGTGGATCTTGCGCACGCGCTCAGCTGGGACGGGCACTATAACGAAGACGGCAAGCGCGACTATCAGCGCCAGCTGTACGCCGGTTTCAAGGACGATCGTTACGGTACCCTGACCTACGGCCATCAATACGGCATCTATTATTCGGTGGTCGGCATCAAAAGCGACGTCTGGGATAACGATGGCCATGCGGGCGGCACCGGTATCGGTATTTCCGGCGACTACGACGGCGGCAATAAACCGAAAAACAGCATCAAGTACACCAATGATTTCGGGCCGGTGACGCTGTATGCCAACTATTTATTGCCGGAAGACGATCTGCACACTGCGGATAACCTGATTTACCGCCGCAAGGGCGGAGGTGGGTTGGGCTTCGATTACAAGGTGACGAAAGACTTCACCTTCAGCGCGGCCTACAGTTATACCGATGCGAAGATCAAAGACAATCTGTACAGCGAAAAGGATTATCACCAGCAGCTGTCCGGCACCGCGTTGACCTGGCAGCCGAACAACTGGTACATCGTCGGCACCGCCAGCTATTACAAAGACTATGTGCCGAGCACCCGCCAGCGCACGCTGTCGCACTTCTTCGCCGGTGACGGCTACGGGCTGGAAGGTTTTGTCGGTTACACCTTCAATATCGACAAGCCGTTCCTCAAATCGATCCAGCCTTACGTGGCGGCGGACTCGCTGCGGCTGAAGGGTGACGAGGCGTATCACGCCAACCACGTTTACCTTGGCGCGGGCACCACCATTGGTTACGGTCTGTCGGTGTATGTGGAGCGCACGCTGGCCAACAGCAGCGACAACGAGCCGGACTCCACCTGGATTACGGTGTTCTACGACTTCTGATCCGCCTCTTGCCAGGCCGGCATACGCCGGCCGTTCACATGCTGATCGCGCCGCCCAGGGGTTGCCCGGAGGCGTTGCGCTCCGCCAGATAACGCGCCGGCGGTTTGCCCACCGCCTTTCTGAACATGGTGACGAAGCCGCTGGCGCTTTCATAGCCCAGATCCAACGCTACCGTCTGTACGCTCTCGCCCTGCGTCAAGCGCTGCAGCGCCAGCATCACGTGCAGCTGGCGCCGCCAGTGGCCGAAGCTCATGCCCATCTGCTGTTGCAAGGTGCGGCTGAGGGAGCGCTCGCTCATGCCGATGCGCTGCGCCCACTGCCCGAGGGTGGATTTGTCCGCCGGGCAGCTCAGCATGCCTTCGGTCAACTGCCGGATGCGCGCGTCGTCTGATACTGGCAGGTGCAGATTCTCGATCGGCGCGGCCACCAGCTGATCCAGCAGTACCGCCGTCAGGCGCCCTTCGGCGCCCTGTTCGTCGTAGAGCGGTTCGAAGGTGCTGGCCTGCAGCAGCAGCTCGCGCAGCAGCGGCGAGACCGACAGCGTGCAGCAACTCTGCGGCAAGCCGGCGACGACGTGTTGATCGACGAACAGGCAGTAAGCCTCGGTCGAGCCGGCGCCCTGGGCGTTGTGCAACACGTTGCCCGGCATCCACAGCGCGCACTGCGGTGGCACCAGCCACAGGCCGTTTTCCACTTCGCAGCGGATCATGCCGCGCACGGTATAGATCAGCTGCGCCTTTTGATGACGGTGCGGCTCGACTTCCCAGTCCTGTTCGATAGTGGAACTCTGTACGGCGAACAGCGGGCGCGGCACCTGATCGATATCGAGATTGCGGCGAGGGATCTGTACTTTCATGAGAATAATTCTCAATTTGGCGGAATTGAAAAGTATTATGTCCTGATTGCGCAATGTGGTCTAGCGTCGGTGCCGATAAAGTAAGCGCCAGTCCTAAAACCCTTTCGCGAGGAAACTGATTATGTCACTCGATACCGCCACTTTTCCGCTGGTGTGGATGCGCCGAAACGGGCGCGATACCCAGGCCGAGCTGGCTGAATTCAGCGCGCTGTTGGCGCGCGCCGAACCCTTTGTCTTGATGACCGACCGCAGCGTCGGCGATGAAGGTGAAGAGCACGATCGCGATGCCCGCACCCAGGTGGCGCTGTGGAAACGCGATAACCGCGAGGCGCTGAAGCAGTGGGTGAAAGGCATGATCATGCTGGAGCCGGACGACGCCAAACGCGCGGCGGCGGAAGAATTCGCCGAATACGGCGCCAAATTCTGGGGTTATCCGATACTGGTGGCCACCGATGAAGCCACAGGCCGGATGCTGGCGCAGACATTACTGAGCAAATAAGGGGAATACCATGCACCAGCAACAGGTGATTGAACAGCTGCTGGCCTGGATCGAACAGAGCCTGGATCAGCCGCTGACGCTGGACGACATTGCCGCCAAGTCCGGCTACTCCAAGTGGCATTTACAGCGGATATTCAAGCAGCATACCGGCCATATTCTCGGCACTTACGCGCGCCGCAGAAGGCTGACCGCCGCCGCGCGCGAACTGCGCCTGACCGGCACCAGCGTGGCCTGCATCGCCGATACTTACCAGTTCGATTCACAGCAGACCTTCACCCGCTGTTTCCGCAAGCAATTCGGTTTGCCGCCGGCCAGCTATCGCCGCAGCCAAGATTGGTCGAGCTATGGCCTGCAGCCGCCGCTGCGGCTGACCGAAGCGCCGTTGCCGCAGGCCGACATCGTGACGCTGCCCGCCATGCAGCTGGTGGGCAACACCCAGCGCCGCAGCTTCACGCTGGGGCAGTTGGCGGACTCCAAGTGCGAGCTGCGCCGCCATGCCTGGCGGCAACTGCTGCGGCCGCAGGCGCTGCCGGAGGTGGTGTACGGCCTCACCAGCCTGGAGGTCGACAGGCAACGCCGGGGCTGCCCGCGTATGGCGTATACCGCCGCTTTGCCGGACGAAGGGGCGATGGGGGAGCGGGTGACTATCGAACAGGGGGAGTATGCCCGGTTCACCTATCAGGGGCAGGCGGAAGGGTTACAAAACTTTATTGTCCGATTGTATGACACTGCCATGCCGCAGATGAACGCCATCCGCCGGCCGGGGCAGGATATCGAGCGTTTCTACCCGGCGCAGGAGGGCTGTTGCCCGCTCGGCGGCGCGGCGATCCGCTGTGAATATCTGATCCCCATTCGGCGGGGGGAAGCGTTGGCCGCCGCCAGTTAGGCGGCGGTTCTCGCAAAAAATCGCCTTCGTGGCGCGTCAGGTTACAAAAAATTGCGATATTACATCGGTAATGGTTCACACTTTGATTGATGTGCACATATAATGCGCATCCGGTCAAACCCCCCTGGCTTTTCAGGCCGCAGCGCCGTTGGCTGTCGGCTGAAATTCAACGGGGTAAAGTGGCCGTAGAAACCGATATCCCTAATCGCCAGTGGCCTTGACCAACACGAAGATGAAAATGAGCATTCGCGCGTTATTAACCCTGTTTACGGCACTGGTTGCTTTCAGCCAGGCTGCCTTCGCCGTCGTTTACCCGTTGCCGCCAAAAGACAGCCGTTTGGTGGGCGAGAATATCCAAATCACCGTACCGGAAGACAGCAAACTGCCGCTGGAGAGCTTCGCCGCCCAGTATCAGATGGGGCTGAGCAACATGCTGGAGGCCAACCCGGGCGTGGATCCGTTCCTGCCGAAGGCCGGCAGCACCCTGACCATCCCGCAACAGCTGATCCTGCCGGACGCGCCGCGTGAAGGCATCATCATCAACAGCGCCGAAATGCGTCTGTACTACTACCCGAAAGGTTCCAACACCGTCGTGGTGCTGCCGATCGGCATCGGCCAGCTGGGTAAAGACACCCCGCTGAACTGGACCACCACCGTGCAGCGCAAGAAAGACGGCCCAACCTGGACGCCGACCGCCAAAATGCGCGCCGAATACGCGGCTGACGGCGAAATCCTGCCTGCGGTGTTCCCGGCCGGCCCGGACAACCCGATGGGGCTGTATGCGCTGTATGTTGGCCGCCTGTATGCCATCCACGGCACCAACGCCAACTTCGGCATCGGCCTGCGCGTGAGCCACGGCTGCGTGCGTCTGCGCGCCGACGACATCAAGTACCTGTTCGAAAACGTGCCGGTCGGCACCCGCGTGCAGTTCATCAACGAACCGATGAAAGCCACCGTCGAACCGGACGGCTCGCGCTATGTGGAAGTGCACAACCCGCTGTCGGCCAACGAAGAGCAGCTGCAATCGAAAGATCCGGTGCCGCTGACCATTTCCGCGCCAGTCGGCAAAGTGCTGATGGACGCCGGTGTTAACCAGAGCGAAGTGGACGCGGCGATCAAGGCCCGTTCCGGTATGCCGGTGAAAGTGAACTGAAAGCCTTCCGGCCTCAGTGAAAATGCCAAGAAGACGCCTGCGGGCGTCTTTTTTTATGCTTGTAAAACATGTTGTTGTGTGTGCGTTCGCAATGATGCCCTCAGCGTTGCACAGAAAGAAGCCATGATGCGCGCCATCATGCAAATCGGGTTTCCCATGGTGGCCATCATCGAGTTTGAGGTGATGCTGGCGAGAAGGAATGCTCTGGGAAAGTGTTTCACTCAGTGCTATATTTTTACGGGAAACTCATTGCAATGCGTACATTTAACACTCGTTGGTTTAGCAAGAAGGCTCAGGCGCACGGCATTACCGATAAGGCATTATGTCGGGCGGTACACGATGTACAACGGGGCTTGGCTGTGGATTTAGGCGGTGGTGTATTTAAAAAACGTCTTAATCACAATCGGGACCGTGCGTTGGTATTAGCGAAAAACGGTCGGCATTGGGTGTATGTTTTTTTGTTTGCCAAACAGGTCCAGGCCAATATCTCTGGGGCGGAATCGCAAGCTTTTCGCAAGTTGGCGGTGCATTTTGGCGCGTTGAGCGATGAAATGCTCCAATCCTTGGTCGTGAAGAACGAATGGATGGAGATTTGTCATGAAGAAGGAAAAAACGTTTCGGAGTCCGGCCTTTGAGGCGATTCACAGCGCGGCTGAAGGATTGCATCGTACTGGCGCCATTTCTCTGGAAACCCTACGCAGTTTCGACGAGTCTTGCCTTGCTCCGGTCGAGATGTTACAGCCCCAAGAGATCAAAGCCTTGCGTGAGCAGCTATGTTTAAGCCAACCGGTTTTTGCCCGTTATCTGAATACCAGCGTGTCGACCATACAGAAATGGGAGACGGGGGTGAAGCGGCCGGGCGGCGTGTCGCTTAAGCTGCTTTCGATCGTACGCAAGCACGGGCTTGAGGTCTTGTTGTAGTGACCGTTTGGGCTGTCACTATTCTCACATTATCCTCTCTGGCTTTGGCTCTCTGAAATGCCCGAATCGCAATTATTCCAATAAAAACTATCGCTAATTAATAAGTTATATCTTCTCCCTTATCGCCTGCCAGTGAAAAAATTCTCGCAAAAAAACCACACTGTGAAAATAAGATCACACAAGCGTAACAAAAGGTAAACATACCCCTCCTATATTGGCTGCTTCGCTTTTGGGAGGGAGTGTCATGCGTAACTGGAACGAACCGAAAAAAAACAAAGCGCACATCGAACTGATCCCGATGATCGACGTGATGATGTTTTTATTGGTGTTTTTCGTCTTGATTAGCCTGAACGTCATTCCGGCGCTCGGGCTGAAAACGCAGCTGCCGTCCGCCGGCAGTGCGCAGCAGCTGAAACCGCAGAAGAAAGCGATTATCACGCTGGGGGCCGACGAACAGCTGCAGCTGGATGGCCAGCCGATCGCGCTCGGCGCGTTGGTCACTACGCTCAAGCAACAGCAGCAGGCCAACCAGACCACCACCATCATCGTCAACAGCGACAAGGGCGTGGCGGTCGAGCGGCTGGTGGCGGTTATGGACAACCTGCGCCAGGGCGGTTTCTTCTCCGTCTCCATCGCGACACGGAAGCTGTGACATGTATCTGCTCTATCGCTCACGTCATCTTTTCAGCTGGCTGCCGGCGCTGATTGTCGCCGGTTGCCTGCTGTTCGCCAGCCAGCAGGCGGCGCTGAAGATCCAGCCGCGCTACGACGAAACTGCTATCGAACTGGCGCTGGTGGAGCCTGAACCGGCGCCTGAACCTCAACCGGAAACGCCGCCGGAACCTCAGCCCGAACCGCCGCCGCCCGAGCCGGAGCCGATCCCCGAACCGGTGGTGCCGGCGCCGGAACCGATCGTGGAAGCCAAGCCGGTGCCGAAACCGCAGCCGAAGCCCAAGCCCAAGCCGGTAAAAGAGAAAGCCAAACCGGTAGAGAAACCTAAACCGACGCCGGCGCCCGCCGCGCCGCGCGCGCTGGTCAGCAAACCGGCGGCGCAGCCCGCACCGGCCGCCCCCGCGGCGCCGAAGGTGAACGCTCAGGCGATTGAAAACGGCTATCTGCTGGCCTTGCGCCGCGAGCTGGAACAGCGCAAGCGCTACCCAAGCGGGCGTCAGGCCTCACTCGAGCGCCCGCAGGGCAACGTCGAAGTGTGGCTGGAGGTCGATCGCAGCGGGCGGGTGCTCTCTTCCGGCATCGCCAACAAAGCCGCCAGCATGCTGCTGAACCGCGCGGCGATGAGCAGCCTGCAAAGCATCAGTTCAGTGAAGCCGTTCCCGAGCGAGGCGTTCGCCGGGCAAACAACCAAAAGATTTACCGCGACGTTCAATTATCAGGCGCCTTAGCGCAAGGGTTAATCGTTTGATTTTTATGGGATGCACACAATGAAATCGTTTAATCGTTCTGGGATCTATCTGGCGGTGATGTCGGCGATGCTGCCGGGCGCCGCGCTGGCGGCCGACGCCACCGATGTCGGCACCATCAGCGTCAAGGGGCAGTCGCTCGGCGGCGGCATGATGGTGCAGGATGACAGCGCCAAGGCGCGTTCTACCGTCACCAAAGAGGCGATGGATAAAATGCCGTCGGCGGCCAACGCCATCGACAAGCTGAAATACACGCCGGGCCTGAACGTCAACAGCAACGACGCCAGCGGCCTGAGCGGCGTGGACTACACCATGCGCGGCATGAACTCGGATCAGATCGGCCTGTCGATGGACGGCATTCCGATCAACGACTCCGGCAACTACGCGGTATACCCGAACCTGCTCGGCGATGCGGAAAACCTGGAGGAGGTGTTCGTCACCCAAGGGTCTTCCGAAGCGGACGGCCCGCACATCGGCTCCAGCGGCGGCAACATCGGCCTGGTGACGCGCCGCCCGGCGAAAGACTTCGGCGGTTTCGTCAAGCAAACGCTGGGCAGCAACAGCCTGAGCAAAACCTTTGCCCGCCTGGAGACCGGCGAGTACAACGGCTTCAGCAACTGGCTCTCCTATTCGCACACCGAAGCGAAGAAGTGGCGCGGCGAGGGGCGACTGTATTCCGACAAGTTCGAGATGAACTCGCTGTACGAAGACGGCAACGGCAACAGCAGCAACCTGGTGATGAAGTACAACCGCCAGAACAACACCAACTACAACACTCTGAGCAAGGCGCAGTTCCAAAACGACGGCCGTGACACCGACTACGTCACCACACCGGAGTACAACAGCAAAGGGCAGTTGAACAAGTACTACAAGATTGAACGCAACCCGTTCGAAACCTTCACGCTGTCGTTCACCCAGAAGCTGCAGCTGCGCGATAACCTGTCGCTGACTCTGCAACCGTATTACTACTGGGGCAACGGCGGCAGCTTCAACGGCCAGACGGCCTCGGTGCTGTCCAGCACGTCGGACAAGGCCGGGCAGTATGACCTCAGCAACCTGCAGTCCAACACCTATTACCGCCCGTCGTGGACCCAAACCTGGCGGCCGGGCATCACCACCAAGCTGAAGTGGGACATCAACGATCAGCACAGCCTGGACATCGGTTACTGGTACGAGCGCGCGCGCCAGCTGCAGACCCAACCGTTCATCAGCATCAAAGATGATGGCAATCCGGCGCAAATCTCGGGCAAACCGGGCGGATCCGATCAGGTGAAGGACGCCAACGGCAATACGGTGCAGGGGCGCAACCAGTACACCATCACCCCGGCGCAGAAGGTGTGGCTGCAGGACACCTGGTTCGCCACGCCGGACTGGACCTTCGTCGGCGGCCTGGCCTATCAGTACGTGGAGCGCAAAGGGGACAACCGCGGCAGCCTGTACAACGTGCCGGAGAAGCGCAAAGCCACCTATCACGAATTCCTGCCGAACTTCAGCGCCAGCTATAAGGTGAACCAGGAAAACCAGGTGTTCTACAACCTGACGCGCAACATGCGCACGCCGCCAAACTACGTGCTGTACAACGTCGGCGACTCGCTCAGCACCAAGCCGGAACTCAGCTGGAACCACGAACTAGGCTGGCGTTTCCAGCAAGAGGACATGCTGCTGAGCGCCACGCTGTTCTACATGCGCTACAGCGATCGCCAGATCTCCACCACCAACTCGGCCGGCGATTACGAGATGATGAACATCGGCAATGTGGAGAACAAAGGGCTGGAGCTGGAGTGGAGCGGCCAACTGCCGCATAACTTCAACTACTACACCTCATATACCTATACCCAATCGAAGCAGAAGAGCGACATCGTCAGCAACGGCGGGCAGCCGCTGCCGACCTCCGGCAAAGAAGTGCCGAACGTGCCGAAAAACCTGCTGAACATGACGTTGGGTTATGACGACGGGCTGTATTACGGCAGCGTCAGCGGCAAGTACGTCAGTGCGTTCTACGGCGATCTGACCAACGACGAGAAGATCGGCGGCCGCACGGTGTTCGATCTGGCGGCGGGGGTGCATCTGCCCGTGGACAAGAAAATCGTCAAAAGCGCCGCGCTGCGCTTTGGCATCAGCAACCTGTTTGACAAGGAATACCTGACCTCGGTGCGCACCACCACCTTCAACGCGGCGCCGTACGGCGGCGTGAAGGCCAGCACGCCGTATTACAACGTCGGCGAAGAACGCACCTTCAGCGTCTCGCTGGAAGCCACCTTTTAACTGAATACCCTGCCGCCTGCCCGGCGGCGGGGAAGAGGAGCCCTGTATGGACGCCAATCTGTTGCACGACATTATTTTCTACGTGATGTACGCCGCGCTGGCGATCGCGCTGGTGATCATCATCGAACGCACGCTGTACTTCGCCTATACCCAACGCCAGGCGCGCCGGCTGGAGCAGGCGCTGACGCCGGACGTGCGCCGCGCCGCCGATCTGCCGGACGAGCTGACCCAGCGCAACAGCCTGCCGATGGCGGTGATCGCGCCGGTATTGGCGCAGAAGCACCGCGCCGGCGACCGCGAGGCGATCGGCGATCTGATCGACGCCCAGTACCTGCTGAGTAAGCCGCCGATGGCGCGCGGCCTGTGGCTGCTGGAAACCGTGGTCACCGCCGCGCCGCTGCTGGGGTTGCTCGGCACGGTGATGGGGATCATCGAAACCTTCAAGGCGCTGGCCGCCTCGGGGGTGTCCGAGCCGAGCCTGGTGTCGGCCGGGATGGGCACCGCGCTGTACGCCACTGGCCTCGGCATCGCCATCGCGCTGCTGTGCCTGGTGGCCAACAACTTCCTGCAGAGCCGCATGGAGCGCATCAACGAGCTGCTGAAGGTGCTGCTGATCCGCGCCGGTCAGCCGACCAGCCGCCCGGAGAACGGCAGCGGCGAACAATGGGTTGACAGCGGAGCGCCGCGCTATGCCTAATGGCCATCCAGTACGGCGGCCGCTCGGCCGCCTTTATGCGGCATTGTGGAGCGGTTGTTTGTTGATGTTGAGCCAGAGCGCTGCGGCGCGTTTTGCGATTCCCGGCTATGAGCTGGTGTACACCGCGCCGGTGGAAACCGCGCTGCAGGCCGACGACCTGCGCAACACCGCCGAGGTGTGGCGCGAGATGTTCGACGCGGCGAAAACCCGCATCGACCTGGGGCAGTTTTACGTGGCGAATCAGGACGGTTCGCTGCTGGACGGCGTGCTGCAGCACCTGAAGGCGGCCGGTGAGCGCGGGGTGAAAATCCGCTTTTTGGTGGAAGAGAAGGGCATTCGCATTTCTACCGCCGAAACGCTGGAACAGCTGAAGGCGATCCCCAATCTGGAGCTGCGCATCATTCCTTACCAGAAGCTGAGCGGCGGCATTCTGCACGCCAAATATCTGCTGGTGGACGGCGAACAGGCGTTCGTCGGCAGCCAGAATTTCGACTGGCGCGCGCTGGAGCACATTCACGAAACCGGGCTGCGCATCAGCGACGCCAAGGTGGTGGGGCAGATCCAGGCGATCTTCGAACAGGACTGGCAGGCGCAGGCGCTGTTGTCGCAGGCTAAGCCGGTGCCGGCGTTGCCCGATTCGCCGCCGACGGCGCAGCCGCAGGGCAACTATCTGGTGGCCAGCCCGCGCGCCTACAACCCGGCGGGCGTGCTCGATTCGCAGGCCGAGCTGCCGCGTCTGCTGGCCGGCGCCAAACGGCGGGTGCGGGTGCAGGTGATGGACTACGCGCCGCTGTCGTTTGGCCCGGAGCGCAGTCGCCCCTTCTACGCGGTCATCGACAACGCGCTGCGCAGCGCGGCGGCGCGCGGCGTGCAGATCGAGCTGATGGTGGCCAACTGGAACACCAAAAAGCCGGATATCGCCTGGCTGAAGAGCCTGGCGCTGGTGCCGAACGTACAGATCAAGGTGGTGACCATTCCGCCGGCCAGCAGCGGCTTCATTCCGTTTGCCCGCGTGATCCACAGCAAGCTGATGACCATCGATGATGAGATCGCCTGGGTGGGCACCAGCAACTGGACCGGCGGCTATCTGGACAACTCGCGCAATCTGGAGCTGGTGATGTACAGCGCGGCGATGAGCGGGCGGTTGGACCAGCTGTACCAACAGCTGTGGAACAGCGTCTACGCCGAACCGTTGCGGCTGGATTACGACTACCCGACGCCCAAACCGGGCGGTGGATCCTGATAATCAGGGCGCGGTTAACCTCCGCGCCCTGTGTTTTTTTACCGCCGCCAGCCGGCTTTCTCCAGCGCCGTCACCAGCTGTTCGGCGCTTAACCCTTCCGCCCGGTGGCCGTTACCGCTAACGGTATTGGCCGCCAGCAGCGCATTGACGATCGCCTCTTCCACCGCTTCCGCCGCCGCGGCGAACAGCGCCGAAATGTAGTCGTTGTTCACCATGCGCAGCGGTGTGGTGAAATCGCCTTTATTGGCGTAGTCGGCGGGCGGCAGGCCGTCGTTGCCGGTGGCGAAGGCGATAAAGATATCGCCGCTCGAATCCTCGGTGCCCCCGCCGGTGCGGGCGATGCCGATGCTGGCGCGCTGCGCCAGCCGCGCGCACTGGTGCGGCAGCAGCGGCGCGTCGGTCGCCAGCGCCACCACGATGGAGCCCATGCCGGGATGCGGCAACTGCGGCGTGAACGGCGAGGGGAGATGCCCCAGATGCCGGCCCACCGGGTAACCGCCGACCAGCAGCGACTCGCGCTTGCCGTGGTTGGCCTGCACGATAGCGCCCACCGTCCAGCCGCCTTGATCGGCAGGCAAGCGGCGCGAGGCGGTGCCGCTGCCGCCTTTGAATTCATGGCAGATCATGCCGCTGCCGCCGCCGACCGCGCCTTCCTGCGGCAAGCCGCCCTGGGCCGCCTGCTGCGCCTCGCGCACGTGCTCGGCCTTGACGTGAAAGCCGTTGATGTCGTTGAGCAGGCCATCGAAGGTTTCCATCACCACCGGCATATTCCAATACACCGCGTTGTCGCCTGCGGGCAGCGCTTCACGCTCCAGCGCGATCAGCGCATCGCGCACCACGCCCACGCTGTGGGTGTTGGTGAAGGCGATCGGGCTGGTCAGCAGGCCCGCTTCGCGCACCCATTCCAGGCCGGTGGCGTCGCCGTTGCCGTTCAGCACGTGCACGCCGGCGAAGCAGGGCGCGTGGCGGGCGGAGCCGGGGCGCGGTTCGATCACCGTCACGCCGGTGCGCACGCTGCGCCCGTCCGCCAAGTCGGCATGAATGCTGGCATGGCCGACGCGCACGCCGGGCACGTCGGTGATGGCGTTCAGCGGGCCGGGCGAGCCCTGGCCGATGATGATGCCCAGATCCTGAGCGCGCTGCGTCATGGTTATTCTCCTTCTATTGAGGGGGCGGCGAGGGGCGCCGTCTGGCGGCCGCGCAGATGGTTCAGCGCCAACCCGAAGCCGATGATGCCGGCAATGATAATAAAGTCTTTCAGGCTGCTGGCGATCAAAATCGTCCACAGCACGTACAGGCAGCACAGCAGCGCCACCACCACCGGCAGCGGCCACAGCGGCATCAGGTACGGGTGGTGGAAGTGGCGGCGACGGCGACTGATCAGCGCCGCCACCGCCATAATGATGTACACCAGCAGCAGCAGGATCACGGTGAACGAGGTCAGCGATTCGAGATCGGAGCAAAACGCCAGCAGCGCCGACGGCACGCCGAACAGCAGGGTGGCGATCCAGGGGGTGCCGAAACGCGGGTGGATGATTTTCAGCGCCCGGTTGAACGCCGGCAGCCAGAAGCCGTCACGTCCGCTGGCGAACATCATGCGGCTGAACTGCGCCACGATGGCGATAATGGCGTTGAACACCGACAGATAGATTGCGCCACTCACCACCCGCGCCAGCGTCGGGCCGCCGAGCTGGGTGACCACGTAGCCGACCGGATCGGCCTGTTTGGCCATCTCCGTCAGCGACGGCGAGCCGATCAGCAGGGCGGTGAACGGCACCAGTTCCACCAGCACCACGATGACCAGCGTCAGCATGATCGCGATCGCCATCGGCCTGCCCTGTTCGCGCATGTCTTCCGCCATGTACACCGCCGCGCCGTAGCCGTTGTAGGAGAACAGCGCGACCCCGACCATGGCGACGATCAGCGGCAGCGATACCGGCGCCAGGCTGCCCTGCGCGTCCAGCATCACCGGCGCGGTGAGGATCTCCGTACTCTGATGCGGGTGGCTGAAGCCGAGCCAGGCGATCAGCGCCAGCACCGCCACTTCCACCACCAGGAAGGCGCCGGTCAGCAGGGCGTTGGCCTTGATGTTGAAAATGGCGCAGATACCGCCGACCAGCACGGTGAGCATGCCGGCGGTCGAGGCGTCGAATTGGGTGCCCAGCGCGGTGTTCAGGTAAGGCACTGCGCCGGTGGCCAGCACCGCCGGCACGAACAGCGAGGCGCTGAGGATAAACAGGTAGGTCTGCAACCCGCACAGGGTGCCGAACAGGCGCTTGATGATGCTGTATTCACCGCCGGCGCTGGGGTGTGCGGCGCCGAGCTCGGCATAGCACAGCGCGATGGCGGCGGCGACGCAGGCGGCGATCAGAAACGACAGAAAGGCGCCGCTGCCGGCGTTGGCGATCGCCAGCGGCGCGATAACGAAGATCGAACTGGCCGGCGTCACGCCGGACGCGGTGATCATCACCACGTCGAGGACGCTGAGATTGCCTTTGAAGGTGTGTTCAGGGGCGGACTCTTTCATGGGATAACGACTCCATTAACGTGTGAGTGAGTTATTGTTTTGCTGCACAGGCTGTACGCAGGAATCAAATGGAGCGCGCTAAATGCCGGGGAGCGTTGCTCCCCGGAAGTTTATTGTTCTTATGTGTTACCCCTGCCCCGACGGGAAGCTGAAGCTGGCGCGGCGGGCATCGCCGGAGGCCGGCCAGCGCTGGGTCACGGTCTTGCGTTTGGTGTAGAACCTGACGGCGTCCGGGCCGTAGGCGTGCAGATCGCCAAACAGCGAGCGCTTCCAGCCGCCGAACGAGTGGTAGGCCACCGGCACCGGCAGCGCCACGTTGATCCCCACCATGCCGACCTGAATGCGGCTGGAAAAGTAGCGCGCCGCTTCGCCGTCGCGGGTGAAAAGGCAGGTGCCGTTGCCGTATTCGTGGGCGTCGATCATGGCCATCGCCTCCGGCAGCGAGGCCGCGCGCACCACGCCGAGTACCGGGCCGAAGATCTCTTCCTGATAGATGCACATGCCGGGCGTCACGCGATCGAACAGCGTCGGGCCGAGGAAATACCCCTGGCTGGGGCGGCCGTCGGCGCCGATCACGCTCAGTTCGCGGCCGTCCACCAGCAGCTCGGCGCCTTCGGCCACGCCCTGATCGATATAGCCTTTCACCTTCTGATAGTGCTGCTGGGTCACCAGCGGCCCCATGTCGTTGCGGTTGTCGCTGCCGGGGCCGACGCGCATGGCGGCCATCTGTTGCCGCAGCCCGGCGATCAGCGCGTCGGCGGTGCCGTCGCCCACCGCCACCACCAGCGGGATAGCCATGCAGCGTTGGCCGCAGGAACCGAAGGCCGCGCCCATCAGCGCGCCGACCGCGCCGGGGATATCGGCGTCCGGCAGCACCACCGCGTGGTTCTTGGCGCCGCCCAACGCCTGCACCCGTTTGTTCTGCGCGCAGCCGGTGTGATAGATGTGTTCCGCCACCGGCGTCGAACCGACGAAGCTGATCGCTTTGACGCGCCCGTCATACAGCAGGGTCTCCACCGCTTCACGATCGCCGTTGACCACGTTGAGCACCCCCGGCGGCAGCCCGGCTTCCGCCGCCAGCCGGGCGATATACAGCGCGGCGGAAGGCACGCGCTCGGAAGGTTTCAGCACGAAGGTGTTGCCGCAGGCGACCGCCATTGGCCACATCCACAGCGGCACCATCGCCGGGAAGTTGAACGGGGTGATGCCCGCCACCACCCCCAGCGGCTGAAACTCGCTCCAGCTGTCGATGCCCGGGCCTGCCTCTTTGCTGTGTTCACCCTTCAGCAGTTCCGGCACATAGCTGGCGTATTCGATATTCTCAATGCCGCGCTGCAGTTCGCCCAGGGCGTCGCTGAGCACCTTGCCGTGCTCGGCGGTGATTAACTGGCAGATGGCGTCGGCGTGTTGCTCCAGCAGATCCTTGAGCTTCATCATGATGCGCGCGCGCTTCAGCGGAGGGGTATCGCGCCAGGCGGGATAAGCCTGTTCGGCGGCGGCGATGGCGCGCTCCACCGTGGCGCGGTCGGCCAACTGCACCTCCTGCGCCGATTGGCCGGTGGCCGGGTCGTAAACCGGCTGGCTGCGTTCGCCGCCGGCGGCGGGCTCGCCGTTGATCCAATGGGTGATGGTCATGGTTCTCTCCTTATTCGGTGGCGTTGAGGGCGTCGCCCACGGCGTTGATCAGCGCATCGATCTGCGCTTCGCTGCTGATGAACGGCGGTGCCAGCTGCAGGGTGTCGCCGCCGTAGCGCACGTAAAATCCGCTTTCCCAGCAGCGCATCGCCGCCTCGAAGGGGCGCCGCGCCGGCTCGCCGGGCCGCGCCGCCAGCGTGATGCCGGCCGCCAGGCCGATATTGCGAATGTCGGCGACGTGTTTGGCCCCCTGCAGGCTGTGCACCGCGCGCTCGAAGTACGGCGCCAGCGCCTGTACGCGCTCCACCATCTGTTCGCGCTGCAGGATGTCCAGCGTCGCCAGCGCGACCGCGCAGCTGACCGGATGGGCGGAGTAGGTGTAGCCGTGCGGGAATTCGAGCTGGTAGTCCGGCTCGCCGCCGTTCATGAAGGTGTGGTAAATCTCCGGCCGTACCACCACCGCGCCCATCGGCTGCGCGCCGTTGGTCACCTGTTTGGCGATGTTCATGATGTCCGGCGTGACGCCGAACGCCTCGGCGCCGGTCATCGCGCCGCAGCGGCCGAAGGCGGTGATCACTTCGTCGAAGATCAGCAGGATGTCATGCTGGGTACAGATTTCGCGCAGGCGCTGCAAGTAGCCGACCGGCGGCACGATCACCCCGGCGGAGCCGGAGAACGGTTCGACGATCACCGCGGCGATCGTCGAGGCGTCGCGCAGCGCGATGATGCGGTTGAGCTCTTCCGCCAGCTCCGCCCCCTGTTGCGGCATGCCGCGCGAAAAGGCGTTGCCGGCCAGCAGGGTGTGCGGCAGGTGGTCCGCCTCGGCGCCGGCGCCGAACGTCTTGCGGTTGCCGGCGATGCCGCCGACCGAGATGCCGCCGAAGTTAACGCCGTGATAGCCCTTTTCCCGGCCGATAAAGCAGGTTTTGCCCGCCTGGCCTTTGGCGCGCCAGTAAGCGCGCGCCATTTTCAGCGAGGTGTCCGCCGCTTCCGAGCCGGAGCCGGTGAAGAACACGTAATCCAGCCCCGCCGGCGTCAGCGCCTTGATTTTGTTGGCCAGCTCGAACGACAGCGGGTGGCCGAACTGAAACGCCGGCGAGTAATCCAGCGTCGCCAGCTGGCGCTGGGCGGCGTCGGTGATTTCCTGCCGGCCGTGCCCCAATCCGCAGCACCACAATCCGGACAGGCCGTCGAAAATCTTTCTGCCGTCGTGGCTGGTGTAATACGCCCCTGCGGCCTGAGTAATGATGCGCGGCTGCGCTTTAAAATTACGGTTGCCGGTAAAAGGCATCCAATGGGCCTCTAACCCTTCGGCATCGAGACGATTAAGCGAATAATTTTCAGCGGCCATGTTTTCCTCCGGGCAGGAAAATAAGTGCGATTAATTAAATAAAATGAGTTGTTAACGAATTGTTGTGCGAAATTGACTATGTACCGCTTGTTCTCTACTGTGAATAATCATATGTCGAAACTTACTTAAGGTTTTATGCAAGTAAAAAAGCGCGCGCTGTTAGGGCAATTGTCGGATATGGATCTGCGTTTGCTGCGGGTATTCAAGGCCGTGGTCGACTGCGGCGGCATGAGCGCCGCCGAACTGGAGCTGAATATCAGCCTGTCGACCATCAGCAAGCACATCAAGGATCTGGAGCAGCGGCTGGGTCTGACGCTGTGCCAGCGCGGGCGCGAGGGTTTTGCGGTTACCGACGAGGGGCTGTTGATCTATCAGGAAACGGTCAACCTGCTGGCGGCCACCGAGGCGTTCCGGCGCGGGGTGGACGAGGTGCACCAGCGCATGGGCGGGCAGCTGCACGTGGCGATATTCGACCATACGGTCAGCAATCCGCAGGCGCAGATCGGCCGGGCCATCGCGTTATTCAGCGAGCGCGCGCCGGAGGTTTCTTTGCAAATGTACGTGGAGCCGATTAATACCATTGAACGCGGCGTCATTGACGGGCAATTTCAGGTTGGCGTTATTCCCATGCACCGCAGCGCGGAAAGTTTATCTTATCATCCGTTATTCAGTGAGAGGATGTTCTTATATTGCGGCGCGCAGCATGAATTATTTTCCGGCCCCCATGAAACATTAAATTGGGATCTGCTGCACAATTATGCCTTCGCCGGATTAGGCTATCATTCGCCGAATATGGAACTGAGCCTGCAGCAACATTTGCATCGCAAGGCGACGGGGTTTGCGCAGGAGTCGATCGCCACGCTGATCCTGTCCGGCAAATACGTCGGCTTTTTGCCTGATCACTACGCGGCGTTTTTCGTGGCGCAGAATATGATGCGGGCGATCAAACCGGCGCTGTTCCGCTATCACTGTGAATACTCCAGCGTGCTGCGCCGCTCGCCGGTGCCGAAGCGGGTGGTGAAGCTGTTCCATGAGTGCCTGCTGGCGGCCCACGGAACAGCGTGACGCTTACTGCTCTTTCTTCTTGCCGAAGATCCTGATCAGCGCGCCGACCAGGATGCCGACCGCGATGCCGGCGAAGATCCAGCCGATGATGCCCATTTTCTTAACTCCTGCTAGTGCGTTGATCTGATTATATAATCATTCGACGCGAAACGCCTCTTCGATCATCCGTTGCCGCTGCGCCGGCGCATAGTCGATCCAGGAATTCTTGCTGTTGGATTTCTCCAGCGCCACCGCCAATTCCTGGCCGGAAATCGGCAAATCGTCCTGCCAGAACGGCGCAATGGCGTGGCGGGTGATGAAATCGGTCAGGTAGCTCTCCGGGCTGCCCTGCCAGTGCGGGTACAGGCGCGCGGCCAGCTCGGCCATCAGCGCGCGTTGCTGCGGCTGTTCGCTGGTTTCCAGCAGGGCGAGGAACGGCAGCAGCAGGCGGCCACAGACTTGGCCGTGGTGGTAGTCGCGCAGCGCGCCGATCTCGCCGGCGATGCCGTGAATGACCCCCAGCCCGGCGGCGCTCAGCGTCAGCCCGCCGAGGTACGAAGCTTGCATAATCGCTTCGCGCGCCGCATCGCTGCGGTTGAGCGCCGGCCAGGCGGCGAGGAAGTGGCGTATGCCGTTCAGCGACATGTCGCGCGTCATGGCGCCGGCGGTTTTCGACAGATAGGCCTCGAACAGGTGGGTGAAGGCGTCGATAGCGCAGTAGGCCAACACTTTGTCCGGCGCGCCCGCCAGCAGCTGCGGATCGAGAATGGCGGTATGCGGCACGAAGTTATTGTGGCGCAGCGAGGCCTTCACTTTGCTGACCTGGGTGTCGGTGATCACCGCGTTCTGCGTCACCTCGCTGCCGGTGCCGGCGGTGGTAGGAATGGCGATCAGCGGCAGGGTGGCGCCGCTGATTTTGCTGTCGCCCACCTTTTCCATATAGCGCAGCGTCGGCAGCGGATGCTCCACCAGCGCGGAGAACGCCTTGGCGGCGTCCAGCACGCTGCCGCCGCCGATGGCCACTACGCGCCGCGCCTGGCCGCGCCAGCGCGCCACCCAGGCGTCTATTTCCTGCGGCGACGCCTCGTGGCTGACGATCTCCGTGCCGATAAGCAGCGGCGTCAGCGCTTCGCGCAGGCCGGCATACACCGGGCCGTTGAGAAAAGATCGACAGCTGAACAGCAGCGTCGGCTGCGGGTCGGCAAGCAGCAGCGGCGGCAGCTGCTGGATGCTGCCGTGGCCGAACCAGGTCTGGCGATTGGCGATGATGTGGCTGACGGACATGAGATCTCCTTGACGACGTTGCAGAGCGCGATGCCACAGCATAAGCCAGCGGGCGCGGAGCGGCCACCGCTTTCCCCGCCGCGGCAACCTGTGAGTTGTTTAACATGTAAACGATCG
This sequence comes from Serratia sp. CY47280, assembly GCF_052168655.1. NCBI lineage: Bacteria > Pseudomonadati > Pseudomonadota > Gammaproteobacteria > Enterobacterales > Yersiniaceae > Serratia > Serratia sp. CY47280. The sequence continues at coordinate 285,199 of NZ_JBJNMG010000003.1, read as the reverse complement.
CGTTCTTGCATTTCGGCGTTTTGGGTGCTTTTTTTAACAGTACCGGCCGTCGTGCGGCCAACCCCATCCGAAATCGGTAGATTGTTAATGTGTTAATAATGGCGAGGCGGGTATGGAAATTCAGGTTGAACGCTTGTCTGCGGTGATCGATGCGGTGGCTAGCCCGCGTTTTTATCCCAGCCTGTTGAATTGGCTGGAGGGATTTTTCGCCTTCGACAACGCCATCGTCTATGCCTTCGAACGCGGCCGGCCGCCGCGCTGCCTGATCAAAACCGAGCGGGAAAACAGCGATGCGGTCAATCAGATCTACCAACAGGGCGCCTACCTGCAGGATCCGTTTTACCGCGCGCTGAGCGACGGCGGCGAAGGCGAGGTGCTCACGCTGCGCCAGCTGGCACCCTGCGGGTTTTATCACAGCGATTATTACCGTAATTTTTATCGCAAGACCGGCTGGCACGACGAGGCCGGCGTGCTGCTGCAGCTGACGCCGGAGCGCGGGCTGGGGGTATTCTTCGGCTCGGTGCGCCGCACGGTGGCGGTACGCTATCCGCAGCGGGCGGATCTGCGCAGTGCGCTGACGCTGGTGAAAAGCGTGGCGCGGCTGCACGGCGAAGTGGTGGCGGCACCGGCCGAGGCCGCGACGGTGAACGATGACGGCGCCCAGGCGCGCTATCTGCTGACGCCGCGCGAGCGCGAGATCGTCGATCTGATCCTCGCCGGCTGCGGTTCGCAGCAGATTGCCGACCGGCTGTTCATCAGCCTCGGCACGGTAAAAAATCACCGCAAGAACATCTACGGCAAGCTGAACATCGGCTCGCAGGCCGAGTTGTTTAGCCTGTTGCTGACCGCCCCGCAGCGGCGCAGCGCGTGAATGTTAATTTTTTGTAGCGAATGTCCCTAAGGGGACATAGCGAACGATCCCACTGCTCCCGATAATCCGATGTCATGGCATAGGCAATCGGGAGTGCGGCAGTGAACAACGAAATCGAGTCCTTAACCTACTACGCGGCGACCAAAAAATACGATCTGCGCTTCCCGACGCTGGAAGAGGATCTGGACGTCGACGTGGTGATTATCGGTGGCGGCTTCTCCGGCATCAACACCGCGCTGGAGCTGGCGGAGAAGGGCATCACCAACATCGCCATTCTCGAAGGCCGCTATCTGGGTTACGGCGGCACCGGGCGCAACGGCGGCCAGGTGATGGCCGGCATCGGCCACGATCTGGAGAAGATCAAGCGCCACGTTGGCCCGGCCGGGCTGGAAACCATCTTCAAAATCAGCAACCTCGGCGCCGGCATTATCCGCGAGCGCATCAAGAAATATGACATCGACGCCGACTTCTGCTTCGGCTACGGCTATCTCGGCAGCAACGCGCGCCAGGAGAAGACCCTGCGCGGCTGGCTGAAGGAGTTCAAGGCGGTAGCGCCGCAGGAGGAGATTGAGCTCTACACCGGAGCGGAGGTGAAGCAGGTCGTGGGCTCAGACGCCTACACCTGCGCGCTGAAGCACATGGGCGGCGGCCACGTGCATTCGCTCAACCTGCTGCTGGGCGAGGCCAAGGCGCTGAGCGGCTACGGGGTGAAAATCTTTGAGAACAGCAGCGTGCTCAACGTGGAGTATGGCTCGCGCATTACGGTGCGCACCGCCATGGGCTCTGTGCGCGCCAACAAGATGCTGTGGGCCTGCAACGGCTTTCTCAACGGCATGGAGCCGCAGATCTACCGCAAGACCATCAATACCTACGCCTTCCAGCTGGCCACCGAGCCGCTGTCTGACGATCTGATCCGTCAGATCAGCCCGATCCGCGGCGCCTACAGCGACATCCGCCCGGTGATCGATTATTACCGGGTGACCAACGAGAACCGGCTGCTGTTCGGCAGCGCCACCCGCCTGATCGAATATTTCCCGTCGGATCTCAAGGCCTGGAACCGCAACCTGATGCTGAAGGTGTTCCCGTACCTGAAAGACGTGAAGATCGATCTGGCCTGGGGCGGCCCGCTGTGCTGTAGCGCCAACCTGTTCCCGCAGATCGGCACGCTGCCGGATCGCGACAACGTGTTTTACGTGCAGGGCTACTCCGGCTTCGGCGTGACGCCGAGCCACATCGTATGCAAGGTGCTGGCGGAGGGCATGAGCGAAGGATCCGATCGGTACGATCTGATGAGCTCGATCCCGCACGTCAACATCTTCGGCAAGGACAAGCTGCGGCGGGTGATGACCACCGCCGGTAAGGTTTGGCACCAGACATCCGGCTACTGGAAAGGCCGCCGTTAACCCTCAGAGGAGAATCACATGAAACCGTTATTGCTTAAACAACCGCTGCCGGAACTGCTGGAGATCGGCAGCGTCAGCAACCTGGGCGCCACGGTGATCGCCGGCACGCCGACCGTCGGCGTGGCCAGCATCTTCGGCGAACCGACCGACAACCTGAACTGCGGCGTGTTCAGCTGCACCCGCGGCAGCTTCGTGATGGAGTATCCGTTCGCCGAGCACGCCACGGTGTGGGAAGGCAGTGCGACCCTGACCAACGAACGCACCGGCGAATCGGTGCAGTATCAGGCCGGCGATTCCTGGTTCGTCGAGAAAGGCACCCCGGTGCGCTGGGACATCACCTCGGATCGCTTCGTCAAACACTACCTCGCCATCGTCGAAGGCTGACGCCGTCATGCCCCCCTCAGCAGGCTGAATGCAGAGGGGGAGCGCCTTAGCCTAACGCCCGCGTAATAAAATCAGTCACCCGCTTGAGGATCTGATCCTTATTGGTTTCGTTAAAGCTCTCGTGCCGCCCGCCCGCATTGATCATCCGTTCGAAATCGTCGCCGCGCAGACGATCGAGCGCGGTTTGCGTTTCGCTCATCAGCACCAGCCGATCGTCGTCGCCGTGGATCCATAGCGTGGGCAGCGCGCCGAAGCCCGGCCCGGCGTTGATGGCGGCGAGGATCCGCTGCATGGCGCGCAGGGTGGGACGCTTGAACGGCCCGTGCCACACCAGCGGATCTTCCTGATACGTCGCGCCAACCGCCGGATCGCGCGCCAGGGTCGCGGTATCCAGCGGCGCGTCGGGGATCGTCGGCAGTTCAGCCAGATCGGAAATCGCCGTTCTGTCGCCGAGCAGCGGGCCGGACAGCACCAGCGCGCGTACCTCCTCGCCATGGCGCTGCACGTAGCGGGTGGCGATCATGCCGCCCATCGAGTGGCCGATCACCACCAGCGGCAAGGTGGGGTATTGCTGCCGGAAATGGCTGACCACGCGCTGCACGTCGTCGACCACGGCGTCATAATCTTCGATCAGCACGCGCTCGCCCTGCGACAGGCCGTGGCCGAGATGGTCGGGGCCGAACACCCGCGCGCCCTGCGCCTGCAGCGTGCGCGCCACGTATTGATAGCGGCCGAGGTGCTCGCCGTAGCCGTGCACCAGCAGCGCCAGATAGCGCGGCTTGTCGTTTCCCCAGTCGTGCACGGCGATGTCGCCGTGACGGCCTTTGATAAAGCTGACGGTTTGTTCGGACATGTTATTGTTCTCATGGTGGTAGGGTTGCCCTTCAGCGTAGCGGCTGGCGGCGAGGTTGTCAGGGGCGCCGGGTGCGGCGCCCGCAGAGAGGGGATTACAGGCCGAACTGGCGCGCCAGCTCGTCGAGCGCTTCGCGCTGGAAGCGGTTGAAGGCGTCGCGCGGCTGCTGCTGTTGGATGAACGTCAGCAGCGGATCCTGCACTTCAGTGCGCACGCCGCTTAGCTGTTCCATCACCGCCAGCCCGCAGAACGGCACGTAGGATTCGGCGTAGCCGCCTTCATGCACCATCACCAGTTTGCCGCCGCACAGCCGTCGGCGGCCTCCTGCACCAGCGCGGTCATGGCGCGGAAGCTGTCGCTGTGCAGCTGCATGCGCGCCAGCGGATCGAGGGCGTTGGCGTCGTAACCGCAGGCGACGATGATCAGCTCCGGCTCGAATTTTTCCAGCGCCGGGATGATGAGGCGCCGCATGGCGTGCAGGTAGCCGTCGTCGCCGGCGCCGGCCAGCATCGGCACGTTAACGTTGCAGCCCGCCCCGTCGCCTTCGCCGCGATCCTGCTCGCCGGAATAGCCCGCCGGGAAGCAGCCGTCCTGATGCAGCGACAGCGTCAGCACGTCGCCGCGCTGCCAATAGATGTGCTGGGTGCCGTTGCCGTGGTGCACGTCCCAGTCGAGCACCGCGACTTTGCCGAGGCCGTAGCGGGCCTTGGCGCGCTCGATGGCGATGGGAATATTGGCCAGGAAGCAGAAGCCCATCGATTGATCCGGCAGGCAGTGGTGGCCCGGCGGGCGCGACAGCGCATAGGCATTATCCAGTTCGCCCTGCAGCACCGCCTCCACCGCCGCGCAGGCCAGCCCGGCGGAGAGTTTGGCGATTTCATAGCTGCCCGGCCCCAGCGGCGCTTCCTCCCCCAGCAGGCCGCCGCCGCTGTCGCTCACCTGTTTGAAGCGCTGCAGGTAGTGGGCGGGGTGGATGCGCAGCAGGTCTTCTTCCGTCGCCGGTTCGGCGCTCAGCAGGGTGAGCTGGCGCGACAGGCCGGATACGTCCATCAGGTTCTTCATACGCCGTTTGGTTTCCGGCGATTCGGCATGGCCGGCGCCCGAGGGCGGTTGCACCCAGCCGCCGACCGGCAGGGTGGTGGCGTGCAGGCCGGTGCTGTGCCAGAAACAGCGTTCATCAAACAAGAAACCGGTTGTTCTTTTCACCTTTCTCCTCCTGTTATACGGCGCGGTGCGCGCGGTGAAGCCAGCGAAATCAACAGCAGCGACAGCAGCGCGCAGCCCAGCGCGCCAAACAGCAAGGCGTTGAAACCGCCGGAAGATTCGATCAGAGAGCCGGCCAGCGTCGGGCCGATGGCCATGCCGCCGCCGATCACCAGGTTGATGCCGTTCATCAGCTTGCCGTCGTTATCCAGCCCGGCGACCCGCGCCAGAATGAACGGCAGCACGAAGGTCCAGGTGAATTTGAACAGCAGGGCGGCCAGGGCGAAGCGCAGGAGCAGGGGCTGGCCTGTCAGCAGCGCCACGCTGGCCAGCAGCAGGGCGTACCCCAGCACGATCAGGCGTCCGCCGCCGAAGCGCGCGCCGATCAGCGCCGCGGCCCCCGCGCCGACGATGCCGAGCAAGGTGGCGACGGCCAGCACCTGGCCGCTGTGGGCCGGCGACAGCCCGGCGCCGGCGGCGATGCCGCCGATAAAGGTCCAGACCGCGCTCAGGCTGATGTAAAAGGTCAGCACCGCCAGCACGGCGCACAGCTTGCGCGCCAGCGAGGCGGCGGGGCCGCTGCGGGCGGTGCGGGCGGCGGTGAAACCGTTGGGGAACGCCGGGATGAGCGGCAGGCAGCACAGCATGATGGCGGCCAAAATCAGGTAGACCGCCATCAGGCCGAAGTGCGCAAACAGCGGTGGCAGCACCAGCAGCCCGACCGCGCCCAGCGCCAGCTGGCCGAGCACCCAGAAGGCATAGACGCGGCTGGGATTGGCGGTGCCGGCAGCGCAGGTGATGCACAGGATCATCAGGGTGCCGCCCGCCAGCGAGGCGATAAAGCGCAGCGGTAGCAGCAAGGTAAAATCTTGTACCAGCGCCGAAGCCAGGTTGCCGGCGATAAACACCAGCGCCGACAGCGTAGCGACCCGCCGCCAGTTGATGCGCCCGATCCACCACCACGCCGGCAGCGTGGCCAGGCTCATGGCGCCGAGTTCGGTGGAGAACAGGTGGCCGATCTGCGCCGGGCCGAGCTGCCACTGAGTAGCGAGCTGGGCGGCCACGGCGGGGGCGGTCATCAGAATGCCCGGCGCGATGGCGGCGAAGACGATAATGGCGGTCAACAGCCGCGGCGGGCAGGGGAGCGCCGTGCCGACGGCGGGCGCGGAAACCGAATCACTGGACATAAACCTTTTCCCCGAGCGTTGAGTGACGATGAATTATCCCGCCCGGCCCGATTGCGGGCAGGGGGAGGCCGCGCCATAAATGGCGAATACGTTTTGGCGTTATTTTCCGGCCGTCGGCAGCGGCGGCCGTTATCGGGCGTTAACCGTGGGCGAGAAAGCCGCCGGCGACCAGCTCGGTGCGGTTCACCACGTCGGTTTTGGCGAAAATATTGCGCATATGGGTTTTCACCGTGGACAGCGAAATGCCCAGCTTTAGAGCGATGCGCTTATTGCTGGCGCCTTCGCGCACCAGGTTGACGATCTCTTGCTCTTTGGCGGTCAACAGCTGCGCCTCGCTGTCGGGCAGCAGATCGCGCGTCGCCAGCTCGATCAGCGGCAGCACCGCGCGCAGGCGGCCGCGCTCCACTTCGGTAAACGGCGTATCGCGGATCAGCGACACCCCGGCGACGATGCGCTTGCGCTGGCGGATGAAGATCTCCGTCATGTCGCGCATGTCGTTCGGCAACATAAAGTCGTGGTAATAGCGGCGGTTGCCGGCGATCGCCGCCGGGCTCATGCCGACCATGGTGATGTCCTGGCGATGGAAATTGGCCGGCTGCAGCGGGTCTATCTGTTGGAAGTGGTTCAGGTACTGCTGATGCGTTTTATCGGGCATGCCGTGCAGGATGTAGTGATCTGGCCGCAGGTCGCGATCGACCAGATAAAACACCCCGGCAGACACCGGGATCAGGTGCGTAATAGTCGCCAAACAACTGTTGATAAAGGCATCGGATGCTGTGCTGTGCATGATTCGTGTTCCTCCCTTTATCGTTCAATCTGGAGAATGTTGGCGGTCAATATATGAACGATACAAGCATAGTTGTAGCAATTTGGCAACACAATAAAAACATATTAACAACGTGAGGCCGATTGCAATAAAACACATAAATAACAAGATGACACTGCGTTAATCAGGGCTTTTCAGGGCGGATTTTCCGCGATTTTCATTAATAGGTTAATGAAATAATTCGCCGCTTTTCCCGCTGAATTTACAGCGCTTTTCACTGCTTGCCTGGACGAAGCCCTCGCCGCCCTGCGCGTGCTACAACCGGCACGACCGTCGCCGCCCCTCGTTCTTAAGAACGATAGCCAGGCTTTTCCACCGCTTCCTACACTGCGAATTGAAGATAGCGCCAGGCGGCGCCAAACGTATAAGACGAAAAAATGATGACCTTTCTCGGGCTGAGGCGTCGGGTTGTTCAGTCCACATGACCATACGGGGAACGAACGATGCAGAAAAAAACGCTGGTGGTGGCGTTGAGCGGTGCCTTATCGGGCCTGGCTCAGGGGGCGGACGCCGATCGCCCCAATGTGCTGATCATTCTGGTGGACGACATGGGCTATTCCGACATCAGCCCGTTCGGCGGCGAGATACCGACCCCCAACCTGCAGGCGCTGGCCGAACGGGGCGTGCGCATGAGCCAGTACTACACCTCGCCGATGTCGGCGCCGGCGCGGTCGATGCTGATGACCGGCAACACCAATCAGCAGGCCGGCATGGGCGGCATGTGGTGGTATGAGAGCACCGCCGCGCAGCCGGGCTATGAAATGCGGCTGACCGACCGCGTGACCACATTGCCGGAGCGTTTTCGCGACGCGGGTTACGCCACCATGATGGCGGGCAAATGGCACCTGGGCTATGTCGACGGCGCCAAACCGACCGATCGCGGCTTCGAGCGCGCCTTCGCCTTTATGGGCGGCGGCACCAGCCATTTCGACGATGCGAAACCGCTGGGCACCGTGGAGGCGTTCCACACCTTCTACACCCTGAACGGCAAACGCGTGCCGTTGCCCAAAGATTTCTACTCCAGCAAGGCCTATGCCGATCAGCTGGAACAGTGGATCCGCGATACGCCGCAGAATAAGCCCGTCTTCGCCTATCTGGCGTTCACCGCGCCGCACGATCCATTGCAGGCGCCGGATGACTGGATCGCCAAATTCGACGGCAAATACGACGCCGGTTACCAGCAGGCCTATCAGCAGCGCATTCAGCGCCTGAAAGCGCTGGGGTTGATTTCCGATCGCACGCCGATGCCGACGCTGGCGCTGGATAAGGCCTGGAACACGCTGACGCCCGAGCAGCAAAAATATGAAGCCAAGACCATGCAGGTGTACGCGGCGATGATTGCCTATATGGACGATCAGGTCGGCGCGGTGCTGAACACCCTGAAGCAGACCGGCCGCGACCAAAATACGGTGATCGTGTTCGCCACCGACAACGGCGCCAACCCGGCCAGCGGCTTCTACTACGGCTCGAAGCCGGAGTATTGGCGGCAGTTCGACAACAGCTACGCCAACCTCGGCCGCAAGGGATCGTTCATCTCTTACGGGCCGCACTGGGCCAACGTCAGCAATGCGCCGTACGCCAACTACCACAAAACCACCAGCGCACAGGGCGGCATCAATACCGATTTCATCATCTCCGCGCCGCGGCTGAAGGGGCGCGGCGGCATCGACCGCACGCCGATGGCGGTGTATGACATCGCCCCGACGTTGTATGACTATGCCGGCATCGACGCCAACAAACCGCTGAAGGCCAAACCGACGCTGCCGATGGTCGGCGTCAGCTTCAAGCGCTATTTCAGCGGCGAGGCCGACGGCGTGCCGCGCGCGACCTACGGCGTGGAGTTGCATAACCAGGCCGCCTATGTAGACGGCATCTGGAAGCTGCGGCGGTTGGTGAAGGCCGGGCCGACGGCGCAGATGGCACCGTGGGGGCTGTTCAACCTGCATGACGATCCGCTGGAAACGCGCGATCTGGCCGCCGCCAACCCGGAACGGGTCAAACGGCTGAGCGAAGCGTATCGCCGCTTTGCGCAGCAGAGCATGATTATTGAAGCTAAAGGCGCAGCGATCGACTATCTCGGCGTTGACGCCAGCACCGGTGACTACATCGGCCTGGATCCGCAGACCCACAAACCGTTGCCGCAGGCGGCACCATGAACCTGGCCCAGCTGCGTGCGCAGCAGATCCCGGTGGAGAGCGAACCGCGCGCGGCGGCGCCTTTTCATTTGCTGGTGAAGCCGATCGGCGCCGGCTGCAACCTGGGTTGCCGCTACTGCTACTATCCGCAGCGCCAGGAAGAACGGACGCGCAAGATGGACGACGACCTGCTGGCGGAATTTATCCGCAGCTACATCGCCGCCCAGCCGCGTTACAGCCGCGAGATCAACTTCGTCTGGCAGGGCGGTGAGCCGCTGCTGGCGGGGATCGGTTTTTACAAGCGGGCGCTGGCGTTGCAGCGCCGCTATGCGCCGCCGGGCGTGCGGATCAGCAACAGCCTGCAGACCAACGGCACTCTGCTGAACGACGCCTGGTGCCGGCTGTTCCGGCAACATCACTTTATCCTCGGCGTCAGCCTGGACGGCGATCGCGAGGTGCAGGACGCCCACCGGCCGGACAAGCGCGGCGGCGCCAGCTATGACGCCGCGCTGCGCGGCATTGCGTTGTTGCAGCGCCATCAGATCGACTTCAACCTGCTGATGGTGGTGCACGACGGCGTCGCGGATCGCGCCGAGGCGATCTACGATCATGCGGTGGCGATCGGGGCGCGTTATCTGCAGTTTCAGCCGCTGATGCTGGAAGGGGATGCGCCCACCGCCGGTTACGGACTGAGCGCCGCCAACTGGGGGCGCTTTATGCTGGCGGTATATCGCCGCTGGCGCAGCCGCGGGCATATCGGCCAGGTCTTCGTGATGAACATCGAACAGGTCTACGCGCAGTATTTCACCCACGTCAGCCCCAGCTGCGTGCACGCCGAACGCTGCGGCGGCAATCTGGTGATGGAGCCGGACGGGCGGCTTTACGCCTGCGATCATCTGATCAATGCGCAGCATCTGCTCGGCCATGCCGATCGCCACACGCCGCTCGCCACCCTGGCGGCAAGGGCGGCGGAGATGCCGTTCGGTAAAAACAAGAGCCTGCGCCGCGAGTGCCAACGCTGCAGCGTGAAAAGCGTCTGCCAGGGCGGCTGCCCGGCGCATGTGGGCGAAGATCGCTATAACCGGCTGTGTGCCGGTTATTACGCCTTCTTTTCCGCGCTGCTGGCGCCGCTGCGCGCCTACCCGCGCAGCCCGCAGGGGGCGATGCAATGGCGCGCCGCCGTGAGCGCCGCCGCAGGTTGAAACCGTCTCGTTCTTAAGGACGATAGTCAGCATTTTCCTTTCCTCTCTATAGTGAGATTACCGCCGCTGGCGGTGAAAAACCTGCAAGCACCTGCATGCATCAGGCCAAAACTATAAGAGGAAATAACCATGAACCTGTCGTCGCGGTTGCACGCCCACCTGGCTCGAGGCAAGGTCGGCTTTCCCACCACCCTGGCCAGTTCGGTCGGGGTGATCATGGCCAGCCCGGTGATCCTGACGGTCACCAGCGGCTTCGGCATCGGCGGCGACACCTTCGCGCTGGCGATGCTGATCGCCTTCATCATGATGCAGGCGCAGCTCACCACCTTCTCCGAAGCGGCGTCGCTGCTGCCGACCTCCGGTTCGGTTTACGACTACATCTCCTGCGGCATGGGGCGCTTTTTCGCCATCACCGGCGCGCTGTCGGCCTACCTGATCGTGCACATCTTCGCCGGCACCGCCGAGACCATTCTCTCCGGCATCATGGCGCTGGTGAACTTCGAGCACCTCAACACCCTGATGGAAAGCCACAATGCCTCCTGGATGGTCGGCGTCGGGCTGGTAATCGTGTTCGGCCTGCTCAACGCGTTCGGCATCGAGGCCTTCGGCAAGGCGGAGATCGTGCTGACCTTCGCCATGTGGAGCACGCTGGTGATTTTCGGCATCGTCGGACTGCTGTCGCCGCATGCGGTGCCGCTCGAGGGCTGGTTCGGCAGCACGCTGAGCCTGAACGATCCGTTCGCGGTGTTCAGCCTGATCGGCATGGCGATGTTCATGTTCGTCGGCTGTGAGCTGGTGACGCCGATGGCACCGGAGATCAAACGCTGCGATCGGGTGATCCCGCGCGCGATGGCGCTCGGGCTGTGCGGCGTGGCGGTGTGCATGGCGCTGTATGGCGCGGCGCTCAGCCATCAGGTGGAAAACGTGGTGATCGACGCCGCCAGCGGCACGCGCCTGCTGGAAACGCCGATGGCCATCCCGGCGTTCGCCGGCCAGGTGATGGGCCAGTTCGGCAAATACTGGCTCGGCGTCGGCCTGCTGTTGGCGGGCGCGGCGACCATCAACACGCTGATGGCGGCGGTGCCGCGCATTTTGTACGGCATGGCGCTGGACGGCGCGCTGCCGCGCATGTTCGCTTATCTGCACCCGCGCTTTAAAACGCCGGTGGTCGGCATTTTGGTGGCGGTCCTGATCCCCTGCGTACACGCCTTCGCCATTCAGGGCAACCTCGACAGGATCATTCCGCTGGTGCTGGCGGCGGTGTGCGCCTGGGGCGTGGCCTACCTGCTGGTGACCTGTTCGGTGGTGATCCTGCGCGTGCGCCGCCCCGACCTGCCGCGCGCCTATAAATCGCCGTGGTTCCCACTGCCGCAAATCGTTTCCAGCGTCGGCATCGTGCTGGCCATCGTCTACATCACGCCGCCGGGGATGAACCCGAGCGACATCTACATTCCCTTCGGCTGGATGATCGGCCTGACCGCCGCCTATGCGCTGTTCTGGACGCTGTGCGTGCAGAAAGTGAACCCGTTCAAGCCGGTGCCGGTCGAGCAGGTGCTGGAGAACGCATTTGCCAAGGGTGAAAACGAGGAGGCGCAGTTTGATCGGCTTACTTCCCTCACTTAATCGCGCCTGGCGGCGCGCGCCGTCGGGCTATCGGCCGGGCGCCGCGCTGGATCGTCTGGCGCGCAATCTGGAACCCTACGCGTGCGAACGCCTGGCGCCGGGCCTGCTGCGGCTGACGCTGCCGCAGGGGCCGCAGATCGAGATCGGCGAACAGGTGCAGGGGCTGTTTATGGCGCATATCGTCAGCCACCGTTTTCGGTTGCAGGGCGCATGCGCAGCGCAGCCTCCGCTGATGCTGGACGTGGTGACCGGCGGCTGGCTGCGGCGGCGCGGGGTGCGCTATCTGTTGCGCCAACGCCATGCAGCCGCGCAGCGAGTGCTGGAAGGGCTGCAGCGCTACCCGCAGATCGGCGAGACGCTGGCGCAGCTGGATTTTCGCCGCGTGCGGCTGACGGTGAACGACGGGCGCTGGCAGGTGGATATCGAGCATTTTGCCGCGTCGGAGGTGGTCAGCCGTTTGCCGGCCGGCCGCCGCTATCTGCGGCTGGATGCCGAACAGCGGCGGCTGCTGTTGAGCAGCCTGATGATGATCGGCCAACTGATGGAGAAGCTGAATCATGAATAGAGTGGTTGTGATTACCGGCGGCGGCACCGGCGTCGGCGCCGCCTGCGCCCGTCTGCTGGCGGCGCAGGGCGATCGGGTGTTCATCATCGGCCGCCGCCCGGAACCGCTGGCGGCGCTGGCGCAAGAGATCGGCGCGCAGGCGCTGGTGGGCGATGCCGCCAGCGGCGAGAGCTGGAACCACACGCTGCTGCCGGCGATTCTGCGCGACGCCGGGCGCATCGACTGCCTGATCGGCAGCGCCGGCGGCATGGGCTTCAAGCGCATCACCGAGATGACCGACGCGCAGTGGCAAGGGGCGATGGACAGCAACCTCAACAGCGCTTTCGCCAGTGCGCGCGCCTGCCTGCCGGAGCTGATTAAAAGCGGCGGCAACCTGCTGTTCGTGGCCTCGATCGCTTCGCTGGCCGCCGGGCCGGAGGTCTGCGGCTACGTTACCGCCAAACATGCGCTGATCGGGCTGATGCGCTCCATCGCCCGCGACTATGGCCCGCTGGGCGTGCGCGCCAACGCGGTGTGTCCGGGCTGGGTGACCACGCCGATGGCGGACGAAGAGATGCAACTGCTGATGGACGCCCATCAGATTTCGCTGGAGCAGGCCTACCAAATGGTCTGTCGCGACGTACCACTGCGCCGGCCGGCCAGCGCCGAGGAGATCGCCCGCGTCTGCCGTTTCCTCTGTTCCAGCGAAGCTTCAATCATAACCGGCGCGGCGCTGGTGGCCGACGGCGGCTCCACCATCGTCGATGTGCCGACCCTGGCTTTCACTTCCCTGTAAGGAGCATTTCCATGAGTTCAGAAGCGGTATTCATTCAGGTTGGCGCGCTGGCGGAAGGCTTTGCGCCGCACAGCAATACGTTGGAACGCCAGCACGGCCTGGCGGGCACCATGCTGACGCTGCGTTTTAGCGACGGTGCGACGCAGCGCTGTCGGTTTAGCGACGAGCAGACGCTGGAGTGGGGGGAGCGGCGCGGCGTCGCCTATCGCGCGACCAGCATTCGCCCTGGCGTGTTGTTCATCGATTTTCTCGATCCTGCCCGCGCTAACGCCAGCATTACGCTGGTATGCGACCGTAATCAAGGCAACTTCACTGCGGTATACGGCCAACTGCCGGACGAAGCGCAGACACGGCTCGATGCCTTCAGCCGGGTGGAGCAGGGGCTGCCGCTGACCGCGGTTGAGGCCGAATTCCGCTTCGGCACGCTGGACGACGCCGACGCGGCACCGCCGGGCTTTACCGACGAGCTGATCGGCATGCGCAATATGTACACCTACAGCCCGACCGAGCGGTACGAGCACATCTACCTGAACGACAACTTCTACGCCTGGCAGTGTCTGGACGGGGTGGAGAAAGGGCTGGCGGACGTCGATCGCTGCCACTACGTGAAGGTGGCGGAGCAGCTTTATCTGTTCGTCTGGCGCGAGAAGATCATCCCGACGCTGGGCGTGGTGATGATCGATCTGCAGGGCATGCGCACCGACGGCAAGATCCTCGGCTATCAGGGCAGCGATTTCAGCGCGCTGAGCAACTTTGCGGTCGGCGCCCACGCTCAGGTGCTGAACACCACGCACCACCCGCGAGGATAGGCCGATGAGCGCAACCTATGCGGCTGATGCCTTCGCGGGGCAGACGGTGCTGGTGACTGGCGGCGCTCAGGGCATTGGGCTGGCGATCGTCAGCGCCTTTGCCCGGCTGGGCGCCGAGGTGACGATCGCGGACGTACAGCTGCCGCAGGCGCAGGCGGCGGCGCAAACGCTGCGGGACGAAGGGCTGAGCGTACAGGCGCTGGCCTGCGATCTGGCCGAGCCGGGGCAGATTGCCGAGTTGGTGGCGGCGGTGGGCGAGCGGCACCAACGGCTGGACGTGGTGATCCACAACGCCGCCTATTTTCCGCTGACGCCGTTCGCCGCCATCGACGCGGCCCTGTTGCAACGCACGCTGAGCGTCAATCTGATGGCGCCGTTCTTTCTGGCGCAGGCGGCGCTGCCGTGGATGCGCCACCGGGGCGGGGGCTGCATTCTGGTGACCTCGTCGGTGACCGGCCCGCGGGTAGCCTACCCGGGGCTGGCGCACTATGCCGCCTCCAAGGCCGGGGTGAACGGGTTTATTCGCGCGGCGGCGCTGGAGCTGGCGGCGGAGAACATTCGCGTCAACGGCGTGGAGCCGGGGATGATCCGCACGCCGGCGATGGCCAACCTGGGCGACGCGCAGGTGAATCAGGCGATTGCCGCCTCAGTGCCGCTCGGGCGGCTGGGGGAACCGGCAGACATCGCCGCGGCGATGGTGTTTCTCGCCTCGCCGGCGGCGGCCTACATCACCGGCCAGACGCTGGTGGTGGACGGCGGCGCGCTGTTGCCGGAAACGAATTCTCTGCTTACTTGACGCTGCAGCGTTGTTGGCTGCAACGCCAATTAATTTGAGCATTCCGGTTGGTTAAATCACTGCTTGGCGGGATGCGCGGCGACGTTGGCAGGCAGGCTGTCACCCAGGGTGATCAGCTCGTCCAGCAACGTCATCAGCTGGTCCATTTTCTGCCGCGAGAAAGCGGCTTCAATCTCGGCGTAGCCCTGTTCCACCTGGTGGCGCGCCACTTCATACAGATCCTGGCCCTGCTGGGTCAGCGACACGTACAGCTTGCGCTGATCGTTAACCGGCTTGAGGCGGAAGATCAGCTTATCACGCTCCATGCGCGACAGAATGCCGGTCAGGCTGGGGCGCAGGATGCAGGTTTCCGCCGCCAGTTCGTGGAATTCGATCGAACGGCTGTTGGCCAGCACGCGGATGATGCGCCACTGCTGCTCGGTCAGGTTGTGGCTTTTCAGGATCGGGCGAAAGAACCCCATGGCGGTTTCGCGCGCCTGCAGCAGGGCGATGGTTAACGATTCATGCATAAGTTTGGCCTTAGCTATCAAGGTGTTCGTTGTCACGGCGCTTACCGCAGGGCTGTTACCCCGCCAGGCCCGATTTTGTTAATAACTTAATAGTAGCCAAAGTTACCCGCAGGGATAAAGCAAAAATGCGCGGGGCAGCGAAAAATGGCGATAAAAATGATTAATACGCTGAATAATCACGCTAATGTTCGTTGTTTGTGAATATTTTGTTATCACGATCACAAATCACTCCAAGCGCGTTGCGTAAAAGCTGCACAGCGTATAAAAGTAATCATTAATATATTAATGAATGCCGGTTGTCATGTTTTGCCATTGGAGGAGTTCGCATGAAAGGCACCGTATTTTCCGTTGCGCTGAACCACCGCAGCCAACTGGACGCCTGGGATCAGGCGTTTCACCAGCCACCGTATCAAACCCCGCCCAAAACCCCGGTGTGGTTTATCAAACCGCGCAACACCCACCTCGCCAACGGCGGGGCGATCCCGTTTCCGGCCGGTGAAACCGTGCAAAGCGGCGGCACGCTGGCGGTGATCATCGGCGATACCGTGCGCAAGGTGCCGGCGGCGCAGGTGAGCCGTTATCTGGCCGGTTACGCGCTGGCCAACGACGTCAGCCTGCCGGAAAGCAGCTTCTACCGCCCGGCGATCAAGGCCAAATGCCGCGACGGGTTCTGCCCGCTGGGGGAGATTGGCCTGCTGGAGAATGCCGATCGGCTGGAGATCGTCACCGAGATCAACGGCGTGGAGCAGGACCGCTGGTCCACCGCCGATCTGGTGCGCTCGGTGCCGGAGCTGATCGCCGCCATCAGCGACTTCATCACTCTGCAGCCGGGCGATGCGGTGCTGATCGGCACCCCGCACCAGCGGGTGGAGATCACACCGGGGGATGAGGTGACGGTGCGCGCCGCCGGCCTGCCCACTCTCACCAACCGCGTCACCCAGGCAGGAGCCGCATCATGAAACATGCCCGTATTCGCCATCATGGCCAGATCGTCAACGTTCAGGTGGACGACCAGCTGCGCGTCACGCTGCCGAACGGCGAGGTGCTGCAGGAGCGCGAAGTGGAATGGCTGCCGCCGGCGCAGGGCACGGTGTTCGCCCTGGGGCTGAACTATGCCGACCACGCCAGCGAGCTGGAATTCAAGGCGCCGGAAGAGCCGCTGGTGTTCCTCAAGGCGCCGAACACCCTGACCGGCCACCGTCAGGTGTCGGTACGCCCGGCCGGCGTGGAGTATATGCATTACGAAGCCGAGCTGGTGGCGGTGATCGGCAAGACCGCGCGCAACGTCAGCCGTGAGCACGCCATGGAGTACGTGGCGGGTTACACCTTGTGCAACGACTACGCCATCCGCGATTACCTGGAGAACTACTACCGGCCGAATCTGCGGGTGAAGAGCCGCGATACCCTAACGCCGATCGGGCCGTACATCGTCGATCGCGACGACGTCGCCGATCCGCACCGGCTGGCGCTCAGCACCTATGTCAACGGTGAGCTGCGTCAGCGCGGCAGCACCGCCGACATGATTTTCGACATTCCGTTCCTGATCGCCTACCTGAGCGAATTCATGACGCTGCAGCCGGGCGACATGATCGCCACCGGCACGCCGAAAGGGCTGGCCGACGTGCAGCCGGGCGATGAAGTGGTGGTGGAGATCGAAGGCATCGGCCGTTTGGTTAACCACATTATCAGTGAAAAAGATTACGAGGAAAGCCTGCGATGAAAACCATCAACCACTGGATTAACGGCAAGAACGTCGCCAGCAAAGAGTATTTCACCACCACCAACCCGGCGAACGGCGAGGTGCTGGCGGAAGTGGCCTCCGGCGGCCAGTTGGAGATAGACCAGGCGGTGGCCGCGGCGAAAGAGGCGTTCCCCAAGTGGGCGAATACGCCGATGAAAGAGCGCGCGCGCCTGATGCGCCGTTTGGGTGAACTGATCGACCAGAACGTGCCGCAGATCGCCGAAATGGAAACCGCCGATACCGGTCTGCCTATCCATCAGACCAAAAACGTGCTGATCCCGCGCGCCTCGCACAACTTCGAATTCTTCGCCGAGGTGTGCCAGCAGATGAACGGCAAGACCTACCCGGTGGACGACAAGATGCTCAACTACACGCTGGTGCAGCCGGTGGGGGTATGCGCGCTGGTGTCGCCGTGGAACGTGCCGTTCATGACCGCCACCTGGAAAACCGCGCCTTGCCTGGCGCTGGGCAACACGGCGGTGCTGAAGATGTCCGAACTGTCGCCGCTGACCGCCGATCGCCTGGGCGAGCTGGCGCTGGAAGCCGGCATTCCGGCCGGGGTGCTGAACGTGGTGCAGGGCTACGGCGCCACCGCCGGCGACGCATTGGTGCGCCATAAAGACGTGCGCGCGGTTTCCTTCACCGGCGGCACCGCCACCGGCCGGCGCATCATCGAAAGCGCCGGGCTGAAGAAATTCTCCATGGAGCTCGGCGGCAAGTCGCCGGTGCTGATCTTTGAAGACGCCGACATCGAGCGGGCGCTCGACGCCGCGCTGTTCACCATCTTCTCGATCAACGGCGAACGCTGCACCGCCGGTTCACGCATCTTCATTCAGGAGAGCATCTACCCGGAATTCGTCAAACGTTTCGCCGAGCGCGCCAACCGTCTGCGCGTCGGCGATCCGCAAGATCCCAACACCCAGGTGGGCGCGTTGATCAGCCCGCAGCACTGGGAAAAAGTCTCCGGCTATATCCGCCTCGGGGTGGAGGAAGGGGCGACCCTGTTGGCCGGCGGCCCGGATAAACCGGCCGGCTTGAGCCACGGCAACTTCCTGCGCCCGACGGTGCTGGCGGATGTCGACAACCGGATGCGCGTGGCGCAGGAGGAGATCTTCGGGCCGGTGGCCTGCCTGCTGCCGTTCAAATCAGAAGAAGACGGCCTGCGCATGGCCAACGACGTGGAGTACGGCCTGGCGTCGTACATCTGGACGCAGGATGTGAGCAAGGTTCTGCGCCTGGCCCGCGGCATTGAAGCGGGCATGGTTTTCGTCAACACCCAAAACGTACGCGATCTGCGCCAACCGTTCGGCGGCGTGAAAGCCTCCGGCACCGGCCGCGAAGGCGGGGAATACAGCTTCGAAGTGTTCGCCGAGATGAAGAACGTGTGCATTTCCATGGGTGATCACCCGATCCCGAAATGGGGCGTTTGAGCCTCAGGCCACAATAATAACGAAAGAGATGAGAACAATGACGACAAAACTTACCACTGATGCTGTCCCTGCTCCCGACGTCGTGCGCTGTGCCTACATGGAAATTCAGGTCACGAACCTTAAAGCCGCACGCGAATTTTACGTCGATATCCTCGGCCTGGTCGTGACCGCCGAAGAGGATAAAACCCTCTACCTGCGTTCGATGGAGGAGTTTATTCACCATAACCTGGTGCTGCGCGAAGGCCCGGTCGCCGCCGTGGCGGCGTTTGCTTTCCGCGTGCGCACGCCGGAAGACGTCGACCGCGCCGAAGCGTATTTCAAGGCGCTTGGCTGCCGCACCGAGCGTCGGGTGAACGGGTTCGCCAAAGGCATCGGCGATGCGGTGCGGGTAGAGGATCCGCTCGGTTTTCCGTATGAGTTTTTCTACGACGTGCAGCACGTCGAGCGTCTGGCCTGGCGCTACGATCTGTATACGCCGGGCGCGCTGGTGCGCCTCGACCACTTTAACCAAATCACCCCTGACGTGCCGCGCGCCGTGGAATACATCCAGGGGCTGGGCTTCCGCGTGACGGAAGACATCCGCGATGAAGACGGCGTGGTTTACGCCGCCTGGATGCGCCGCAAGGCGACGGTGCACGATACCGCGATGACCGGCGGCGCCGGGCCGCGCATGCACCACATCGCCTTCGCCACCCATGAAAAGCACAATATTTTGGCCATCTGCGACAAGCTCGGCGCGCTGCGCAAATCCGATTTGATCGAACGCGGCCCCGGCCGCCACGGTGTCTCCAACGCGTTCTATCTCTACCTGCGCGATCCCGATGGCCACCGCGTGGAAATCTACACGCAGGATTACTACACCGGCGATCCGGACAACCCGACCGTGACCTGGGACGTGCATGACAACCAGCGCCGCGACTGGTGGGGCAATCCGGTGGTGCCGAGCTGGTACACCGAAGGATCGCTGGTGCTGGATCTCGATGGGCAGCCGCAGCCGGTCATCGAGCGCAGTGCGCCCAGCGAAATGGCCGTCACCATCGGCGCAGACGGTTTTTCCTATACCCGCGAGGGCGATACGGAAAAAGGTTTCAAACTTGGCAATACGCTGTAAATGCCGCTGCGCGGGCCTTGCCCGCGCCTATGCGCCGTCTGGAGAACGCTATGCCCCATTTTTACGCTGAATGTACCGACAACATCCGCCGCGAGGCGGATTTGCCCACCCTGTTCGCCAAGGTCAACGAGGCGCTGGCGGCGACCGGCATCTTCCCGCTGGCCGGCGTGCGCAGCCGCGCCATCTGGCTCGATACCTGGCAGATGGCCGACGGCAAGCAGGATTACGCCTTCGTGCACATGACGCTGAAGATCGGCCACGGCCGCAGTCTGGAAAGCCGGCAGCAGGTGGGCGAGATGCTGTTTGCGCTGATCAAGGAACACTTTGCCGCGCTGATGGCGCAGCGTTACCTGGCGCTCTCTTTCACCATGGAAGAGCTGGATCCGGTGCTGAATTACAAACAGAACAATGTCCACGCGCTGTTCAACAAGGCGTGAATAAGGGGTCGTAAATGCTGGATAAAGAGCAGGTTAACCGCGCCGTGCAGCGCCTGCATCAGGCGGAAAAGAGTCGTGAGCAGATCCGCGCGCTGTCGCTCGATCATCCCGAGATCACCATTGAAGACGCCTATGCCATTCAGCGGCAGTGGGTGGCGCTGAAGATCGCCGAGGGGCGCACGCTCAAAGGCCACAAGATCGGCCTGACGTCGCGCGCCATGCAGGTGAGCTCGCAGATCACCGAGCCGGACTACGGCGCGCTGCTGGACGACATGTTCTTCAACGACGGCAGCGACATTCCGATCGACCGCTTTATCGTGCCGCGGGTGGAGGTGGAACTGGCGTTCGTGCTGGCCAAGCCGCTGCGCGGGCCGAACTGCACGCTGTTCGACGTCTACAACGCCACCGACTACGTCATTCCGGCGCTGGAGATCATCGACGCGCGCAGCCACAACGTCGATCCCGAGACGCAGCGGCCGCGCAAGGTGTTCGACACCATCTCCGACAACGCCGCCAACGCCGGGGTGGTGATGGGCGGGCGGCCAATCAAGCCGGATGCGCTGGATCTGCGCTGGATCTCCGCGCTGCTGTACCGCAACGGCGTGATTGAAGAGTCCGGCGTGGCGGCGGCGGTGCTCAATCATCCGGCCAACGGTGTGGCCTGGCTGGCCAACAAGCTGGCGCCGTATGAGGTGGAGCTGGAAGCGGGGCAGGTGATCCTCGGCGGTTCCTTCACCCGGCCGGTGCCGGCGCGGCGCGGCGATACTTTCCACGTCGATTACGGCCCGATGGGCTGCATCAGCTGCCGCTTCGTCTAATAAGCCGGCTCGGCGAACCGGGCCGCAATAATCGGGCGGGGGCCACGCGTCGCGCCCGCTTGTCAGGGAGAATGCGATGTTAACCAACCACTTCAAGCGAGCGCTGCAGGAAAAACGCCCGCAGATCGGGCTGTGGCTCGGGCTGTGCAGCAGCTACAGCGCCGAGCTGCTGGCCGGCGCCGGTTTCGACTGGCTGCTGATCGACGGCGAACATGCGCCCAACAACGTGCAAACGGTGCTGGGGCAGCTGCAGGCGGTCGCGCCTTACCCGAGCCAGCCGGTGGTGCGCCCGCCGTGGAACGACGCGGTGATCATCAAGCAACTGCTGGACGTCGGCGCGCAAACCTTATTGATCCCGATGATTCAGAATGCCGAACAGGCGCGCGACGCGGTGCGCACCACGCGCTATCCGCCGCACGGCGTGCGCGGCGTCGGCAGCGCCTTGGCGCGCGCCTCACGCTGGAACCGGGTGCCCGATTACCTGCAGCAGGCCGATGAGCAGATGTGCGTGCTGGTGCAAATTGAAACCCGCGAAGCGGTGAAAAACCTCGACGCCATTTTGCAGGTGGAAGGGGTGGACGGCGTGTTTATCGGCCCGGCGGATCTCAGCGCCGACATGGGCTTTGCCGGTAATCCGCAGCACCCGGAGGTGCAGCGCACCATCGACGACGCCATCGCGCGTATCCGCGCCGCCGGCAAGGCGCCGGGCATTTTGATGGCCAACAAGGTACTGGCGCAGCGCTATCTGGAGGCCGGCGCGCTGTTCGTTGCGGTGGGGGTGGATACCACCCTGCTGGCGCGGGCGGCGGAAGCCCTGGCGGACGAGTTCAAACAGGGCGGGGCGCAAGCGCCTTCATCGGGAGTCTACTGAACCATGAACCACGTCGATTCGCTGCCGCCGGCCAACCCGGCGCAGCAACATAAAGCGTTAACCGCCGCCGAGCAATCGGTGATTAAAAAGTTGTTTCGGCGCCTGATCATTTTCCTGTTCGTGTTGTTTGTTTTCTCTTTCCTCGATCGTATCAACATCGGCTTCGCCGGGCTGACGATGGGCAAAGATCTCGGCCTCAGCTCGACCATGTTCGGGCTGGCGGCGACGTTGTTCTATGTCACCTACGTGATCTTTGGCATACCGAGCAACATGATGCTGAGCCGGGTCGGTGCGCGGCGCTGGATCGCCACCATCATGGTGCTGTGGGGCATTGCCTCCACCTGCACCATGTTCGCTACCGGGCCGACCAGTCTGTACGTGCTGCGCATGATTGTCGGCATCACCGAGGCCGGCTTCCTGCCGGGCATTCTGGTGTACCTCACCTACTGGTTCCCGGCGTTTTACCGCGCCCGCGCCAACGCGCTGTTCATGATCGCCATGCCGGTGACCATGGCGATCGGCTCGCTGGTCTCCGGCTATATCCTGGCGCTGGACGGGGTGATGAACCTGAAGGGCTGGCAGTGGCTGTTCCTGCTGGAAGGCATTCCATCGGTGCTGCTGGGCGTGGTGGTGTGGTTCTATCTCGACGACACCCCGGCCAAGGCCAAGTGGCTGACCGACGAGGAAAAAGCCAGCCTGCAGGCGATGATGGAGGCCGACAAGCTGCAGCTGGTGCAGCCCAACGGGCCGAGCAGCCACCGCGCGCTGCAGCAGCGCAGCCTGTGGCGTGAGATCTGCACGCCGATTGTGCTGATGTACACGCTGGCCTATTTCTGCCTGACCAACACCCTGAGCGCGATCAACATCTGGACGCCGCAGATCCTGCAGAGCTTCAACCAGGGCAGCAGCAACGTGACGATCGGCATTCTGGCGGCGATCCCGCAGATCTGCACCATCGCCGGCATGGTGTGGTGGAGCAAACGATCCGACAGGCTGCAGGAGCGCAAGCATCACACCGCGCTGCCGTACCTGTTCGCCGCCGCCGGCTGGCTGTTGGCGTCCGCCACCGATCACAGCCTGATCCAGCTGCTCGGGATCGTGATGGCCTCGGTCGGCTCCTTTACCGCCATGGCGATCTTCTGGACCACGCCGGATCAGTCGATCAGCCTGGAAGCGCGGGCGGTGGGGATCGCGGTGATCAACGCCACCGGCAACATCGGATCGGCGCTCAGCCCGCTGCTGATCGGCTGGTTCAAGGACATGACCGGCAGCTTCAACTCCGGGCTGTATTTCGTTTCGGCGCTGTTGATCGTCGGCGCCGTGCTGGTGTGGCGCATTCCGATGAAGGATTCGCGCCCGAGAGCGACGCCTTGATGCGCAAGTGGGCATGATTGCAGGAGGTCATGAGGTGCGGAAAAGTACCGGCTTTATCGCCAACATCGATATTTGCAAAGAGTATGACGCGCGCTACGCCGCCGACGAGGTGCACTACGAAACCTTCGCCGGGCTGGCGGCATTCTTCGGCCGCGACATGCAGGTGCACTGGCACGACTGCTTCTTCCAGGTGCATTTCCTGGAGACCGGCAAGATAGAGTTGCAGCTCGACGATCAGCACTATTCGGTGCAGGCGCCGCTGTTCATCCTCACGCCGCCGTCGGTGCCGCATGCGTTCTTCACCGAACCGGACAGCGACGGCCACGTGCTGACGGTGCGCCAGGAGCTGATTTGGCCGCTGCTGGAGCGCCTGTACCCCGGCAGCAACCTGGCGCTGGACATGCCGGGCATCTGCCTGTCGCTGGCCGATGCGCCGCAGGAGCTGACGGCGCTCAGCCACTACTGGGCGCTGATCCGCCGCGAGTTCGCGCAGAACCTGGCCGGGCGCGAACAGACGCTGGCGCTGTTGGCGCAGGCGGTGTTCACGCTGCTGCTGCGCAACACCGCGCTGGAAGACAGCGCCAACAGCGGCGTGCGCGGCGAACTGCAGCTGTTTCAACGGTTTAACAAGATGGTGGACGAGCGTTTTCGCGAGCATCTGCCGGTGCCGGAGTATGCGCAGGCGTTGGGGGTGACTGAATCGCGGCTCAACGACCTGTGTCGGCGCTTCGCCAACCGGCCGCCCAAACGGCTGATTTTCGATCGGCTGCTGCGCGAGGCCAAGCGCATGCTGCTGTTCAGCGCCTGCACGGTGCATGAAACCGCTTACAGCCTCGGCTTCAAGGATCCGGCCTATTTCGCCCGTTTTTTCAATCGGCTGGAAGGCTGTTCCCCCTCGACCTACCGCGCGGCGCAACACGCCCTTTCGTAACCGCGATCACAGTTTGCCGCGAAAGCGGCAAACTGACCTGAAAAGTACCGGCGATTGCCGCAAAAGTCTCTTCTCGAAACCGGCTTTGGCAGCTTCAATTAAGCAACCAAAAGAAAACATTATTTTAACAAATGGCCGACTCCACGGCCTGAAAAATGCCGATGACGAGGAAGACCCGATGAAACCAGAAGACTTTCGTGCCGACAGCAAACGCCCGTTCACCGGCGCCGAATACCTGAAAAGTTTGCAGGATAGCCGCGAAATCTACATTTACGGCGAACGCGTAAAAGACGTCACCACCCACCCGGCGTTCCGCAATGCGGCGGCGTCGGTCGGCCAGCTGTACGACGCGCTGCACGATCCGGCCAGCCAGGATCGCCTGTGCTGGAATACCGACACCGGCAACGGCGGCTATACCCACAAATTCTTCCGCTACGCCCGCAGCCCGGAAGAGATGCGCCAGCAGCGTGACGCCATCGCCGACTGGTCACGCCAAAGCTACGGCTGGATGGGGCGCACGCCGGATTATAAGGCGGCCTTCGGCTGCGCGCTGGGCGCTTATCCGGAGTTCTACGGCCAGTTCGCCGATAACGCGCGCCACTGGTACAAACGCATTCAGGAAACCGGGCTCTATTTCAACCACGCCATCGTCAACCCGCCGATCGATCGTCATAAGCCGGTCAATGAGGTGAAGGACGTCTACATTCAGGTGGAGAAAGAAACTGACGCCGGCATCGTGGTCAGCGGCGCCAAAGTGGTGGCTACCAACTCGGCGTTGACCCACTACAACTTCATCGGCTTCGGTTCGGCGCAGGTGATGGGCGATAATCCGGACTTCGCGCTGATGTTCGTGGCGCCGATGGACGCCGAAGGAGTGAAGCTGATTTCGCGCGCCTCCTACGAGCTGGTGGCCGGCGCCACCGGATCGCCGTTTGACTATCCGCTCACCAGCCGCTTCGACGAGAACGACGCGATCCTGATCATGGATCATGTGCTGATCCCGTGGGAAAACGTGCTGATCTACCGCGATTTCGACCGCTGCCGCCGCTGGAGCACCCAGGGCGGTTTCGCCCGGCTGTTCCCGCTGCAGGCCTGCGTGCGCCTGGCGGTGAAGATGGATTTCATCACCGCGCTGTTGCAAAAGAGCCTCTCGTGCACCGGCGTGCTGGAGTTCCGCGGCGTGCAGGCCGATCTGGGCGAAGTGGTGGCCTGGCGCAACCTGTTCTGGTCGCTGAGCGACGCGATGTGCGCCGAAGCCACGCAATGGGAAAACGGCGCCTACCTGCCGGATTCCGCCGCGCTGCAAACCTACCGCGTGATGGCGCCGATGGCCTACACCAAGGTGAAACACATCATCGAGAAGAACGTCACCAGCGGCCTGATCTACCTGCCGTCCAGCGTGCGCGACATGAACAACCCGGAGATCGACAAGTACCTGGCGCGCTACGTGCGCGGATCGGACGGCATGGATCACGTCGAGCGCATCAAGATCCTCAAGCTGATGTGGGACGCGATCGGCAGTGAGTTCGGCGGGCGCCACGAGCTGTATGAGATCAACTACGCCGGCAGCCAGGATGAGATCCGCCTGCAGTGCCTGCGCCATGCGCAGGGATCCGGCAATATGGATCGCATGATGCAGATGGTCGACAAGTGCCTGGCCGATTACGATCAGCACGGCTGGAAGGTGCCGCACCTGCGGAACAATGACGATATTAATCAGTTGGATAATCTGCTGAAGTAATTCAGGAGGAGGTTGTATGTCTCAGGAAAATGAACAGCGGCTGCGCTTTCGCGACGCCATGGCCAGCCTGTCGGCGGCGGTGAATATCGTCACCACTGACGGCCCGGCGGGGCGCTGCGGCATCACCGCCACGGCGGTGTGCTCGGTAACCGATACGCCGCCGACGCTGCTGGTGTGCATCAACCGCAACAGCGCGATGAACCCGGTGTTTCAGGAAAACCGCAGGCTGTGCGTCAACGTGCTCAACCACGAGCAGGAGCTGATGGCGCGCCACTTCGCCGGCATGACCGGCGTCAGCATGGAAGATCGTTTCCGGCTGGAAGAGTGGCAGCTCGGCGCACTGGGGCAGCCGGTGCTGCGCAATACCCTGGCCAGCCTGGAAGGGGAAATCGAGCAGATCCAGAGCATCGGTACCCACCAGATGTACCTGGTGCAGATCAAGCAGATCGCGTTGAGCGAAGCCGGCAACGGCCTGATCTACTTCAAGCGCAACTTCCATCCGGTGATCCATCAGATGGCGGTGCTGGCCTGAGACGTGGGGGCGCAGCAGGCTGCGCCCCGCATATCAACTCTTGTTGGCCGCCAGATCGCTCACCAGGCGGTTGACCGGATCGCTCATGTTGGTGAACTTGCTCAGCTCCGAGCGGGTCACCACCACGAACACCCCGACATTTTTCGCCGGGATCATCGCCATGTAGGTAATGAATCCGCCGCCGCCGCCGGTCTTCTGAATGATGCCCGGCAGCCCGTCCTTCGGCGCCATATACACCCAGCCCAATCCTAATGCATCCGCTTGCCCCGGCACGTCCATGCCCTTCAGCGACACCAGATCGTGGCGCTGGAAGTACATGGTTTGTTCGCTGGCAGCGGTGGCTTTGCGCGGGCCGCTGGCGCTGGAGGAGAGGAACTGCTGCATCCAGCGCTGCATGTCGCGCGGGGTGGAGTAGACGCCGCCGCTGCCGGCCGCGGCGGTGGTGTCGCGGCAGGCGCTCGGGCCGGCCGCCGCCACCATCAGGCGCGAACACTGTTCAGGGCTCGGCGTCAGCGTGGTATCCACCATGCCGAGCGGCGCGGTGATTTTCTCTTTCAGCAGCGCGTTATAAGGCTTGCCCGCGGCGCGCGACAGCGCATCGGCCAGCAGATCGTACGCCAGGTTGGAATACGCGGCGTGCACGCCCGGCGGCGTCGTGATGTTGGCATGCGCCAGCCACTGCCAGCGCTGGGCCTTGGTCGGCCAGGTGAACACCGGCGTTTTCGGCGGCTTCTTGCCCGGCTGCTCGCGCGGCAGCGCGCTGGTGTGAGTGGCCAGGTTCAATAAGGTGATCGGCTGGCCGGCGTTGTAAGCCGGCACATAGGCGCCTTTGGGGGCGTACTTGCGCAGCGGATCGGTCAGTTTGACCTGGCCTGCCGCCGCCATTTTTACCATCACTTCGCTGGTCATCAGCTTGGTGATCGACGCGATGCGGATCAGCGAATCCGGGCGCGGGCGCAGGTTGTTGCCGGGCTTGGTGTCGCCGAAGCTGCGGTTAACCACCTGATTGCCGTCGATCACCACCAGCGCCATGCCGGTGGCGCCGCTGTTGTAGAAAATATGTTCGGCATACTGGTCGACGATTTGCGAAGCCAGCTGCGGGGGCGCGGCCTGCACGGCCAGCGGCGCGGCGCACAGGCCCAGCGCCAGCAATAAAGCGGAGACAGAGTTCTTCAACGGTCGTTATCCATTTAACAATGCAGCGGGGAAAGGGCTTATTCGTCGCCCAGTGTAATGCCCCCAGGCCCCGGCTGCATGTAGAAAAAAGAGCGGTGGCGATAAAATTTTTTCACCGCCGGCGGCCTACTGCGCGCGGGCGAAAATGGCGATCACTTCGTCCAGGTGCGCCTTCATCGCCTTGCGGGCGCCGCGCACGTCGCGCGCTTCGATCGCCGCCAGGATCGCCCGGTGTTCCAGCTCGGAGCGGTGCGGCATGTCGTCCGGCGTATAGTGGCGCTGCAGCACGCGGAACATGCTGCCGTAACGGTGGCCGAGCAGGTGGCCGATGATGAACGCATAGGCCGGGTTGCCGCTGGCCTGGGCGATGCGGATGTGGAACAGCCGATCGCCGGGGTGGGTGGCGGAACCGGCGCGGTTATCGCGGCAGTTCTGTTCATAGGCGGCGCGGATACCCGCCAGCTCTTCGTCGGTGGCGTGGCGCGCGGCCAGCGCGGCGGTCTCCGGTTCGATCAGCAGGCGGGTTTGCAGCAGAGAAAACGGCGGCAACTCGGCGTTGAAATCCAGCTCGATGTTCAGTTCGTCGTCGATCTCCGCCCACTGGTTTCGGCCGGCTTGGGCCATCACCGGCTCCTGCGACGGCGCCAGCGGCGTTGGCGAGCGCACGATCACCCCGTTGCCGACCTTGACGTCTACCAGGCCGATCACTTCCAGCGCGATCAGCGCCTCGCGCACCGACGCGCGGCTGACCTGCAATTGCTGGGCGAGATCGCGCTCCGAGGGCAGACGGCTGCCCGGCGGAAATTCGTTATTTTCGATCAGACGTTTGAGTTGGTCAGCTATCTGTCTGTAAATTCTTGGGTTTTCCAGTCGGGTAATCGGCATTTTTGACCTTTGACGATTCGGCGTTCAGTGATTTGGCGCACAATTATGCGATAAGGCGCTTGAGTAATCGTTATTCAAGTGTAAAAAAATGGTTAATTGAAATGCGGTTTCAAGGCTGTTTTTATTAACTTCTTCCCCCAACGATAACGCGTAAAGCGTCTTTTGTCATGTTAGAGGCCTGACCTTTAACCGCCTTTAGTGGCCTGACCATTAGACCTTTAGGCCGGGGAGTCAAGATGGATTTAACCGGGAAACGCGTACTGATCACCGCCGCCGGGCAAGGGATCGGATTCACCACCGCCAGGCTGTTCGCCGCCGCCGGCGCTGAAGTGATCGCCAGCGACATCAACCTCGAGCGCCTGCAGGGCTCCGCCGGGATCCGCGCGCTGACGCTGAACGTCACCGATCCGGCCGCCATCGCGGCGGCGGCGGAAGCGATCGGCCCGATCGACGTGCTGTTCAACTGCGCCGGCGTGGTGCACAGCGGATCGATCCTCGACTGCAGCGAAGATCAGTGGGCGTTCGCGCTCGATCTCAACGTCACCGCGATGTTCCGCATGATCCGCGCCTTCCTGCCGGGCATGTTGGCGCGCGGCAAAGGCTCGATCATCAACATGTCTTCGGTGGCCTCGAGCGTGAAAGGGGTGCCGAACCGCTTCGCCTACAGCGCCAGCAAGGCGGCGGTGATCGGCCTAACGCGCTCGGTGGCGGCGGATTACGTCACCCAGGGCATCCGCTGCAACGCCATTTGCCCCGGCACGGTGGAATCGCCGTCGCTGCGCCAGCGCATCGCCGAGCAGGCGCGCGAACAGGGGCGCAGCGAGCAAGAGGTGTATCAGGCGTTCGTCGCCCGTCAGCCGATCGGGCGCATCGGCACCACCGAGGAAATCGCCCAATTGGCGCTGTATCTGGCCTCCGACGCCAGCTCGTACACCACCGGCACGGTGCAGATCATCGACGGTGGCTGGAGCAACTGAGCTGCCAGTTTTGAGAGAGGAACGCATGAAACTTTTACGTTATGGGGAACCCGGGCAAGAGCGCCCCGGCATGTTGGATGAGCAGGGCCGCCTGCGCGATCTGTCGCAGCATATCGCCGACGTGGGCGGCGCCGCGTTATCGCCGGCGTCGCTCGCCAAACTGCGCGCGCTGGACAGCGCCGCGTTGCCGCTGGTCGAGGGGCAGCCGCGTCTCGGCGCCTGCGTCGGCGGCATCGGCAAGTTCATCTGCATCGGCCTGAATTACGCCGATCACGCGGCGGAGACCGGTGCGGCCATTCCTGAGGAACCGGTGGTGTTCAACAAATGGACCAGCGCGGTGGTCGGCCCCTATGACCGGGTGGAGATCCCGCGCGGATCGCAGAAAACCGACTGGGAAGTGGAGCTGGGCGTGGTGATCGGCCTGGGCGGGCGCTACATCAGCGAAGCAGACGCGATGCGCCACGTCGCCGGTTATTGCGTGATCAACGACGTCTCAGAACGCGAGTATCAAATTGAGCGCGGCGGCACTTGGGACAAGGGCAAAGGCTGCGACACCTTTGGGCCGATCGGCCCCTGGCTGGTGACCGCCGACGAAATCGCCGATCCGCACAGCCTGAACCTGTGGCTGGAGGTGGACGGCAAGCGCTATCAGGACGGCAACACCAGCACCATGATCTTCCGCATTCCACAGATCGTCAGCTACCTCAGCCGCTTTATGAGCCTGCAGCCGGGCGACGTGATCTCCACCGGCACGCCGCCGGGCGTCGGCATGGGGCAGAAACCGCAGCCCATCTACCTGCGGGCGGGCCAGACGATGCGTCTGGGCATTGAAGGGCTGGGCGAACAGCGCCAGCAAACCATACAGGCTTAACCGGGAGCGCCGCCATGACCACCATTACCGCACTGCGGGTTGAAGACATTCGTTTCCCCACGTCGCTGGGGCTGGACGGATCCGACGCCATGAATCCGGATCCCGACTATTCCGCCGCCTACGTGATCCTGGAGACCGATCGCGCGGATCTCAGCGGCCACGGACTGACGTTCACCATCGGCCGCGGCAACGAGATCTGCTGCGCGGCGATCCGCGCGCTGGAGCATCAGATCGTCGGTGAGCGGCTGGAGACGATCGCCGCCGATATGGGCGCCTTCTGGCGGCGCTTCACCAGCGACAGCCAGCTGCGCTGGATCGGGCCGGACAAAGGTGCCATTCACCTGGCGACCGGCGCGGTGGTCAACGCGGTGTGGGATCTGTGGGCCAAATCGGTCGGCAAACCGGTGTGGCGGCTGGTGGCAGAGATGACGCCGGAGGAACTGGTACGCTGCATCGACTTCCGTTACATCACCGACTGCATCACGCCGCAGGAAGCGCTGGCGCTGCTGAAACAGCGGGCCGAGGGCAAAGAACGGCGCCTGGAGCGGCTGCTGCAGGAGGGGTATCCCTGTTACACCACCTCCGCCGGCTGGCTGGGCTACCCGGACGACAAGCTGCGCCGCCTGTGCCAGGAAGCGGTCGACGCCGGTTTCTCCTACCTGAAGCTGAAGGTCGGGCGCGATCTGGAAGACGACATCCGCCGGGTGCGCATCGCCCGCGAGGTGATCGGCCCAGATCGCCGGCTGATGATCGACGCCAACCAGGTGTGGGAAGTGGACGAAGCCATTCCGTGGGTGAAGCATCTGGCGTTCGCCAAACCCTGGTTTATCGAAGAGCCGACCAGCCCGGACGACGTGGAAGGGCATCGCCGCATCCGCGAAGGGGTGGCGCCGGTCAAGGTGGCCACCGGTGAGATGTGTCAGAACCGCATCATGTTCAAGCAGTTCATCATGCGCGGCGCGGTAGACGTGGTGCAGATCGACGCCTGCCGTCTCGGCGGCGTCAACGAAGTGCTGGCGGTGATGCTGATGGCGGCCAAATACCAGCTGCCGGTCTGCCCGCACGCTGGCGGC
Organism: Serratia sp. CY47280; assembly: GCF_052168655.1. Classification (NCBI taxonomy): domain Bacteria; kingdom Pseudomonadati; phylum Pseudomonadota; class Gammaproteobacteria; order Enterobacterales; family Yersiniaceae; genus Serratia; species Serratia sp. CY47280. The sequence goes on along the minus strand of NZ_JBJNMG010000003.1, from coordinate 254,090 downwards.
GTCGGGCTGTGCGAGTACGTGCAGCACCTGTCGATGATCGACTACCTGTGCATCGCCGGCACCCACGAAGGCCGGGTGATCGAGTACGTCGATCATTTGCATGAACACTTTGTCGATCCCTGCGTGATCAACGGCGCGGCCTACATGCCGCCGAGCCGTCCCGGCTATTCGATCGAGATGCATCCGTCGTCGATCGAGCAGTATCGGTTCCGCGGGTGAGGCGGGAGGATCGCATGCCGCGCATCGACGCGCATCAGCACTACTGGCGCTATCACCCACGGCACTACCCGTGGATCGACGAGCGGATGCGGGTGCTGCGGCAGGATTTCGATCCGCCCCGGCTGCGGCCGCTGTTGCAGGAACACGGTTTCGACGGCGCGCTGGCGGTGCAGGCGCGCCCCAGCGAGGACGAGACGCTGACCCTGCTGGCGCTGGCTGAGCAGAGCGAGGGCGTATGCGGCGTGGTGGGCTGGCTGGATATCGCCGCGCCGCAGCTGGCGCAGCGCCTGGAGGCCTTGCGGCCTTACAGCGCGCTGCGCGGGGTGCGCCATCAGGTGCAGGACGAAGCGGATCCGGCGGCCTGGTTGGCGCGGCCGGAGGTGGAACGCGGCATGCAAACGCTGCAGCGCGCCGGGTATGTGTACGAGATCCTGGTGACGCATCGGCATCTGGCGGCCGCGGCGGCGTTCGCCGCCCGCCATGACGAACACTGGCTGGTGCTGGATCACCTCGGCAAGCCGGACATCGCGCGCGGCGTGCGGCACTGGGCGCAGCAAATCCGGCCGCTGGCGGCGCTGCCGCACGTGGCCTGCAAGCTATCGGGGCTGATCACCGAGGCGCCGGGCGGCCGGTGGCGGGCGGAAGAACTGCTGCCGTTCTTCGACGCCGCGCTGGAGGCGTTCGGCCCGGAGCGGCTGATGTTCGGCTCCGACTGGCCGGTGTGCCTGCTGGCCGGCGACTACCGCCAGGTGGTGCAACTGTGCGAACGGGCGCTGTCGACGCTGGGGGCCGCCGAGCAGGCGGCGATTTGGGGCGGCACCGCCTGGCGAATTTACGGTTTAACGGAGTCTGGTTATGGATCTGTATCTGCAAGATAAGGTGGTGCTGGTCACCGGCGGCGGTGCCGGCATCGGCGCGGCGATTGCTCATGTGCTGGCCGAGGAGGGGGCGATCCCGGTGCTGGTCACCAACGCCGCGCCGGAGGCGGCGCTGCTGGCCGATTTGCAGCGGCTGCAGCCGCGCACCGAGGTGATCCTCACCGAATTGTGCGACGAGGCGGCCTGCCGCCGGGCGGTCAGCCAGACGCTGGCGACCTTCGGCCGCATCGACGGACTGGTGAACAACGCCGGGGTCAATGACGGCGTCGGGCTGGAGGCGGGGCGTGAAGCGTTCGTCGGCTCGCTGGAGAAGAACTTGGTGCACTACTACCTGATGGCGCACCTGTGCCAGGCGGCGCTGCAGGAAAGCCGGGGCGCCATCGTCAACATCGCCTCTAAGACCGCGCTCAGCGGGCAGGGGGGCACCAGCGGCTACACCGCCGCCAAGGGCGCGGTGCTGGCGCTGACGCGCGAATGGGCGGTGTCGCTGCGCCATGACGGGGTGCGGGTGAACGCGGTAGTGCCGGCGGAGGTGATCACCCCGCAGTACCAGCGCTGGCTCAACACCTTCGCCGAGCCGCAGCGGCAGATGGAGAAAATCACCGCGCGCATTCCGCTCGGGCAGCGCATGACTACGCCGCAGGAGATCGCCGATACCGTGGCGTTTCTGCTGTCGTCGCGGTCATCGCATACCACCGGGCAGTGGCTATCGGTGGACGGCGGCTACCTGCATCTCGATCGGGCGCTGACGTGAGCGGCGCGGCGGCAGGGCGGCGCCGTTTCTGCCAGGCGCTCGATCTGATTGACTCACCGGCGCTGATTGCGGAGTACCAGCAGCATCATCAGCGCATCTGGCCGGGCATCGCCGCGCATTTGCGCAAGCACGGCATTCTGGACATGGAGATTTACCGGTTGGGCACCCGGCTGTTCATGATCGTGGAGGTCAGCGCCGATTTTGACGCCGCGCGTTTTGACGCCGCCAGCCTGAACAACCCCGAAGTACAGCGATGGGAAGCGCTGATGTGGCACTACCAGGCCGCCACCCCCTGGACGCCGCAGGGCGAAAAATGGGTGGAAATGGCGCGGATTTTCTCTCTGCAACAGCAATAACGCCAACATCATCATCGCCAGACGATACGAGGGTATCACCATGCTTGCTGAAAAAAGTGCGGCCTCCGCGCAGCCGGGCGTCCCCGTGACCGCCAATCTGCGCTGGGCCTTTATCCTGGTCACCAGCCTGTTCTTCATGTGGGGGCTGTCCTATGGCCTGCTGGACGTATTAAACAAACATTTTCAGGAGACGTTGCACGTCACCAAGGCGCAGTCGGGGCTGCTGCAGGCGGCCTATTTCGGCGCCTATTTCCTGGTGGCGCTGCCCGCCGGGTACTTTATGGATCGCAAGGGCTATAAGGCGGGCATTCTGGTCGGGCTGTGCCTGTATGCGCTGGGGGCGCTGCTGTTCGTGCCGGCGGCGTCGGCCAACAGCTTCGGCGTATTCCTGTTCGCGCTGTTCGTTATCGCCAGCGGCCTGGGCTGCCTGGAAACGGCGGCCAACCCGTACGCCACGGTGCTGGGCGATGCGCAGGGCGCCGAACGGCGGCTGAATCTGGCCCAGTCGTTCAACGGCCTCGGGCAGTTTATCGGCCCGCTGATCGGCGGCACGCTGTTCTTCTCCGCCAGCCAGTCCACCGGCGGCGGCGATCAGAGCGCGGTGAAGATGACCTATGTGGCGATCGCCGCGCTGGTGCTGCTGATCGCGCTGTTGTTCAGCCGCACACGGCTGCCGGCGATCCGCGAAGAGGAAAAACCGGTGCACGGCGTGATAGCGCAAGGATTGTGGCAGCATCCGCATTTCGTCGGCGGGGTTATCACACAGTTCTTCTACGTGGCGGCGCAGGTGGGCGTCGGGGCGTTCTTCATCAACTACGCCACCGAGCACTGGCGCGAGGTGTCTAACCAGAGCGCCTCTTACCTGCTGTCGATCGCCATGATCTGCTTTATGGTCGGACGCTTCTTCAGCACCTGGCTGATGGGGCGAGTCAAACCGGCGACGCTGCTGGCGGCCTATGCGCTGATCAACATCGCGCTGTGCGGCGTGGTGATGCTGAGCGTCGACGGCGTATCGGTGGTGGCGCTGATCGCGGTGTTCTTCTTTATGTCGATCATGTTCCCGACCATTTTCGCCCTGGGGGTGAAAAATTTGGGTAAACACACCAAGCGCGCCAGCTCCTTTATGATCATGGCGATCGTCGGCGGCGCCATCATGCCGTACTTTATGGGGGCGCTGGCCGATCGTTACAGCACCGCGATCTCTTATCTGCTGCCGCTGCTGTGCTTCGCGGTGGTGCTGGTTTACGGCCTGCGGCAGCGCCGCGCTTGATTCAACCCGGCGGCGAATCGGCCTTCGCCGCCGTTGCCAGCGTCTGCGGGCGGGTTCGTATCAGGATCGCCAACGCCAATAGCAGCACCATGCCGGACAGCACGCCGTTTATCGTCAGGCCTCCGGTATCCACCACCAGCCCACCCGCCAGCGAACCGCAGGAAATCGCCAGATTAAACAGCGCGATATACAGAGAAGAGGCGACCTCTACCGCGTCGGGGGCCGCCTTGAGCATCCATGCCATCAGTGAAACGGAAACGCCGCCGTAGGCGATGCCCCACAGCAGGAGGAAGGCACTGCCGCTCAGCGGCGCGTGGCCCAGCAGCGGCAGCAGCAGGACGGCGAGCGCCAGCCCGAGGGCGATCAGCGCCAGAGTGCGGCGCAGCCGTTTGGCGGCGGCCTGGCCGGCGATGAAATTCCCGGCGATACCGGCGACGCCGTAGGCGAACAGCAGCGGCCCCACCCAGCGGCCCTCGATGCCGGCGACCGTCTGCAACAGCGGGCGAACAAAGGTGTAAGCCATAAAGTGGCCGGCGACCAGCAGAAACGTCAGCAGCAGCCCAAGGAGCAGTCGGCGATTCGCGCGCTGCGCGGTGAACGACCGCCAGCTTATCGCCTGCGTGACCGGCAGCGACGGCAGCACGCACAGCAGCAACAGCAGGGTCAGCGCCGCCAGGACGGCGACGGCCAGAAACGCCATGCGCCAACCCAGCGCTTCGCCGAGGAGCACCCCGAGTGGCACGCCGAACACCGAGGCCGCCGCTACGCCGCCGAAGATGACGGACAGCGCCAATCCGACGGAGGCCGGCGGCACCAGGCGTTCCGCCAACCCGCCGGCGATGGCCCAGATACCGCCGATGCAAAAGCCTAGCAGGATGCGCGCGGCGAACAGCAGGGCCAGGGAGGTGGCAGCGGCGGCCAGCAGGTTAGCGGCGATCAGCAGCAGCAGAAAGCCCACCAACAGGCTGCGGCGATCCGTGCGCCGGGCGCCCAGCACCACCAGCGGGGCGAACAGCGCGGCGAACAGGGCCGGCAGGGAAATCAGCAGCCCGGCACGGCCTATCGATGCGTTCAAGGTGCTGACGATCGGAGTCAGCAGCCCGACGGGCAGCATTTCTGCGGTGACGACGGTAAAGGTGGACAGGCCGACCGCGAAGGTCGCCAGCCAGGGTTTTGCGCCGCCGTCGGCGTGTAAGGCATTCATAAGGATCCTCCCAACAGATGAATAACCTCAGTGTATCCGCGCCAAAATGGCTGATAAACTGGCCTGATTGCGCAACATTGGGGACAAGTCGTGGCTAATTTACCGTCTATGCCGTTGGATAACCTGACAGACCTGCTGGTGTTCATCCGCGTCGCCGACGCCTGCAGCTTCACGCTGGCGGCCGAGAGGCTGGGTATCTCCCGATCGGCGGCGGGCAAATGCGTGAACCGATTGGAGGAGCGATTGGCGACCCGGCTGCTGCAGCGCACCACGCGCAGCGTCAGCCTGACCGAAGACGGCGCGGTGTTTTACGAGTATGCGCAGCGCATCCTGTCGCAGGCCGAAGAGGCGGAAACGGCGCTCAATACGCGGCGGCAAACCCCGCGCGGGCGGCTGCGGTTGGATCTGCCGGTCTCGCTGGGGCGGTTGCATATCCTGCCGATTTTACGGGAGTTTTTGGCACAGTGGCCGGAGGTGGACGCCGACGTCAGCTTCTCCGATGAGTACAGCGATCTGGTGCGCGACGGCATCGACGTAGCTATCCGGGTCGGCGGCAGCGACGACAGCCGGCTGGTGCGGCGAGTGCTCGCGCCGCATCGCCTGATCACCTGCGCGGCGCCGGACTATCTGGCGCGCTACGGCACGCCTGCGAAACCGGAGGCGTTGGGCGATCACGAGACGCTGGTCTTCAGCCATCAGGGGCTGCCGGCGCCCTGGCGCTATTTGGTCAACGGCCAACTGCACGAACAGCCGGTGCGCGGCCGGATGCGTTTCAACAACGTCGAGGCCTTGCGGGATGCGGCCGTCGCCGGGGCGGGTCTGTGCCAAGTGGGGGCGTTTCTGGTCGGCGAGCAGATTGCGGCCGGCATGCTGGTGCCGGTGCTGGAGCGCTATTGTCGCCCGGGGCCGCCGATCTGCGCCGTCTATCCCAGCCGGCGCCATCTCTCCCCCAAGGTGAAACTGTTTCTGACGGCGATCGAACGGCGCTGGCAGGGCAAGGCGATTTGGGAAACCGCTTAGCGCGGGCGATTCACGCCGCTTTCAAGGCCAGCGTTCGCTGCATTAAGCGGTAGCCGCCGGCCGCCACCAGCAGTACGACCAGGCCGGCCGTGAGCGTGACGCCAAAGCCGGCCGTTATCCCCGCAGCGTCGATCGCCAGGCCCGCCAATGCGGCGCCGAGTGCCACGCCTATCCCCAGGCCGGTGACCATCCAGGTCAATCCTTCCGTCAGCCGGGAGGGCGGCACGATGTTTTCAACCAGCCCCATGGCAACGATCATGGTCGGCGCAAAAAACAATCCGGCGACAAACATCGACGCCGCCAGCGTTAAAACATTGTGCACCCACAGCAGCGGCAAGGTGGTGAAAGCGGTGGCGAACGCCGCGTATAAGAACAGACGAGGCAAGGGGACGGGGATCTTCATTGCGCCGAAAATCAGCCCGGCCAGGCAGGAGCCGAACGCGTAAACCGACAGTACGATGCTGGCGGCGGCCGGCTGCCCTTGCTGCTCGGCGAAGGCCACGCTGATGACGTCCACGGTGCCGACGATGGTGCCGAGGGCGATCAGCGCCAGCACCAGGATCTGCATCGACGGCATGGTCAGGATGGCGCGCTGCCGCTGGTTATTGTGGGCGTAAACCGGGGGCTGGGTGCTTTTTTGCGCGGCGAATGCCGCAACGCCCGCCACCAGAAGCAGCGCGGCCACCAGAGGGCCGGCCTCTGGGAAGAGTGAAACGCTAAGCCCCACGGCGATCGGTGGGCCGACGATAAAGGCCACCTCGTCCAATACGGACTCGAATGAAAATGCCGTGTGCAGCTGTGGCGTGCCGCGATAAATTTCGCTCCAGCGGGCCCTGACCATCGCGGAGATGCTGGGCATGCCGCCCGCGAGCGCGGCGAAGACAAACAGAGTCCAGTCCGGTGCCCGATAGTGGGTGCAGAACAACAGCAGCAGCAGGGCGATCGCGCTGATCCCGGTGGCATACGGCAACACGCGGCTTTGGCCGTGACGATCCGCCGCGCGCGCGATTTGCGGCGCAAGCAGCGCCATGGAAAAGGCGAACGTCGCCGCCACCGCACCCGCCAACCAATAGGAACCGCGTACCTGCGAGAGCATGGTGATGATGCCGATACCGGTCATCGAGACCGGCAGGCGCGCGATTAGCCCGGCAGAGGAAAACGCCTTGCTGCCCGGGGCGTTGAACAGTTTGAAATAAGGATTTGCCATGGAAAGGGCTCCGGAATGTTGGCGGCTCGGTATTCGCTCAATGTCCATCATTGACATACGCCACGTATGTTACGTTAATTGACATACATGGCGTATGTCAATTATAACGTCATCAATATGAGGCGGAGTGGACCCATGGCACGTAAAGCGCGCACCGAAATGATTGAAGAAACCCGACAAAAGCTGGTGGCGGCGGCCCGCCGGCAGTTTGGCAGCGTGGGGTATGCCGAGACGGTGATGGATGATCTCACCGCCCAGGCCGGCCTGACGCGCGGCGCGCTCTATCACCATTTTGGCGATAAAAAGGGGCTGTTCCTGGCGGTGGTGCAGGCGATAGACGCGGAGATGGATGCGCATCTGGCTGACATAACCGCGAGTACTGCGGATGACTGGGAGGCTTTTGCGGCGCGTTGCCGCGGTTATCTGATCATGATGACGGAGCCGCAAGCGCAACGCATTCTGTTGCGTGATTCACCTTCGGTGCTGGGAGCTGAATATCTGCGGGCCAGCAAGCTGGCGTGCATCAGCTGGATGACGGGCGCATTGCAGGCCTTGATGGCGCAGCGGCGCATCGCCGTCGCCGAGCCGGAATCGCTGGCGCATTTAATCAACGGCGGCCTGATGGATGCCGCGCTGTGGGTCGCCCATCATCCGGAAAAAGACGTGGGGCTGGAACAAGCCTTGGTCAGTTTGAATCTGTTGCTGAACGGGCTGCGTTCCACCGCCGTATAGCCGTATAAGTGTTGATGTCAGCCGCCGCGCCGTTACGGCGGCGGCTTAAGGGTGAACGGCGGCGGGCTCGACGTTTTGCGCCAGCTGAATATTGTTGCGGCCGCTGTGCTTCGCCAGATAGAGCGCGGCGTCGGCTGCGCCTATCGCCGATTCGATGTCCAGTTTTTCCAGCGCGGAGATGCCGGCGCTGAGCGTCAGCGTGCCGCTGTGCTGCGGACTGGCGCCGTGCGGGATGTTCAGCTCCGCCACGCGTTGACGCACCCGTTCGGCCAGCTGCGCCGCATAGCCTTCGTGCACGTTGGTCAGCAGCACCAAAAACTCTTCCCCGCCGTAGCGCACCACGATGTCGCGCGAACGTACCGCATCGCGAATGGCGACCGCTACCTGCACCAGCGCCCGGTCGCCCATGGCGTGGCCGTAGCTGTCGTTGTAGACCTTGAAGTGGTCGATATCCAGCAGCAGCACGTAGTGGCGGCCGGTTTGCGGTTCCAGCAGCATAGTGATCTTATTTTCCAGGCCACGCCGGTTATAAAGGCCGGTCAGGGGATCGAGCATGCTCAAATTATTGAATTTGTCCCGCTCGTTATACAGGTTGGCCACCAGCGCGTGGGTAAAGATTTCACTGCGTTTCAACATCAGGTGATGAATGGAGAAAGCGATAATAGGTAATAGCGTGGTGAATAATATCCGCAGGGTATTATGCATGCCGTCTAAAGCCAGGATCACCATTGCGGAAGGCACGGCGTGTAAACAAAAGGCGGTAAAGTTATCCGTCAGAGAAATAGCGCTGATAAAAAAGATGCTGAACAAACTAATTAATAAAAAATCTTGGTTATTCGGCAAGCAATATTGACTTTTAACGTAAATATGTGCGGCCCACAGCAGGCCAAGCACGCTGGAGAACAGGTTGAGTTTGCACAAATATTTACGTGGCGTTTGCAGAGAAAATAGCGCTGCTACCAGACAAAATAGCGGTATACATAATAAAGGTAGGGTAAATGCGGGCGTATCCCTAAAAGGGAACAATAATGTAAATACGGAAGAGGCGGCATTCATTATCAGAAAAAGAAATAATGCCAGGCGCTGCTTGCTGTTCAGTAATTCCTGATAAGAACGGGCGTTCATACGGAGGTCACTCTTTGCAAAGTCGTTCTGTCGAATAATTAAGGTTGAGAAGCATTCCCTTGGCGCGAATATCCACTTGAATTGCATGGTTGAGGATTGTGATTATTATCATGCAAACAGGACTAGGAATTTTCTTATGTCAAATTATCATTTTTTCCTGCTGGTGTCATCTGGGTTTGGTCACCGCAGTGAAAATGATGCGGCGGCCAAAAAAGTGTTATATGATATTGGTTATCATTATCACTTGAAGGGGGTTGTCATGCTCACTGCCATGATTGCCGCGTGTGGACTGTGGGGCGTCAGCTGGTGCCTCGGCGATCGCTTGGCCAGCGCCTGGGGCGTTTTGCTGCCGTGCGCGCTGATGCCGCTGTTGGCCTTGATCGATCTGAATATGATGCAGTTACGCACCCTGATTGTGATAGCGATGTTGGCGACGCTGGTGATGCTGTTCAACAGCCGGCTGCGCCACTATCTGCTGCTGCCTTCCTGCATGGCGCTGGCGGGCGGCCTGGCGGCAATCAGCCTCAACTTCAGCTTCACGTAAACGCCGGAAACGGCAAAACCACGCTTAGGCGTGTTGTTCATCAATGCGTTGGGATTTTTTCGAGGACACTACCGGAGAGATCATCAATTGGTGCGAAGAGAGGGACTTGAACCCTCACGTCCGTAAGGACACTAACACCTGAAGCTAGCGCGTCTACCAATTCCGCCACCTTCGCACAGTCGATGTTGTTGCTTTGATTTATATTACGTCGCCAGCGTGGTGCGAAGAGAGGGACTTGAACCCTCACGTCCGTAAGAACACTAACACCTGAAGCTAGCGCGTCTACCAATTCCGCCACCTTCGCATCGATGCTGAGTGCAATATAAATCATGTGGTTATTTGGTGCGAAGAGAGGGACTTGAACCCTCACGTCCGTAAGGACACTAACACCTGAAGCTAGCGCGTCTACCAATTCCGCCACCTTCGCGTACCAGAAACATTACCGGAGTAACGTTACCACGGAGGCGAATTCTAGAGATTTTGGCGGGCACGTCAACAGTTATTTCCCCGCTTTGCGGGTGTTTGCTGGAAAAACAGCCATATCGCCGCTTTTCTGCTGGTCAAACAGCCAAATCAGCCAATCAATCAACACCCTGACCCGTGGCGCCAGGAAACGGCCAGGCGGATACATGATGTAAATCGGCATCGGCGGGGGCGGCGTGTCCGTCAATACTTCCACCAGTTCGCCCTGTTCCAGGCAGGGGGCAAGCGAATAGCGCGCCGCCTGTATCAATCCCATGCCGGCTCGCGCGCCGGCGATATAGGCGTCGGCGCCGCTGACGCTCAGCCGGGCGGGGAGTTCGCGTAGTTCCAGCTTGCCGCCGCGGCAGAACTCCAGCGGGTAATCGCGGTTGCTGGCCAGCGAAAAATACCCCACCGCGCGGTGCGGCGCCAGGCTATCGATGTCGAGCGGCGTGCCGCAGGCCTGCAGGTAAGCGGGGGAAGCGCAGGTGATCTGTGGCAACTGGGCGATGCGCCGCGCCACCAGGCTGTCGTCTTCGGTTTCCCAGGCGCGCAGCACGCAGTCAACGCCTTCGCGCAACAGATCGACGTGGGTGTCGTTGGCACCCAGCGCCAGGGTGATGTCGGGATAACGCTGGTAAAAGTCGTCCAACGCCGGAATGACGATCTGGCGCGCCAGCGAATGGGGCATATCGATGCGCACCTTGCCGGACGGCTGCAGCTTATGGTGGCTGAACAGCGTGTCCGCCTCCTCCAGTGCCCCCAGCAACTGCACGCAGCGTTGATAGTAGAGGCTGCCTTCGCTGGTCACCTGTACCTGGCGGGTGGTGCGGATCAGCAGGCGAACGCCCAGCCGCTGCTCCAGCCGTTTTAACGCGTTGCTGACCGTGGCGCGCGGCAGCTGCAGGCGTTCGGCCGCCCGGCTGAAGCTGCCCAGTTCGACGATGCGGGTAAAAATGCGCATGGCTTGAACCTGATCCATGTCCACTCCGGATTGTTGGTGATTTTTGAACAGTGATGTGCAATCTGCATTATTTATCTTTGTAGTGTAAACAACCAGACTTTGCTGCGTTATCCATTCACCGCATGAGGGCAGCACAATGCAACAACGTAAACTGGGTTCCCACGGTCCCGTCGTCTCCGCCCTGGGGCTGGGATGCATGGGCATGAGCGACTTCTACTCCACCGGCGCCGATCGGCAAGAAGCCATCGCCACGCTGCACCGGGCGCTGGAGCTGGGCGTCACGCTGCTCGACACCGCCGACATGTATGGCCCGCACACCAACGAAGCGCTGGTGGGGGAAGCGATCAAAGGCAAACGGCAACAGGTGTTCCTGGCCACCAAGTTCGGCATCCTGCGCGATCCGGCGGATCCTTCGGCGCGCGGCGTCAGCAGCCGGCCCGAGTATATCCGGCGTTCCGTCGAGGGCAGCCTGCGGCGCTTGGGCGTGGAGGAGATCGATCTTTATTATCAGCACCGGGTCGATCCGCAGGTGCCGATCGAGGACGTCGTGGGCACGATGGCGGATCTGATCCGCGAAGGCAAGATCCGCCACATCGGCCTGAGCGAGGCGTCGGTCGCCACGCTGGAGCGGGCGCATAAGGTGCATCCGATCACCGCGCTGCAGACCGAGTATTCACTGTGGACGCGCGACGCCGAGCAGGGCGTGCTGGCGGCCTGTGAGCGCCTGGGCATCGGTTTTGTGCCTTACAGCCCGTTAGGGCGCGGTTTTCTTACCGGCGCTATCCGGCGGCCGGAGGATTTGGCCGAGGACGATTTCCGCCGCAGCAACCCGCGTTTCCAGGGGGAAAACTTCGCCCGCAACCTGGCGCTGGTGGAGAAGGTGGGTGAGCTGGCGGCGCAGAAGGGCGTCAAGCCATCACAGCTGGCGCTGGCCTGGGTGTTGGCGCAGGGTGAGCACATCGTGCCGATCCCCGGCACCAAACGCCGTCGCTATCTGGAAGAGAACGTCGCGGCGGCGGAGATAACGCTGAGCGCGGCTGAGCTGGCGGCGATCGACGCGGTGTTCCCACTGAGTGCGGCGGCCGGCGAACGCTACGGCGCCGAGTCGATGACCTACATCAACGGTTAAAAAAAAGCGCGGCCTCAGACCGCGCTCTGTCGTCTTCCGCCAACGGCGAATTATTTCTTCTTCGGCGCGCGCGGCGGGCGGCCGACGGTGGCCTGATACACCTTGAAGCGGCCGTTCTGCGCCAGCACTTCGTGGCTGCCGAAGGTAGCGTCCAGAATGTCCGGGTAGGGCAGGAAGGCGTTGGCGACGATGCGCAGCCGGCCGCCGATCGGCAGGTGCTTCACCGCGCCGCGGATCAGGGTTTCAGCAGCGGTCAGGCTGGTCTGCAGCCCGTCGTGGAACGGCGGGTTGGAGATGATCATGTCGAAACGGCCGGTGATGTCGGAGTAAACGTTGCTGACGATCACTTCGCCTTCGATGCCGTTGGCGGCCAGCGTTGCGCGGCTGGATTCCACCGCGGCGGCGTTGACGTCGCTGAGGGTCAGTTTCACCTTCGGCGACAGCTTGGACATTACCGAGGCCATGACGCCGGCGCCGCAGCCGATGTCCAGCACCTTGCCTTTCATGTGTTTTTCCAGCGTCGACAGCAGCAGCGAGCTGCCGACGTCCAGACCGTCGCGGCTGAACACGCCCGGCAGCGTTTTCACTTCCAGATCGTGCAGCTGATAGCTGTCCCACCAGTCGTTCAGGTCGAACTCGGTCTGCGCGTCCAGGCGGCCATGATACAGGCCGCAGCGGCGCGCACTGTCGATTTTCACCAGCGTGACGTGGCCTTCCAGCGTTGGCTCGGCGCTGCGCACGCCGCTGCGGTTTTCACCGACCACGAACACGTCCGCGCCCACCGGCAGCAGCGCCAGGAGGTTGCACAGCTGGAATTGCGCTTCCTGCTTGCTCTTCGGCCAGTAGTAAACCAGCGTGTCGCAGTCGGCGACGAAAGCGGGATCGACGGTCAAACCGAACTGCACGTTATCGCCCATCGTCCGGTTCAGTAACTGCCAGTGATGGTATTGCTGAGTGTGGACGCGCACGTCCGCGGCCTCGAATTGGGCCGGCAGGCTGTCCTGCAGGTCGCCGGCAAACAGCACGCGGCGTTCGATAAATTCATCACTGTGGCGCAGCATGACTTCACTGGCGGGGGTTAATGCAGACATCAGATATTGGCTCCTGGAAATGAGACCGGGGATTATAGAGCTTTGTGGCGATATGTTCGACGGGTTTGTTGGCGCGGGCTGCGCGGGTTTGTTAGCATAGCGCGGCGCATGGCAGGCATGGCGCACCACAACGGGTAGGAATCGGCATGGCATCAAAACGCGACTGGCTGTTACAACAACTGGGTATTACGCAGTGGACATTGCGCCGCCCGGGCGTGTTGCAGGGCGAAGTGGCGGTCAGTCTGCCGCCCGAGACGCGCCTGCTGGTGGTGGCGCAGACGCTGCCGGCGCCCGACGATCCGCTGTTTTGCGACGTGCTGCACAGCCTGGGGCTGACGCCGGCGCAAACTTACAGCCTGACGCCGGAACAGGCGGCGATGCTGCCTGAAGAGACCGCATGCAACAGTTGGCGGCTGGGCGTGGCGGAACCGCTTGCGGTCGCCGGCGCGCAGCTACACAGCCCGGCGCTGGCCGAGCTTTCCCAAGACGCGGGGGCCAAACGCGCCCTCTGGCAGCAGATTTGTCATCATGAACACGATTTCTACCCTGACGGCGGCCGATCTGGCCACGGCCTTCACCATTGAGCAAGCCAGCCACGCTTTTCCCTGGACGGAAACCACCTTCGCCAGCAATCAGGGCGATCGCTACCTTAACCTGAAGCTGAGCGCCGACGGGGCGATGGCGGGGTTCGCCATCACGCAGATCGTGCTGGACGAAGCCACGCTGTTCAACATCGCCATCCATCCGCAGTACCAGCGCCGGGGCTTTGGCCGCCTGCTGCTCAACGCGGTGATCGAACAGCTGGAGAGCCGCGGCGTGGTTACGCTGTGGCTGGAGGTGCGTGCTTCCAACCAGGCGGCGATCGCGCTGTATGAAGATCTCGGTTTCAACGAGGTCACCGTGCGCCGCAATTATTACCCGAGCGCCCACGGCCGCGAAGACGCGATCGTGATGGCGCTGCCGCTGGGGTAATCTAAAACATCCTGTTTATTGTTTGCATTCCCTTTTACAACTAAAAAGTTGTTTCTTCATTAATTTACATCAAAAAAGTTGTTTTTCACTGTCTCGACAACTAGTTTGTTGTTTATTGCTGGTGAGACAATCAATGCGTTGTTTGGAGGCGCGGATGAGAAAACTATCCGAAATATCAGCGTTGCTGAAAGAAAAACGCAGTGAGTTGGGTTGGAGTCAAAAAGACTTTTTAATGAAGATTGGCATGACCCAACAGCAATATCAGCGTATTGAAGCGGGGAGCGATCTGCGGGTAAGCACGTTGCTACGAATATTGGCGGCGATGAATTTGGAATATGTCATCGTGCCAAAAAAGTCTGCCCGTGATGTGGAGTGCCTGCTGCAACAGGAAGTGAGTAGCGCACCGGAAGTCGGTAAGCCGCAGGATTTTGAAAAAAAACTGAAAGATCTCGAGGACTAGCTGATGAAAGGGCTGCGACAGGTTGAATCGGTACAGGCATTAGCCTTGATATTGCATGGCGTGCGTGTTGGCGTGCTGGCGCATTACAGCGGCGGCAGAAACATCCTGACGTTTGATCCACACTACCTCGCTTTGCCGGAGCGTGTTCGTCCTTTGTTTACGCTCAGGCAGAAGGCGCACGCGGGGTATCTTGAGCAAGTTTTACAGTCATCGCAGCGTCTGCCGCCCGTTTTATCCAACTTGTTACCCGAAGGCGCACTGCGCGCTTGGGTGGCACAGTCGTTGAAAGCCCATGTGAATGAGGAGTTTCCTTTAATTGCCTGGGCCGGTGGAAACTTGCCGGGAGCGCTTGAAGCACGGCCGTTGGCTGCCAGTGACATACCCGCCTGGGCGTTAAGGTCGCGCGGCGAGTTGGAAGCCGTGCAAATTGATGTTGGGATGGAGGCGCAAAAGTTTTCTCTGGCAGGGGTACAAATGAAATTTTCCTCTGTGCGCAAAGAGGGCCGCTTCAACATTTCTTCTCAGGTGGACGCTGATAGCTGGATCATTAAAACGCCTTCAACGGTTCATCGTCATCTCCCTGAAAATGAATATACGGCAATGCGTTTGGCGCAAGCCATCGGCGTGGATATTCCTGATATTGCGCTGGTTGAACTGACACGACTTGAACACTTGCCTGATATTCGCTTGGCGGATGAACCCTATGCTTATGCCACCCGTCGTTTTGACCGCAGCGAAAGCGGGCGAGTGCATGCAGAAGATTTTGCCCAGATATTCGAGATTTACGCGCACGATAAATACCGCGGCAAAAATTACGATCAAATAGCGGCTTATCTCTATGAGTATGGCAGTGAATCTTTAGCGGATGTGCAGCAAATGGCGCGCCGTCTGTTGGCGAATATTTTGCTCGCCAATGGCGATGCGCACGTAAAAAATTGGTCCATGTTCTATCCAAACCAGACTGATATTCGGCTTTCTCCCGCTTATGACATCGTCACTACGTTGGCTTATATTCCTGGTGAGTCTGAGGCTGCGCTCAATATGGCGAAGGAAAAGCGCTGGGATAGGATCTCAATGCAAACCTTCGAACGCTGGGCTGAGCGGGTCGATATTCCCTGGTCTGCGATACGGGTGCACCTGGTGGATGCCATCGACAAGGCGCGAAATTTGTGGCCGGCCTTATTGGAAGAGCTGCCGATGGCGGACGATCACAAATCGGTATTGCGCCGGCATTGGGCCGCTTTGTCTCCCGATTTCCGCCTGCGTTAGCGGGAAATCGGATCCATTGATTGTCACCGGTTGGCAAATCGGCGAAAATGCCCGGCTGTTATCTTTTATTCACCGCTTTGCCCGGCGCCGCGATCGGCGCGTTCTGATGATGTCGCAGGGCGGACTAACCGTAGAACCTGAAAACCATGTCTCCTAGTGAATTTGCCCGCGAAGTCTCCAAAAGAAGAACTTTCGCCATCATCTCGCACCCCGATGCCGGTAAAACCACCATTACCGAAAAAGTGCTGCTGTTCGGACAGGCGATCCAGACCGCCGGTACGGTAAAAGGCCGCGGCTCCAGCCAGCACGCCAAATCCGACTGGATGGAAATGGAAAAGCAGCGTGGGATCTCGATCACCACCTCGGTGATGCAGTTCCCGTATCGCGACAGCCTGGTCAACCTGCTGGATACCCCGGGGCACGAAGACTTCTCCGAAGATACGTATCGCACCCTGACCGCCGTCGACTGCTGTCTGATGGTGATCGACGCCGCCAAGGGCGTTGAGGATCGTACCCGCAAGCTGATGGAAGTTACCCGTCTGCGCGACACGCCGATCCTGACCTTCATGAACAAGCTGGACCGCGACATCCGCGATCCGATGGAGGTGATGGACGAAGTCGAGCGCGAACTGAAGATCGCCTGTTCGCCTATCACCTGGCCGATCGGCTGCGGCAAGCTGTTCAAAGGCGTTTACCACCTGTACAAGGATGAAACCTACCTGTACCAGACCGGTAAAGGCCACACCATTCAGGAAGTGCGCATCGTCAAAGGCCTGAACAACCCGGAACTGGATATCGCCGTGGGCGAAGATCTGGCGGCGCAGCTGCGCGATGAGTTGGAACTGGTGCAGGGCGCTTCCCACGAGTTCGATCAGGAGGCCTTCCTGAGCGGCGAGCTGACGCCGGTGTTCTTCGGTACCGCACTCGGCAACTTCGGCGTGGATCATATGCTGGACGGCCTGGTGGCCTGGGCGCCGGCGCCGATGCCGCGTAAAACCGACACCCGTGAAGTAACGGCGGCGGAAGAGAAATTCACCGGTTTCGTGTTCAAGATCCAGGCCAACATGGATCCGAAGCACCGCGACCGCGTGGCCTTTATGCGCGTGGTGTCCGGCCGTTACGAGAAAGGCATGAAGCTGCGCCAGGTGCGCACCGGCAAAGACGTGGTGATCTCCGACGCGCTGACCTTTATGGCCGGTGACCGTTCGCACGTGGAAGAAGCCTACCCGGGCGACATCATCGGTCTGCACAACCACGGCACCATTCAGATCGGCGATACCTTCACCCAGGGCGAAGACATGAAGTTCACCGGCATCCCGAACTTCGCGCCGGAACTGTTCCGCCGCATTCGCCTGCGCGATCCGCTGAAGCAGAAACAGCTGTTGAAGGGGTTGGTGCAGCTGTCCGAAGAGGGCGCGGTGCAGGTGTTCCGCCCGATCGCCAACAACGATCTGATCGTCGGTGCGGTCGGCGTGCTGCAGTTCGACGTGGTCGTGGCGCGTTTGAAGAGCGAGTACAACGTGGAAGCGCTGTATGAGTCGGTCAACGTGTCGACGGCACGCTGGGTCGAGTGCGACGACGTGAAGAAGTTCGAAGAGTTCAAGCGCAAGAACGAGATCAACCTGGCGCTGGACGGTGGGGACAACCTGTCCTACATCGCGCCGACCATGGTGAACCTCAACCTGACGCAGGAACGCTATCCTGACGTGACCTTCCGCAAAACCCGCGAACACTGATAACTCTGCAGGGCGCCCGGTGCGCCCTGCCAGCTCCCCGTATTCTCACTCCGCTAATTAATAAAACTTCCTCATATTTTATCCTGCGAATCGACATCGCCAAGGCGAGACGCGATTGGCCTGCGTTTTCCGCCGCATGGTCTATCTTTAACGAGATGTCCGCACATTGCTTGAGAGTAAATCACTGCAATACGCTGATTGTTTGGTGAGTTATTCTGATGTGTTGCCGATAGGAGACAGTCTGTTTCCTTAAATATCAATGAGATGGCTATTTTACCGTTTCGTGTCACTTAGTCTGTCGTCAATAGGCGACAGTTTTTTGATTAAAAATCCGGCTCAACGCTTCTTTTGCTTGATTTTAAAGGTGTTTACTGAGTTGGCACGGCTGTTGCAATATTCCTATCGTGAACGCTTAATCGTATAGCGATGATGAAGTATTTACCGAGAGGCCGCGTGAAGGTGGCTGAAGGGTTCCGGCACTCTGGCGCTGCGGGCCCCCAACAAAAGGAAGAGATCGATGAAAAAGACCAAATTTGCACACTCGCTGATGGCTGTTGTTTTGGGTTCTGCTTTGGTGAGCGGCACTGCGCTAGCCGAAGACAGTCTGCTCAACAAGGCGTCTAACGCCGCGGACAGTGCCGGTGCCAAAATCGATAGCTCCATGAAAAAAGTTGACGGTTACATGGATGACAGCGCGATAACGGCTAAAGTTAAAAGTGCGTTGGTGGACGATAAGACCATCAAAAGCACTGACATTTCGGTGAAAACCGAAAAAGGCACCGTGATCCTGAGCGGGTTTGTCGGCAGCCAGGCGCAGGCGGAGCATGCAGTTGCGGTTGCCGGCAAGGTGGAAGGCGTCAAAACCGTTAGCGACAAGCTGCACGTGAAAGATGAAGCCAATCAATCGATCAAATCGTATGCCGGCGACACCGCCACCACCAGTGAGCTGAAAGCCAAGCTGCTGGCCGATGACATCGTGCCGTCGCGCAATGTGAAAGTGGAAACCACCGATGGCGTGGTGCAGCTTTCCGGTGAAGTGAAAACGCAGGCGCAGTCTGAGCGTGCCGAAAGCATCGCCAAGGCTATCGATGGCGTGAAAAGCGTGAAAAACGACCTGGTGGTTAAGCAGTAATCCCGCCAGGCGCCCGTAACAAGTAACAACAAGCCGCATCTGTCGGGCCGTCAAGGCGGCCCGACGTGTACCACCAAAAAAAGAAACTGATTTGCCGTCGATGTCCCGTTGTCGGGGCGGTAGACGGCAGCGAATTTTTTCACAATGGTAAGGAGAAGCTTATGTTTCGTTGGGGCATTATCTTTTTAGTTATCGCGCTTATCGCTGCGGCACTGGGGTTCGGTTCGCTGGCGGGCACCGCCGCCTGGGCGGCTAAAATCGTGTTCGTCGTCGGCATCATCCTGTTCCTGGTCAGCCTGTTCACCGGCCGCCGGCGCCCTTAGCCGGCCGGCATTTTCCCGTAAACTGTAACAAAGCTTAACTCCTTTTCTCACGTCGGGGAGGGCCGGACATGAACAGCGACATCATCGTCGGGCGCTGGAAACAGCTGAAAGGCCAGGTATGGCAGGCGTGGGCCGAATGGTCCGGCAGCGATTGCGCCTGGCTGGCCGGCAGCAACGATTTCCTCGCCGGCGTACTGCAAGAGGATTACGGAAGAGAGCGAGACGCGGTATCCTCGGAGAAAACGTCTCACTGAGGATGCCAAGTTGGGATACAGAATACCCATCACGCTCGGCAATATAGAACCGCTGGCGTCTAAACCCTTTCGGCCAGGCAAAATGGCGCTGGTCTGCGAAGGCGGCGGCCAGCGCGGCATTTTCACCGCCGGCGTGCTGGACGAGTTTCAGCGCGCGGGCTTTAACCCTTTCGATCTGCTGATCGGCACATCGGCCGGCGCTCAGAATCTGTCTGCCTATATCTGCGGGCAGATGGGCTACGCGCGCCGGGTGATCACCCGTTACACCACTTCGGCACAGTTCTTCAATCCGCTGCGCTTCGTGCGCGGCGGGCATCTGATCGATCTCGATTGGCTGGTTGATACGGCGGCGGCGCAGATGCCGCTGGCGATGGACGTGGCGGAACAGCATTTTACCGACGGGCGCGAATTCCTGCTGTGCGCCTGCCGCAGCGACGATTTCGAGCCGACCTATCTGCCGGCGCAGCGCGAACGCTGGCTGCCGGCCATCAAGGCGTCCAGCGCCATTCCCGGCTTCTACCGTCAGGGCGTGGAGCTGGACGGCGTCAGCTATCAGGACGGCGGCATCAGCGATGCGATCCCGGTGGAAGAGGCCTATCGCCGTGGCGCCGACACCATCGTGGTGATCCGCACCGTGCCTTCGCAAATGTACTACACCCCGCAGTGGATGAAGCGCATGGAGCATTGGCTGAGCGACAGCAGCCTGCAGCAGATGGTGCGCATCCTGCAGCATCACGAGCAAAGCTATCACCGCATCCAGCGCTTTATCGAAAAGCCGCCGGGCAAGCTGCGCATCTTCGAGATCTTCCCGCCGAAGCCGCTGGCCAGCAATGCGCTGGGCAGCCGATTGGGGGCGCTCAATCAGGATTATCACCTGGGGCGCCGCTGCGGCCGCTACTTCCTGGCCACCGTCGGCCAGTGGATGGCGCAGCAGGAGCCCGACGGCATGAAGGTGCGAAAAGCGTTGTCGCGCCGCCTGATCCAGCCGGAGAACGTCAGAATGCCTTCGCCGATCGTGACCGACATCGCCATGCCCACCGAGCGGGCGGCGCAGCCGGAGGCCGCGGTGGCGGCGCCGAAAATCATCCTGCCGGGCGATCTGCCGCCGGGTGAAGGGGGCGCGCTGTGAGTTACGCCTTTACTGACACCCACTGCCATTTCGATTTCCCGCCCTTTACCGGGCATGAGGCCGAGAGCCTGGCGCGGGCGGCAAGCGCCGGCGTAAAGCGCATCATCGTCCCGACGGTCACCGCCGATCGCTTCGCGCGGGTGTTGCGGCTGGCGCAGGAGCATGCGCCGCTGTTCGCCGCACTGGGGCTGCACCCGCTGTATATCGCGCAGCATCATGAGCCGCAGTTGGAACAGTTGGCGGCGCTGCTGGCCGAACGGCCGCACAAGCTGGTGGCGGTGGGGGAGATCGGGCTCGATCTGTATATGGATAACCCACAGTTCGAGCGGCAGCAAAGCGTGCTGCTGGCCCAACTGAAGCTGGCGAAACAGCATGACCTGCCGGTGATCCTGCATTCGCGCCGCACCCACGACCAGCTGGCCGCCGCGCTGCGGCGCATGCAGCTGCCGCGCCGCGGCGTGGTGCACGGCTTTGCCGGCAGCCTGTCGCAGGCGCAGGCGTTTATCCGCCTCGGCTATTACATTGGCGTGGGCGGCACCATCACCTATGAGCGGGCGCAGAAAACGCGCGCCGTGATGGCGCAGCTGCCGCTTGAGGCGCTTCTGCTGGAGACCGATGCGCCGGACATGCCGCTGGCCGGCTATCAGGGGCAGCCGAACCGCCCCGAGCGCGCCGCCGAGGTGTTTCACGCGCTGTGCGAACTGCGGCCGGAACCGGCCGACGAGATAGCCGCCCACCTGCAACGCAATACCCAAGCGCTGTTCGCCATGCCGAATTGAGGTCTGTATAACGTGACTTGCGTCACGTTATAAGATTTTCATTTGCGTCTCGTTGTATACATTTGTGACATAAATCGGTGCGAGGGTGACCTCGCTCAGTATAATCCCCCCCGAAACACTCCAATAGCAGACCTCTCTTCATGAGCAGGGATGTATTTTATTTTTTGCAACAGGGAAACTTTGCATGCAACTCATCATGAGTCTGGTCGGGATGGCGGTGCTGATCGCCATTGCGGTGCTGCTCTCCAGCAACCGTCGGGCCATCAAACTGCGCACCGTGGTGTGGGCGTTCATCATTCAGGTCGGTATCGGCGCGCTGGTGCTGTACGTGCCGCTGGGCCGCAGCATCCTCGGCAGTATGTCTAACGGCGTGGCAAACGTTATCGCTTACGGCAATCAGGGCATTTCGTTCATCTTCGGCGGGCTGGTGTCCGACAAGATGTTCGAAGTGTTCGGCGGCGGCGGCTTCGTGTTCGCGCTGCGCGTCCTGCCGGTGATCGTGTTCTTCTCCTCGCTGATTGCGGTGCTGTACTACCTCGGCATCATGCAGTTGGTGATCCGCGTGCTGGGCGGCGGCCTGCACAAGCTGCTGGGCACCTCGCGCACCGAATCGCTGTCGGCGACCGCCAACATTTTCGTCGGCCAGACCGAAGCGCCGCTGGTGGTGCGCCCGTATATCGCCACCATGAGCCAGTCAGAACTGTTCGCCGTGATGTGCGGCGGCCTGGCTTCGGTGGCCGGTTCGGTGCTGGCGGGATACGCGCAGATGGGCGTGCCGCTGGAATACCTGATCGCCGCGTCCTTCATGGCCGCGCCGGGCGGGCTGCTGTTTGCCAAGCTGATGGTGCCGGAAACCGAGCAGACCCACGATAAAGACGATGCGATGAAGCTGATCGCCGAAGAGGATCGTCCTGCCAACGTGATCGACGCGGCGGCTTCCGGCGCGGCTTCCGGCATGCAGCTGGCGCTGAACGTCGGCGCGATGCTGCTGGCGTTTATCGCGCTGATCGCCTTGCTCAACGGCATTCTCGGCGGCATCGGCGGTTGGTTCGATTACCCGCAGCTGTCGCTCGAGCTGATCCTCGGCTGGGTGTTCTCACCGATCGCCTTCCTGATTGGCGTGCCGTGGAGTGAAGCGATGACCGCCGGTTCGTTTATCGGCCAGAAGATCATCGTCAACGAGTTTGTCGCCTATATGAACTTCGGCGCCTATCTGCGCCCGGACGATGTGGTGGCGGCGGAAGGCCTGCAGGTGCTGTCAACGCACACCAAGGCGATCATCTCCTTTGCGCTGTGCGGTTTCGCCAACCTCTCCTCGGTGGCGATCCTGCTGGGCGGTTTGGGCAGCATGGCACCCAACCGTCGCCATGACATCGCGCGTTTCGGTCTGAAGGCCGTGGCGGCGGGCACGCTGTCCAACCTGATGAGCGCCACCATCGCCGGCTTCTTCCTGGCGCTGTAAGCCCTCGCTGAGCCCGCGCCGGCGCGACCGATCGCGGGACTCCGCCTATACTCTAAGCAACGCGGGTGTTCGCCGCACCCGCGATCTTCAGCCGCTTCTTTAGCGAATTTGTGAACGATATCGCGTTATTTTGTGATGTTCTTCACATATAATTCCGGTCTGTTACAGTGCTATTTCATATAGTGTGACGATGAACGCGAATCGCCCTCGGCATTCGTGTTCAAATAGCTATTACTGGCCGGCCGCAAGGCGGGTGGCCATGTGCGGTGAGAAGGATCTCAGTTGCCGCCGCGGGAACGCCGTTCCCCTGCGCTATCTTCATGGAACCAAGTCCGCTCGCCAACACCCAGGTACTCAGTTGGAGAGTTTTATGACCGAATTAACCGCAGCAGCGCAACGTGCGCTGAACTTGATGGATTTAACCACGCTGAATGATGATGACACCGACGAGAAAGTGATCGCCCTCTGTCGTCAGGCCAACAGCCCGGCCGGCCACACGGCGGCCATCTGCATCTACCCGCGTTTTATCCCGGTGGCGCGTAAGGCGCTGCGCGAGCAAGGCACGCCGGACATCCGTATCGCCACCGTGACCAACTTCCCGCATGGCAACGACGATATCGACATCGCGCTGGCGGAAACCCGCGCGGCCATCGCCTATGGCGCGGATGAAGTGGACGTGGTGTTCCCTTACCGCGCGCTGATCGCCGGCAACGAACAGGTCGGCTTCGAGCTGGTGAAACAGTGCAAGCAGGCATGCCAGGCGGCCAACGTGCTGCTGAAAGTGATCGTCGAAACCGGTGAGCTGAAGCAGGCCGATCTGATCCGCAAGGCGTCCGAGATCGCCATCAAGGCCGGGGCTGACTTTATCAAGACCTCCACCGGCAAGGTGTCGGTCAACGCCACCCTGGAGAGCGCCGAGCTGATGATGTCGGTGATCCGCGATATGGGCGTGGCGAAGACCGTGGGCTTCAAGCCGGCCGGCGGCGTGCGCACCGCGGAAGACGCGCTGCATTATCTGCAACTTGCCGATCGTATTCTGGGCGAGGGGTGGGCCGACGCGCGGCATTTCCGCTTTGGCGCTTCCAGCCTGCTGGCCAGCTTGCTGACTGCGCTGGGCCACCAGACCCAGACCGCCGGCGGCGGTTACTGATCGATTTCGTTGGCGGGCGCCAGGCGCGCCCGTCTGCACCGACTCTCGGCGACACAGGGGGATGCCTTGTTCCTGGCTCAAGAAATTATTCGTAAGAAACGCGACGGCCAGCCGTTAAGCGAAGCGGAAATCCGCTTCTTCATCAACGGCATTCGCGACAACGTGGTGTCGGAAGGGCAGATCGCCGCGCTGGCGATGACCATTTATTTCCATGACATGAGCATGCCGGAGCGCGTGGCGCTCACCATGGCGATGCGCGATTCCGGCACCGTGCTGGACTGGAAGAGCCTGGCGCTGAACGGCCCTATCGTCGACAAGCATTCGACCGGCGGCGTGGGCGACGTGACCTCGCTGATGCTCGGCCCGATGGTGGCGGCCTGCGGCGGCTATGTGCCGATGATCTCCGGCCGCGGCCTGGGGCATACCGGCGGCACGCTGGACAAGCTGGAAGCCATTCCGGGCTTCAATATTTTCCCGGACGATAACGCCTTTCGCAAAATTATTCAGGACGTCGGCGTGGCGATCATCGGCCAGACCAGCTCGCTGGCGCCGGCGGACAAACGTTTCTACGCCACCCGCGATATCACCGCCACCGTGGATTCGATCCCGCTGATCACCGCCTCCATTCTGGCCAAGAAGCTGGCGGAAGGGCTGGATGCGCTGGTGATGGACGTGAAGGTGGGCTCGGGCGCCTTTATGCCGACCTATGCCCTGTCGCAAGATTTGGCGCAGGCGATCGTCGGCGTGGCCAACGGCGCGGGCTGCAAGACCACCGCGCTGCTGACCGACATGAACCAGGTGCTGGCTTCCAGCGCCGGCAACGCGGTGGAAGTGCGCGAAGCGGTGCGCTTCCTGACCGGCGAATACCGCAACCCGCGCCTGCTGGAAGTGACGCTGGCGCTGTGCGTGGAGATGCTGCTGTCCGGCGGCCTGGCGCAAGACGAGGCCGATGCGCGCGCCAAACTGCAGGCGGTGCTGGACAACGGCAAAGCGGCTGAGGTGTTTGGCCGCATGGTGGCGGCGCAGCAAGGGCCGATAGACTTCGTCGAACGTTATGATAGCTATCTGCCGGCGGCAACGCTGAGCAAGCCGGTGTATGCTGAAAAGCCGGGCATCATCAGCGCCATGGATACCCGTGCGCTGGGTATGGCGGTGGTGTCGCTGGGCGGCGGCCGTCGCCGGGCAAGCGACGCCATCGACTACAGCGTTGGCCTGACCGAGGTGGCGCGCCTGGGCGATAAGGTGGATACCCAGCAACCGCTGGCGATGATCCACGCCAACGATGAAGAGAGCTGGCAGCTGGCGGCCGATGCGGTGCGCAGCGCAATGACGCTGAGCGACAAGGCGCCGGAAGCGACGCCGGTGGTGTATAAGCGCATCACGGAATAACCCAAGAATCAGGAACGACCGCGGCTTTTTCGCGGCCGTCCAAAGCGTGAGAACACGCAGGAGAGCACAGATGAAACGTACATTTATTATGGTATTGGACTCCTTCGGTATCGGTGCCAGCGAAGACGCCGAACGTTTTGGCGATCGGGGTTCTGACACCCTGGGCCATATTGCCGAAGTTTGCGCGCGTGGTGAGGCCAACGTGGGCCGCCAGGGCCCTCTGACGCTGCCTAACCTGAGCCGTCTGGGCCTTGGCAAAGCGGCGGAAGAGTCCACCGGCAACTTCCCGCAGGGGCTGGATCGCAACGCCGATATCATCGGTGCTTACGCTTACGCCAGCGAACTCTCTTCCGGTAAAGACACGCCGTCGGGCCACTGGGAAATCGCCGGCGTGCCGGTGCTGTTCGACTGGGGTTACTTCAAGGACGAGCACAACAGCTTCCCGCAGGCGCTGCTGGACAAACTGGTCGAACGCGCCAAGCTGCCGGGCTACCTGGGCAACTGCCACTCATCCGGCACCGTGATCCTCGATCAACTGGGCGAAGAGCACATGAAAACCGGCAAGCCGATTTTCTACACCTCCGCTGACTCGGTGTTCCAGATCGCCTGCCATGAAGAAACCTTCGGCCTGGATCGTCTGTATGAGCTGTGCGAAATTGCGCGTGAAGAGCTGACCGAAGGCGGTTACAACATCGGTCGCGTGATCGCGCGTCCGTTCGTCGGCGATAAGCCGGGCCACTTCCAGCGCACCGGCAACCGTCACGATCTGGCGGTAGAGCCGCCGGCGCCGACCGTGCTGAAAAAGCTGGTGGACGAGAAGGGCGGCGAAGTGGTGTCGATCGGTAAAATCGCCGACATCTACGCCAACGTTGGCATCACCAAGAAGGTGAAGGCGACCGGCATCGATGCGCTGTTTGACGCGACCCTGATTGAAATGGAAAAGGCCGGCGATAACACCATTGTGTTCACCAACTTCGTGGACTTCGACTCCTCTTACGGCCACCGCCGCGACGTGGCGGGCTACGCCGCCGCGCTGGAGCTGTTCGACCGCCGCCTGCCGGAGCTGCTGAAGCTGGTGAAAGACGAAGACATCATCATCTTCACCGCCGACCACGGCTGCGACCCAACCTGGCCGGGCACCGACCACACCCGCGAGCACATCCCGGTGCTGGTTTACGGCCCGAAAGTGAAACCGGGCTCGCTGGGCCACCGCGAGACCTTCGCCGACATCGGCCAGACCGTCGCCAATTACTTTGGCCTGTCGCCGATGGATTACGGTAAGACCCTGTTCTAAGCCCTGTCTTTCAAGCCGTAGCGTTGTTAGCTTCACGCGTGAACCCCAGTCGCTTACTCAAGTAAGCTCCTGGGGATTCACCCGCTAGCTGCCTGGCTGCAACTCGACATTCAAGGCTTAGATGTTTGACGTTTTTATTAAATAAGATTTCTAAAGGAAGAAAATTATGGCTACGCCGCACATTAATGCTGAGATGGGTGATTTCGCTGACGTAGTACTGATGCCGGGCGACCCGCTGCGCGCAAAATACATCGCCGAAACCTTCCTGGAAGGCGCGGTGGAAGTGAACAACGTGCGCGGCATGTTGGGCTTCACCGGCACCTACAAAGGCCGCCGCATCTCCGTGATGGGCCACGGTATGGGCATCCCGTCCTGCTCCATCTATGCGCGCGAGCTGATCGCCGAATTCGGCGTGAAGAAGATCATTCGCGTCGGTTCCTGCGGCGCGGTGCGTGACGATATCAAACTGCGCGACGTGGTGATCGGCATGGGCGCGTGCACCGACTCCAAGGTGAACCGTCTGCGCTTCAAGGACAACGACTACGCGGCGATCGCCGACTTCGACATGGTGCGCAACGCGGTCGACGCGGCGGCGGCGCAGGGCATCCCGGCGCGCGTGGGCAACATCTTCTCCGCCGACCTGTTCTACACCCCGGATCCGGACATGTTCCAGGTGATGAAGAAGTACGGCATCCTGGGCGTGGAAATGGAAGCGGCCGGCATCTACGGCGTGGCGGCGGAGCTGTACGAAGAGTTCGGCTGTAAGGCACTGACCATTTGCACCGTGTCCGACCACATCCTGCGTCACGAAGCGACCACGGCGGCGGAACGCCAGACCACCTTTAACGAAATGATCGTTATCGCGCTGGAATCCGTGCTGCTGGGCGACAAAGCGTAATACCGCGGCGGGCGTCGTCATGGCGCCCGCCTGTCAATCTATTCATTCCGCACGGCCATTTTTGGCTAACGCTTTACCTTTCAATTGGTTGTGGATCCCGTTGTTACGGACAATCTATTCACCGAAAGGACAAGAAAACGGCACGAACGCATTCAACGCCTGGCCTGAGTTATTCCTTCTTCGGCGCTTCCTGCTTTGTCTCCGGCGCATCCTCTTCGTCGTCTTCCACCGTATTGCCTTCTGCCAACGGCGTGTTGGCGGTCAACAGGTACGGCGACTGCTGCCAGCGGCTGCGGCGGTGTTGCAGCAGGGTGCGCGCCAGAATGATGCCGATCGCCAGCGCCAGCAGGATCATCAGGCGCAGCAGGTTGGTGGTGTTGTCCACCTGCTTGGATTCGGTCGCCAGCACGTGGGTGTCGAGGGTGATGCGGATAAAGCCGATCGGGCCGTCTTTGCCCTGAATGGATTCGACCAACTGGTGGTTGAAATAGCTGCCGGCGCGCTTGCCGTCGAGCGACAGGCGATCGCGTATACTTATCTGTTCCCCGGCGTGGGAGACCAGCGTGCCATCCTGCTGATACACGCTGACGTCGAGAATGCGGCTGTGATCGGTGAGCTGCTTGAGGATGGCGTCGATGCGCGGGGTGTTGCCGTCGTCGTCCAGCAGCGGCGCCAGGCTGTAGGCGACCTGTTTGGTCAGCGTCTGCGCCAGCTCTTCCACCTGCTCGGATCGCGCCATTTGGTGACTCAGGCTAAAATAAGAGGCGCCCTGCATCAGCAGCACCAGCAAAGCCAGGCAAATCAGGATAATAGCGGTGCGGTGCAGGCGAAATTTCAGTTTAGCGCGAGCCATGCAGGTTCCTTGGGCATCGGGGACACTTTATGTTGCCAGAACCGCTGGCGATAGGATAGCTTGATGCGTCGTTTTATCATGCAGCGTTTTTGTCCATTCAGGAGTCAATGATGTCAAACAGTCTGACCTATTGCGATCTTCCGGCGGAGATCTCTCAATGGCCGGGTCTTCCCCTTTCGCTCAGCGGCGACGAAGTGATGCCGCTGGACTACCGGGCGGGTAATACCGGGTGGCTGTTATATGGCAGAAAGCTGGACAAGGCGCGCATTACCCAATTCCAACGCAAGCTGGGCGCGGCGATGGTGATCGTCACCGCCTGGGGCGTGGACGATTATCAGGTGGTGCGGCTGGCGGGAACCTTGACGCCGCGCGCCAAGCTGCTGGCGGCGGAGAGCGGGCTGGATGTGGCGCCGCTCGGCAAAATCCCGCACCTGCGCACGCCGGGGCTGCTGGTGATGGATATGGATTCGACGGCGATCGAGATCGAGTGCATCGATGAGATCGCCAAGCTGGCGGGCGTCGGCGAGCAGGTGGCGGAAGTCACCGAACGCGCGATGCGCGGCGAACTGGATTTTACCGCCAGCCTGCGCCAGCGCGTCGGCACGCTGAAAGGGGCTGACGCCAATATCCTCAAGCAGGTGCGCGACGAACTGCCGTTGATGCCGGGGCTGACCAGCCTGGTGGGTAAGCTGCAGGCGATGGGCTGGCATGTGGCGATCGCCTCCGGCGGTTTCACCTACTACGCCGAATACCTGCGCAACCGGCTGCGGCTGGTGGCGGCGGCGGCCAACGAGCTGGAGATCCGCGACGGCAAGCTGACCGGCGAAGTGCTGGGGCCAGTGGTGGACGCACAGTTCAAAGCCGATACGCTGCTGCGGCTGGCGGAAAAGCTGGAGATCCCGCTGACGCAGACCGTGGCCATCGGCGACGGCGCCAACGATTTGAAAATGATGCAGGCGGCGGGGTTGGGCATCGCCTACCACGCCAAGCCGAAAGTGTATGAAAAAGCGCAGGTGGCGATCCGGCATGCGGATCTGATGGGCGTGCTGTGTATTCTCACCGGCAGCCTGAAACACGAAGTGCGATAACGAAAGATTGAGGTAAGACGTGGCAAAAGCGGCAAAACGGGCATTTGTGTGCAATGAGTGCGGGGCGGACTATCCGCGTTGGCAGGGGCAGTGCAGCGCCTGCCATGCCTGGAACACCATCACGGAAGTGCGTTTGGCCGCGTCGCCCGCAGCGGCGCGCAACGATCGCCTCAGCGGCTATGCCGGCGACGCCGGCGTCAGCAAGGTGCAGAAGCTGTCGGAAATCAGCCTGGAGGCACTGCCTCGCTTCACCACCGGCTTTCTCGAGTTCGACCGCGTGCTGGGCGGCGGCGTGGTGCCCGGCAGCGCCATTCTGATCGGCGGCAACCCCGGCGCCGGCAAAAGTACCCTGTTGCTGCAGGTGTTGTGCAAACTGTCCGAACAGATGAAAACCCTGTACGTCACCGGCGAGGAATCGCTGCAGCAGGTGGCGATGCGTGCTCACCGTCTGGGGCTGCCGACCGGCGGCCTGAACATGCTGTCGGAAACCAGCATCGAGCAGATCTGCCTGATCGCTGAGCAGGAGCAGCCGAAGCTGATGGTGATCGACTCAATTCAGGTGATGCACATGGCGGACATTCAGTCTTCGCCGGGCAGCGTGGCGCAGGTGCGGGAAACCGCCGCCTATCTGACGCGCTTCGCCAAGACGCGCGGCGTGGCGATCGTGATGGTCGGGCACGTCACTAAAGATGGCTCGCTGGCCGGGCCAAAAGTGCTGGAACACTGCATTGACTGTTCGGTGCTGCTGGACGGCGACGCCGATTCCCGCTTCCGTACCCTGCGCAGCCACAAGAACCGCTTCGGCGCGGTCAACGAGCTGGGCGTGTTCGCCATGACCGAACAGGGGCTGCGCGAAGTCAGCAACCCTTCGGCGATCTTCCTTAGCCGCGGCGATGAAGTCACTTCCGGCAGCTCGGTGATGGTGGTGTGGGAAGGCACCCGGCCGCTGCTGGTGGAGATCCAGGCGCTGGTGGATCACTCGATGATGTCCAACCCGCGCCGCGTGGCGGTGGGCCTGGAGCAGAACCGGTTGGCGATCCTGCTGGCGGTGCTGCACCGGCACGGCGGGCTGCAGATGTCGGATCAGGACGTGTTCGTCAACGTGGTCGGCGGGGTGAAGGTCAGCGAGACCAGCGCCGATCTGGCGCTGCTGATGTCGCTGGTCTCGAGCCTGCGCGATCGGCCGCTGCCGAACGATCTGGTGGTGTTCGGCGAAGTGGGGCTGGCGGGGGAGATCCGCCCGGTGCCGAGCGGCCAGGAGCGCATCTCCGAAGCGGCCAAGCACGGCTTCAAGCGCGCCATCGTGCCGCACGGCAATATGCCGAAGAAGCCGCCGGCCAACATGCAGGTGTTCGGGGTCAAGAAGCTGGCGGACGCGCTGGACGTGCTGGAAGAGTTTTATTAATGTCGCTGACGGCGAGCAAGATATGCTATTTTGTTTAGCATATTAAACGGAGGTGGCCATGCCGCAATTTGATTACCTGAAGACGTCCATCAAGCAAAAGGGTTGTACTCTGCAGCAGGTGGCGGATGCCAGCGGCATGACCAAGGGCTATCTGAGCCAGCTGTTGAACGACAAAATCAAAAGCCCGAGCGCGCAAAAGCTCGAGGCGCTGCACCGTTTTCTCGGGCTGGAGTTCCCGCGCAAAGAGGTTAAAGTCGGCGTAGTGTTTGGTAAATTTTACCCGCTGCACACCGGCCACATCTATCTGATCCAGCGCGCCTGCAGCCAGGTGGACGAGTTGCACGTTATTTTGTGCCACGACGAACCGCGCGACCGCGAGCTGTTCGAGAACAGTTCGATGTCGCAACAGCCGACGGTCAGCGATCGCCTGCGCTGGCTGCTGCAGACCTTCAAGTACCAGAAAAACATCCATATCCACTCGTTCGACGAGCAGGGCATCGAACCGTACCCGCACGGCTGGAACGTGTGGAGCGACGGCATGAAGGCCTTTATGGAACAGAAGGGCATCGTGCCGAGCTTCATCTATTCCAGCGAAGCGCAGGATGCGCCGCGCTACCGCGAGCATCTGGGCATCGAAACCATTTTGGTCGATCCCGAGCGGTCGTTCATGAACATCAGCGGCAATCAGATCCGTCAGGATCCGTTCCGCTATTGGGATTACATCCCGACCGAGGTGAAGCCGTTCTTTGTGCGCACCGTGGCGATCCTCGGCGGTGAGTCGAGCGGCAAGTCGACGCTGGTCAACAAGCTGGCCAACATCTTCAACACCACCAGCGCCTGGGAATATGGCCGCGATTACGTGTTTTCGCACCTGGGCGGCGACGAGATGGCGCTGCAGTACTCCGACTACGACAAAATTGCCCTCGGGCAGGCGCAATACGTGGACTTCGCAGTCAAATATGCCAACAAGGTGGCGTTTATCGATACCGATTTCGTGACTACGCAGGCGTTTTGCAAAAAATACGAAGGGCGTGAACACCCCTTCGTGCAGGCGCTGATCGACGAATACCGTTTCGATCTGGTGATCCTGCTGGAAAACAACACGCCGTGGGTGGCGGACGGCCTGCGCAGCCTCGGCAGCAGCGCCGATCGCCTGGCGTTCCAGCGCCTGCTGGAGGAGATGCTGCGCGCCAACAACATCGAGTACGTGCACGTTGAGTCCAGCGATTACGAAGAGCGCTTCCTGCGCTGCGTCGAGCTGGTGCAACAGCTGCTGGCGGCGGACGCCGGCCGGCTGGCGAATGCACCCGCCCATCGCCACGCCGCAGGCTGAGGGAAATTAGCGTAATGTGCGATCGCGGCGGCAGAAACGGCCGCCCGGGCGCACATTTAACGGCTTGTTTAAACATGGTTCATTCGACAGCGACTAAGTTGAGATTTTCTTTACAATAACGCTCAGAAGAAGTCATGTCTTATCGCTTACTCGCTCTCTGGTTGGTCTGCTATGCCGCAGCCTGGACGCTGCTGACCGTTCATCTCGATCCTACCCTGCCTTACGACGCCGTTGAGGCGCTCAATTGGGGCCTCAACGGCGAGTGGGGCTCACCGAAAAATCCTTGGTTGGTCGGTGCGGCGATGCAGCCTGCGATCTGGCTCTCGTGGCTGCCGCTGAACGTTTACTGGTACGGCGGCCACTTCATCGCCATCGCCATCGGCATGTTGGGCGTCTGGCTATTGGCGCGCCGCCTGAGCGGCAGCACCTCGCTGGCCTGGATGGCGCTGCTGACGCTCAACCTGTCCGGCATCATCAATTTCGACATCATTCCCTACAACGACAACTACCTGTTGGTGATGCTGTGGCCGTGGATGGCGCTGTTCTTCCACCTGGCGATCTCGCGTTCGGCCAACTGGTGGCCGGCCTTCGCATTGGCCGCCGGGCTGGCGATGATGGCGAAGTACTCGACCTTCGCCTTCGTCTATTTCGCGGCGCTGTCGACGCTGTTCGTACCGCAGATCCGCCGCTGCTACCGCCAGCCGCAGTTCTATCTGGCGGTGGCGATCTGGTTGGCGCTGGTGCTGCCGAACGTGTTCTGGCTGTGGAACCACGACTTTGCCGCCTTTAAGTGGGTGGATTCGCAGATCAAGATGCAGCTCAATCTCGACATGCTGCAGTCGCTGCTGCTGGTGTTTTATCCGTCGCTGGTGCTGTGGGGGATCCTGCGGCGCAGCGGGGCGGTGCTGGCCTGGCCATCGGCCTTGCCGATGCGGGTGTTGCTGTGGGTCTACCTGTTGCCGCTCGGCATCATTACCTTCTGGTTCTCTTTCAACGTCGGCGGCCGGCTGACCGAATGGCTGCAGCCGTTCTTCATGCTGGCGCCCGCGCTGCTGGTCGGTTGCGTGCGTCAGCCGCCGGTGCGTTCGCTGCGCGCGGCGACCCTCGGGCTGATGTGCGCAGCGCTGGCGGTCTATCTGGGGTATGCCGCGGTGATGCTGGGCAACGTGCGCAACGCCGGCCAGAAGATGGTGGGTATCAAGGCGTTCAGCGCCGGGGTGGAGCGGCTGTGGCAGGAGCGGTATGGCGTCGACCTACGCTACGTCGGCGGCGAATACCTGTCGCAGTGGATGACGGTGTACGCCGGTTCCCGGCCGCAGACCATTACGCGCTGGTCCAATCATACGCGGCCGAATATCTACAACGTCAACATCAGCTATCCGCAGATTGCGCAGCACGGCGTCGCCCTGTTCGGGCGGTTGGGTGAAGACTGCGCGCATAGCGATTTCGGCGGGGAGCTGGCCCACTGGTCGAAACTGCGCCTCGACTGGCAGCAGACGCTGACCTTCCGCGCCGATCCGCAGGCCGATGAGCAAACGCTGTGCGTCGGTTTCGTTCGTCCGCAATAACGGCGGCGCAGAACGCCGCCGCGATGCGAACTTAGTAAGCGATAACCAGCTTGCCATGCATGTGGCCGCCGAGTAGCTGTTGATGTGCGGCGGTCAGCGTGTCTACCGACAGCCCGTGCAGGGTTTCGCTCAGCGTGGTGCTCAGCTTGCCCTCGTCCAGCAGCTGCGCCACTTGCTGCAGGATCTTGCCCTGTTGCGCGATGTCCGGGGTGGTGAACATGCTGCGGGTGAACATGAATTCCCAGTGCAGTGCGGCGCTTTTCAGCTTCAGCGCGTTTTGATCCAACGGCTGCGCGTTCTCGACGATGGTGCAGATATGGCCGAGCGGCGCGACCAGCTCGGCCATCGCCGGCCAGTGGCCGTCGGTGTCGTTCAGACACAGGATGTAATCCACCTGCTCGATGCCCTGCTGCGCCAGGTTGCCCTTCAGATCGCGGTAATCCACCACCAGATCGGCGCCGCGCTCACGGCACCAGGCGGCGGATTCCGGCCTTGAGGCGGTAGCGATTACTTTCACCTTGCTGCGCAATGCGGCCAGCGGAATGGCCAGCGAGCCGACACCGCCGGCGCCGCCGATGATCAGCAGCGTCTTGTGCTCCGGCGCGTCCTGAATGTTCAGGTGTTCGAACAGCGCTTCCCAGGCGGTGAGGGCGGTGAGCGGCATGGCGGCGGACTCGGCCCAGTTCAGGCTGCGCGGTTTGTGCGCGGCGATGCGTGAGTCGATTAGCTGGTGGCTGCTGTTGCTGCCGGGCCGGGTGATGTCGCCGGCGTACCACACTTCATCGCCGGGCTTGAAGCCGCTGACGCTGCTGCCCACGCCCACCACGATGCCGCTGGCGTCCCAGCCAAGGACGCGTGGCTGCTGCAGGCCGCTTTTCTGCAGACCGGCGTGCACTTTGGTGTCCACCGGATTGACCGACGCCGCTTTCACTTCCACCAGCAGATCGTACTGACCGGGTACCGGCTTCTCCGGTGAGATTTCGATGAAACCGGCGGGGTTCTGCGGGTCTACGGCAATGGCTTTTATCGACATGATTGTACTCCTTTCAAATGATGCCTCCAGTGTAGACCCGCAGCAGTGGGGTGATAAGATGGACAATATCTAACGGAGTGTTCGTTTAAGGTGAACAATGGAATTCAAACAGCTGCAGGACATGGCGCTGTTCGCGCTGGTGGCGGAGTGCGGCAGTTTTACCGCCGCCGCGCAGCGCGTCGGGCTGCCGAAGTCCAGCGTCAGCCAGCGTATCAGCCAGCTCGAACAAACGCTGGGGCTGCGATTGCTCAATCGCACCACGCGCCAGCTGAACCTGACCTTCGCCGGTGAGCGTTATCTGGAGCATTGTCAGGCGATGATGTCCGCCGCCGAACGCGCCGATCTGGCGCTGCAGCGGCTGCGCGATAACCCGAGCGGCCGCCTGCGCATCTCGACGCCTGCCGGGCTAGGGGCAACCCTGGTGGCGCGGCTGGCGGCGGATTTTCAGCGCCAGTACCCGGACGTTTCGCTGGAGGTGTCGGTGTCCGACGCCATGGTGGATCTGGTGCAGGAAGGTTACGACGCCGCACTGCGTACCGGCAAGCCGCAGGATTCTTCACTGATCGGCCGCCGCCTCGGGTACGCGCCGCGCTATCTGTTGGCTGCGCCATCCTATCTGGCGCAGCATCCGCCGATCGAACACCCACAGCAACTGCAGCAGCATCGTTGCATCGCCCATCGGGCTTGGACGGCCTGGAACCTGCGCTGCGGCGACGATTATTACCGCTGGCAGCTGCCGCTGGCGCACACCACCGACAACCTGCTGTATGCACGCGAATGTGCCATTGCCGGTGCCGGCATCACGCTGCTGCCGGCGTTTCTCAGCCGCGAGGTGGTGGCGCAGAAGCTGTTGGTGGAGGTGTTGCCGGCGTGGCGTGCGGAAGGGAACGAGCTGTATCTGGTCTACCCGAGCCGCAAGCTGAATTCCCCGGCGCTGGCCTGTTTCATCGATGTGGTGCTGCAGCATCCGGCGTTCGACGACTACGCGCGCGAGCTGGCGCGGGAGTAAAAAAAAGGCGCCGCATGCGGCGCCTTGCGTATTACTTGGCGATCTTCTTGTACTTGATGCGGTGCGGCTCGAGCGCGTCGGCGCCCAGCGTACGCTTCTTGTACTCTTCGTACTCGGTGAAGTTGCCTTCGAAGAATTCCACCTTGCCCTCGTCCTGGTAGTCCAGGATGTGGGTGGCGATACGGTCGAGGAACCAACGGTCGTGCGAGATCACCATGGCGCAGCCAGGGAATTCCAGCAGGGCGTTTTCCAGTGCGCGCAAGGTTTCGATATCCAGGTCGTTGGTCGGTTCATCGAGCAGCAGCACGTTGCCGCCAACCTGCAGCAGCTTGGCCAGGTGCAGACGGCCACGCTCACCGCCGGACAGCTCGCCCACGCGTTTGCCCTGATCGACGCCCTTGAAGTTGAAGCGGCCGACATAGGCACGGCTCGGCATCTCGGTGTTGCCGATGCGCATGATGTCCTGCCCGCCGGAGACTTCTTCCCACACGGTTTTCGAACCGTCCATGCTGTCGCGGAACTGATCGACGGACGCCAGCTTGACGGTATCGCCCAACACGATGCTGCCGGAATCAGGCTGCTCCTGACCGGACATCATGCGGAACAGCGTGGATTTACCCGCGCCGTTCGGGCCGATGATGCCGACGATTGCCCCTTTCGGCACCGAGAACGACAGGTCATCGATCAGCAGGCGGTCGCCGTAGGACTTGCGCAGGTTGCTGACTTCGACCACTTTATCGCCCAGGCGTGCGCCAGGTGGGATGAACAGTTCGTTGGTTTCGTTACGTTTCTGGTATTCGGTGTTGTTCAGCTCTTCGAAGCGGGCCAAACGGGCCTTGCCTTTGGACTGACGGCCTTTGGCACCCTGACGCACCCACTCCAGCTCTTTCTCGATCGACTTGCGACGAGCGGCTTCGGCGGACGCTTCCTGCGCCAGACGCGCGTCTTTCTGCTCCAGCCAGGACGAGTAGTTGCCTTCCCACGGAATGCCTTCGCCGCGGTCCAGTTCGAGGATCCAGCCGGCCACGTTATCCAGGAAGTAACGGTCGTGGGTGATCGCCACCACGGTGCCTTCGAAGTCGTGCAGGAAGCGTTCCAGCCAGGCCACGGACTCGGCGTCCAGGTGGTTGGTCGGTTCGTCCAGCAGCAGCATGTCCGGTTTTTCCAGCAGCAGGCGGCACAGCGCGACGCGGCGGCGTTCACCCCCGGACAGGTGGGCGATTTTGGCGTCCCAGTCCGGCAGGCGCAGCGCATCGGCGGCGCGTTCCAGTTGAGCGTTGAGGTTGTGACCGTCGTGCGCCTGAATGATCTCTTCCAGGCGGCCCTGTTCGGCGGCCAGCTTGTCGAAGTCTGCGCCTTCTTCCGCGTACAGTGCGTACACTTCGTCCAGGCGTTTCAGCGCGCCGACCACTTCCGCCAGCGCTTCTTCCACCGATTCACGCACGGTGTGTTCGAGGTTAAGCTGCGGCTCCTGCGGCAGATAACCGATCTTGATGCCCGGCTGCGGGCGCGCTTCCCCTTCGATATCGGTATCGATGCCGGCCATGATGCGCAGCAGGGTGGACTTACCGGCGCCGTTCAGGCCCAGTACGCCGATTTTTGCCCCAGGGAAGAAGCTCAGGGAGATGTTTTTCAAAATATGACGCTTCGGCGGTACTACCTTGCCGACGCGGTGCATGGTATAGACGTATTGAGCCACGTTGCTCTAAGCCTCTCTATATCAGTATTTATAGGATGTCTGGCGGCATGAGTGTAGCCCGTTTCGATCTCGGATCCCAGACATCGCTCAGCGATCGCTAAGTATAACCGTTTATGCGCCGATAAAGGCGCATATTGGTGGCTTATGGCGTGACGACGATCGCGACGCGGCGGTTTTCCGCGCGGCCGCTGGAGGTGCGGTTATCGGCAACGGGGTCGCGTTTGCCCATGCCGCGAGTTTCGATATTGGCGCGCGGAATGCCGACGCTGGCCAGCAGATCGGCCACCGCATCGGCGCGGCGCAGGGATAGCTGGTCGTTGTAGCTGTCTTCACCGTAGTTGTCGGTATGGCCGTCCAGGCGGAACTTGGTGATGCCGACGCTCAGCAGCGCACGGCCCATCTTCTGCACCGTCTCGGTGCTTTCCGGGTTCAGCTTGCCGATATTGTTGCCGAACAGCACTTTATCCGACAGGCCGAACTCCCAGCCGTTATCGGTCAGTTTGAAGCCCTGCGATTGCAGCAGTGCAACCTGCTCGGGCGTCAGGCCCTGCGGTTTGCTCTGGCAGCCGGCGAGCGCCAGCAGGGCGACGAACGCCATCGCCAGCAGTGAAAAACGACCTTTAAACAGTTGCTGTATCATAGTCAAAATCCCTAGTTCAAGTGTTATAGCCGGGGCTCTTATTTATGTATAGCCAGCCGCCAGCCTCCGTTATAACGATGCTTTGCCTGATACATCGCATCGTCAGCTTCGTGCAAAAGACCCTGAGGCGTCGACGCGTGATCAGGGTACAGCGCAATACCGATACTCAGAGAGGTAATGACCGTCTCGTCGTTCGGCAAAATGACCGGTTGCGTCATGCAGTCGATGATGTTGTCAGCGATCTGCAAGACATCTTCCGTGCCGTGTACCGGCGCCAGCAGCACGGCGAATTCATCCCCTCCCAGGCGTGCGACCAGATCGGTTTCGCGCAGCTGCGCGCGAATGCGTCCGGCAATGGTGGTCAGCACCGCGTCGCCTGCGGCGTGGCCGTAACTGTCGTTCACCTCCTTGAAACGATCGCCGTCGATAAACAGCACCGCCAATTTCGCCGGCGATTCGATATCGCCCAGCGCCCGGCTCAGCCGTCCTTCGAAGAAGGCGCGGTTCGGCAAACCGGTCAGGCTGTCGTGCGTCGCCCGGTGCGCCAGCGAGTCGTTCTCCTGCTTCAGATGAGCCTGCCAGGCCTCCAGCTCGTCGAGCAAGCCGTTGAAATCGTTGCTGAGTTCATGCAACTCGGCGATAGGCGCCGACGGCACCCGCAGGCCGAAGGTGCGATCGCGGCGCACCGCATGCGCCACATTGGCGATGTCGTCCAGCGAACTGACGATGCCGACCAGCATACGGCGCGACAACACCAGGGCGCACAGGGTGCTGAGCACCAGGCAGGCGATCATACCGACCATGCCGCGCAACAGGAAACGCAGCAAGCTGCCGCCGTTACCGCTCAGCCAGACCTGACCGACCTGCTTGCCCTCGTGGGTGATAGGCAGAATGACCGGCTCGGGCAGCGCCCAGTGCGCGACGATCTGCTCAAGGCCATGCAGCGGCCCATCGGTGGGATGGCGCCAGTTGGCTAGCATCTTGCCGTTGTTGTCGAGGATCCGCACGTCCGATACCTCTTCGTTGGAGGCGATCAGCATCAGCGCCTCGCGCGCGGCAGTGCGATCTTCAAACACTACGGCGGCTTCGACGGTATAGCTGATGGAGCGCGCGATCAGGTGCAGGTTGTGATTGGCATAGGCGCGCAGCGCAAACAGCGCCACCAGCGTCAAAAAGATGCCGGCGGTGCCGACGGCGATCAGCGCCAGCCCAAGATGCACCCGCTGCAGCACTCGGCCCAGCGTCGGGCGCGCATTGCCGGAGCGGTTTCTACGCAACAGCCTCATAGCGGCGGCGCCTGTTTGCGTGCCAGCTGCAGCACGTTGGGGTGAACGCGCACGCCGCTGCGCGCCAGAGCGTCCAGGTTGACCTTGAAACTGGCCTGGTCCCCATCGATCTGCAGGCAAAAAGCGCTGCCGGCGGAGCATTCGCTATCGTTTTCGCTGATGCTGAGAATGGAGTTGCCGGAAATGCGCTGCATGAAATTTTGTCTCTGCGCGGCGGTGATGTTCCCTAAGTAGATGACATCGCAGCCGGTACTCAGCGTTGGGCTGTCGAACGGCACGCGCTCGGCTTTAATCGGGCGCGGCGCGCTCAGCAGGATCGGATCGAACAGCCCTTCGGCATACTGGGTGGGCGCGGTCACGCACAAGCGGATCGGATTGGGTTCACGCGACCAGCGGGCGTAGCTGATGATGCCTACCACCACGGTCGTCACGGCGTGCGTGCGCTTTTGATAGGGATCATCGGCGGCGTGCGCAGGCCCGGACAACGTCAGCAGCGCTAACAAAACGATCAGCAGCAGGCGACCGATATTCAGGCGTGCGCCAAGGAAGCCCGGCTCGGGGCTTTTTGCGCAACGCATTGCTATCGCGGTCTTATTCGCCATCTTCACCCGCCATTCCGGCCTGATCCACCGCCCGCAGGCCGTGGCCTGACAAGGAAAAATCCGGCCCGCTTGAAGGGACTATCGTTTTGCTGAAAGCTGTCAGTCGCACTGCCTAATGAACACTATCTAACCCATAATTGGCGCGGATTGTATTATAAGATGTCTTCGTTGGGCGCTTTATGTGCTGTTTTCTCGGAATTATCCTACTTATTTTTGATAGTATAAAAATGCCTACCCGGGTTTGCCACCGCTTTTCTGCAAAGTTGGCGCGTTTGGCCAGCTGTCAGGCGATTTGCGCAACGGCGGGCTCATATCTCAAATGAAATAATGTGATAGCTAATAATTAAAAAGCATTTTACTTCTTTCATAAACACCGGGCCGGTTAATAAAAATCCGGTGACTGGAAATATCCCTGCGACCTGATTTGTCAGTCAAAGTAAACGTTTTTTACCTGGCTCCCGTCATGGCGATACACTTCTTCTTCTACAGTATTGAATGGATAAGCGATTGCGCTGTCTATGGTAGATATCTGCGTCCGGGCCGTGCGCCCGGCTTTATTTTGTCCCGCGGCGCCGTGCGCGGCGGTCACCGGGGGGGCTGGGCGGCTCCCTCGGTACAACCAGTGAGGAAAGAGCGAGGATGGTCAAGGTGGACAAGCGACGGCTGTTGGCAATGGGGCTGTGCCTGACGGCGTTTTCAGGCGCGGCGCTGGCGGATTCTCTGGATGCGCAACGTCAGCGCTACCAGCAGATCAAACAGGCGTGGGACGGCAATCAGATGGACGTGGTGGCGCAGCTGATGCCGACGCTGCGTGATTATCCGCTTTATCCTTACCTGGAATACCGCGAGCTGACACAGGATCTTAGCCAGGCGGGGTTCTCCGAGGTGAACGACTTTATCAAGCGCAACCCGACGCTGCCGCCGGCGAAATCGCTGGCGCCGCGCTTCGTCAATGAGCTGGCGCGGCGCGAAGACTGGCGCACCCTGCTGGCCTTCAGCCCACA
The DNA here is from genome assembly GCF_052168655.1 of Serratia sp. CY47280. Taxonomy (NCBI): domain Bacteria; kingdom Pseudomonadati; phylum Pseudomonadota; class Gammaproteobacteria; order Enterobacterales; family Yersiniaceae; genus Serratia; species Serratia sp. CY47280. The sequence continues at coordinate 213,368 of NZ_JBJNMG010000003.1, read as the reverse complement.
GCCGCCCAAACCGGTGGCGGCGCGCTGCAACTATTACTACGCCAAATGGGCTACCGGCGACCAGCAGGCGGCCTGGAGCGGCGCCGATGAACTGTGGTTGAACGGCAAAACGTTGCCGAGCGCCTGCGATCGGCTGTTCAGCGTCTGGCGCGGCGCAGGCAAGCAAACGCCGCTGGATATTCTGGCGCGTATGAAGCTGGCGCTGAAAGAGGGCAACAGCTCGCTGGTCAGCAACCTTTACAGCCAACTGCCGGCCGACTATCAAACCATGGGCAACGCCCTGGTGCGCTTGCAAAACGATCCGACCACCGTGGAAGCCTTCGCCCGCAGCGTAGGGCCGACCGACTTTACCCGTGCCGCCACCGGCATCGCCTTTGAACGCCTGGCGCGGCAGGATGTGGAAAACGCGCGGGCGATGATCCCGACGCTCGCGCGGCTGCAGAAAATGAGCGACGACGAGCGGCTGGGGCTGGAAGAGTCGGTGGCCTGGCGCCTGATGGGCAGCGACGCTACCTATGAACAGGCGCAGTGGCGCGATCAGGTGATTCTGCGCAGCCGTTCGCCTTCGCTGCTGGAGCGCCGGGTGCGCATGGCGCTGGGTAACGGCGATCGGCAGGGCGTCGCGACCTGGCTGGCCCGTCTGCCGGAAGCGTCGCGCAACAAGGATGAGTGGCGCTACTGGCGCGCCAGTCAGCTGATGGACGAAGGCAAACGCGCCGAAGGCGAGGAGATGTTGCGCAACCTGATGACCGAACGCGGTTTCTATCCGATGGTGGCGGCGCAGAAGCTGAACGCCACTTATCCGGTGATGGTGGCGGTGGCGGCCAAGCCGCGCACGTCGCTGGTCGACGGGCCGGAGGTCGCCCGGGTACGCGAGCTGATGTACTGGAATATGGACAACCTGGCCCGCAGCGAATGGGGCTCCTACGTCGCCAGCCGCAGCCGGCCGGAACAAGAGGCACTGGCGCGCTACGCCTTTGAGCAAAAATGGGCCGATCTGAGCGTGCAGGCGACCATCGTCGGCAAGCTGTGGGATCATCTGGAGGAACGCTTCCCGGTCGCTTGGCCACAGGAGTTCCGCCGCGCCACCGATGACAAGGGGATCACCAGCAGCTATGCGATGGCGATCGCGCGCCAGGAGAGCGCCTGGAATCCGAAGGCGCAGTCGCCGGTCGGTGCCGCCGGCCTGATGCAGGTGATGCCGCGCACCGCGCAGCATACGGTGCAGATGTTCAATATTCCCGGCTATGTCGGCCCGAGCCAACTGTTCGATCCGCAGACCAATATCACCATCGGCACCAGCTATCTGGAGTCGGTCTATCAGCAGTTCGGCCGCAACCGCATTCTGTCGAGCGCCGCCTATAATGCCGGCCCGTCGCGGGTGAATACCTGGCTGGGCAACAGCGCGGGGCGGATCGATCCGGTGGCGTTCATCGAAAGCATTCCGTTCTCTGAAACCCGCGGCTACGTCAAGAACGTGCTGGCTTATGATGCGTTTTACCGTTATCTGACGCACCGGCCGGCCAAGGTGCTGACCGACGCCGAGTGGCAGAGACGTTATTGATTTTGACGGCCCTATGGTATGCTGCTGTACTAGTTAAATAGTATGGTGGCTGCCATGACGCAATTATCGTTAAACGACCCCGCTCTTTCAGAACAAGGCAATGAGGATTGGCTGCGCTTCGTCGCGCTGCTGCAGAATTCGTTTGCGCAAGAACTTCATCAACCGCTGTTGCAGCTGATGTTGACGCCGGACGAGCGCACCGCGCTGGGCACCCGGGTGCGGATCATTCAGGAATTGATGCGCGGCGAGATGAGCCAGCGCGAGCTGAAAAATGAACTGGGCGCGGGGATCGCCACCATCACCCGCGGTTCTAACAGCCTGAAAGCGGCTTCACCCGCGCTGAAACAGTGGCTTGAGCAGCAGTTGCTGCACGACGCGCCCTAGCAGACTCAGCGTTATTGCTGATAGATGGCGTTGTGGAACGGCACCAGCGCCAGCAGCAGCGCCTGGTGGTAAACGCTGGTGCGGCTCAGCCGGCCGTCGGTGAAGACGCCGATGGCGCCGCCCTGACGTTTCACCTCGGCGTTGCCGGTGATCGCCGCCATTTCGCTGCCCAATTCGCGACCGGCGCGAATACCTTGTAAGATGACTTCCGGCAGCATCAGGCTCGCCGAGCGGGATTCGCCACGGATGTGCGGGTTCTCGATGGTCATCCAGGCGAAGGTCATATTCTCTTCAATCCCGGCTTCCACGCCGACCCAAAAATCGGCCTCGGGCCTGACCTGGCGCGCTTCCATGACGCGTTGACGCGAACCGGTGCGGGTTTCGTGGTTGCCTATCGGCTGCAGCGAGACGCCGCTGGCGACGTCAACGGATTCAATGCGGTATTGGCCCGCGCCAAAGACGTCATCGAAGGCGAGTTGAATAGCCTTGATCTTTGCCGGGTTGGTAGTTGCAGCGACAACATGGTACATAACGGGTTTGATATCCTTCTGGCCGATACGCCGGGCAGCGGCAAAAGCGCCGCCGGGCCGGGGATAAACGCAAATTTCACGCAGTATAACGGAAAACAAAAATGTTACAGGTATACCTCGTTCGCCATGGCGAAACGGAATGGAACGCGGCTCGCCGCATCCAGGGTCAGTCCGACAGCCCGTTAACCGCCATGGGTGAACACCAGGCCCGTCTGGTCGCCAGGCGGGTCAGCAAAGAAGGCATTACGCACATCATTACCAGCGATCTGGGGCGCACGCGCCGCACCGCGCAAATCATCGCCGAAGCCTGTGGCTGCGAAGTGATTGGCGATCCGCGTTTGCGTGAGCTGCACATGGGGGTTCTGGAAGAACGCCTGATCGACAGTTTGACGCCGCAGGAAGAGCAGTGGCGCAAACAGATGGTCGATGGTACTCCTGACGGCCGTATCCCTCAAGGCGAATCCATGGAGGAACTCGGCGAGCGCATGCGCGCCGCGCTGGAGAGCTGCCTGATGCTGCCGGAAGGCAGCAAGCCGCTGCTCGTCAGTCATGGCATCGCTTTGGGGTGTTTGATCAGTACGGTGCTGGGGCTGCCGGCCTATGCGGAACGCCGCTTGCGCTTGCGCAACTGCTCACTGTCGCGCGTCGATCATCAGCAGAGCCCGTGGCTGGCTTCCGGCTGGATCGTGGAAACGGCGGGCGATGTCACGCACCTGGACATGCCCGCGTTGGACGAACTGCAGCGTTAACGCCGAATCGGGATCAGGTAATCGCACTTGATCTCGATAGGCGCCTGATGCGGACGGCGCTCGCCTTTCGGGTAGAAGCGTTCGATGTCGTGCCCTTTGCGGCGCGTCAGCTGGAGCGCCGGCAGGCAGGTGCCGTACACCGTCAGAATAAAGTCTTGCAGGTTCTCGGTTGGCCCTTCGTAGCTGAACATCGCAAACTCACCGCCCGGCAACACCAGCGGCTGGCCTTCCTGTACCTTGTCAGGCACCTGATCCGGCTCCAGCGCCGTGGTATACAGCACTTCCTGTTCGTCGTCCTTCTCCTGGCTTGGGCGCGAGTGGTGCAGCCCGTACAGCACCGGCGGCAGGGTTTCGACGTCACCGAGGAACTGACGCCAGAACTGCGAGCGCAGTTCAGTGCGCACGGTGGTGATCTGTTCCAGCGTACAGGAGTAGCTTTGGGTCAGGCCGACCAGGTGTTTGTCTGGCAGCGAGACGAATTCCGGCTGCGGCAGAGTGAAGGCCCCCAGACGGATCGGCGGACAGATGCCGAACGCATTCCAGTCCTCGGCGCGGCGGTACAGCGCCGGCGTTTGCGCAAACTGTTTTTTGAAGGCGCGGGTGAAGGTCTGCTGCGAGTCGAAACGATATTGCAGGGCGATATCCAAAATCGGCCGGCTGGTCAGACGCAGCGCGACGGCGGCTTTGGACAGTCTCCTTGCCCGGATGTAAGCACCGATGGCATTACCGGTAATATCTTTGAACATCCGTTGCAGATGCCATTTGGAGTAGCCGGCCTTGGCCGCCACGTTATCCAGCGACAAGGGTTGGTCCAAATGGCTTTCCAGCCAGCTAAGCAGATCACGAATGATACCGGCTTGATCCATAGATCTTCCTCGTAAAGCTTGGGGGTAGGAACCCGAACTGTTGATTCGTCACGCTGGTGCTGCGCTATCAGACCGATCCATGAGCCATTATGCGTTGCACTCTTTGCCTCTGCTGCGCATGCCGCGCCAGAGTTGGATTGGGGTACACCGTAGTGGGCGCAAAGAAATAACGACGCCGCATCATAGCAACTTTTTTACTCCGCGACTCTCAAAGATTTTTGTCACGCTCTGTGCTAAAACGGACGGTGCGGACCCGTATAAAACCGATTCCGTGAGCTTAGACATAAATAATGGCGATCGCCGAACCTATTTTTGCGGCAAGGTTATATCGGAGTTAAGTAAATGAAAAAAAGCTGGATATTTTTATTCGGTTTGGTTTGCGCAACCGTGGGAAGCGCACAGGCGGAGCAAGTGGGCTCCGTTGATACGGTGTTTAAATTGTTGGGGCCGGACCACAAAATCGTGGTCGAAGCGTTCGACGATCCGGATGTTAAAAATGTAACTTGTTATATCAGCCGCGCCAAAACCGGCGGTATCAAAGGCGGCCTGGGGCTGGCGGAAGACACCGCCGACGCGGCCATTTCCTGCCAGCAGGTCGGGCCTATAGAGCTGAGCGACAAGATCAAAAACGGCAAGGCGGAAGGCGATGTGGTGTTCCAGAAACGCACTTCGCTGGTGTTCAAGAAGCTGCAGGTGGTGCGCTTCTACGACGCCAAGCGCAATTCACTGATCTACCTGAGCTATTCCGACAAGGTGATCGATGGCTCGCCGAAAAATGCGCTGAGCGCGGTGCCGATCATGCCGTGGGCTGAGACGAAATAAAAAAAACGGGGTTCAGCATGCTGAACCCCGTTTTCATGACGGCAGGCGGGAGTTACTCTTCCAGCTCGCCGCAGAAGCGGTAGCCTTCGCCGTGAATGGTGGCGATGATTTCCGGCGTGTCCGGCGTCGATTCGAAGTGTTTGCGAATGCGACGGATGGTGACGTCCACGGTGCGGTCATGTGGCTTCAGTTCGCGACCGGTCATCTTCTTCAGCAGTTCGCCGCGGGATTGGATCTTGCCCGGGTTTTCGCAGAAGTGCAGCATGGCGCGGAATTCACTGCGCGGCAGTTTGTACTGTTCGCCGGCCGGGCTGATCAGCGAGCGGCTGTTGATGTCCAGTTCCCACCCGTTGAACTTGTAGCTCTCGACCAGGCGGCGCTCTTCGCCCAGGCTGCCCAGATTCATGGTGCGCGACAGCAGGTTACGTGCGCGGATAGTCAGCTCACGCGGGTTGAACGGCTTGGTGATGTAATCGTCGGCGCCGATTTCCAGGCCGAGGATCTTATCCACTTCGTTATCGCGGCCGGTCAGGAACATCAAGGCGACGCTGGCCTGTTCACGCAGTTCGCGCGCCAACAGCAGGCCGTTTTTGCCTGGCAGGTTGATGTCCATGATGACCAGATTGATATCATTTTCAGACAGGATATTGTGCATCTCTGCACCATCATTGGCTTCATGAACAATGTAGCCTTCCGCCTCGAAAATGCTCTTCAGGGTGTTACGAGTGACTAACTCGTCTTCGACAATCAGAATGTGCGGGGTCTGCATATTTGCTACCTAAAATTGCCAACAAAATAGAAAATAGGAAGTACAGAAGTCTCTGTTTTCTTAGAGGAGGGCAGAGATAGCGCCACGTTCCCTCTCAGCAAATGACTAAAGTACGTAAACTCGTTCTTGATGCACTTTCCATCTCATGTCAACAAGATCGCTAGCCTGGTGGGGATGCTGTTCCCTACAACCCCTGGGGTGCCAAATCGGCGCATATCCTAACCCCATTAACAGCAATATAACAGCGCGTGCCGAATTCATCACCCAACAAAACTACGCTTTGTTGACATATATCAAATTCAATTGTAGCACGTTAACAGATTTGTGAAAAACACTTACAGAAATGCCAGTTTAAGTCACAGAACCTCAAATTCTGTGAACGATTCAGCATTATCGGGCCCGATAGGATACAATTATTCGCTTATTGATCATCGTCTTGTTTTAACTCATTGATAAATAAATACAGTAAAACATAAGCATGAATAATGACTGTTACGGCGGATTTATTAGCTCAACGAGCCGTTTAATCTTGTTTGTTGCTATTAACGCGTTTATTGTTACGCAATTGTAAATATAAGCGGGCGCTGCGATACCGTCAAAAGCGCAGGCCCGCCTTCGGTGGAAGAGTGATGCAGCTTCATATTGTTTTAGTGGCTCCGGCGCGGCCGGAAAACGTCGGCGCGGCGGCGCGCGCGATGAAAACCATGGGCTTCGCTTCGTTGCGCATCGTCGACAGCGAGGCGCACCTGCAGCCGGCTGCACGCTGGGTGGCACACGGGGCCGGCGAGATCCTCGACGGCGTGCAAACGTTCGCCACGTTGGAACAGGCGCTGGCGGATGTAGACTTCACGGTCGCCACCACCGCCCGCAGCCGCGCGCGTTTTCACTACTACTGCACGCCGCCTGAGCTGCTGGAACAGCTGAGTGAGCGTAAGCAGTGGGTCGGCCAGGCCGCGCTGGTGTTCGGCCGCGAAGATTCCGGCCTGACCAACGAAGAGCTGGCGCTGGCAGATTTGCTGACCGGCGTGCCGATGCAGGCGGACTACCCGTCGCTTAACCTGGGCCAGGCGGTGATGGTGTACTGCTACCAGTTGGCGAGCCTGATGGGCGTCAGCACGCCGCAGGAAAAGGTGGCGTCGGAAGGGCCACTCAAAGCGCTGCGCCACCGCGCCGATGCCTTGTTGAACGCTTTGGATGTCGGCGATGACCAAAAATTGCGCGATTGGCTGCATCAGCGCCTCGGGGCGTTGCAACAGCGAGACACGGCGATGTTGCATACGCTGCTGCACGACATCGAAAAAAAACTCGCCAAGTGATAGCGGCTCCATCAGACGGTTACCCAGCGTGATCCACTAGTAAATCGGCTTTAAGTTGTTTTTTTGTTCTGTCGTTTTGCTTTTCACCTCCGATATCGCGCAATGTCGCCGCTGAACGGAAAATAAGCAAAAAAAAGAAATAGTTTGACTTGGGATAGCGATTGCTTTAACCAATAGAGGGGACAGAGTATTTCATGAGACAGACAGACAACATGCGCAACATCAGCCTGAAAACCACAATTATTACCACCACCGATACCACAGGTAACGGGGCGGGCTGACGCGCACAGGAAACACAGAAAAAAGCCCGCACCTAATCAGTGCGGGCTTTTTTTTCGGCTTAAATTCGGAGAGATGACACATGCGAGTGCTGAAATTTGGCGGAACCTCGGTAGCGAATGCGGAACGTTTTCTGCGCGTCGCCGACATCATGGAGAGTAACGCGCGTCAGGGACAGGTAGCCACGGTCTTGTCCGCCCCCGCAAAGATCACCAACCATCTGGTGGCGATGATCGACAAGACGGTGGCGGGTCAGGACATTCTGCCGAATATCAGCGACGCCGAGCGGATCTTTGCCGATCTGCTGAGCGGCCTGGCGCAGGCGCTGCCGGGCTTTGAATACGATCGCCTGAAAGGCGTGGTCGATCAGGAGTTCGCGCAACTCAAGCAGGTGCTGCACGGTGTCTCGCTGTTGGGGCAGTGCCCGGACAGCGTGAACGCGGCGATCATCTGCCGCGGCGAAAAACTCTCCATCGCCATCATGGAAGGGGTGTTCCGCGCCAAGGGCTATCCGGTCACGGTGATCAACCCGGTGGAGAAGCTGCTGGCGCAGGGCCACTACCTGGAGTCTACCGTGGACATCGCCGAGTCCACGCTGCGCATCGCCGCAGCGGCGATCCCGGCCGACCACATCGTGCTGATGGCCGGTTTCACCGCCGGTAACGACAAGGGCGAGCTGGTGGTGTTGGGCCGCAACGGCTCCGACTATTCCGCCGCGGTGCTGGCCGCCTGCCTACGCGCCGACTGTTGCGAAATCTGGACCGACGTCGACGGCGTGTATACCTGCGATCCGCGCACCGTACCGGACGCCAGGCTGCTGAAATCGATGTCGTACCAGGAGGCGATGGAGCTCTCCTACTTCGGCGCCAAAGTGCTGCATCCTCGCACCATCACGCCGATTGCCCAGTTCCAAATCCCTTGCCTGATTAAAAACACCTCTAACCCGCAAGCCCCCGGCACGCTGATCGGTAAAGACAGCACCGATGACGCGATGCCGGTCAAAGGCATTACCAACCTGAACAACATGGCGATGATCAACGTCTCCGGCCCGGGCATGAAAGGCATGGTCGGCATGGCCGCGCGGGTGTTCGCCGTGATGTCGCGCGCCGGCATTTCGGTGGTGTTGATCACCCAATCCTCTTCCGAATACAGCATCAGCTTCTGCGTGCCGCAGGGTGAACTGCAGCGCGCCCGCCGGGCGCTGGAGGAGGAGTTCTACCTGGAGCTGAAAGACGGCGTGCTGGATCCGCTGGACGTCATGGAACGCCTGGCGATCATCTCGGTGGTCGGTGACGGCATGCGCACCCTGCGTGGCATCTCCGCGCGCTTCTTCTCCGCGCTGGCGCGCGCCAACATCAATATCGTCGCTATCGCCCAGGGCTCTTCCGAGCGTTCAATTTCGGTGGTGGTCAGCAATGATTCCGCCACCACCGGCGTGCGCGTTAGCCACCAGATGCTGTTCAACACCGATCAGGTGATCGAAGTGTTCGTCATCGGCGTCGGCGGCGTCGGCGGGGCGCTGATCGAGCAAGTCTACCGCCAGCAGCCGTGGCTGAAGCAAAAACATATCGATCTGCGGGTGTGCGGCATCGCCAACTCGCGCGTGATGCTGACCAACGTGCACGGCATCGCGCTGGACAGCTGGCGCGACGAGCTGGCCGGCGCGCAGGAGCCGTTCAATCTCGGCCGCCTGATCCGGCTGGTGAAGGAGTATCATCTGCTGAACCCGGTGATCGTCGACTGTACCTCCAGCCAGGCGGTGGCCGATCAATACGTGGACTTCCTGGCGGACGGTTTCCACGTGGTGACGCCGAACAAAAAGGCCAACACCTCGTCGATGAACTATTATCAGCAACTGCGCGCGGCCGCTGCCGGTTCGCACCGCAAGTTCCTCTATGACACCAACGTCGGCGCCGGTCTGCCGGTGATTGAGAACCTGCAAAACCTGCTGAACGCCGGCGATGAGCTGGTGCGCTTCTCCGGCATCCTGTCCGGGTCGCTGTCCTTTATCTTCGGCAAGCTGGACGAAGGGATGTCGCTGTCGGCTGCGACCCTGCAGGCCAGGGCCAACGGCTACACCGAACCGGATCCGCGCGACGACCTGTCCGGTATGGACGTGGCGCGCAAGCTGCTGATCCTGGCGCGCGAGGCCGGTTACAAACTGGAACTGAGCGATATCGAGGTTGAGGCGGTGCTGCCGCCGTCCTTCGACGCGTCGGGCGATGTGGATCAGTTCCTGGCGCGGCTGCCGGAGCTGGATAAAGAATTCGCGCGCAACGTGGCCAACGCCGCCGAGCAAGGCAAGGTGCTGCGCTATGTCGGCCTGATCGACGAAGGGCGCTGCAAGGTGCGCATCGAGGCGGTGGACGGCAACGATCCGTTGTATAAAGTGAAGAACGGCGAGAACGCGCTGGCCTTCTACAGCCGCTATTATCAGCCGCTGCCGCTGGTGCTGCGCGGCTACGGCGCCGGTAACGATGTGACCGCAGCGGGCGTGTTTGCCGATCTGCTGCGCACACTGTCATGGAAGTTGGGAGTTTAATATGGTTAAGGTGTATGCACCGGCCTCGATCGGTAACGTCAGCGTCGGTTTCGATGTGTTGGGCGCGGCGGTTTCGCCGATCGACGGCACGCTGCTGGGCGACTGCGTCAGCGTCGAAGCCGCCGAAACGTTCACTTTGCAGAATGCCGGGCGCTTCGTCAGCAAGCTGCCGGCCGAGCCGAAAGAGAACATCGTTTATCAATGCTGGGAGCGTTTCTGCCAGGAGATCGGCCGCGAAGTGCCGGTGGCGATGCGGTTGGAAAAGAACATGCCGATCGGATCGGGGCTGGGTTCCAGCGCCTGTTCGGTGGTGGCTGGGCTGATGGCGATGAACGAATTCTGCGATCGGCCGCTGGATAAAATGACGCTGCTCGGCCTGATGGGCGAGCTGGAAGGGCGCATTTCCGGCAGCGTGCATTACGACAACGTGGCGCCATGCTATTTGGGTGGCCTGCAGCTGATGCTGGAAGAAGAAGGCATCATCAGCCAGGAGGTGCCGTGCTTCGACGATTGGCTGTGGGTCATGGCCTATCCCGGCATCAAGGTGTCCACCGCCGAAGCGCGCGCCATTTTACCCGCACAATACCGTCGTCAGGATTGTATCAGCCACGGCCGCTACCTGGCCGGCTTTATTCACTCCTGCCACACCCGGCAGCCTCAGCTGGCCGCCAAATTAATGCAGGACGTGATCGCTGAACCGTACCGCACCCGGCTGTTGCCGGGCTTCGCCGAAGCGCGCAAGGCGGCGCAGGACATCGGCGCGCTGGCCTGCGGCATCTCCGGCTCCGGCCCGACGCTGTTCGCCGTCTGCAACGACGGCGCCACCGCGCAACGCATGGCCGCCTGGCTGCAACAACACTATCTGCAAAACGACGAAGGTTTTGTTCATATTTGCCGTCTGGATACCGCAGGCGCTCGACTACTGGGATAACGCATGAAACTGTACAACCTTAAGGATCACAACGAGCAGGTCAGCTTCGCGCAGGCGATCAAACAAGGCCTGGGCAAGCAGCAGGGGCTGTTTTTCCCGCTGGAGTTGCCGGCGTTCGAACTGACCGAGATCGACCAGCTGCTGGAGCAGGATTTTGTCACCCGCAGCAGCCGCATTCTGTCGGCCTTTATCGGCGAAGAGGTGCCGGAAGCGGCGCTGAAGAAACGCGTACAGGCCGCCTTTGAGTTCCCGGCGCCGGTGGCGAAAGTGACGGAAGACGTCTCCTGCCTGGAGCTGTTCCACGGCCCGACGCTGGCGTTCAAAGACTTTGGAGGCCGCTTTATGGCGCAGATGCTGGCGGAAGTGGCCGGCGATCAGCCGGTGACCATTTTGACCGCCACCTCCGGCGACACCGGCGCCGCCGTGGCACACGCCTTCTACGGCCTGAAAAACGTCCGGGTGGTGATCCTGTATCCGCAGGGCAAAATCAGCCCGCTGCAGGAAAAGCTGTTCTGCACCCTGGGCGGCAACATTCATACCGTGGCGATCGACGGCGACTTCGACGCCTGTCAGGCGCTGGTGAAGCAGGCGTTCGACGATCAGGAGTTGAAAGATGCGCTACACCTGAACTCGGCCAACTCGATCAACATCAGCCGCTTGCTGGCGCAGATCTGTTACTACTTCGAAGCGGTGGCGCAGCTGCCGCAGGAAGCGCGCAATCAGCTGGTCATTTCGGTGCCGAGCGGCAACTTCGGCGATCTGACCGCCGGGCTGCTGGCCAAGTCGCTGGGTCTGCCGGTGAAGCGCTTCATCGCCGCCACCAACGCCAACGACACCGTGCCGCGCTTCCTGACCAGCGGCCAGTGGCAGCCGCACGCTACGGTCGCGACGCTGTCCAACGCCATGGACGTCAGCCAGCCAAACAACTGGCCGCGCGTGGAAGAGCTGTTCCGTCGTAAGGTCTGGCAACTGAAAGAGCTGGGTCACGCGGCGGTCAGCGATGAGACCACCAGGGAAACGATGCGTGAACTGGCCGAGCTGGGCTATATCTCAGAACCACACGCGGCCATTGCCTATCGCGCGCTGCGCGATCAGCTGCAGGAAGGAGAGTTTGGCCTGTTCCTCGGTACCGCGCATCCGGCCAAGTTTAAAGAGAGCGTAGAAGCGATCCTCGGCCAGGAACTGCCGTTGCCGAAAGCGCTGGCGCTGCGGGCCGATCTGCCGCTGCTGTCGCACTCGCTGCCGGCCAATTTCGGCGAGCTGCGCAAGTTCCTGATGGGACTGCCGGCCTGAAGTTCAGCAGGCTAAAATGCGAAAAGCCGTCTTGCGACGGCTTTTTTTATGCCTGCTCCGGGCGTTTGAACACCAGTTCATTACCCTGCGAGGCGGCTTCGTCGAAGGCGTAGCCTTCCAGGTTGAAGTCCACCAGCTGTTCGCTACGCGTCAGGCGATTTTTGATGATAAAGCGGCTCATCAACCCGCGCGCTTTCTTGGCGTAGAAACTGATGACCTTGTACTTGCCGTTCTTCTCGTCGAGGAACACCGGTTTGATCAGCGCGCCGTGCAGTTTGGCCGGCTTCACCGCCTTGAAATACTCGTCGGACGCCAGATTGACCACCACGTCATCGCCCTGTTGCTCCAGCGCTTCGTTGAGCTTTTTGGTGATCTGATCGCCCCAGAAGCTGTACAGGTCTTTGCCCTTCGGGTTTTCCAGCTTGATGCCCATCTCCAGCCGGTACGGCATCATCAGATCGAGCGGGCGCAGCACGCCATACAGGCCGGACAGCATGCGCAGATGCTGCTGGGCGAAGTCGAAATCGGCTTCGTTGAAATCCTGCGCCTGCAGGCCGGTGTAAACGTCTCCCTTGAACGCCAGCAGCGCCTGACGGGCATTGTCCGGGGTAAATGTCGGCTGCCACTCGCTAAAGCGCGCGGCGTTCAGCCCGGCCAGCTTGTCGCTGATGCTCATCAGGCTGGCGATTTGCGCCGGCGTCAGCTCGCGGCAAATTTTGATCAGCTGTTTCGACTTGTCCAGCAGTTCGGGCTGCGTGAAGCGTTCTGTCGCCAGCGGGCTTTCGTAATCGAGCGTTTTTGCAGGGGAAATAATAACGAGCATGGCCAGATCCTGTTTATCCAAGTGCGGATACTGTAGCAAAAAGCGCGGGAAAAAGGGGCAATCGGTCCAATAGGCCGGGGCGCGTATCGCAGGCGCCCCGGAAAACTCAGCGCGGCGGCTTTTGGTCGTCCCACACGCCCGGCTCCAGCTGCGACTTCAGCTCCGGATAACGGGTGGCGTCGAAGGTTGGCAGCTTGCCCAGGCGGCGTTGGCGATGGTAGTCGTCGGCCAGTTTCAGCGCCACCCGCGACAGCAGCAGGATCGCCGTCAGGTTGGTGATCGCCATCAGGGCCATGGAGGTATCTGCCATTTTCCACACCAGCGGCAGCTCCGCCAGCGCGCCGAACATCACCATGCCCAGCGCCACGCAGCGGAAAATCAGCAGGCCGCCCGGGTGGTTGTGCTCGAGGAACACCAGGTTGCTCTCGGCATAGGCATAGTTGGCGATGATCGAGGTGAAGGCGAAGAAGAAGATGGCGATGGCGACGAACGGTGCCCCCCAACTGCCGACGGCGGTTGACAGCGCGCGCTGGGTCAGATCGATGCCGCTGATGCTGTCGGTCGGCTGATCGAGTATGCCGGAAGAGAGGATGATCGCCGCGGTGGCGCTGCAGATGACGATGGTATCGATAAACACCCCGAGCATTTGCACATAACCTTGCGAAGCCGGATGCGGCGGATAAGGCGAGGCGGACGCCGCCGCGTTGGGCGCCGAGCCCATGCCGGCTTCGTTGGAGAACAGGCCACGCTGCACGCCCTGAGTCATCGCCTGGGAAATACCGTAACCGACGGCGCCGGCCGCGGCTTCCTGCAGGCCGAAGGCGCTTTTGAAGATCAGCGCCAGGATCGCCGGCATGTGTTCGATGTTATGGCCAATCACCCAGAGAGCCAACAGCAGGTAGGCGCCGGCCATCAGCGGCACCACCAGTTCGGCCACTTTGGCGATGGAACGGATGCCGCCGAAGATCACCACGCCGCTCAGCAACACCAGGCCGATGCCGACGTGCAGCGGCTGCAAATGGAAGGCGACGGCGGAGGCCTGGGCGATGGAGTTGGCCTGCACGGCGTTGAATACCAGGCCGAACGCGATGATCAGGAAGATGGAGAACAGCACGCCCATCCAGCGCATGCCGAGACCTTTTTCCATGTAATAGGCCGGGCCACCGCGGTAGTTGCCGTTATCGTCTTTGGTTTTGTAGAGCTGAGCCAGCGAGCTTTCCACAAAGGAGGTGGCCATGCCGATAAACGCCACCACCCACATCCAGAAGATGGCGCCGGGGCCGCCGGCGGTGAGGGCAATGGCGACGCCGGTCAGGTTACCGGTGCCGACGCGCGCCGCCAGCGTGGTACAGAGCGCCTGAAAAGAGGAGATGCCGGCGCTGTCGCTTTTATTGCTGTTTTTCAACACCGAGAACATGTGGCTGAAGTGGCGAAGCTGGATAAAGCGGGTACGCAACGTGAAGTAGATGCCGGTGCCGAGCAACAGATAAATCAGCACTGACCCCCACAAAATGTTGTTTATAAAATTCATCAGGTCCGTCAAGGGATCCCTCCTCTTATCGAAATGTCATGCGCACCTGGCAGCATCCACCGCAGGTGAAAAACATTGGCCTATTTTTTACAAGAGCTTAGCTGGAATCGGTCCGGCGTCAGTCGATTAAGATTTTTCGCAGATTAGCGGACGAATTGCATCAATTTTTTCGAATTTAACATAATTTATTCGGGCGATAGCACGTTATTGCCTTCCCATCCGCTCGGTTATGGCGAAAGATATCGGCGTAAACGGTTGCTCGCCCAAGGATAAAACAGATGCTTGCGCGCCGCGGTTTTCCAGCCTTGCGCCGGGCTTGGCGCATGTTATTATCAGGGCAGGGCATGGTTGAACAATGCCAAAAGTTCATGCACAAACGATGAGATAATGCCAACATGACCGACAAATTAACTTCCCTGCGCCAGCTGACTACAGTGGTTGCAGATACGGGTGATATCGCGGCAATGAAGCTGTATCAACCGCAGGACGCCACAACCAACCCTTCGCTGATCCTCAATGCAGCCCAAATTCCTGAATACCGCAAACTGATTGACGAAGCCATCGCCTGGGCGCGCGGCCAGAGCAGCGATCGCGAGCAGCAGATCGCCGACGCCGCCGACAAGCTGGCAGTCAACATCGGTCTGGAGATCCTCAAACTGGTTCCGGGCCGCATCTCCACCGAGGTTGACGCGCGTCTGTCTTACGACACCGTTGCCAGCGTGGCCAAGGCCAAGCGCCTGATCAAGCTGTACAACGAAGCCGGCATCAGCAACGATCGCATTCTGATCAAACTGGCCTCGACCTGGCAGGGCATCCGCGCGGCGGAGCAGCTGGAGAAAGAAGGCATCAACTGTAACCTGACGCTGCTGTTCTCCTTCGCTCAGGCTCGCGCCTGTGCCGAAGCCGGCGTTTACCTGATCTCGCCGTTCGTTGGCCGTATCCTCGACTGGTACAAAGCCAACGGCGACAAGAAAGAGTTCGCCCCGCACGAAGATCCGGGCGTGATCTCCGTGACCGAAATTTACCAGTACTACAAACAGCACGGTTACAACACCGTGGTGATGGGCGCCAGCTTCCGTAACGTCGGCGAAATCATCGAACTGGCCGGCTGCGACCGCCTGACCATCGCGCCTGCGCTGCTGAAAGAGCTGGCGGAGAGCGAAGGCGCGCTGGAGCGCAAACTGTCTTACACCGGTGAAGTGAAGGCGCGTCCTGCCGCACTGACCGAACCTGAGTTCTACTGGCAGCACAACCAGGATCCGATGGCGGTTGAGAAACTGACCGACGGCATCCGCAAGTTCGCCGTAGACCAGGGTAAACTGGAAAAAATGATCGCCGACCTGCTGTAATTCCTGCAGATCGCGCAGTAAAAAGGTGGCTCAGGCCACCTTTTTTTATGCCCGACGCTCCCGCCGGCGGGGGAAGCCCTTATACTCTCGGCAATGACAACAGAACGGGAGACGAACCCGTTCGGACCCCATCAGGCTGTAGAGGTTACGCATGGATATTTTACGTATTGGTTTGGTTTCCGTTTCTGACCGCGCTTCCGGCGGCGTTTACCAGGATAAAGGCATTCCGGCGCTGGAGGAGTGGCTGGCCGGCGCGCTGGCGACGCCGTTCAAGCTGGAAACCCGGCTGATCCCCGATGAGCAGACGCAAATTGAACAAACGCTGTGTGAGTTGGTGGACGAAATGGGCTGCCATCTGGTGCTGACCACCGGCGGCACCGGGCCGGCGCGTCGCGACGTCACCCCCGACGCCACGCTGGCGATCGCCGATCGCGTGATGCCCGGCTTCGGCGAGCAAATGCGTCAGATCAGCCTACACTATGTGCCAACGGCAATTCTTTCTCGCCAGGTGGGAGCGATCCGCAAGCAGGCGCTGATCATCAACTTGCCCGGCCAACCGAAGTCGATCAAAGAAACGCTGGAAGGGGTAAAGGATGAGCAGGGCAATGCGGTGGTGCACGGCATCTTCGCCAGCGTGCCTTATTGCATTCAACTGCTCGACGGGCCTTACGTCGAAACGCACGCCGCGGTGGTAGCAGCATTTCGGCCAAAGAGCGCGCGTCGCGAGATAAACCTCTAAATTTCAGCGTTCTGCGAGATCGGCTTCAGCCCGTCTGGTGTGAAAATAATTTGCCGTTATAGTAAGGATTCTTTTACAGAAAGCCTGCGGCTTTTATTTTTACAGCCTTTACCGACGGTGCCCTATGCCTCACGACAATAATCGCCGGCTGAACCGGCAAGACTACAAAACGCTGACGTTGGCCGCGTTGGGCGGCGCGCTGGAGTTTTACGACTTCATCATCTTCGTGTTCTTCGCCGCCGTGGTCGGCGATCTGTTCTTCCCGGCGGACATGCCGGAGTGGCTGCGGCTGGTGCAAACCTTCGGCATCTTCGCCGCCGGCTATCTTGCCCGCCCGCTGGGCGGCATCGTGATGGCGCACTTCGGCGATCTGGTCGGCCGCAAAAAGATGTTTACCCTGAGCATTCTGCTGATGGCGTTGCCGACGTTGGCGATGGGTCTGCTGCCGACCTACGCCAGCATCGGCATCGCCGCGCCGCTGCTGCTGCTGTTGATGCGCGTGCTGCAAGGCGCGGCGATCGGCGGTGAGGTGCCGGGCGCCTGGGTCTTCGTCGCCGAACACGTGCCGCGCCGGCGCATCGGTTTCGCCTGCGGTACGCTGACCGCCGGGTTGACGGTAGGCATCTTGCTGGGTTCGGTGGTGGCGACGGTGATCAACACCACGCTTAGCCCGCAGAGCATCGCCGGTGGCGGCTGGCGTATTCCTTTCCTGTTGGGTGGCATGTTCGGCTTGGTGGCGATGTACCTGCGCCGCTGGCTGCAGGAAACGCCAATCTTTATCGAGATGCAGGCGCGTAAAGCGCTGGCCGAAGAGCTGCCGCTGAAATCGGTGGTGCTCAATCACAAACGGGAAGTGGTGGTGTCGATGCTGCTGACCTGGTTGCTCTCTGCGGGTATCGTGGTGGTGATCCTGATGACCCCAACCTATCTGCAAAAACAGTTCGCCATTGCGCCGGCTTTGACGCTGCAGGCCAACAGTATCGCCACCATCATGCTGATCGCCGGCTGCATTGTCGCCGGTTTGTCGGCCGATCGCTTCGGCGCCAGCAAAACGCTGGTGGTCGGCAGTGTGCTGCTGGCTGGCTGCAGCTGGCTGTTCTATCAAACGGTGGGTGTGCGCCCGGAAATGTTGTTCGCCTGCTATGCGCTGGTGGGCTTCAGCGTAGGCGTGGTGGGGGCCGTGCCGTATGTGATGGTGCGGGCCTTCCCGGCGGAAGTGCGGTTTACCGGCATCTCGTTCTCATATAACGTCTCGTACGCTATTTTTGGCGGTTTAACCCCTATTTTTGTGACGCTGATCATGAAATTGACCCCGTTAGCGCCCGCTTACTATGTGCTGGCGCTGTCGCTCATCGGGCTGCTGCTCGGCGTCTACCTGCATCGCGACCTGAACAGCGAAGCCGGCGAGCGGCGAGCCGATTCCTACAGCTAAAAAAAAGCCCTGCACTGCAGGGCTTTTTCGTCAGGGAAGGGCGATTACGCCGTGACCGGCGAGGCCGCGACGCGGGCCGGAGCCGGCTCGCCAATTGGCAGCACGGTGCGGCCGTATTGCTCGTTGAGCACTTCGGCCATCGCCAGGTAAATGGCGCTGGCACCGCAGATGATGCCCTCATAACCGGCGAAGGTCAGCAGTGCGTGGTTGCCGGTGATATTGCCGACGGCCAGCAAGGCGAACAGCAGCGTGAGGCTGGCGAACACGAACTGCAGCACGCGGTTGGCGGCCAGGGTGCCGAAGAACATGAACAGGGTGAAGACGCCCCACAGCGCCAGGTAGATGCCCAGCACGTGCGCCTCGGTGGCTTCAGCCAGGCCCAGACGCGGCAGCAGCAGCAGGCCGACCAGGCTCAGCCAGAAGCTGCCGTAGGCGGTGAACGCCGTCATGCCGAAGGTGTTGCCCTTCTTGTACTCCAGCAGACCGGCCAGGATCTGGGCCAGGCCACCGAAGAAAATCCCCATGCTGATGATGGCGGAGTTCAGTGGGAAAAAGCCCGCGTTGTGCAGGTTCAGCAAGACGGTGGTCATCCCGAAGCCCATCAGGCCGAGAGGGCCGGGATTCGCCAACTTGTTGGTGTGCATAAGTCCTCTGCGATAACAGAAAATTAACGGAAACAGCGAAGTAAAATCATAAATGGTCTGAATGGCCAAAAAATCGAAGTTTTCCACCAGAGCGCGCGCATCATAATGATCCCCGCAGCCGGAAACAATGATCTGAATGACGATAAAAAAAGAAATTTTTTTCGCCTTGCCCCTTGATGCCGGACGGGATGGCCCCATCTTATTTGCAACCGCAGCTGCTAACCGCGGGTCGCACTGAGATATCGGGCAGTTGAAAAGCAAAAAATCGCCCGCATATAGGTTAGCAACCTGACTGATTATGAATTTTTTAGTGGAGACGTTTAGATGGGCAAAATTATTGGTATCGACCTGGGTACTACCAACTCTTGCGTAGCAATTATGGATGGTGCCAAGGCACGCGTGCTGGAAAACGCCGAGGGCGACCGCACCACTCCTTCTATTATCGCATATACCCAGGACGGTGAAACTCTGGTTGGCCAGCCGGCTAAGCGTCAGGCAGTGACCAACCCTGAAAACACCCTGTTCGCCATCAAGCGCCTGATCGGTCGCCGCTTCCAGGATGAAGAAGCGCAGCGCGACAAAGCGATCATGCCGTACAAAATCGTCGAAGCCGACAACGGCGACGCCTGGCTGGAAGTGAAAGGCCAGAAAATGGCTCCGCCGCAGATCTCTGCGGAAGTGCTGAAAAAAATGAAGAAAACGGCGGAAGATTACCTGGGCGAACCGGTAACTGAAGCGGTTATCACCGTACCGGCTTACTTCAACGACGCCCAGCGTCAGGCGACCAAAGACGCCGGCCGCATCGCGGGTCTGGAAGTCAAACGCATCATCAACGAACCGACCGCTGCGGCCCTGGCCTACGGCCTGGACAAAGAAGTCGGCAACCGCACCATCGCGGTTTATGACCTGGGCGGCGGTACTTTCGATATCTCTATCATCGAAATCGACGACGTTGACGGCGAAAAAACCTTTGAAGTGCTGGCGACCAACGGTGACACCCACCTGGGTGGCGAAGACTTCGACAGCCGTCTGATCAACTACCTGGTGGAAGAGTTCAAGAAAGATCAGGGTATCGATCTGCGCAACGATCCGCTGGCGATGCAGCGCCTGAAAGAAGCCGCTGAGAAAGCGAAGATTGAACTGTCTTCCGCTCAGCAGACCGACGTTAACCTGCCGTACATCACTGCAGACGCGACCGGTCCAAAACACATGAACATCAAAGTGACTCGCGCCAAACTCGAGTCTCTGGTTGAAGATCTGGTTGCGCGTTCTATCGAGCCGCTGAAAGTGGCGCTGAAAGACGCAGGCCTGTCGGTTTCCGACATCCAGGACGTGATCCTGGTGGGCGGCCAGACCCGTATGCCAATGGTGCAGAAGAAAGTCGCAGACTTCTTCGGCAAAGAACCGCGTAAAGACGTGAACCCGGACGAAGCGGTTGCCGTAGGCGCTGCGGTACAGGGCGGCGTGTTGGCCGGTGATGTGAAGGACGTTCTGCTGCTGGACGTGACCCCGCTGTCGCTGGGTATCGAAACCATGGGCAGCGTGATGACGCCGCTGATCACCAAAAACACCACGATCCCGACCAAGCACAGCCAGGTGTTCTCTACTGCGGAAGACAACCAGTCTGCAGTAACCATCCACGTGCTGCAGGGTGAGCGTAAGCGCGCCAGCGATAACAAATCTCTGGGCCAGTTCAACCTGGACGGCATCCAGGCGGCACCGCGCGGCATGGCGCAGATCGAAGTGACCTTCGATATCGATGCTGACGGCATCCTGCACGTGTCTGCCAAAGACAAGAACACCGGTCGTGAGCAGAAGATCACCATCAAGGCATCTTCTGGCCTGAACGAAGACGAAATCCAGAAAATGGTGCGCGATGCCGAGCTGAACGCTGAAGCTGACCGCAAGTTCGAAGAGCTGGTACAGACGCGTAACCAGGCGGATCACCTGATCCACGGTACTCGCAAGCAGCTGGAAGAAGCGGGTGACAAACTGCCGGCGGAAGATAAAACGGCGATCGAAGCGGCGCTGAAAGATCTGGAAGCGGCGGTGAAAGGCGAAGATAAAGCCGAGATCGAAGCGAAGACTCAGGCGCTGGTGCAGGTTTCCGGCAAGCTGCTGGAAATGGCTCAGGCGCAGCAGGCTCAGCAGGGTGCTGACGCCGGCGCGGACAACGCGGCGCAGAAAGACGACGACGTGGTTGACGCTGAGTTCGAAGAAGTTAAAGACAAAAAATAATCGCCCTTAAGCGGGCACGGGGCGGCCGAGATGCCGCTACCGAAAACCAGCACGGGCGTCGAGGCAACTCTGCGCCCGTGCACGCATGTTAAGGGTAAGCGAAAGAATGGCGAAGAAAGACTATTACGAGATTCTCGGCGTCAGCAAGACGGCGGATGAACGTGAGATCAAGAAGGCGTATAAACGCCTGGCGATGAAATACCATCCTGACCGCAACCAGGAACAAGACGCCGAAACCAAGTTTAAAGAAGTTAAAGAAGCTTACGAAGTCCTGACCGACGACCAGAAACGCGCGGCCTACGACCAGTATGGCCACGCGGCCTTTGAACAGGGCGGCATGGGCGGCGGCGGCTTTGGCGGCGGTGCCGACTTCAGCGATATCTTTGGCGACGTGTTTGGCGATATCTTCGGCGGAGGCCGCCGTCAGCGCGCCAGCCGCGGTTCTGATCTGCGCTATAACATGGAGCTGACCCTCGAGGAAGCGGTACGTGGCGTCACCAAAGAGATCCGCATCCCGACGCTGGAAGAGTGCGACGTCTGCCACGGCAGCGGCGCCAAGCCGGGCAGTTCACCGGTCACCTGCCCAACCTGTCACGGTCAAGGCCAGGTGCAAATGCGTCAGGGCTTCTTCACCGTGCAGCAGGCGTGTCCACACTGCCATGGCCGCGGCCAGATCATCAAAGATCCGTGCAACAAGTGCCACGGCCACGGCCGGGTTGAGAAATCCAAAACGCTGTCGGTGAAAATTCCGGCCGGCGTCGATACTGGCGACCGCATCCGCCTGGCGGGTGAAGGCGAAGCCGGCGAGCACGGCGCACCGGCGGGCGATCTGTACGTTCAGGTGCAGGTGAAGGCGCACCCGATCTTCGAGCGTGAAGGCAACAACCTGTACTGTGAAGTGCCGATCAACTTCGCCATGGCAGCGCTGGGCGGCGAGATTGAAGTGCCGACGCTGGATGGCCGGGTGAAACTGAAGGTGCCTTCGGAGACCCAAACCGGCAAGCTGTTCCGCATGCGCGGCAAGGGTGTGAAATCGGTGCGTGGCGGCAGCCAGGGCGACCTGCTGTGCCGCGTAGTGGTGGAAACACCGGTCAATCTGAACGACAAGCAGAAGCAACTGCTGCGTGAGCTGGAAGAGAGCCTGGGCGGCCCATCCGGCGACAAGAACAGCCCGCGCTCGAAGAGCTTCTTCGACGGGGTGAAAAAGTTCTTTGACGATCTGACTCGCTAACCTTCTGTTTCTGTTGGTTTATGTTAGAACCCCGGGCATTTGCCCGGGGTTTTTATTTGCGTGCTACAACGCTCGTTCCCTAAGAATAATGTGATTTACTCGTGCTTTTGATCGGTTTTTTCGAGTTATTTAGCATTTATAAACTTATTTTTTCGAACTAAAACGCCCTCTATACTCACTTCATGACTGTGGTTCGCAGGGCGCTACGTCCTGCACAGATTTGGAGAGGCGTACTGTGACCAACATCATTCGTCAATTTTTACGTCAGGAAGCCGCGGGCGGCATCATTCTGATCGCGGCGGCGATCGTCGCCCTGATCATGGCCAACAGCCCGGCGCAGGGGATCTATCAGGCATTCCTTAACCTGCCAGTGATGGTGAAAATTGCTTCGCTGGAGATCGCCAAGCCGCTGCTGCTGTGGATCAACGACGGCCTGATGGCCATCTTCTTCCTGGTGGTGGGGCTCGAGGTCAAGCGCGAGCTGATGCAAGGCTCGCTGTCCGGGCGTGACAAGGCGGTGTTTCCGGCGATCGCCGCACTGGGCGGCATGCTGGCGCCGGCGCTGATTTACCTGCTTTTCAACGGCGCGGATGAAGTCACTCGCCAGGGTTGGGCAATCCCGGCGGCGACCGATATCGCCTTCGCGCTGGGCGTAATGGCGCTGCTGGGCAACCGCGTGCCGACTAGCCTGAAAGTATTCCTGCTGGCGTTGGCGATCATCGATGACCTGGGCGTGATTATCATCATCGCGCTGTTCTACACCCACGAAGTGTCGATGGTGGCGCTGGGCGTGGCAGCGGCGGCGACGGTGCTGCTGGCGGTGATGAACTGGCGTGGCGTGGGAAAAACCTCGCTGTATATGATGGTTGGCCTGGTGTTGTGGGTGGCGATCCTCAAGTCCGGGGTGCACGCGACGTTGGCCGGGGTGATCGTCGGCTTTATGATCCCGCTGAACGTCAAGAAGGGGCCATCGCCATCGGAAACGCTGGAGCATGAGCTGCACCCGTGGGTCGCGTTTATGATCCTGCCGCTGTTCGCTTTCGCTAACGCCGGGGTCTCTTTACAGGGCGTATCGCTGGAAGGATTGACGTCGCTGCTGCCGGTCGGGATTGCGGCTGGCTTGTTTATCGGTAAGCCGCTGGGGATTTTCCTCTTCAGCCTGCTGGCGGTGAAAATGGGCATCGCCCGTTTGCCTGAAGGCATCGGCTTCAAACAGGTATTTGCCGTTTCGGTGCTTTGCGGTATTGGTTTCACCATGTCGATTTTTATCGCCTCGCTGGCGTTCGGCGAGGCGGATATGGCGCTCAGCACCTATTCCCGTCTGGGGATCCTGTTGGGCTCGACGGCTGCGGCGGTGGTAGGGTATGGATTGCTGCGTCTGGCGTTGCCGCGCGTACGTTAATCCTGAATGTGCCCGGTAAGGGCACATAATAAAATGGCTGGTCGGAGCTGTACGGTATAAAATATGTGCAGCTTCGGCCGTTCTTCGTTGGGACTAATGGGGCTATACGTTGTCTGAAGCAGGGAAAGGAAGTTTGTCGCTCGTCACGGCACACCGTTTGCCGCTGCGAAACGTTGTTAAGGAGAGCCGCTCGTGAGGATGTCGCATATCAACTTTAATCACCTTTACTATTTCTGGCAGGTCTGCAAGGCCGGTTCCGTGGTCGGCGCCGCTGAAGCGTTGTTTCTGACGCCGCAGACCATCACCGGCCAGATCAAGGCGCTGGAAGAGCGGTTGGACGGCAAGCTGTTCAAACGCCAGGGGCGCGGGTTGGTGCCTTCGGAGCTGGGGCAGTTGGTGTTCCGCTATGCTGACAAGATGTTTATGCTCAGCCAGGAAATGCTGGATATCGTCAACTATCGCAAAGAGTCGAATCTGCTGTTCGACGTCGGCGTGGCGGACGCGCTGTCGAAGCGCCTGGTCAGCCAGGTGTTGGAAACGGCGGTGGTGGTGGACAACGAACAGATCCACCTGCGTTGTTTTGAATCGACGCACGAGATGCTGCTGGAGCAGCTCAGCCAGCACAAGCTGGATATGATCCTGTCGGATTGCCCGGTGGACTCCAGCCAGCAGGAAGGGCTGTTCTCGCTGAAGCTGGGCGAGTGCGGCATCAGCTTCTTCTGTCGCCAGCCGGCGCCGGAGTTGCCGTTCCCGGCCTGCCTGGAGCAGCGTAAGTTGCTGATCCCCGGCCGCCGTTCGATGCTGGGGCGCAAACTGCTCAACTGGTTCAATACACAGGGCATCCAGGTGGAGATTCTGGGCGAGTTCGACGATGCGGCGCTGATGAAGGCTTTCGGCATGTACCACAACGCGATCTTCGTGGCGCCGACGCTGTATGCGCAGGATACCTACAACGATGATAACGTGGTGGAGATTGGACGTATAGACAGCGTGCAGGAGGAGTATTACATCATCTTCGCCGAGCGCATGATCCAGCATCCGGCGGTGCAGCGCGTCTGCAACAAAGACTTCTCGGCGCTGTTTTCCTGCTAGCGGTTCACTGAACGCAGGGCGTAAAAAAACCGGCCTGAGCCGGTTTTTTTATCAAGCAGATAACGAAATGCTTACTGCATTGCGTTGATGCGTGCAGTCAGGTTTGACTTATGACGCGCTGCTTTGTTTTTGTGGATCAGGCCTTTAGCTGCCTGACGGTCCACCAGTGGCTGCATTACCAGGAATGCATTTTGTGCTGCTTCTTTGTCGCCAGCTGCGATAGCTGCGTCTACCTTCTTGATGAAGGTACGCACCATTGAGCGACGGCTTGCGTTATGCTTGCGGCGTTTCTCAGACTGTACGGCGCGTTTCTTAGCTGATTTGATATTAGCCAAGGTCCAACTCCCAAATATATTCTATTGAGGACAATTCAAAGGCCGAGGAATATGCCCTTTTAGCCTTCGTTTGTCAATGGATTTGTGCAAATAAGCGCCGTTTGTACAGGCGGCACTCGCTACGTTGTGATGGCGCAGGATTTTACCAGCTTCGCTCTTGGGAATACAGTGTTTCGCGAGAAAATTCGCCAATGATTTGCCGCGGCGGGCGCAAGCCGTTGGCCGCGGTCGAGAATCGGCCCGGTGGCGCCGGATAAACTGCGGTGAAGCCGTTTCACGCGCAGATTATCTCCGGTATGGTATGTCTATTACATAAAGGCACCAATCGCGGGTTAACCTTACCGGCTGTACAAGGTATAATCCGCCGATTTCCACTGTTTTGAGCCAGCTATGGAGCTAATTCGCGGCATTCACAATATCCGGGCGCGCCACCATGGTTGCGTGCTCACCATCGGCAACTTTGACGGCGTACACCGCGGTCATCAGGCGCTGCTGGAGCAGTTGAAGCAACAAGGGCAACGCCTCGGGCTGCCGGTGATGGTCATGATCTTTGAGCCGCAGCCGCTGGAGATGTTCGCCGCAGACAAGGCGCCGGCCCGTTTGACGCGCCTGCGCGACAAGGCCAACTACCTGGCGCAGGCGGGCGTTGATTACCTGCTGTGCGTCAAGTTCGATCCGCGTTTTGCCGCCAACACCGCGCAGGCGTTCGTCGCCGAGCTGCTGGTGGAGAAGCTCGGCGTCAAATTCCTGATGGTGGGGGATGATTTTCGCTTTGGCGCCGGGCGTCAGGGCGATTTTCCGCTATTGCAGCAGGCCGGAAAAGAGTACGGCTTCGACGTGGTCAGCACCCCGACCTTCCGCGAAGGCGACCGGCGCATCAGCAGTACGGCGATCCGCACTGCGCTGAGCGAGGACGATCTGCCGCTGGCGGAGACCCTGTTGGGCCACCCGTACAGCATCTCCGGGCGCGTGGTGCACGGCGATGAGCTGGGCCGCACCATCGGCTTCCCGACCGCCAACCTGCCGCTCAAGCGCCTGGTGGCGCCGGTGAAAGGGGTGTATGCGGTGGAGGTGTACGGCCTGGGGCCGCAGCCGCTGCCGGGCGTGGCCAACATCGGCACGCGCCCGACCGTCGCCGGCGTGCGCCAGCAGCTGGAAGTGCATCTGCTGGATGTCACAATGGATCTTTACGGGCGCCATATTGAGGTGGTGCTCCGCGCAAAATTGCGCAATGAACAACGGTTTGCTTCGCTCGATGCCCTGAAGCAGCAAATCGCCAATGATGTGGTGACGGCCCGGAAGTTCTTCGGGCTACAGACACCGGTTTAATCTCTATAGCCGAAAACGGAACCGAGAATCTAATGAGTGACTACAAGAATACCCTGAACTTGCCGGAAACAGGGTTCCCGATGCGCGGCGATCTCGCCAAGCGCGAACCTGGCATGCTGCAACGTTGGTATGAACAGGATCTGTACGGGATTATTCGTACTGCCAAAAAGGGCAAAAAAACCTTCATTTTGCATGACGGCCCTCCGTATGCGAACGGCAGCATTCACATTGGTCACTCGGTTAACAAGATTCTCAAAGACATTATCATCAAGTCGAAAGGGATGGCCGGCTTCGACTCGCCTTATGTGCCGGGTTGGGATTGCCACGGCCTGCCGATCGAACTGAAGGTGGAGCAGCTGTACGGCAAACCGGGCGAGAAGCTGACGGCGGCCGAGTTCCGCCAGAAGTGCCGCGAGTACGCGGCCGAGCAGGTTGAAGGTCAGAAGAAGGACTTCATCCGCCTGGGCGTGCTGGGCGACTGGGATCGTCCGTACCTGACGATGGACTTCAAAACCGAAGCCAACATTATCCGCGCGCTGGGCAAGATCATCAGCAACGGCCACCTGCTGAAAGGCGCCAAGCCGGTTCACTGGTGCACCGACTGCGGCTCATCGCTGGCGGAAGCGGAAGTGGAGTACTACGACAAGACTTCGCCGTCGATCGACGTGACCTTCCATGCGGCCGACGCGGCTGCCGTGGCGGCCAAGTTTGGCGTGAGCCACTTCAACGGCGCCATCTCGCTGGTTATCTGGACCACCACCCCGTGGACCCTGCCAGCCAACCGCGCGATCTCGCTGCATCCGGACTTCACCTATCAACTGGTGCAGGTTGACGGCCAGTGCCTGATCCTGGCGGCCGAACTGGTGGAAAGCGTGATGAAACGCGCCGGCATCACCGAGTGGACGGTGCTGGGCAGCTGCAAAGGCGCCGATCTGGAGCTGCTGCGCTTCAAACACCCGTTCATGGACTTCGACGTGCCGGCGATCCTCGGCGAGCACGTGACGCTGGACGCCGGTACCGGTGCGGTGCACACCGCGCCAGGCCACGGCCCGGACGACTTCGTGATCGGCCAGAAATACGGCCTGGAAGTGGCCAACCCGGTAGGGCCGAACGGCTGCTACCTGACCGGCACCTACCCGCTACTGGACGGCAAGTTTGTTTTCAAGGCTAACGATCTGATCGTCGATCTGCTGCGTGACAAAGGCGCGTTGCTGCACGTCGAGAAGTTCCTGCACAGCTATCCGTGCTGTTGGCGCCACAAGACGCCAATCATCTTCCGCGCCACGCCGCAATGGTTCATCAGCATGGATCAGAAAGGCCTGCGTCAGCAGTCGCTGGAAGAGATCAAGGGCGTGCAGTGGATCCCGGATTGGGGCCAGGCGCGCATCGAAATGATGGTGGCCAACCGCCCTGACTGGTGCATCTCGCGTCAGCGCACCTGGGGCGTACCGATGTCGCTGTTCGTGCACAAAGAGACCGAGCAACTGCACCCACGCACCGTTGAGCTGATGGAAGAAGTGGCCAAGCGCGTCGAGCAAGACGGCATTCAGGCCTGGTGGGATCTGGACGCGGCCGACATCCTCGGCGCGGAAGCCACCGACTACGTGAAAGTGCCGGATACGCTGGACGTGTGGTTCGATTCCGGTTCTACCCACGCCTCTGTTGTCGATGTGCGCCCTGAATTCAACGGCCACGGCGCCGACATGTATCTGGAAGGCTCCGACCAACACCGCGGCTGGTTCATGTCATCGCTGATGATCTCCACCGCGATGAAGGGCAAGGCGCCTTACAAGGAAGTGTTGACTCACGGCTTCACCGTCGACGGCCAGGGCCGCAAGATGTCCAAGTCGATCGGCAACACCGTCAGCCCGCAGGACGTGATGAACAAGCTCGGCGGCGACATTCTGCGTCTGTGGGTGGCGTCGACCGATTACACCGGCGAGATCGCGGTATCCGACGAGATCCTCAAGCGTTCCGCCGACTCTTACCGCCGCATCCGCAACACCGCGCGCTTCCTGCTGGCCAACCTGAACGGGTTCGAGCCGAGCACCGACTGCGTGGCGCCTGAAGACATGGTGGTGCTGGATCGCTGGGCGGTCGGCCGCGCGCTGGCGGCGCAGCAGGATATCGAACAGGCTTACGCCAACTACGATTTCCACGAAGTGGTGCAGCGCCTGATGCAGTTCTGTTCGGTCGAGATGGGCTCCTTCTACCTGGATATCATCAAGGATCGTCAGTACACCGCCAAGAGCGACAGCGTCGCCCGCCGCAGCTGCCAGACCGCGCTGTATCACATCGTGGAAGCGCTGGTGCGCTGGATGGCGCCGATCATGTCGTTCACCGCAGACGAGATCTGGGGCTTCATGCCGGGCAAACGCGCGCAGTACGTGTTCACCGAAGAGTGGTACGACGGCCTGTTCGGGTTGGCGGAAGGCGAGCCGATGAACGACGCTTTCTGGGCTGAGCTGCTGAAAGTGCGCGGCGAAGTGAACAAGGTGCTGGAGCAGGCGCGTGCCGACAAACGCCTCGGCGGTTCGCTGGAAGCGGCGGTGACGCTGTATGCCGACAGCGAGCTGGCGGCTCGCCTGAACAGCCTGCAGGATGAGCTGCGCTTCGTGCTGCTGACCTCTGCGGCAAGCGTTGCGCCATTGGCGGATGCGCCGGCCGACGCGCAGGCCTCCGAGCTGCTGAAAGGGCTGAAGATCGCCTTCAGCACGGCGCCGGGTGAGAAGTGCCCGCGCTGCTGGCATTACACCACCGATATCGGTCTGGTGGCGGAGCACGCAGACATCTGCGGCCGCTGTGTGAGCAACGTCGCCGGTGACGGCGAGAAGCGTAACTTTGCCTGAGAACTCGCGCCTGATGAGTAAACCAATTTGTTCGACCGGCCTGCGTTGGCTGTGGGTTGTAGTGGCGGTGCTGGCGCTGGATTTCGGCAGCAAGCAGTGGATCCTCGCTAACTTTACGCTGGGCCAGTCCCAGCCGTTGATCCCGTCGTTCAACCTGTTTTACGCGCGCAACTACGGCGCTGCGTTCAGCTTCCTGGCCGATCACGGCGGTTGGCAGCGCTGGTTCTTCGCCGGCATCGCCATCGCCATCGTCGCGGTGCTGCTGGTGATGATGTACCGCAGCGCGGCGCAGCAGAAGCTGAACAACATCGCCTACGCCTTCATCATCGGCGGGGCGTTGGGCAACCTGTTTGATCGCCTGTGGCACGGTTTTGTGGTCGATTTCATCGACTTCTACGTCGGTGACTGGCACTACCCGACCTTCAATCTGGCGGACAGCTTTATCTGCGTGGGTGCGGCGATGATCGTGCTGGAAGGTTTCCTGTCGCCGGCGAACAAAGGCGCAAAGAGTAAAGGTGAGTAACATGACGGCTCAGATTATCAGTGACAGCGCGGTGCTGGTTCACTTTACGCTGAAACTGGAAGACGGTTCGACCGCCGAATCTACCCGCAGCAGCGGCAAACCGGCGCTGTTCCGTCTGGGTGACGGCAGCCTGTCGGCGCCGCTGGAAGCGCAGCTGCTCGGCCTGCGAGCGGGCGACAAGTGTGCCTTTACCCTGCAGCCGGAAGCGGCGTTCGGCGCGGAGAACCCGGATCTGGTCCAGTTCTTCTCGCGCCGCGACTTCGCGGAAACCGGCGTGCCGGACGTGGGTACCATTATGCTGTTTACCGCCATCGACGGCAGCGAAATGCCGGGCGTGGTGCGCGCGGTGGCGGAGGATTCAATCACCGTCGATTTCAACCATCCGCTGGCGGGCCATCCGGTGACCTTCGACATTGAAGTGCTGGAGATCGATCCGCAGCAGGAGGAGACGCATGCAAATATTGCTGGCTAACCCGCGTGGCTTCTGCGCCGGGGTTGATCGTGCGATCAGCATCGTGGAACGTGCGCTGGAGCTGTATGGCGCGCCGATCTACGTACGGCATGAAGTGGTGCACAACCGCTACGTGGTTGACAGCCTGCGTGAGCGGGGCGCCGTGTTTATCGAAGAGATCGCCGAAGTGCCGGACGGTTCTATCCTGATCTTCTCGGCGCACGGCGTGTCTCAGGCGGTACGCGCCGAAGCCAAGGCGCGCGATCTGACCATGTTGTTCGATGCCACTTGCCCATTGGTGACCAAGGTGCATATGGAAGTGGCGCGCGCCAGCCGCCGCGGCACCGAAGCGATTCTGATTGGCCATGCCGGTCATCCGGAGGTGGAAGGCACCATGGGCCAGTACAGCAACCCGAAGGGCGGCATGTACCTGGTCGAATCGCCGGAAGACGTGTGGAAGCTGCAGGTGAAAGACGAAAGCAATCTGTGCTTCATGACGCAGACCACGCTGTCGGTTGATGATACCTCGGACGTGATTGACGCGCTGCGTCAGCGCTTCCCGAGTATTATCGGTCCGCGTAAGGATGACATTTGCTACGCCACCACTAACCGTCAGGAAGCGGTGCGTAACCTGGCCGGCGATGCGGATGTGGTGCTGGTGGTGGGGTCAAAGAACTCTTCCAACTCTAACCGTCTGGCTGAACTGGCGCAGCGCGTGGGCAAACCGGCTTATCTGATCGATTCGGCGGCGGATATTCAGGAGAGCTGGCTGAGCGAAGCGCGCAATATCGGCGTTACCGCCGGCGCCTCGGCACCGGACGTGCTGGTGCAGGAGGTGATCTCTCGCCTGAAAGCGCTGGGCGGCCTGGACGTGCATGAAATCAGCGGGCGTGAAGAGAACATCGTGTTTGAAGTGCCTAAAGAGCTGCGGGTGGACGTTCGTCAGATTGACTGACATGCGCCGGCGGATGACAGCGGGGAGCTTAGGCTTCCCGTTTTTTTTGGAATCGTGCCGCGTTAAAAATAACATGCCATGCATATTCAAATTTTCTGCTAACTAAAGTCAAATTTATTCTGAGTATTTGAAATAACGTCGATGTAATTAATTATAAAGGCTGGCGAAAAGTCATTAATCAGAATATCATTAGGCTGCAATCTAAATGAGGCCCGGTGTTGGCAAAGTGATTACAATAATTACAATAATGGACGTTGCAGATGTTTCTTATTTTATTCCTGTCGAATATGTTCTACGGCCGTTAATCCCTTCTCCTGCAAATAGAGTTTCATATGTTCCAGCAACCGTCTGACTTTTAATGGCTGGATCTCCCTGCGCGGCATAATGGCATAGCAATTAATTTCCGGTAACCGCCAATCAGGCAATATTTCAATCAGCTCACCGCTGCGCAATTCACGTTCAACGTTGGCGAAGAAATTGCGAATGATCCCCTTGCCGGTCAGCGCCAACTCTTTCATCGCCATACCGCTGTTGGTGAACAAACGCCCCGTCATACGCATGCGGTGTTCGCCGCCGTCGCGATGGATAAGACGGACAAACTGCGGGTTGCCGAGCGGTGTAAAGGTGACCCAGTGGTGATGGCTCAGCGCCTGCGGTGAATCCGGCACGCCGTGGTGTGCCAGGTAGGCCGGTGAGGCGCATAACACTTCACGGCAGCGCGCCAGCCGCGTGGAAACGTAGCTGGAGTCGGCCAGCACGCCGCCACGTATCGCCAGATCGATGCGTTGCGTGATGAGGTCTATCTTCTCATCGTGGATTTCCAGTCGCAGCGTAAGCTGCGGGTGTTCATCGAGGAAGCTTTGCAGCGCCGGCACCAGATAGTGGGTGGCGAATTCAGTGGAGGTGGCGACACGCAGTTCGCCGACCAGCTCGCCACGCAGCGCGGCGATCCGTTGTTGGCCACGTTCGGCTGCGTGGATCATCAGCAGGCAATCTTCATAAAAACACAATCCTGCTTCGGTCAGACTCAATGAACGCGTCGATCGCAACAGTAATTGAATGCCCAGATGTTCCTCCAGCTGGCGAATATGTTGGCTGACGGCGGAGGTCGTCATGCCCAATTCTTTTGCCGCCATGCTGAATGCGCCGCAATCGACCACTTTTGAGAAAATGGCCATGCGTTTTAAAATATTGCTCATAGTTTGTTAAGCACAACTTAACCAAGATTGTGAATTATACGGGCTAATAATATAGCACCATCTCTTCTATATTGCCTGAAGCATATAAACGCCGGGCTGATTATTATTTTGCAGAGATTTTTTCTCTTTTTGATAAATCTTATTGCGCTTATCAATAATACACCCGCGCCACATCGCAACAGGAGCTCATTGTGGACAGCGCTCAGAAAGAAGAAATATCGTTAAAGATCCTACGTGAATTATTGCAATACCGCCGCCGTTTCCCCGGCGACGACACCTCGATCGCCGAAGAAGAACGGCGGGTCACTCAGGTGCAATTGCCGCGTATTCGGGCATTCATCGAAAACGAGCAACGTATCGAATTCGTGCTGCCGGCCTTCCCGACCAAGTCGCCCAACACCAACAAGGTGATCGGTGCGGTGCCGGACATGGCGGAGCGGCTGTCGCTGATCTTCCTCAACTCGCTGTGCCAGCGCATTCAGCTCTATTACCCGCCGGGGGCGCATATCGTTATCTGCTCCGACGGTCACGTGTTCGGCGATCTGATCCGCGTCAGCGACGACGCGATCAACCACTATCAGCGCGAGATTGAAAGCCTGCTGCATGAAGTGGGCGCGACATACCTGAGCGTGTTCAACCTCGGCGATGTCAAAGGCCTGGCGGAGCATACCGATGATTATGATCTGCTGCGCCGATTGTTGGTGGAGGGCTATGCCGAATCGGAAGAGGCGATCAAACAGCAACTGATGCAGGACGAACAGGGCCTCTTGCTGTACCGCGCCATCACGCGCTTCCTGTATGAAGACAGCCAACTGCCGGGCTACAGCGGTTCCAACGCCGCGCTGCAGAAAGACGCCAAACAGCGCGCTTGCGGCGTGATCCAGCGCAGCTGGGCCTGGGGCAATCTGCTGGCGCAGCACTTCCCGGCGGCGATCCGTCTGTCGATTCACCCGCAGCCGGTCGACAGTCTGAAAATGGGTATCCACATGATGCCGACCAAAGACGACTGGCTGACGCCGTGGCACGGCGTGGCAGCCAACGTGAACGGCCAGTTCGTGCTGATGAAACGTAAAGACGCGCAGAGCCTGGACGGCGAGCTGGTAGAGATCCGCGGCACGCCGAGCCATTACCTGATCGAACAACCGCAGATGGCCTGAGGCCGCTGCATGCTTTTGCGCCCGAAATCCTGACGGGCGCGTTTTTGACGGCACGTTGCCGTGTGAGCAGCACATTCGATGCAAGGAGAATACTGATGAACAACCAACCGCTTAATTGCCATATCCAACCGAATACCCCGTTCGGCGCGATCCTGACGCCGCAGCATCCGGGGCAAAAGATCGGCGAGCTACCGGTGGCGGCGCTGCGAGCGCTGGCGCAGGAGCACCACTTGCTGGTGCTGCGCGGATTCGACTCCGGTTTCAGCGATGGGGAGGTTCTGACGCGCTACGCCGAGCAGTGGGGCGAGATCATGATGTGGCCGTTCGGCGCGGTGCTGGACGTGAAGGAACATCCTGACGCCAAGGATCATATTTTCGACAGCAGCTACGTCCCGCTGCATTGGGATGGCATGTATAAGCCGACCATCCCCGAGTTCCAGCTGTTCCACTGCGTGGCGGCTCCGTCGCAGGACGAAGGCGGGTGCACTACCTTCGTCGATACCACGCGGCTGCTGGCCAATGCGGACGAAGCGTTGCTGGATCAGTGGCTGTCGGTGTCGATCACCTACCGCATCAAGCAGGTGGTGCATTACGGCGGAGAAGTCTGTTCGCCGTTGGTGGTGCAGCACCCGAACGGCAGGGGCTTGATCATGCGCTACAATGAACCGCCGACGGAGGGGAAAAAATTCCTCAACCAGCATGCGCTGGAATATCACGGCGTGCCGGAACAACAGCAGGAACAGTTCCATCACACTCTGCAGCAGCACCTGTACGATCCGCGTCACTATTATGCCCATCAGTGGCAACAGGGCGACGTGGTGGTGGCGGACAATTTCTCGCTGCTGCACGGCCGTGAGGGCTTTACCGCCCGTTCCGCGCGTCATTTGCAGCGCGTGCATATTCAGAGCAACCCGGTGTGCGCCAATCTGGCGCTGAAGCCGGCAAACGCAGAAGCGTAAAGGAGCATTATGGCAAGGATACTGATGGCGGCGGTCGCCACTCCGGGGCACGTCTACCCGATGTTGGCCATCGCTCGCCACCTGATTGCCCAAGGGCATCAGGTGCGGGTGATGACCGGCGCGCTGTTCCGCGAACGCGCCGAAGCGGCTGGGGCGAGCTTCGTGCCGTTCGACGCGCAGGTGGATTTCGACTATCGCCACCTGGAGGAGCATTTCCCCGAGCGCGCCGCGCTGCCGCCGGGCAATGCGCAGATGGCGCTGGCGCTGAAAGATTTCTTCGCCGCGCCGATCCCGCTGTTGGATCGTCAGCTGCGTGCGGCCATCGCCGCCGAAAAGACCGATCTGCTGATGGTGGAGAACTGCTTCTACGGCGTGCTGCCGCTGCTGCAGTCCGCCGAACGGCCGCCGGTCTTCGGGATCGGCGTCACGCCGCTGTCGTATTCTTCGCGCGACGCCATTTTCTATGGCCCGCGCATCCCGCCGGCGCTGCTGCCGCGGGCGCTGACCCGCGAGCAATTGGTGGATGAAGCGACGCGGGTGTTGCTTGATGAGGTGCAGCAAAGCTTTGATGCCGCGCTGGTGCAAGCGGGCGGGCGGCCGCTGAATCGCCCGTTTACCGATGCGCTGATCGGCGGCTGCGAGCGTTTCCTGCAGTTGGCCACCACGGCGCTGGAATATGAGCGCGACGACCTGCCGAGCGGTGTGCGCTTCGTCGGGCCGCTGCGCAGCGGTGGTCAACCGGCCGCGGAAGAGGCGCTGTGGGAGGAGGACGATCGTCGGCCGCTGGTGATCGTGTCTCAGGGCACGCTGGCCAATGTCGATCTGCATCAGCTGATCGTGCCGACGCTGCAGGCGCTGGCGCATCTGCCGGTGCGGGTGTTGGCCACCACCGGCGGGCGAGCGACCGAAGGGCTGATGGACGCGTTGCCGGACAACGCCCGAGTGCGGGCGTTCATCTCCTTCGAACACTGGTTACCGCAGGCGGCGCTGCTGATCACCAACGGCGGTTACGGCTCGATCAACTATGCGCTGGACAGCGGCGTGCCGCTGATTGTCGCCGGCACCGGCGAGGACAAGCTGGAGGCGGCCGCGCGCGTGGTGGCCGCCGGCTGCGGCATCAGTCTGCACACCAGCACGCCGAGCGCAGAACAGATCCTGGCGGCGGCGTCGCGTATTCTGCAGCAGCCGATCTATCGGCAACGCGCAGCGCTGGTGCGTGAGGACTATGCCCGCCACGATGCGCTCACGGCGATCGCCAACGAAGTGGCCGCCATTACCGCCTGACCTCGCAGTGTTCCTTTCCCCAGGCGCCGTTTTCGGCGCCTTTTTTCTGCATTTTCTTGCCATGGAAACTGCATGATTATGTACAATCGTCGCAGGCCGCCAAATCGGTTGAATGTTAATCTCACGACAGCGCCGCTGATGAAAGCGGGGGAATATCATAATTTTCTAATTATGAAATGAATCCTCTGGCGACGCTGAAGTGGGACGGTTACCCTGAATCGATAGCCTAATGGGATAGGCGTCAAAACAAGAAGAGAGCAAGCATGAGTGATTCACAAATCCGCATTGCGATTGCGGGCGCCGGCGGCCGGATGGGCCGTCAGTTGATCCAGGCGGTGCAGCAGGCGGAAGGCGTGGTGTTGGGAGCGGCGCTGTCGCGCCCGGGTTCAAGCCTGATCGGCGTCGACGCCGGCGAGCTGGCGGGCATCGGCGCGCTGGGCGTCAAGGTGAGCGACAGTCTGGATAACGTGGCGAGCGAGTTCGACATTCTGATCGACTTCACCCGCCCTGAAAGCACCCTGGGCTACCTGGAATTTTGCGTGGCGCACCATAAGGCGATGGTGATTGGTACCACCGGCTTTGATGACGCCGGCAAGCAGGCGATCCGCGATGCGGCGCAGCATATCGGCATCGTGTTCGCCGCCAACTTCAGCGTCGGCGTCAACCTGGTGCTGAAACTGCTTGAGAAGGCCGCGCAGGTGATGGGCGACTATACCGATATCGAAATCGTTGAGGCGCACCATCGCCACAAAGTGGATGCGCCGTCGGGCACGGCGTTGGCCATGGGCGAAGCGATCGCCGGCGCGCTGGGGCGCGATCTGAAAAGCTGTGCGGTCTATGCGCGCGAAGGCCATACCGGCGAACGCGATCCGAAAAGCATCGGCTTTGCCACCATTCGCGCCGGCGACATCGTCGGCGAGCACACCGCGATGTTCGCCGACATCGGTGAACGGGTGGAAATCACCCATAAGGCCTCCAGCCGTATGACTTTTGCCAGCGGCGCGGTGCGCGCGGCTTCCTGGTTGCATAACCGGGATAAAGGCCTATTTGATATGCGCGATGTGCTAAGTTTGGACCAGATATAACTAAATTGAATACCATCGTGATGTGGTTGTGTTGATCATAATGCTATGATAATAGGGCAATAATTTTATTGTCCTTTTTTTTAACATGATAAATATTATGTTTTGTTTGCTTTGTCATTGAAGTGGTTGTTTTTATGTGTTTATCCTGCTGATTACCTCCGTTTTTTCCGCTTACAGCTTTTTTAGCGTCTTTTTCGTCCCATTCTGGCCGCGTTTTCCGTCATTCTTCCCCGCAACCGTTTCCTAGCCCCGGTTTTCTGTGTTTTTATCGCCGCTCACGCCGCATGAGCGCCGAGAACTGCAAAAATAAAACAAAAAATGGCGGTTTGGGTAGACAAGCCAGGCACTCATCATTAAAATGCGCCCAATTTGCCAAAAATTGGCCTCGCGGACGGTTTTTGCATTGATTTAGATCGCGATATCTGAATTAATATGCAAATATTGTGATTGATTATTCCTCGGAGGATGTTTTGATAAAGTCAGCGCTATTGGTTCTGGAAGACGGAACCCAATTCCACGGTCGGGCCATCGGGGCAGAGGGAACGGCAGTGGGGGAAGTGGTCTTCAATACGTCGATGACCGGTTATCAAGAAATCCTCACTGATCCTTCCTATTCCCGCCAGATCGTTACTCTTACTTATCCTCATATCGGCAATGTCGGCACCAATGCTTCCGACGAAGAATCCTCCGCAGTACACGCCCAAGGCCTCGTCATTCGTGACCTCCCGCTGATCGCCAGCAACTACCGCAGTGAAGAAAGCCTGTCCGACTACCTCAAGCGTCACAACATCGTGGCGATCGCCGATATCGATACCCGTAAATTGACCCGCCTGCTGCGCGAAAAAGGCGCCCAGAACGGCTGCATCGTTGCCGCCGATTCGCCGGACGCCGCGCTGGCCCTGGCCAAGGCGCAAGGCTTCCCGGGGTTGAAGGGCATGGATTTGGCGAAAGAGGTCACCACTCAAGAGGCCTACAGCTGGCAGCAAGGCAGCTGGACGCTTGAAGGCGATCTGCCGGAAGCCAAAACCG
This sequence comes from Serratia sp. CY47280, assembly GCF_052168655.1. NCBI lineage: Bacteria > Pseudomonadati > Pseudomonadota > Gammaproteobacteria > Enterobacterales > Yersiniaceae > Serratia > Serratia sp. CY47280. The sequence goes on along the minus strand of NZ_JBJNMG010000003.1, from coordinate 175,687 downwards.
CCGCGGAACTGCCGTTCCACGTGGTGGCTTACGACTACGGCGCCAAGCGCAACATCTTGCGCATGCTGGTGGATCGCGGCTGCCGCCTGACCGTGGTGCCGGCGCAGACCCCAGCCGACGAAGTGCTGAAAATGAATCCGGACGGCATCTTCCTGTCCAACGGCCCGGGCGACCCGGAGCCGTGCGACTACGCCATCGCCGCCATCAAACAGTTCCTGGAAACCGACATTCCGGTGTTCGGCATCTGCCTGGGCCACCAGCTGCTGGCGCTGGCCAGCGGGGCGAAAACCATGAAGATGAAGCTCGGCCACCACGGCGGCAACCACCCGGTGAAGGATCTGGACAACAACACGGTGATGATCACCGCGCAGAACCACGGCTTTGCGGTAGATGAAAACAACCTGCCGGCGAATCTGCGCGTGACGCACAAATCGCTGTTCGACCACACGGTGCAGGGCATTCACCGCACCGACAAGGCGGCGTTCAGCTTCCAGGGGCACCCGGAAGCCAGCCCAGGCCCGCACGACGCCGCGCCGCTGTTCGATCACTTTATCGAACTGATTGAGACTTACCGTTCTAACGCCAAATAATCAGGAGCAGTAAAAAATGCCAAAACGTACAGACATAAAAAGCATCCTGATCCTCGGCGCGGGTCCGATCGTTATCGGCCAGGCGTGTGAGTTCGACTACTCGGGCGCCCAGGCGTGTAAAGCGCTGCGCGAAGAGGGCTACCGCGTCATTCTGGTCAACTCCAACCCGGCGACCATCATGACCGACCCGGAGATGGCCGACGCGACCTACATTGAGCCGATCCACTGGGAAGTGGTGCGCAAGATCATCGAAAAAGAGCGCCCGGATGCGGTGCTGCCGACCATGGGCGGCCAGACGGCGCTGAACTGCGCGCTGGAGCTGGAGCGTCAGGGCGTGCTGGCCGAGTTCGGCGTCACCATGATCGGCGCGACCGCCGATGCCATCGACAAGGCCGAAGACCGCCGCCGTTTCGACGTGGCGATGAAGAAAATCGGTTTGGATACCGCGCGTTCCGGCATCGCGCACACCATGGAAGAAGCGCTGGCGGTAGCCGCTGACGTCGGCTTCCCGTGCATTATCCGTCCTTCCTTTACTATGGGCGGCACCGGCGGCGGCATCGCCTACAACCGCGAAGAGTTCGAAGAGATCTGCGAACGCGGTCTGGACCTGTCGCCGACCAACGAGCTGCTGATCGACGAATCGCTGATCGGTTGGAAAGAGTACGAGATGGAAGTGGTGCGTGATAAGAACGACAACTGCATCATCGTTTGCTCCATCGAAAACTTCGACGCCATGGGCATCCACACCGGCGACTCGATCACCGTTGCGCCGGCCCAGACCCTGACCGACAAGGAATACCAAATCATGCGCAACGCCTCGATGGCGGTGCTGCGTGAGATCGGCGTTGAAACCGGCGGCTCCAACGTGCAGTTCTCGGTTAACCCGAAAACCGGCCGCCTGATCGTCATCGAGATGAACCCGCGCGTGTCGCGCTCTTCGGCGCTGGCGTCGAAAGCCACTGGCTTCCCGATCGCCAAGATCGCCGCCAAACTGGCGGTGGGCTATACCCTCGATGAGCTGATGAACGACATCACCGGCGGCCGCACTCCGGCGTCGTTCGAGCCGTCCATCGACTACGTCGTGACCAAGATCCCGCGCTTCAACTTCGAGAAGTTCGCCGGCGCTAACGATCGCCTGACTACCCAGATGAAGTCGGTCGGCGAAGTGATGGCCATCGGCCGCACCCAGCAGGAGTCGCTGCAGAAAGCGCTGCGCGGTCTGGAAGTGGGCGCCACCGGCTTCGATCCGAAAGTGAGCCTGGACGATCCGGAAGCGCTGACCAAAATCCGCCGCGAGCTGAAAGACGCCGGTTCCGACCGCATCTGGTACATCGCCGACGCCTTCCGCGCCGGTCTGTCGGTCGACGGCGTCTTCAACCTGACCAACGTCGATCGCTGGTTCCTGGTGCAGATTGAAGAGCTGGTGCGCCTGGAAGAGCAGGTAGCCGAAGCGGGCATCAATGGCCTGGACAAAGACTTCCTGCGCACGTTGAAGCGCAAGGGCTTCGCCGATGCGCGTCTGGCCAAGCTAGCCGGTGTCGCCGAGAGCGAAATTCGCAAGCTGCGTCACAGCCACGGTCTGCATCCGGTGTACAAGCGCGTGGATACCTGCGCGGCGGAATTCGCCACCGACACCGCCTACATGTACTCCACCTATGAAGAAGAGTGCGAGTCCAACCCGACCAACGACCGGCCGAAAGTGATGGTGTTGGGCGGCGGGCCGAACCGTATCGGCCAAGGCATCGAGTTCGACTACTGCTGCGTGCACGCCTCTCTGGCGCTGCGCGAAGACGGTTACGAGACCATCATGGTCAACTGTAACCCGGAAACCGTCTCCACCGACTACGACACCTCGGACCGCCTGTACTTTGAGCCGGTGACCCTGGAAGACGTGCTGGAAATCGTGCGCATCGAGAAACCGAAAGGCGTTATCGTACAGTACGGCGGCCAGACCCCGCTGAAGCTGGCGCGTGAGCTGGAAGCCGCAGGCGTGCCGATCATCGGCACCAGCCCGGACGCCATCGACCGTGCCGAAGACCGCGAACGCTTCCAGCAGGCGGTCAACCGCCTGGGCCTGAAGCAGCCGGCCAACGCCACCGTTACCGCCATCGAGCAGGCGGTCGAGAAGGCGGCGGGCATCGGCTATCCGCTGGTGGTGCGTCCTTCCTACGTGCTGGGCGGCCGGGCGATGGAAATCGTCTATGACGAAACCGACCTGCGCCGTTATTTCCAGACCGCAGTCAGCGTGTCCAACGATGCGCCGGTGTTGCTGGATCGCTTCCTGGACGACGCGGTGGAAGTGGACGTCGATGCTATCTGCGACGGCGAGCGCGTGCTGATTGGCGGGATCATGGAGCACATCGAGCAGGCGGGCGTGCACTCCGGCGACTCCGCGTGCTCACTGCCGGCGTACACCCTGAGCCAGGAAATTCAGGACGTGATGCGTCGCCAGGTGGAAAAACTGGCGTTCGAACTGCAGGTGCGCGGCCTGATGAACGTGCAGTTCGCGGTGAAAGACAACGAAGTCTACCTGATTGAAGTCAACCCGCGCGCCGCGCGTACCGTGCCGTTTGTGTCCAAAGCGACCGGCGTGCCGCTGGCCAAAGTGGCCGCGCGCGTGATGGCGGGCAAAACGCTGGTTGAGCAGGGCGTGACCGAAGAAATTATCCCGCCGTACTACTCGGTGAAAGAAGTGGTGCTGCCGTTCAACAAATTCCCGGGCGTCGACCCGATTCTGGGGCCGGAAATGCGCTCTACCGGGGAAGTGATGGGCGTAGGCCGCACCTTCGCGGAAGCCTTCTCCAAAGCGATGCTGGGCAGCAACTCGGGCATGAAGAAGCAGGGCCGTGCGCTGTTGTCGGTGCGCGAAGGCGATAAAGCCCGCGTGGTCGATTTGGCCGCCAGCCTGCTGAAGCAGGGCTTCGAGTTGGATGCCACCCACGGCACCGCGGTGGTGCTGGGCGAAGCGGGCATCAACCCGCGTCTGGTCAACAAGGTGCACGAAGGGCGTCCGCACATTCAGGACCGTATCAAGAACGGCGAGTACACCTACATCGTCAACACCACGGCAGGCCGCCAGGCGATTGAGGACTCCAAGCTGATTCGCCGCAGCGCCCTGCAGTACAAGGTGCACTACGACACCACGCTGAACGGCGGCTTTGCCACCGCGATGGCGCTGAAAGCGGATCCGACCGAGCAGGTGACTTCGGTGCAGGAAATGCACGCGCGTATCGGTAAGTAACCGCGCGAGAACGTTATGCCAGGGCGCTGCAGATGCAGCGCCTTTTTTTATTCAGCGAATTTGTCGGCTGGTGTTAAAAATTTCCGCTATCAATCAGTGGGCAAACTGTCACTCTGTGTGATTGGTATATGCTTGGTGTATTGGCAAGAAACGAAGGAACGACGATAACAATGATTCTGATAATTTATGCTCACCCGTATCCCCGGCATTCGCATGCCAATCAGCGCCTGCTGCAGGCGGTGAGGGATCTCCCCGAGGTAGAGGTGCGCTCGCTGTATGAGCTGTACCCCGATTTCAATATCGATATCAACGCCGAGCAACAGGCGCTGGAGCGCGCCGACCTGGTGGTGCTGCAGCATCCGATGCAGTGGTACAGCTTCCCGCCGCTGTTGAAGCTGTGGATCGACAAAGTGCTGGAGCACGGCTGGGCCTACGGCCACGACGGCAATGCGCTGGTGGGTAAAGACTGCCTGTGGGCAGTGACCAGCGGCGGCGACGAGCACCACTTCGAGCTGGGCGACTTTCCTAACTTCGCTACGCTGGCGCAGCCGCTGCAGGCTACGGCGATCTATTGCGGCATGAACTGGCAACCTTATTTCGCCGTGCACAACACCTTTACCTGCAACGAGCCGGCGCTGCTCGCCGCCGGCGAAGCCTACCGCCAGCGGTTGGTTGACTACCTGATGGAACATGCTGAAGCGGAAACCCGGGAGGCCAGCCATGGATAACCATCACATGATGATCGAGGGACTGATCTACCTCGGCTCCGCGGCGCTGTTCGTGCCGATCGCGGTGCGACTGGGGCTGGGCTCGGTGCTTGGCTACCTGATCGCCGGCTGTATTATCGGCCCCTGGGGGCTGAAGCTGGTGTCGGATGCCGAGTCGATCCTGACCTTCGCCGAGATCGGCGTGGTGCTGATGCTGTTTATCATCGGCCTGGAGCTGGATCCCAAGCGGCTGTGGACGCTGCGCGCCTCGGTGTTCGGCGGCGGCAGCATCCAAATGGTGGGCTGTGGCCTGGCGCTGAGCGCCTTCTGTTACTTCCTCGGCCTCAACTGGAAGGTGGCGCTGCTGATCGGTTTGACGCTGGCGCTTTCATCTACCGCCATCGCCATGCAGGCGATGAGCGAACGTAATTTGACGCCGTCGCCAATCGGCCGCAGCGCGTTTGCGGTGCTGCTGTTCCAGGATATCGCGGCGATCCCGCTGGTGGCGATGATCCCGCTGCTCGCCAGCAGCGGCGCCACCACCACGCTGGGCGCTTTCGTACTGTCGGCGGCCAAGGTGGTGGGCGCGTTGACGATGGTGGTACTGCTCGGCCGCTACGTCACCCGCCCGCTGCTGCACTTTGTCGCCCGTTCGGGCATGCGCGAGGTGTTCAGCGCCGTGGCGCTGTTCCTGGTGTTCGGTTTTGGCATCCTGCTGGAGATGGCCGGACTGTCGATGGCGATGGGGGCGTTCCTCGCCGGGGTACTGCTGGCGAGCTCGGAATACCGTCACGCGCTGGAGAGCGATATTCAGCCGTTCAAGGGGTTGCTGCTGGGGCTGTTCTTTATCGGCGTTGGCATGTCGATTGACTTCGGCACCCTGTTCCATCACCCGCTGCTGATCGCCTCGCTGCTGCTGGGCTTTATGTTGATCAAGGCGGCGCTGCTGTGGCTGATTGGGCCGCTGCTCGGGGTGCCGAAGCGCCAGCGCGGCCTGTTCGCCATTCTGCTGGGCCAGGGCAGTGAGTTTGCCTTTGTGATTTTCAGCGCCGCGCAGCTGGCCGGCGTATTGCCGGTCGAATGGGCCAAGTCGCTGACGCTGGCGGTAGCGCTGTCGATGGCGGCCACGCCGCTGTTGTTGGTGATCGCCGCGCAGCTGGAAAAAAATGCGCCGAAAGAGGAGCGCCCGGCTGACGTCATCGACGACGAGAATGCCAGCGTGATCATTGCCGGCTTCGGCCGTTTCGGCCAGATCGCCGGCCGTTTGCTGTTGGCCAACGGCGTGCACACCGTGGTACTGGATCACGATCCGGACCATATTGAAACGCTGCGCAAATTCGACACTAAGGTGTTTTACGGCGACGCCACGCGGGCCGATCTGCTGGAGGCCGCCGGCGCCGCTCACGCCAAGGTGCTGATCAACGCCATCGACGATGTGGAAGACAGCCTGGCGTTAACCGAGCTGGCCAGGCAGCACTTCCCGCATCTGAAGGTGGTGGCGCGGGCGCGCGACGTCGATCACTGGTATCAGCTGCGGCAGCTGGGGGTGGAAAAACCGGAGCGCGAAACCTTTGAAAGCTCGCTGCGCATCGGCCGTGAAACGCTGGAGCTGCTGGGGCTGGACGCCTATGAGGCACGCGAGAAGGCAGACACGTTCCGCCGCTATAACCTGAAAATGCTGGAAGACACGCTGGAGAATTATCAGGACACCGAGTTCCGCATCGCCAGCCTGCAGCGGGCCAAAGAGATGCTCAGCGCGGCCATCGAGCAGGATCAGAATCGGCTGTCGCGGGTGCAGCAGACCGGCTGGCGCGGCAGTATCGACGGCAAGGCGCCGGAAGATGAGGTGGTGGAAGCCAAAGGATAACAGCAGGGGCGCCGTAATGGCGCCCCGTTTTTTTGCTTAGCTCAACGCGACCTTGATCCCTAAGGCGATCAGCATGCCACCGAGCAATTTGTCGACGACCTTCTGCGTCTTTTCCAGCCCGCGGCGCACCGGCCCGCTTTGGATCAGGAACACCAGCAGCGGCCACCAGATGACCGACAGGCCGAGAATAATCCCCGCGTACCACAGCTTGTCGCCCAGACCGGAATCGATCTGCAGCACCTGGGTAAATACCGCCAGGAAGAACAGGGTGGCTTTCGGGTTCAGCAGGTTGCACAGGTAGCCTTGCGCAAAGGCGCTCTTCAGGCTGACCTGCTGCTGCGGCAGATTGCTGACGTTCATTTTGCCGCCGCCGCGCGACAGCAGCGCCTGGATGCCGATCCACACCAGATAGACCGCCCCGGCGTATTTCAGCAGGTTAAACAGCCACGGCGTGGTGGTGATCACCACCGCCAGCCCGGCGACGCAGTAGGACATGTGGGTGGCGACACCGCATATCACGCCGAATGCGGTCATCATGGCGGCTAGCCGAGGATAGCGGGCGGCGTTTTTGATCACCAGGAAAAAATCCGGGCCGGGGGAGAGCATGCCGAGGGCGGCAATGCCGGCGACGAACAGCGAAGTTTCAAGCATGGGAGCGTCTCGCGCAAAAGACAGAGTTCTGGCGATAATAACGCCGCTTCCTCTGATGCGCATCAACCCAATGAGGTATTGTTAGGCTCTATGATAATAATTCATCTACCGCCAGCGACGGAGCACCATGCAGCAGACTACCGCCACAGAGAGGCCGGAGCCGCACCGGCAACAGCGTGAAATTACCCGCTTGTGCATTCAATGCGCGCTGCTGCTGTTGCAGCACGGCGCCGAGAGCACGGTGGTGGAACAGCTGTCGACCCGCCTGGGGTTGGCGCTGGGGATGGACAGCGTGGAAAGTTCAATCTCCGCCAATGCGGTGGTGTTGACCACCCTCAGCCACGGCGCCTGCCTGACCACCACCCGCAAGAATGTCGATCGCGGCATCAATATGCAGGTGGTGACCGAAGTGCAGCATATCGTGATCCTCGCCGAGCATCGCCTGGCGGATGCGCACGACGTGGCGCGTCGCTTTGAAAGGATCCGGCCGCTGCGCTACCCGCGCTGGCTGGTGGTGCTGATGGTGGGCCTGTCCTGTGGATGTTTCAGCATGCTCAACGGCGGCGGCGGCGACGCCTTTTTGGTGACCTTTATCGCCAGCGGCGCGGCGATGCTGGTGCGCCAGATCCTCACCGCCCGCCAGATGAATCCGCTGATCAATTTTTGCCTGACGGCGTTTGTCGCTACGTCGATATCTGGGCTGCTGCTGCGCCTACCGGTGTTTAAAGAGACCTCGAGCGTGGCGATGGCCGCCAGCGTGCTGTTGCTGGTGCCGGGCTTCCCGCTGATCAACGCAGTGGCCGATATGTTTAAGGGGCACGTCAACACCGGGCTGGCGCGCTGGGCGATGGCCAGCCTGCTGACGCTGGCGACCTGCATCGGGGTGGTGATGGCGATGTCGCTGTGGGATCTGCGGGGGTGGTCATGAATCTGCTGTGGGCATTGTTGCAGGAGATGCTGTTGGCGGCGGTACCGGCGCTGGGCTTCGCTATGGTGTTCAACGTACCGCTGCGCGCGCTGCGCTATTGCGCGTTGCTCGGGGCAATCGGGCGCGGCTCGCGCATGTTGATGATGCACGCTGGCATGAATATCGAGTGGGCGTCGCTGCTGGCGGCGATCCTGATCGGTATCATCGGCATCTACTGGTCGCGCTGGCTGTTGGCGCATCCGAAGGTATTCACCGTGGCGGCGGTGATCCCGATGTTCCCCGGCATTTCCGCCTATACCGCGATGATAACTGTGGTAGAGATCTCGCATCTTGGCTACAGCGAAGCCTTGATGGAGACCATGATCACCAACTTCCTCAAGGCCAGTTTCATCGTCGGCGCGTTGTCGATCGGCCTGTCGTTACCGGGCCTGTGGCTGTATCGCAAACGCCCCGGCGTGTGAAATTTCCCGGCGGGCGATCGTTGGTTATTAGATATGCTGATAAGAGCTATCTTATATATTCATCTTGCTTGATTAGCCTATCGACGGCACTCAGGCCTTTACGTATAGTGTCACCAATTTTGCTGCCTACACAGGGTTAAACAATGATTATCAGCCTGATCGCTGCCTTGGCGGCGGATCGCGTTATTGGCATGGAAAACGCCATGCCGTGGCACCTGCCGGCGGACCTGGCGTGGTTTAAACGCAACACGTTGAATAAGCCGGTTATTATGGGCCGCAAGACCTTCGAGTCCATCGGCCGCCCGCTGCCGGGCCGCCACAATATCGTTTTGAGCAGCCGCCCAGGTAATGCCGCCGGGGTGACCTGGGTGACCTCGCTGGATGAGGCGCTGGCCGCCGCGGGTGAGGTGGAAGAAGTGATGGTGATCGGCGGTGGGCGCATCTATACCCAGCTGCTGCCGCGCGCCGATCGCCTGTACCTGACGCACATCGACGCCGAAGTCGGCGGCGATACTCACTTCCCGGATTACGAGCCGGACGAGTGGGAAACCACGTTCAGCGAATTCCACGACGCCGACGAGCTGAATTCGCACAGCTACTGCTTCGAAATCCTGCAGCGCCGCTGATTTCAGCGCGTTAGCCAGCTATCCCCGGGGGCGCAAGCAATTGCGCCCCCGGTCTTTTTGCGCCGGTCATTCGTAACCTTTCCGTCACATTACCTGATTAGTATGAAGCCCAACTCCGAGCGCCACGGCAACTCTGGTGAATCTTGACCGCGGCGCCATAACTAAAAAGGTAACCACGTTATGACCAAGCAAATTGAGCAATTAGACGCCGACCGCCTGATCGATCCCACTCGCCGCAAGCTGCTGCTCGGCAGCGCCGGCGCCGTCGGCCTGGCCGGTTTTCTCGGCGGCGGCATCTGGTCGGTCTCCGCCGAGGCGTTAGCCGAGGATCTGCCGCCGAACACGCTGCTGGGTTTCCGGGGCATCGCCGCGTCTACCGCCGATGAAGTGACGATAGCGCCAGGCTACCGCGCCGAGGTGCTGATCTCCTGGGGCGAGCCGCTGGTGGACGGCGCGCCGGCCTTCGATCCGCAGGGCAACAACAGCGCCGCCGATCAGGAAAAACAGTTTGGCGACAACAACGATGGCATGAGCTTCTTCCCTATCGATGACAATCACGGCGTGATGGCCATCAATAACGAATACGTTAACGAGCAGTACCTGTTCGCCCACGGCGGCGCCAAGGCCACCAGCCTGGAAGAGGTGCGCAAATCGCAGGCGGCGCACGGCGTCTCCATTGTCGCGGTCAAGCGGGTCGGCGACGGCCAGCGCTGGGCGGTGGAGCGCCCGTCGCGCTATAACCGCCGCATCACCGCCAACAGCGAGATGCAATTCAGCGGCCCGGCCGCCGGACATCCGCTGTTGCAGACCGCCGCCGATCCGAGCGGCCGCAAGGTGCTGGGCACGTTCGGCAATTGCGCCAACGGCAAGACGCCGTGGGGCACCTACCTGACCTGCGAGGAAAACTTCGACACCTATTTCGGCACCCGTCAGGCCGATTATCGAACCACGCCGGAACAGAAGCGCTACACGCTGAAGGTCAACGAACCGGAGCGCAACTGGCCGGACTATGACGAGCGCTTCGATGTGGCGAAGAATCCCAACGAATTCAACCGCCACGGCTGGATCGTCGAGATCGATCCGTTGAATCCGACCTCGACGCCCATCAAGCACACCGCGCTCGGCCGCTTCAAACATGAAAACGCGGCGGTGACCGTGGCCAAAGACGGCCGTCTGGTGGTGTATATGGGCGACGACGAGCGCGGTGAACATATCTATAAGTACGTTTCCAAAGGCGTGGTCGACGCCGCCAATCCGGCCAACAATCGCACGCTGCTGGACGAGGGAACGCTGTACGTGGCGCAGTTCGACGGCGACGAAGCCGGCACGCCGCTGAAGGGCAAAGGGCGCTGGATTGCGCTCGAGTTCGGCAAGAACGGCCTGACGCCGGAGAACGGCTTCCGCGACGAGGCCGAAGTGCTGATCTTCGCCCGCAAGGCGGCGCAGCAGGTCGGCGCCACCAAGATGGATCGCCCTGAGTGGATCGCGGTCAACCCGCATGACGGGCGCGCGTACTGCACGCTGACCAACAACAGCAAGCGCGGCGAGGAAGGGATGCCGTTGAACGCCGCCAACCCGCGACCGAACAATATCTACGGCCAAATCATTCGCTGGGACGAGGGCGGCGACGCCACCGCCGACGTCTTCGCCTGGGACATCTATGCGTTGTGCGGCAACCCGATCGCCCACCCCGAAGGCGTCAACCGCGGCACGCCGAATATCACGGCGGAAAATACCTTCAACAGCCCGGACGGGCTGGGCTTCGATCGCGCCGGCCGCCTGTGGATCCTCACCGATGGCAAGTACAGCAACAAGGGCGATTACGTCGGGCAGGGCAACAACCAGATGCTGGTGGGCGATCCGGTCAGCGGCGAGATCCGCCGTTTCATGGTGGGGCCAAAGTCCTGCGAACTGACCGGCATCACCTTCACCCCGGACTACAAGACGATGTTCGTCAACGTACAGCATCCGGGAGAAGAGGGCGATTCGCACTTCCCGAACAACAGCCCGCGTCCGCGTTCATCGGTGTTGATGATTACGCGTGAAGATGGCGGGGTGATTGGGGCGTAAGGCAGTAAAGAGAACCAAGGCGGCCCTGGGCCGCCTTTATGTTTTCAGGATGCGGCCAGTCTGCCGGCGTGGTCAGGCGCCTCGCCACGGTTGGCGGGCTGCGTGAAGTAACGACGGTCTTCCCAGCGCAGCATCGTCAGATCGCCGCCCCAGCAGCAGCCGGTATCCAGCCCGATCACGCCCTCCGGCGTACCCTTGCCTTCCAGCGAGGCCCAGTGGCCGAAAATGATGGTGTATTCCGGATCCACCAGGCGCGGCAGTTCGAACCACGGCTTCAGCGGCGCCGGCGCGGTGCCCGGCGCATCTTTGCAGATCATGTCGAGCTGGCCGTTGGGGAAGCAGTAGCGCATACGCGTGAACGCATTGGTGCTGAAACGCAGGCGCGCCAGGCCGCTCAGCTCCGGCGACCAGTTGTTCGGCATGTCGCCGTACATGGCGTCGAGAAACAGCGGGTAGCTGTCGCTGCTCAATACCGCTTCCACTTCGCGCGCGCACATTTTCGCGGTGTCGATATCCCACTGAGGGGTGATACCGGCGTGCGCCATCACCAGCTTTTGCTCATCGTCCACCTGTAGCACCGGCTGGCGACGCAGCCAGTTGATCAGCTCGTCGGCGTCCGGCGCTTCCAGCAGCGGGGTGATGCGATCTTTGGGTTTGTTGCGGCTGATGCCGGCGTAGACCGCCAGCAGGTGCAGATCGTGGTTGCCCAGCACCATGCGCACCGCCGGGCCGAGCGAGCGCACGAAGCGCAGCACGTCCAGCGAGGCGGGGCCGCGTGCCACCAGATCGCCGGTCAGCCACAGCCGATCGCGCTCGGGATCGAAAGCAGCCTGAGCCAGCAGCGACTTCAGTTCATCGTAACAACCGTGAACGTCGCCGATAAGGTATGTCGACATAATTAATGGATCAGCGTTGGAATGGCTAAGCGAAACACGGGAATAGCGGTGCGGAATGGCTGACCCTGATGGTCCACCATTTCGTAATGGCCTTCCATGGTGCCCAGCGGCGTTTCCAGAATGGCGCCGCTGGTATACTGAAACTCTCCGCCGGGCGGAATGACGGGCTGTTCGCCGATCACGCCTTCGCCCTGAACTTCGGTTTGGCGGCCGTTGCTGTTGGTGATCAGCCAGTAACGGCCCAGCAGTTGCACGTCGGTCCGCCCCAGATTGCGGATAGTGATGGTATAGGCGAAGACGTAACGCTCTTCTTCAGGGATCGACTGTGATTCCACATAGATGCTCTGAACCTGAATACACACGCGGGGCGAATCAATCATGACAACAACTCCTTATTGCTGCGGCGTCGGATTGGCTGACAGCCAGTTCGCCAGCTTACAGTACTGCGCCACAGAAATATTTTCTGCTCTGAGCGAAGGATCGACGCCCAGCTCCGTCAGCTGCTCCGGCGTGAACAGGTCGCCCAGGCTATTGCGGATGGTTTTCCGCCGCTGGTTGAATGCCTGCGTGGTGATGCGGCTCAGCATGCGCACGTCGCCCACCGGGTTCGGCAGCTCGGTGTGCGGCACCAGACGCACCACGGCGGAATCGACCTTCGGCGGCGGCGCGAACGCGGTCGGCGGCACTTCCAGCACCGGAATGACGTTGCAGTAGTACTGCGCCATCACGGTCAAACGCCCGTAGGCCTTGCTGTTCGGGCCGGCCACCAGACGGTTGACCACCTCTTTTTGCAACATAAAGTGCATGTCGCGGATTGCCTGAGTATAGCTGAAAAGGTGGAACATCAGCGGCGTCGAAATATTGTACGGCAGGTTACCAAATACGCGCAGCGGTTGGCCAGCTTCCTCGGCCAGTTCGGCGAAATTCACCGTCATGGCGTCCTGCTGGTGGATGGTCAGCTTGTCTTTCAGCCGCGGGTGGTTCTCCAGCCGGGTGGCCAGATCGCGGTCCAGTTCGATCACCGTCATGCGGTCCATGCGCGCGCCGACCGGCTCGGTCAAGGCGCCGAGGCCGGGGCCGATCTCGACCACCGCTTCGCCCGGCTGCGGGTGAATGGCGGAGACAATGCTATCGATGACAAACTGATCGGTTAAAAAGTTTTGTCCAAAGCGTTTGCGGGCAAAGTGCCCTTGGTGGACTCTGTTATTCATTACAATTAATTATCATTTTAATGGCGAGATTCAGGGCCGTTTGGAAACTGCCGACATCGGCGGTGCCGGTGCCGGCCAGTTCCAGAGCGGTACCGTGGTCGACCGAGGTGCGTATGAAAGGCAAACCGAGGGTGATATTCACCGCGCGGCCGAACCCTTGGTATTTTAGCACCGGCAGCCCCTGATCGTGATACATCGCCAGCACCGCATCGGCATCTTGCAGATATTTGGGCTGGAACAGGGTGTCCGCCGGCAGCGGGCCGACAAGATGGATGCCGTCAGCGCGCAGCGCGTCGAGCGCCGGGATGATGGTGTCTATCTCTTCGCGCCCCATATGGCCGCCTTCCCCGGCGTGGGGATTCAGACCGCAGACGTAAATGTGCGGCTGGGCGATGCCAAATTTGGTTTTCAGATCGTGGTCGAGGATGCGAATGACTTCGAATAGGCTCTGCTGCGTGATGGCGCCCGGCACCGCCAGCAGCGGCAGATGGGTGGTCGCCAGCGCCACGCGCAGCTCTTCGGTCGCGAGCATCATCACCACGCGATCGCAGCGGCTGCGATCGGCAAAGAATTCGGTATGGCCGATAAACGGCACGCCGGCGTCGTTGATCACGCCCTTGTTCACCGGGCCGGTGATCAGCGCCGCGAACTCGCCGTTCAGGCAGCCGTCGCAGGCGCGCGCCAGGGTTTCCACCACGTAGGCGCTGTTGCCGACGTTCAACTCACCGGCGGTAACCGGGTGAGCGAGCGGGACCGGTAGCACGGTCAGCGTGCCGGCGCGTTGCGCTTCGGCCGGTTGCTGCGGCTGGTAGTCGCGCAGCGTCAGCGGCAGGCCCAAACGTTGGGCGCGTTCAAGCAGCAGGGCCGGATCGGCGCACACCACCAGCTCAACAGGCCAATCCTGTTGCGCCAGCGCGGCTACCAAATCCGGCCCCACCCCGGCGGGTTCGCCGGGGGTAATGACGACGCGTTTATTGCTGTGCATCGCTGCCATCGAGGATCTTCACGTAAGCCTGGGCGCGCTGTTCCTGCATCCAGGTCTGCGCTTCTTCAGCGAACTTACGGTTGAACAGCATACGGTAAGCACGGTCTTTTTGCGCAGCGTCGGTCTTATCCACCTGACGGGTATCCAGCAGCTGGATCAGGTGCCAACCGAAGGAGGAGTGGACCGGCGCGCTGATTTCACCCTTGCTCAGCTTCAGCAACGCATCGCGGAAGGCCGGATCGTAGATGTCCGGGGAAGCCCAGCCCAGATCGCCGCCCTGCATCGCAGAACCCGGATCTTGCGACAGCTGTTTGGCTTCGTCGGCAAACTTGGCGCGGCCGCTCTTGATCGCTTCCGCCACGGATTGCAGTTTGGCGCGAGCCTGGTCGTCGGTCAGCACCACCGAAGGTTTCAGCAGGATGTGACGGGCGTGCACTTCGGTGACCGACACCGACTGGCTGGCGCCGCGAATGTCGTTCACTTTCAGGATGTGGAAGCCGACGCCGGAACGGATTGGGCCGACGACGTCGCCTTTCTTGGCGCTCACCAGACGTTCCGCGAACAGGGTCGGGATTTCTTGCAGTTTGCCCCAGCCCATGTTGCCACCTTTCAGCGCCTGAGAGTCGGCGGAGTAGGTGATCGCCAGCTTGCCGAAGTCGGCGCCGCTGTTGATCTCACCCACCAGACGTTTGGCCAGCTCTTCGGCTTTGTCGACCTGCTGCTGCGACGGGTTTTCCGGCAGCGGGATCAGGATGTGGCTGATGTTCATTTCGGTGTCGCTGCCGTTCTGTGCGCCCACCTGTTTGGCCAGTGCGTCCACTTCCTGTGGCAGGATGGTGACGCGGCGGCGCACTTCGTTGTTACGCACTTCGGAGATCAGCATCTCTTTGCGGATCTGCGCGCGGTAGGTGTTGTAGTTCAACCCTTCGTACGACAGGCGGCTGCGCAGCTGATCGACGCTCATCTTGTTTTGCGCGGCGATGTTGGCGATCGCTTTGTCCAGATCGGCATCGGACACGGTGATGCCCATTTTCTTGGCCATCTGCAGCTGGATGTTATCCATGATCAGGCGTTCGATGATCTGATGGCGCAGCGTCTTGTCGTCCGGCAGTTGCTGGCCGGCCTGCTGGGCGTTGAGCTTGACTGACTGCAACAGACCGTTGACGTCGCTTTCGAGTACCACGCCGTTATCCACGACGGCGGCGACTTTATCCACTTCTTGGGGTGCTGCGAACGCGGCATTGGCGCAAACCACCAATCCGAGAATAAGCGTTCTCCAGTTCTTCATACTTTTCCCATTATGTAATCCGCAAATGCGGGTGAAAGTTCTCGTTTTCAAAGTGTTGCAAAGCGTCAGAATGCGCGCTGATACGGCAGAATGCCGGAGCGCAGCATTTCTGCGGAGCCGAGACTATGATCGCTGCTCAGGCCGCGCAGTTCGACGTTGAACGAAACTCTGTTGTCGTAAACGCTGGTATTGTTGCTGTTGTTCCAGTCGGTGATCTTGCGCTCATAGCCCAGCGTCACCGCCCAGCAGCAGGTGTTGTACTTCAGCCCCACCAACTGATCGGCGGATTGTTTGGCGCGGGTGTCGTAGTAGTACGCCCCGACCACCGCCCAACGATCGGCGATCGGCCAACTGCCGGTGATGCCCACCTGCGAGATGCCGTCCTGGAAGGCCGGAACCGTTTTGGTGTTCAACGCCGTCTGGATATATTCCGGCGTGGCGTAACGGTAGTTCAACTGCACCACGCGCTCGGCGTCCTGGCGGTATTCCACCACGCCGTTGCCCAGCGAGACGCTGTTCAGGCGGGTGTCGTACTGCAGGCCGCCGCGCAGGCCCCAACGATCGTCGATTTTCCAATAGGTATCGCCGGCCCAGGCTACGCTGCCGGTATCGTCGTTGTTGTCGTAACCGGTCATCTGGTCACCGGTACGCGAACGGCTGAAGTAGTAGATTTGACCCACGGAAGCGTTAAAACGTTCAACCAGGGCGTCATCATAAATGCGGGTGGTCAAACCGGTAGAGACGCGGTTCTGCGAAGCGATGCGATCCAGGCCGCTGTAGGTGCGATCGCGGAACAGGCCGGAGTAGTCGGTCTGCAGCAGCGTGGTGTCGTAGGTGTAGATGTTGCTCTGGTCGCGGTACGGCACATACAGGTACTGCACGCGCGGCTCCAGCGTCTGGGTAGCGCCCTCGGCCCAGATCATCGGCCTCTCGAACACCAGCTTGCCGTCGACTTTGAACTGCGGCAGTACGCGGTTGACCGAATCATCGAGCTCCGGCGCGGCAGCGTTTTTGCGGCTCTGGTAGTTGGCCGCGAAACCGTCAGGAATATCCTGCTGGTAGTGGGTCGCCATCACCTTGGCTTCGGTGTTCAGGCTGGCCCAGCCGTTGGTGAGCGGCAGACTCAGCGTCGGCTCCATATGCAGACGGGTGGCGTCAGGGCTATATGGGTTGACGCTGGTGAACTTGGCCGCCTGGCCGTAAATATGGAAGTCGAACGGGCCGAGGTCGTTCTTGTAGTAGTTCAGGTCCAGCTGCGGCTGAACTTTATACGAGTCCGACTGTGAACGATCGGTGTCGTCGTAGATCTGGAACTGCTTGGAGCTCAGCGTGGCGTTCCAGTTTTCGTTGGCGTAGCCGAGGCTGAATTTCTGCGTGGCGTAGCCGTCGGTGGTGGAACCGTATTTGGAGTCCAGATCGGTGAAGTATTTGGAATCGCTGACCTTGGTGTAGTCGACGTTGAAGCGCCATACCTGATCCATGACGCCGTTATGGTTCCAGTAGAACAGCCAGCGTTTGTTGTCGTCATGATCTTTGCCGTATTCCTTGTCGTCCGGCAGCCAGTCGAACTCCATCAGGCCGAGGCCCGGCTGCACCAGATAACGGAACTCGGTCTGCCACTGCAGGCCGCGCTTGGACATATAGTGCGGTGTGATGGTGGCGTCGTAGTTCGGCGCGATGTTCCAATAGTACGGCAACATGAACTCGAAGCCATTGTTGCTGCCGTACTTGGCGTTCGGGATCAGGAAGCCGGAACGGCGCTTGTCGCCGACCGGCAATTGCAGGTACGGGCTGTAGAACACCGGCACGCCGCCGATGCGGAAGCGGGCGTTCCAGATTTCCGCCACCTGCTCTTCGCGATCGTGGATCACTTCGGAACCGACCACGCTCCAGCTGTCGTCGCCCGGCAGGCAGGAGGTGAAGGTGCCGTTTTCCAGGATGGTGTAACGGTTGGCGCCGCGCATTTTCATCTTGTCGGCGTCGCCGCGACCCTGACGGCCTACCATCTGGTAGTCGCCTTCATAGACGTCGGTATCTTTGGTATTCAGGTTCGACCAGGCCTTCGGGCCTTTCAGTTTGATCTGATTGTCGCTGTAGTGCACGTCGCCGGTAGCGGTGACGGTGCGCACCGGATCCGTCTGGCCGGGGTTTTCCGTCTGGTTTAGCTCAACTTCTTTGGCGGTCAGGGTGCTGTTACCCTGCTCGATATGCACGTTGCCGCTGAACAGGGCGCTTTTCGGGTAGTCGGCGCGCGAGTCATCGGCATTGATGGTCACCGGCTGGCTGTTCGGATCGCCGCTGACCAAAGGCTTGTCGTAAACGGGAACGCCAAGCATGCATTGCTCGGCCAGATCAGCCAGCGCATGCTGACTGTAGAGTGCCGTCCAAATCATCGTGGCCAGCAGTGTTGGGAAACTTTTTTTCATACGCGGTTTTGGTGTTCCGTCATCAGAGGCGTCGTGTCCGGCAAACGGTCAGAGACTATATTACTCATCTGCGTTGCGCTAGTGCTAAATCCAGCCGTTTACTTGCGTCGTCGTTAGGCGCAAAGATAAATGACAGGTATGATAATCCAAATTCTAGGAAAAATCGCCTGCGCCCTTTCCTGAAACGGAGGAGAGCGGGCGGCTTTCGGCATGATAATTGAGGAGTATATGCAGTATTGGGGAAAACTGCTCGGCGTCATCGTCGCCATCTGGTCTGGCGCGGGATTCTGGGGTGTAGTTCTGGGGCTGATTATCGGTCATATGATCGATACGGCGCGCAGCAACAAGCGCAGTCGGGGGTTTTTCACCGACCAGCAAACGCGGCAAACGCTGTTTTTCCGCACCACTTTTCAGGTGATGGGCCACCTGACCAAATCCAAAGGACGCGTCACCGAGGCGGATATTCAGATCGCCAGCCTGTTTATGGATCGCCTTCAACTGCACGGCGAAGCGCGCACCGCGGCGCAGCAGGCGTTCCGCGAGGGCAAACAGAGCCAGTTCCCGCTGCGTGAGACGCTGCAGCAGTTCCGCAGTATCTGTTTCGGCCGCTTCGATCTGATTCGGATGTTTCTGGAAATTCAGATTCAGGCGGCGTTCGCCGACGGCTCGCTGCACCCGAACGAACGTCAGGTGCTGTATGTCATCGCCGAAGAGCTGGGCATTTCGCGCGCGCAGTTCGATCAGTTCCTCAGCATGATGGAGGGCGGGCGTCAGTTCGGCGGCGGTCAGCAGGGCGGGTATTCGCAGGGCGGCTATCAGCAGGCTCAGCGCGGCCCGACGCTCGACGATGCGTGCAAGGTGCTTGGCGTGCGCAGCAGCGACGATGCCGCCACCATCAAACGCGCCTACCGCAAGCTGATGAGCGAACACCATCCGGATAAGCTGGTGGCGAAAGGCTTGCCGCCGGAGATGATGGAAATGGCCAAGCAGAAAGCGCAGGAGATCCAGGCGGCGTACGACCTGATCAAACGCGAGAAAGGTTTTAAATAAGCGATGCAAGCGGGCCCGGCATGCCGGGCCCGTTTAACATGGGGCTCAGAAATCCGGCTCGGCGCGAAAGTGCATCGGCGTCTGGAAGGCGGGGTGGGTGATGCGCAACTCCTGCGCGTGCAGCTGCAGCCGCGGCGCCATCGCTTTGGCTTCCGGCGGGGCATAGAAACCGTCGCCGAGGATCGGGTGTCCCAGCGCCAGCATGTGCACCCGCAGTTGGTGCGAGCGGCCGGTGATCGGCGTCAGCTTCACGCGGGTGCTGCCGTCGGCGTCGCGCGACAGCACCCGATATTCCGTCTGCGCCGCTTTGCCGGTATCAAAACACACTTTTTGCAGCGGCCGGTTCGGCCAGTCGCAGATCAGCGGCAAATCCACTAACCCTTCATCATGCGCCATATGTCCCCAAACGCGGGCGATATAGGATTTCTTCGGTTCGCGTTCGCGAAATTGACGCTTTAGCTCACGCTCGGCGGCCTTGTTGAGCGCCACCACGATCACCCCGCTCGTGGCCATATCCAGCCGGTGCACCGATTCGGCGGCCGGATGATCGGCCTGAATGCGGGTCATCAGGCTGTCTTTGTTTTCCGGGGCGCGGCCGGGTACCGACAGCAAGCCGCTGGGCTTGTTGACCACCATGATGTGTTCATCCTGATACAGGATGTGCAGCGGGTCCTGCGGGGGATTGTAGGGTTCCATCTTGGCTCCGCGAAAAGGGCCGAACGGGGAGACGGTGGCCTCCCCGCATCGCGCCGGTTATTGGTGGGTGACCACCACCAGTCGAATGGCGTCGAGACGCCAGCCGGCTTCATTGAGGTTGGCCAGCACCTGACGGCGGTTGAACTCCAGCGTCTCGACTTCGTCGTCGCGGATGTTCGGGTTGACCGCCTTCAGCGCTTCCAGACGCGCCAGCTCGGCGCTCAGCTTGTCGTCCGCCTCTTGCTTCGCCTGTTCGATAAGCTGGCGCGCCTGCGCTTCCACCAGGCTTTCCGCCTGCTGCAGCATGGCGTGCACGTCTTGTTGCACGGCATTGACCAGCTTGCTGGAGGTGTGGCGGTTGACCGCGTTCAACTGGCGGTTGAAGCTTTCAAACTCGACCTGCGCCGCCAGGTTGGTGCCCTTGCGGTCCATCAGCATGCGGATCGGCGTCGGTGGCAGGAAGCGGGTCAGCTGCAGGTGTTTCGGCGCCTGGGCCTCCACCACATAGACCAGTTCAACCAGCAGGGTGCCAACCGGCAGCGCTTTGTTTTTCAACAGGGACACCGCGCAGCTGCCGGTATCGCCGGACAGGATCAGATCCAGGCCATTGCGGATGATCGGGTGCTCCCAACTGACGAACTGCGCGTCTTCGCGCGACAGCGCCTGATCGCGGTCGAAGGTGACGGTGCAGCCGTCCTGCGGCAGGCCAGGGAAGTCCGGCACCAGCATATGATCGGACGGCGTCAGCACGATCAGGCTGTCGCTGCGGTCTTCCTGATTGATGCCGACGATGTCGAACAGGTTGAGCGCGAAGCCCACCAGGTTGACGTCGTTATCCTGCTCGGCGATGGCGGCGGCCAGCGCCTGGGCCTTGTCGCCGCCGTTGGAGTGCATCTCCAGCAGCCGGTCGCGGCCCTGTTCCAGCTGCGCTTTCAACTGATCGTGCTGCTGGCGGCAGGCGTGGATGAATTCGTCGAAGCCTTCCTGCTCGGTCGGCGCGGCCAGATAGCCGATCAACTGCTCGTAGCAGCTGTCGTAGATGGTGCGGCCGGTCGGGCAGGTGTGTTCGAAGGCGTCCAGCCCCTCGTGGAACCAACGGCCCAGCACCGCCTGCGCGGTGTGCTCCAGGTAAGGCACCATGATCTGGATATCGTGCATTTGGCCGATACGGTCCAGACGGCCGATACGCTGTTCCAGCAGATCCGGGTTGAACGGCAGATCGAACATCACCAGCTGGCTGGCGAACTGGAAGTTGCGGCCTTCGGAGCCGATCTCGGAACACAGCAGCACCTGCGCGCCCTCCTCTTCGGAGGCGAAGTAGGCGGCGGCGCGGTCGCGCTCGATGATCGACAGCCCTTCGTGGAACACCGCGGCGCGGATCGCTTCACGCTCGCGCAGCACCTGCTCCAGCTGCAGCGCGGTGTCGGCTTTGGCGCAGATCACCAGCACTTTTTCGTTACGGTTGGCCAGCAGGTAGTCCAGCAACCACTCGACGCGCGGGTCGAAGTTCCACCAGGTGGCGTTTTCGCCTTCGAATTCCTGGTAGATCTGCTCCGGGTACAGCATGTCGCGCGCGCGCGCTTCGACGGACTTCTTGGCACCCATGATGCCGGAGACTTTGATCGCGGTCTGATACTGGGTCGGTAATGGCAGCTTGATCTGGTGCAGGTTGCGGTGCGGGAAGCCCTTCACGCCGTTACGGGTGTTGCGGAACAGCACGCGGCTGGTGCCGTGGCGATCCATCAGCATGGAAACCAGCTCCTGGCGCGCCTGCTCGGCGTTGTCGCCTTCGCTGTTGGCCGCTTTGAGCAGCGGTTCGATGTCCTGCTCGTCGATCAGCTCGCCCAGCAGGTTCAGCTTGTCGTCGGCCAGGCGTTCACCGCTCAGCAGCAGGGTGACGGCGTCGGCCACCGGACGGTATTTCTGCTGTTCGGCGACGAACTCGCCGTAGTCGTGGAAACGGTTCGGATCGAGCAGGCGCAGGCGCGCAAAGTGGCTCTGTTGGCCCAGCTGCTCCGGGGTGGCGGTCAGCAGCAGCACGCCGGGGATATGCTCGGCCAGCTGTTCGATCACCTGATATTCGCGGCTCGGCGCTTCTTCACTCCAGGCCAGGTGGTGCGCTTCATCGACCACCAACAGATCCCACTGGGCGTCCGCCAGCTCTTCCAGGCGCTGCTTGTTGCGGCGCACGAAGTCCAGCGAGCAGATCACCAGCTGTTCGGTCTCGAACGGGTTGCTGCTGTCGAGCTTGGCTTCGGCGTAGCGGCTGTCGTCGAACAGCGAGAAGTAGAGGTTGAAGCGGCGCATCATCTCCACCAGCCACTGGTGCTGCAGCGTTTCCGGCACCACGATCAGCACGCGTTCGGCGCGGCCCGCCAGCAGTTGCTGGTGGATGATCATGCCGGCTTCGATGGTTTTGCCGAGGCCGACTTCGTCCGCCAGCAGAACGCGCGGCGCATGGCGCTGGCCGACTTCATGAGCGATGTGCAGCTGGTGCGGGATCAGGCTGGCGCGCATGCCGCGCAGGCCGGCGAACGGCAGCCGATACTGCTCGCTCTGGTATTTGCGCGCGCGGAAACGCAGCGCGAAACGGTCCATGCGGTCGATCTGGCCGGCGAACAGACGATCCTGCGGTTTGCTGAAGGTCAGCTTGCTGTCCAGCAGCACTTCGCGCATCGCCACGCCGCCTTCCTGGGTGTCCTGGCGGGTGCCGATATAGGTCAACAGACCGTTTTCCTCTTTCACCTCTTCCACCTGCAGCTGCCATCCCTCGTGGCTGCTGACGGTATCGCCCGGGTTGAACATCACGCGGGTGATCGGCGAATCATTTCTGGCATAGAGGCGGTTTTCACCGGTGGCGGGGAAAAGCAGGGTAACCATGCGCGCGTCCAGCGCCACGACGGTGCCCAGTCCTAATTCGCTTTCCGTATCGCTGATCCAGCGTTGACCAAGAGTAAAAGGCATATATTGTCGGCTCGATTCTTTGTAAGTAAGTCTTGTTACCGGGCGGGAAGGGCCGCGGCACCTGTACTGAACATCGGTTAATCCCGGTTTGTTTTAAATTTGACGGGCAATAGCCGTTCACGCCATGCAGACGTCGCGAGACGGCAGGGCTAAGCGTGGTTCAGTTTTGGGAAGGGCGCTATGGTAATGGAAGGCGGCGCGTTCGTCACCTGCAAAACCGGATGATTTTTCTTAACCTGGCGCAATCTCAAAACAGCCCCATCTGCCCGGTGACCAGCGTAGTGAAATCGTCGTGCAAGAAAGGGAGTATAGCGTCTGCCACCGGTTGCAGCTGGCGTTCGAGGTAATGCTGATAGTCGATGGGCGAATGGCGGGTTTCCAGCGGTTCCGGCCCGGCGACGGTCATCACGTAGCTGATCCAGCCGCCGTTCTGATACTGCAGCGGCCGCCCCTGGCTGCGGTTGTAGTCGTCGGCGATGCGTGCGGCGCGGGCGTGCGGCGGCACGTTGCGCTGATAGTCGTCGAGCTTCCTGCGCAGCCGTTTGCGGTACACCAATTGATCGTCGAAGTCGCCGTTCAGGGTTTTGCCGACGTAGTCGCGCACGTAGTCCTGGTAGGGTTGCCGTTTGAAGATGCGCTGATAGAGCTGCTGCTGGAACTCCTGCGCCAGCGGCGTCCAGTCGGTGCGCACCGTTTCCAGGCCTTTGTACACCATTTCTTCCTGGCCGTCGGCGCGCGCGATCAGGCCGGCGTAGCGTTTCTTGCTGCCCTGCTCGGCGCCGCGAATGGTCGGCATCAGGAAGCGGGAATAGTGGGTTTCGAACTCCAGCTCCAGCGCGTTCTCCAGCCCGAACTGCTGCTGCAGATGCTGTTGCCACCAGGCGTTGACCCGTTGCACCAGCGCCCGGCCGATCTGCGCGGCCTGCTGCTCGTCATGCGGCTGTTTCAGCCAGACGAAGGTGGAGTCGGTGTCGCCGTAAATCACCTGATAGCCTTCGGCTTCGATCAGCTCGCGGGTTTGGCGCATGATCTCGTGGCCGCGCAGGGTGATCGACGACGCCAGCCGCGGATCGAAGAAGCGGCAGCCGCTCGATCCCAGCACGCCGTACAGCGCGTTCATGATGATCTTCAACGCCTGCGACAGGGGCTTGTTGTGTTGGCGCTTGGCGGCCTCGCGCCCCTGCCAGATCTGCTCGACGATCGCCGGCAGGCAGTGTTTGCTGCGCGAGAAGCGGGCGTTGCGAAAGCCGGGCACCGAGTCGGCGTCGCTGGGGTGGCGCATGCCTTCCACCAATCCTACCGGATCGATCAGGAAGGTGCGGATGATCGACGGGTACAGGCTTTTATAGTCCAGTACCAGCACCGAATCGTACAGGCCGGGCTGGGAGTCCATCACAAAGCCGCCGGGGCTGTGCTCCTCCGGCTGTTCGCCGAGGTTGGGGGCAACAAAGCCCAGGCGATGCATGCGCGGCATATAGAGGTGGCTGAAGGCCGCCACCGATCCGCCGCTGCGATCGGCCGCCAACCCGGTGACGGTGGCGCGCTCCAGCAGGAAGTTGAGCAGATCGGCCTTGGCGAAGATGCGCGTCACCAGCTCGCAGTCCTTCAGGTTGTAACGGGCCAGCGCCGGCTTGTCTTCGGCGAAGCGTCGGTCGATCTCCGCCATGCGCTGATAAGGGTTGTCGATAGCCTTGCCTTCGCCCAGCAGTTCCTGCGAAACGTATTCCAGGCTGAAGGAGGGAAAATTCCAGGTGGCGGATTTCAGCGCCTCGATGCCGTCGATGATCAGGCGGCCGGCGGCGGCGGCGAAAAAGTGATTCTGCTTGAAGCCATGCTCGCGCCACTCCAGCAGGTTGCCGCCGCGCCCCAGCCGCAGCGGGATTTGGTAGCGTTCGGCGTGCTTTTGCAGCACCCGCAGATCGAACTGTACCAGGTTCCAGCCGATGATGGCGTCGGGATCGTGACGCTCCAGCCACGCGTTCAGCCGTTCCAGCAACTGAGGACGGCTGGCGCAGTATTCCAGATCGAAATCCAGGGGCTCATCGCCGCCGTTGGCCGGCCCCAGCATGTAGACCTGCCGCTGGCCACAACCTTCCAGCGCGATGGAGTAAAGCTCGCCGTGGGCGGTAGTTTCGATATCCAGCGACACCAGCCTGAGCGCCGGGCGGTAGTCCGGTGCCGGCTTCATCTGGCCGCTGAGCAACGGCCCATCGCCGTTGCCCTGGCCGTTGAACCACACCGGCGCGGTAATGAAGCGTTCCATCAGGTAGCGCTCGGGCGGGCGAATGTCGGCCTCGTAGACCGCAACGCCGCCTTCCCGCAGCAGCTTTTCCAGCTTGATGAGCTGACGGTGCTGGCGGCAGTACAGCCCCAGCATCGGGCGGTGATGAAAATCCGTCAGCGCCAGCGGTTTCAGTTCCACCTGCCGCTCTTCACGCAGCAGCAGTTCCGCGCGCTGCCTTTGTTCGGCGGGGATAAACGCCACCGAGGTCTGCGGCGGCAAGCGCAGTTGGCGCGGGCCTGCGTCGGTCGCCAGCCAAAATTCGACCTCGGTGCCGGCGGGCGTGTCGCGCCAGTGGCGAGTGAGCAGGAAACCCTGTTGCAGTGCTGTCATAACCCCTTCGTTTTCCACCGGGCGGCGTGTGCGACGTTCAGCGTGATGTCGGTTTTGGCGCTAATATAGATATATTATAGTATGGGTTTTTATACAGTGATTGTCCATCGCCGCGCGCGTTGCCAAATACGCATACAATTCATCGATTGACTCGCCAGCGGCGGCGCTGGAAAATCCTCCGCCCCGTTTGGCCCGAATAATCCGCAGAGGTGTAATGGAAGCCTATTTACAAGATTTGATCACCCAGTCACTGGCTTTCACCCTGATGGTCGTTCTGCTGGTCGCTTTTCTCGAGTCGCTAGCGCTGGTGGGGCTGCTGCTGCCCGGCACGGTGATGATGGCCAGCATCGGCGCGCTGATCGGCAGCGGCAAAGTGGACTTTTACTACGCCTGGGCGGCGGGGATCGTCGGCTGCCTGCTTGGCGACTGGATCTCCTATTTCGTCGGCCGCGCCTTTAAGGGGCCTTTGCACCGCTGGTCGTTCCTGAAAAAGAACAAAGCATTGCTCGACAAAACCGAACATGCCTTGCACCAGCACAGCATGGCGACCATTCTGATCGGCCGCTTCGTTGGCCCGACGCGCCCGCTGGTGCCGATGGTGGCCGGCATGCTCGATTTGCCGCCGTACAAGTTCGCGTTGCCGAACATCATTGGTTGCCTGACCTGGCCGCCGGTCTATTTCTTCCCCGGCATCCTGGCGGGCGTGGCGATCGACATTCCCGCCGGCGCCAACAGCGCGATGTTCAAGTGGTTGCTGCTCGCTGCGGCGCTTACCCTCTGGCTGGCGGTGTGGCTGAGCTGGCGCTGGTGGCGTGAGGGCAAGCGCAACGCCGATCGGCTGAGCCGTTGGCTGACGCCGCTGCGGCTGCGCGTGGTGTGCGGATTGAGTTGGCTGGCGGCGTTGGCGGTCGGCTATCTGCTGAGCCAACAGCCGCTGATGCCGGTGTACCGGCACCTGCTGTGGAAAGTGCTGGCCGGGCAATGATTGCGGGGGCGTAAGCCCCCTTCGTATCACTGGAAGAAGGCTTCCAGCTGTTCAAATACCCGCACGTCTTCGCTGTGGCGCTTCACCTGCAGCACGTCTTCCAGCTTTTCTACCTGGCTTATCATTTGCTCCAGCCGCTGATCGTCGGCGACCAATAGCCAAATGCGGCTCTGCTGGCCGTCCTTCAGCGGCAGACACAGAATGCCTTCGACGTTGAACGCGCGGCGGGCGAACAACCCACAAACGTGCGACATGACGCCGGGATGGTTGCGCACGGCCAGCTCCAGGATCACCTGGGGTTTATCTTGTGGTTGCAGCATGGCTTATTCTCCAATCATGTCGATGTTGGCGGCGCCCGGCGGCACCATCGGGAACACTTTTTCGTTGATGTCGATCAGCGCGTGGATCAGGCAAGGACCCGGGCGTTGGATCGCTTCGGCCAGCGCGGCCTGCGGATCTTCCGCGGCGTTCAGATCGCAGGTATCCAACCCGAATCCGGCGGCGATCTTCAGAAAGTCGGTGCGCTTCGGATAGGCGGCGGCGAAGATGCGCTGCTGGTAGAACAGGGTTTGCTGCTGGTGCACCAGCCCCAGCGCCTGGTTGTTCATCAAAATGATTTTCACGTCCAGATCGTGTTCGACGGCGGTGGCCATTTCCTGAATGTTCATCATCAGGCTACCGTCGCCGGAAAAGCACAGCACTTTACGCTCGGGCTCCGCCAGCGCCGCACCGATCGCCGCCGGCAGACCGAAGCCCATGGTGCCCAGGCCGCCCGACGTCAGCCACTGGCGCGGCCGGCTCAGCGGATAGGCCTGCGCCACCCACATCTGATGCTGGCCCACGTCGGTGGTGATAATGGCGCTGTCGTCCAAGCAGCGCGCGGCGGCCAGCACCAGGCCGTAATGGCTCAGCGGATCGTCGGCGTTCGGCATGTTGAACGGGAATTCGCGTTTCAGGTCGTTGACGGTGTTCAGCCATGCGCTGCGTGGCTGCGTGTCGATCTGCGGCAGCAGCTGTTCCAGCACCTGGCCGACGTCGGCATGGATTGCCACGTTGGCCTGTTTGACCTTGCCCAGCTCGGCGCGGTCGATATCCACGTGAATGATGGCGGCGTTAGGGCAGAACTGCTCGGTTTTGCCGATTGCCCGATCGTCGAAGCGTGCGCCCAGCACGATCAGCAGATCGGCCTCCTGCAGAATGAAGTTGGTGCTGCGCGCCGCGTGCATGCCCAGCATGCCCAGCGACAGCGGGTGTTCCACCGGCATCGCGCCCAGCGCCATCAGCGTCATGGTGGTAGGCAGACCGGCGCGCTCGGCCAGTTCCACCGCCTGGCGGTGAGCGTCGGCGCAGATGATGCCGCCGCCCAGGTAGAGGATCGGGCGTTTCGCCTGGTTGATCATCGTGGCGGCCTGAGAAACCAGCGCCGGATCGAAGCTCGGAGCGGCGTCCGGCACGGCGATCGGCGGCAGTTCTTCCAGGGTAATGGTGGCGGTTTGCACGTCTTTCGGCACATCGATCCAGACCGGGCCGGGGCGGCCGGACTCGGCGATGCGGAAGGCGTCGCCAATCACCTGCGGCAGTTCGCGGATATCGCGCACCAGATGGTTGTGCTTGGTGATCGGGATGGAAATGCCGTAGGTATCCACTTCCTGGAAGGCGTCAGTGCCGATCATCGAGGAGGGCACCTGACCGGTGATGCACACCAGCGGAATGGAGTCGAGCTTGGCGTCGGCGATAGCGGTGACCAGGTTGGTGGCGCCCGGCCCGCTGGAGGCGATGCACACCGCCGCCTTGCCGTTGGCGCGCGCCATGCCTTGCGCCATAAAGCCCGCGCCCTGTTCGTGGCGCGCCAGCACGTGGTGAATGCGGGTGCTTTGGCTCAGCGCGTCATACAGCGGCAGCGCCGCACCGCCGGGGATGCCGGCGACGGTGGTGATGCCCTGACGTTCCAGCAAATGAACGATCAATTGTGCGCCGGTGAAGCGGGTACTCGATTGAGGCGTGCCCGAAGTTGCCATGTTCCTGTCCTTTCTCAAGGCCGGTGAGCTTTGCTGGGCAGGGTGCTAAAACAAGAAACCCCGCCCGGTTTGCGCCGGCGGGGTTTGGGAATCGATGCGTTGATTCGGACCCTACGGCGCATTGCCGACGACCACCACCACACGCACGACGACCACCGCGGCTGGTAGCGCGGTAACTAGTAGGGTCGAAGTCAGCGAGGATGCGATCACAGGGAACCTTATCATCAGTAAAAAAAGTCAGGTTTTTATAAAAACACAGGCGCAAAATTCGCACAACAGGTTTATTGGCGCAGCATAAAAAACGCGCGTCAGATCACGCTTTACCCGAAATGCCCAGCACGCGCGCTTCCGGTGCGCTGCCGTCCAGCAGGGCCTGCGTCGGGCCGTCGTAGTAGATGCGGCCGTCGACCACCAGCAGCGTGCGCGGTGCGATGCGTGCGGCGTCGTCGAGATTGTGCGACACCATCAGCAGCGTCAGATTACGCTGTTCGCACACCGTCTGCAGCAGCTGCAACATCTCGTTGCGCAGCGCCGGATCGAGCGCCGAGAAGGGCTCGTCGAGCAGCAGGATCGGCCGTTGGCGAATCAAACAGCGCGCCAGCGCGGCGCGCTGACGCTGGCCGCCGGAAAGCTGCGACGGCAGGCGCTCCAGGTGCTCCTCCAGGCCGACCTGACGGGCGATATGCGCCCGCTGTTGGCGCTGCTGTTCAGTCAAGTGCAGACCGGGATCCAATCCCAGCCCGATGTTCTGCGCCACCGTCAGGTGCGCGAACAGGTTGTTCTCCTGAAACAGCATCGACACCGGCCGTTTGGCCGGCGGCGTTGCGGTATGATCTTCGCCGTTCAGCAGCAGCCGGCCGCTGGCCGCCGGCAGAAAACCGGCGATCAGGCTCAGCAGGGTGCTTTTACCGGCGCCGCTGGGGCCGAGCACCGCGACGCGCTCGCCCGGCTGGATGCGCAGATCAAAGCGCATCGGCAGGTGTTCATACAGGTAGGTCAGTTTTTCAAGCGTCAGCATGGCGCCCCGGTAAGCGTTCGATCAGGGTAAACAGCAGGAAGCACAGCAGCAGCAGCAGCAGCGCGGTCACCGCCCCGTCGTTGCTGCGGTAGGCGCCAATCTGCTGATACAGGTAAAAAGGCAGGGTACGGAAATGCTCATTGCCAAACAAGGCGACCACGCCGAAATCGCCGATCGACAGCACGCAGGCGAAGGCCAGCGCCTGCGCCAGCGGGCGGCGCAGGGCGCGTAGTTCGATCAGCCGCAGCCGCTGCCAGCCGCGGATATCCAGCGACAGGCACAGCGGGTTGTAACGTTCGGCGAGGTCGCGCATCGGGTTCTCCAACACCTTCAGCGCATAGGGCACCGCCATCAGCGCATTGGTGAGGATCACCAGCGCATAGGGCGACTGCGGCAGCCCGATCGTATCGCTCAGCAGCAGGAAGAAGCCAGTGGCCAGCACGATGCCCGGCATCGCCAGGATCACCATGCCGCTCAGCTCCAGCGCCTGGCCGCCGCGCAGTTGCTGTCGCAGCTTCAGCTCGCGGCTGCTCCACAGCAGCATCATCGTGAGCGCCACGCACAATAGCCCGGCGCCGAGGGCGATGCGCAGCGACGTGAACAGCGCCTGCCACAGCACCGGCTGGCGCAGCACGCTGACGACGGCCTGATTGGCGCCGTCGGCAATCACCGCCAGCAGGGGCGGCAGCAGCAGCAGCAGCGCGGCGGCGATCAGCAGAAAATCGCTGATGCGCCGCCACCGGCTGTCTTCCGGGTTGCGCCAGCGCTGGGCGTGGGTATGCCCTACCGGCAATGCCTGGCTCAGGCGTTGGCTGATCAGCACCAGCCCCAGACAACAGCCCAGTTGGATCAGAGCCAGCAGGGCGGCGCGGCCCAGATCGTAGTCGTAACTCAGCGCCTGGTAGATCGCCAGTTCGATGGTGGTGGCCTGCGGTCCGCCGCCCAGCGACAGCACGGTGGCGAAGCTGGCGAAACACAGCATGAAGATCAACGCGCCGCTCGGCAGGATCTGGCGGCGCAGCGCCGGCCATTCGACGAAGCGGAACTGCTGCCAGCCGCTCATACCCAGTTGGGCGGCCAGTTGGCGCTGCTCCACCGGAATGTTCTCCAGCGCCTGCAGCAACAGGCGGGCGGCCAGTGGCAGGTTAAAGAACAGGTGCGCCAGCAGAATGCCCTGCAGCCCGTAGGGCGAGAAGCCATATTCGACGCCCAGCCAGCCGCACAGCGTCGCCAGCCAGCCCTGGCGCCCATAGACGCTGAGCAGGCCGAACACCGCCACCAGCACCGGCAGCACCAGCGTCATGGCGCACAGCCGCAGCAACAGCTGCCGGCCGGGGAAACGGCGGCGATAGAGCGCGCGCGCCAGCAGAACGGCGGGCAGCACCGAAATCAGCGCTGACAGCAGCGCCTGCCAGAAGGTGAAGCGCACCACGTGCCACAGGTAGCTGTCCTGCCACAGGCCGCGCCAGTCGCTGTCCGGCGCATGGCGCCACAGCGAGCCCATCGCCAGTGCGGCGACCAGCAGGATCACGCCGGCGGCCAGCAGCCCCGGCCAGAGCCAGCGGGGGATCAGCGGCTGACGGCGGTTTGCCATGCCCGGATCCAACCGCCGCGTTGTGTGGCCACCTCTTCGGCGCTGTATTGCAGCGCGGTCTGCGGCACGTTCATCTGCTCAAAGCCGACGGGCAGCGGGGTGTTGATCACCGGATACATCCAGTTGCCGGTCGGGATGGTGTTCTGGAACGCCGGCGTCACCATGAACCGCATGAAACGCTCGGCCAGCTCAGGCTGTTTGGCGGCCTTCAGCTTGCCCGCCACTTCCACCTGCAGGTAGTGGCCTTCGCTGAACGTGGCGGCGGCGTAAAGGTCTTTTTTCTCTGCGATCAGGTGATAGGCGGGAGAAGTGGTGTAGCTGAGCACCAGATCGCCTTCGCCTTTTAGGAACAGGCCGTAGGCCTCGCTCCAACCTTTGGTGACGGTGACGGTCTTCTTCGCCAATTGCTGCCAGGCGGCCGGCGCCTTGTCGCCATACACTTTTTGCATCCACAGCAGCAGGCCGAGGCCCGGCGTGCTGGTGCGCGGATCTTCGTAAATCACCTTCCAGTCGCGATCGCTGCTGATCAGCTCCTGCAGGCTCTTCGGTGGATTCTTCAGTTTTTCTTTGTTGTAGACGAAGGCGAAGTACCCGTAGTCGTAAGGCACGAAGGTCGTATCCTGCCAGCCGCCCGGCACCGTCAGTTTGGCGGTGTCGACGCCGCTCGGCGCGAACAGGCCGGTTTGCTGCGCCGCCTGCAACAGGTTGTTGTCCAGTCCCAGCACCACGTCGGCGGCGCTGTTCTTGCCTTCCATGCGCAGGCGGTTGAGCAGTGAGACGCCGTCTTCCAGCGCCACGAACTTCAGCTCACAGTCGCACTCGGCTTCGAAGGCTTTTTTTACCGCCGGGCCAGGGCCCCAGTCGGCGGCAAAGGAATCGTAGGTGTAAACCGTCAGCGTCGGCTTGGCGAACACCGGCGCAGCGCATAGCAGCAATAAGCAGGGCAGATATTTTTTGACCACGTTGCACTCCTGAAAAATAAGGGGGCAAGGGTATCTGAGGGGGCGAGGCGGCGTCGCCGGTTCGCTGGGCTCAAATCCCTCCGCCGGTATTGACCGGATCAGGTTCGACGGGTGTGCTCTCAGCGGAAAATCGGGCTTATGCACACGGCCCGACTCACCGCACCCCGTTGAGACGGCGCTATTGTAAAGATTAACCGACCCGGGCGAAAGGCGCTTATGCCTCCGGCGGGGCAAACCAGGCTGACTTGAAGTCGAACCAGCCGAGGGTGTTCATTCGCACGCCGCGCATGCTGCGCTGGCCGTGCAGCTGCAGCCAGTGGTGGAACAGCGGATGTAGCTGGTGGTTGCTGACTAGCCGCTGGCAAAACTCCGCCAGCGGCAAGCGGTTGGCGCGCCATAACTCCGCGTCCTGCGCCAGATCCTCGTTCATGCAGTGCTGCATCAGCGGCAGTTCGTACAGCGTGGCGAACAGCGAAAACTCCAGCGGCAGATAGAAGTTGGCGCTGCCGAGCCACAGATCGCTGCGCGCGTCGCCCTGGTGCCAGGTGGCGTAATCCACGCTTTGTACGATCAGGCGGATGCCGTGCTGCGCCAACAGCGGTTCGATCGCCTGGCGAATGGCGTGAAACTCCGAATGCTCATTGAAGTGGGTCATCGTCAGTTCAGTCAGCCCCGCCGGTTTGGGTTGCTGCGCCAGCGTGCGGTTGTGGTGCCAGCGCGGCAGCAGGCCGTATGCCGGCGACCAATAGCGCTGGTAGAGCGGCCCGGCGTGGCTCAGCAATGAAATGGGGTTGATCAATTCGCACAGCCAGCTGCGAATGGCGGGGTCGGCGGCCAGCGGGGAACGCTGATCGAACAGCAAGAAATAACAGCCCTCTTCCAGTCGGCTTTCCAGTTCGTTTTTGCCGGTTTCATCGCCCTGCAGCTGCACGCCGGAGTGCACCAGCTCTTCGGAGAACTCCGGCAGCACCCAGATGTTCACCTCGTCGATCAGCGCCCGGTAGCCGAAATAGTCGTCGAAGGCGTGGATCTTCATCTGGCTGGGAAGATTGCGCACCACGCGGTAGGGGCCGGTGCCGACCGGATGGCGGGCAAAGTCCGGCAGTTCGCGCCATTCGCGCGGCAGGATCATGGCCTGCACGCTGCCCAGCAGCCAGGGTAGCCAGTGGTCGGGGCTGCGCAGATGCACGTCGATAACGAACGGCGTCGGCGAGGTGACGCTTTCGATATGTGAGAACAGCGGTTGCGAGGTCAGACGCGAGAGGGAAGTGATGACGTCTGCCATCTCCAGCTCACGGCCGTGATGAAAATGGATCGCCGGGCGCAGGTAAAACCGCCAGTGCAAGGGCGTCAGCGCCTGCCAATGGTGGGACAGATCGGACTCCAGTTCCCCGTTTTCCTCATTTATGCGCGTCAGGCCGTTGAAGATCTGGCGCGCCAAATGGGTTTCCGAACGCCGCAGCGCCGAGCCGGGCAGCAGGTTGTACAACTGCCGGTAGTAGAGCACCCGCAGGATGTGTTTACCCTGGCGGAAGCTACGCCCCAGCTGCGACAGCAGCATTTGGCGCACCACGTTTTTGTCGCCCACCAGCTGCACCAACTGATCGATGCGATCCTGTTCCAACAGCTCCTCGGCCCGCTGTTGCTGCAGCGCCAGGCCGGTGTAGTGGAAGGTTAACCGTGAACGCTTGCCGCGCCCCGACTCCGCCTGCCAGGTGAGCCAGCCTTCCCGCTGCATGGCGCTCAGCAGGGAGCGCACGTGGCGCCGCGAGCAGCTGAGCACCTCCGCCAGATCCTGCAGGGTGGTGTCGGTGGTTTCACCGTGGCAGCGCTGCCACAGGCGGATGAACTGTTGCTGCAATCTGGACGTGGACATAAAAGAGGAACGCTCCCGCCTCAACTCGTCAATTTTTCTTTCCCTATATTACGCCGATAATATTCATCAATGAAAGGGGAGGGCGTAATCATGAAAGCTTTCTTATACAAACAGTTCTATCAGCGCTATTTCAGCGCGGTGCGCCGTCAACGCGCCGACTGGCTGAGCGTGGTGCCCGAACAGGCGCGGCTGGCGATGCTGGCACACCTGACGCAATGGGACATCAAAGAGATGACCGATAAGCAATATCGCGAGCACCTGTAGGGGCTGCGGCAACAAGTTTCTGAGTAATGGTGCTGTTTCACCAGCCAGTGGGGCAACCCACTGGTTTTTTTATGCATGGACATGGCGATGCGCTTGCATTTTTCTTGCCGTGGCCTAAGGTTCTTTCTTCTGCTTTGAGGTCAGGGAAGACGATATGCAACGCCTGAGCCGGTTGTCACTGCGCATTAACCCCATCTTTGCCGCATTCCTACTGATCGCTTTTCTCTCCGGCATCGCCGGCGCATTGCTGACGCCGACGCTCAGCCTGTTTCTGACCACCGAAGTTAAGGTGCGGCCGCTGTGGGTCGGGCTGTTTTACACCGCCAACGCGGTGGCCGGCATCGTCGTCAGCTTCCTGCTGGCCAAACGTTCCGACACCCGCGGCGATCGCCGCAGGCTGATCCTGCTGTGCTGCCTGATGGCGGTCGGTAACTGCCTGTTGTTCGCCTTTAACCGCGACTACCTGACGCTGATCACCGCCGGGGTGCTGATGTCCGCCGTTGCCAACACCGCCATGCCGCAGATCTTCGCGCTGGCGCGGGAATATGCCGATAGCGAGGCGCGTGAAGTGGTGATGTTCAGCTCGGTGATGCGCGCCCAGCTTTCGCTGGCGTGGGTGATCGGCCCGCCGCTGTCGTTTGCGTTGGCGCTGAACTACGGATTCACCGTGATGTTCCTGATCGCCGCCGCCACCTTCGCGGTTTGCGTGCTGCTGGTGGGGTTTATGCTGCCTTCGGTGCCGCGCGCGGCGGAAAATGAGGGGCTGCAGGGTGGGGTGTCTGCGCCGATCGCGCCCGCCAGTGCCTGGCGCAATCGCGACGTGCGGCTGCTGTTCATCGCCTCAATGCTGATGTGGACCTGCAACACCTTGTATATCATCGATATGCCGCTGTATATCACCGCCGATCTTGGCCTGCCGGAAGGGTTGGCCGGGGTGTTGATGGGCACCGCCGCCGGGCTGGAGATCCCGGCGATGCTGCTGGCCGGTTACTACGTCAAACGCTTCGGCAAGCGCAACATGATGCTGCTGGCGGTGGTGGCAGGCGTGCTGTTTTACCTCGGGCTGACGGTACTGGAGAGCAAGCCGGCCCTGATCGCGCTGCAGCTGCTCAACGCGGTGTTTATCGGTATCGTCGCCGGTATCGGCATGCTCTATTTTCAGGATTTGATGCCGGGCCGACCGGGCGCCGCCACCACGCTGTTCACCAACAGCATCTCGACCGGGGTGATCCTGGCCGGGGTGCTGCAGGGCGCGCTGGTGGAGAACCTCGGTCATGGCTCGGTGTATTGGATGGCGGCGCTGTTGGCGCTGGCGGCGCTCGGGATGAGCGCCAAAGTGCGTGAAGTGTGAGGTTAAACGACGGCATTCTTGATGCAAGTCATTGAGAAGGCTGATGCGGACGCCCAAGCTGAAGGCATATGGAGCGCGATCGTTGCGCCCACGCCCGTCTCGCTATTGAGATGCCGCCTTGTTGTTTAGAACAGTGGGAACGTTATGGATAAACTCACACCGCTCAAACCGCTTCCTTCCTTGTGCGCCCTGGCCGCCACGCTGATTATCTGGTTCCTCATTCCCGTGCCGGAGGGCGTTGCGCCCAACGCCTGGCAGCTGCTGGCGCTGTTTATCGGCACCATCATCGCCATTATCGGCAAAGCGATGCCGATTGGCGCGGTCTCGGTGATCGCCATCGCCCTGGTGGCGGTGACCGGCGTCACCAATCCCGGCAAGCCGGGGGCCGCGCTGGACGATGCGCTCAGCGGTTTTTCCAACCAGCTGATCTGGCTGATCGGCTTTTCGATCATGATCTCCCTCAGCCTGAACAAAACCGGGCTGGGCGCGCGCATCGGCTACTATTTTATTTCGCTGTTCGGCAAAAAAACGCTGGGCATCGCCTATGCACTGACGCTGGCGGAAACCACGCTGGCGCCGGTGACGCCGAGCAACACCGCGCGCGGCGGCGGCATCATTCACCCGATCATGAAATCGATCGCCGACAGTTTCGGTTCAAAACCGGAGCTCAATACCTCCGGCAAGATCGGCCGCTACCTGTCGCTGGTGAACTACAACATCAACCCGGTCACCTCGGCGATGTTTATCACCGCCACTGCGCCTAACCCGTTGATCGTCAGCCTGATCGCCAAAGGCACCCATGGCAGCTTCGAGCTGTCCTGGTCGATGTGGGCGATTGCCGCCCTGGTACCTGGGTTGTGTTCGCTGCTCGTGATGCCGCTGGTCATCTACCTGCTGTATCCGCCGGAGGTGAAAAGCACCCCGGACGCGCCGCGCTTCGCGCGCGAAAAACTGCAGGCGTTGGGGCCGGTGACGCTGCCGGAAAAAATTACCCTCGGGGTGTTCGCGCTGTTGCTGATACTGTGGGCCGGCATTCCGGCGATGATCTTCGGCCCGGCGCTGGCGGTCAATCCCACCACCGCGGCGCTGATCGGCCTGGCGGTGTTGCTGGCCACTGGCGTGCTGAGCTGGGAGGATGTGCTGAAGCATAAAGGGGCCTGGGACACCGTGGTGTGGTTCTCGGCGCTGGTGATGATGGCCAGTTTCCTCGGCAAGCTGGGGCTGATCGGCTGGCTGTCGCAGACCGTGGGCAACGGCATTGACCATATGGGTATGAGCTGGGTGGGCGGTACGATCTTGCTGACTCTCATCTACTTGTATTCGCACTATTTCTTCGCCAGCACCACCGCACACGTGACGGCGATGTTCGCCGCCTTCTTCGCCGCCGGCATCGCGCTTGGCGCGCCACCGGCGCTGCTGGGCCTGATCCTGGCGTTTTCTTCTTCGCTGATGATGTCGCTGACGCATTACGGCACCGGCACCGCGCCGATCATCTTTGGCTCCGGCTATGTGACGCTGGGAGAATGGTGGAAAGCGGGATGGGTGATGAGTGTGGTTAACCTGCTGATCTGGATGCTGATCGGCGGGGCGTGGTGGAAGCTGCTGGGCTACTGGTGAGGAAAAAATTCACCCGCCGGGCGGCGGGTGAAGGGGATTAATTCAGAAACGCCGGCTGCTGCGCTTCGTAGCGGGAGATGTCCACTTCGTGCTGCAGCGTCAGGCCGATGCTGTCCAGCCCGTTGATCATGCAGTGGCGGCGGAAGCTGTCGATTTCGAACGGATAGCTTTTGCCGCCGGCGTTGACCGTCTGGTTCTCCAGATCCACCACGAACTCCGTCCCTTCGTTGGCGTCTACCAGTTTGAACAGCTCATCCACCTGCTGCTCGCTCAGCGTTACTGGCAACAGCTGGTTGTTAAATGAGTTGCCGTAGAAGATATCGGCGAAGCTCGGCGCGATCACCACTTTGAACCCGTAGTCGGTCAGCGCCCAAGGGGCGTGTTCGCGCGAGGAGCCGCAGCCGAAGTTCTCCCGCGCCAACAGGATGCTGGCGCCTTTATAGCGCGGTTTGTTCAGCACGAACGCCGGGTTCGGTTGCTGGCCGGCATCGTCGAGGAAGCGCCAGTCGTTGAACAGATGCTGGCCGAAACCGGTGCGGGTGACCTTCTGTAAGAACTGCTTGGGAATAATGGCGTCGGTGTCGACGTTGGCCGCATCCAAAGGCACCACTAAGCCGGTATGTTGAGTAAATTTAGCCACGTTAGCCCCTTAGTGAATATCACGGATGTCGGCGAAGTGACCGGCGACGGCGGCCGCGGCGGCCATCGCCGGGCTGACCAGGTGGGTGCGCCCACCGCGGCCCTGACGCCCTTCGAAATTACGGTTGCTGGTGGATGCGCAGCGCTCGCCCGGATTCAGACGGTCGTTGTTCATCGCCAGACACATTGAGCAACCCGGCAAACGCCATTCGAAACCGGCTTCGATAAAGATTTTGTCCAACCCTTCGGCTTCCGCCTGGGCCTTCACCGGGCCGGATCCCGGCACCACGATGGCCTGCACGCCGCTGGCGACCTTGCGCCCTTTGGCGATCGCCGCTGCCGCGCGCAGATCTTCGATGCGGGAGTTGGTGCAGGAGCCGATGAACACTTTGTCGATCGGCACGTCGGTCAATTTGATGCCCGGCTTCAAATCCATGTAGGCCAGCGCTTTCTCGGCCGAGGCGCGCTCGACCGGATCGTTGAACGATTCCGGCGCCGGGATCGCTTGATTGACGGCGATCACCTGGCCGGGGTTGGTGCCCCAGGTGACCTGCGGCGCGATCTCTTCGGCGCGCAGCGTCACCACGGTATCGAACTGGGCGTCGGCGTCGGACTTCAACGTGCGCCAGTAAGCGACCGCCTGCTCCCAGTTTTCGCCGGTTGGCGCGAACTGGCGCCCCTTCAGGTAGGCGAAGGTGGTGTCGTCCGGCGCCACTAAGCCGGCTTTGGCGCCCATTTCGATCGCCATGTTGCACAGGGTCATGCGGCCTTCCATGCTCAACGCTTCGATCGCCTTGCCGCAGAACTCCACCACGTGGCCGGTGCCGCCGGCGCTGCCGGTTTTGCCGATCACCGCCAGCACGATGTCTTTGGCGGTGATGCCCTCGGCGGCGTCGCCGGTGACTTCAATCTTCATGGTTTTGGCCCGGCCCTGCTTCAGAGTCTGGGTCGCCAGCACGTGTTCCACTTCGGAGGTGCCGATGCCGAACGCCAGCGAGCCGAAAGCGCCGTGGGTGGCGGTGTGCGAGTCGCCGCAGACGATGGTCATGCCCGGCAGCGTCATGCCTTGCTCAGGCCCGATCACGTGCACGATGCCCTGGAAGGGGTGATTCAGGTCATACAACGAAACGCCGAATTCCGCGCAGTTCTTGATCAACTCCTGCATCTGGATACGTGCCATCTCGCCGCTGGCGTTGATGTCTTTGGTCTGGGTCGACACGTTGTGATCCATGGTGGCGAAGGTTTTGCCGGGCTGGCGTACCTTGCGGCCCATGGCGCGCAGGCCGTCGAACGCCTGCGGCGAGGTGACTTCGTGCACCAGGTGACGGTCGATATACAGCAACGGCGTTTCGTTCGGCGCTTCGTATACCACGTGGGCGTCGTACAGCTTCTGATATAAGGTCTTGGCCATGTTATGCCCCCTGAGCTACAAAGCGAGCGATGATGTCGCCCATTTCATCGGTGCTGACGGCTTTGCCGTCACCGGCCAGATCGGCGGTGCGGTAGCCCTGTTCCAACGCCTGGTTGATGGCGCGCTCCACGGCGTCGGCCGCTTCATCGGCGCCCAGGCTGTAACGCAGCAGCAGGGTGGCGGACAGGATCTGCGCAATTGGGTTGGCGATGCCTTTGCCTGCAATATCCGGCGCGGAACCGCCCGCCGGCTCGTACAGGCCGAAGCCTTGCTCGTTCAGGCTGGCGGATGGCAACATGCCCATCGAGCCGGTGATCATCGCGCATTCGTCGGACAGGATGTCGCCGAACAGGTTGGAGCACAGCAGCACGTCGAATTGGGACGGATCCTTGATCAGCTGCATGGTGGCGTTGTCGATATACATGTGCGACAGCGACACGTCCGGGTAATCCTTGGCAACCTGATTGACCACTTCACGCCACAGGATGGAGCTTTGCAGTACGTTGGCCTTGTCGATCGACGTCACCTTGTGGCGGCGCTTGCGGGCGGATTCGAAGGCGATGCGTGCGATGCGTTCAATCTCGAAACGGTGATACACCTCGGTATCGAAAGCGCGCTCCTGCATGCCCTGGCCTTCGCGGCCCTTCGGTTGGCCGAAGTAGATGCCACCGGTCAGTTCGCGCACGCACAGAATGTCGAAGCCGCGGGCGGCGATGTCGGCGCGCAGCGGGCAGAATGCCTCCAGCCCTTGATACAGGCGGGCCGGGCGCAGGTTGCTGAACAGTTTGAAGTGCTTGCGCAGCGGCAACAGCGCGCCGCGTTCCGGCTGCTCGGCCGGCGGTAGGTGTTCCCATTTCGGGCCGCCCACCGAGCCGAACAGGATGGCGTCGGCCTGCTCGCAGCCGGCGACGGTCGCCGCCGGCAACGGGCTGCCGTGGCGATCGATGGCGATGCCGCCGACGTCGTACTCGGCGGTGGTGATGCGAATATCAAAGCGTTGACGCACCGCGTCCAATACTTTGCGCGCCTGAGCCATTACTTCCGGGCCGATGCCGTCTCCGGGCAAGACGG
Source organism: Serratia sp. CY47280 (assembly GCF_052168655.1). Taxonomy (NCBI): domain Bacteria; kingdom Pseudomonadati; phylum Pseudomonadota; class Gammaproteobacteria; order Enterobacterales; family Yersiniaceae; genus Serratia; species Serratia sp. CY47280. Next base: position 135,610 of record NZ_JBJNMG010000003.1, on the reverse strand, counting down.
CAATGTGATAAGTCTTCGTCATGTTCACACCGTTTCCTGATTATTTTGATGTTTGTTTTGCTGCAGGCGCTGCTTTTCTTTTTCTACCTGCTGTGAGCGCCAAATATTGTTCAACACGTGCACCATTGCCTTGGCAGAGGATTCGACGATGTCGGTCGCCAGGCCTACGCCGTGGAAGCGGCGGCCGTTGTAAGAGACGACGATATCCACCTGGCCCAGCGCGTCGCGGCCATGGCCCTTGGCGGTCAACTGGTACTTCACCAGCTCGATCGGGTAATCGGTGATGCGATTGATCGCCTGATAGACCGCATCGACCGGGCCGTTGCCGGTGGCGGCTTCGGCTTTCTCTTCGCCGCCGCAGATCAGTTTCACCGAGGCGGTGGCCATGATGCTGCTGCCGGACTGCACGCTGAAGTAGCCCAGGCTGAAGTGCTCCGGCTCTTCCTGCTGTTTATTGATGAAGGCCAACGCCTCCAGGTCATAGTCGAACACCTGGCCTTTTTTGTCGGCCAGCTTCAGGAAGGCGGCATACAGGGTATCCAGGTTGTAGTCCTGCTCCTGGTAGCCCATCTCTTCCATGCGGTGTTTCACCGCCGCGCGGCCGGAGCGGGAGGTCAGGTTCAACTGCACGTCCTTCAGGCCGATCGACTGCGGGGTCATGATTTCGTAGTTTTCGCGGTTCTTCAGCACGCCGTCCTGGTGAATGCCGGAGGAATGGGCGAAGGCGTTGGCGCCGACGATCGCCTTGTTGGCCGGAATCGGCATGTTGCACAGCTGGCTGACGATCTGGCTGGTGCGGAAGATTTCCTGATGATTGATGTTGGTGTGCACGTTCATGATGTCCTGGCGCACTTTAATCGCCATGATCACCTCTTCCAGTGAACAGTTGCCGGCGCGCTCACCGATGCCGTTCAGGGTGCCTTCCACCTGACGGGCGCCGGCCTGGACCGCGGCAATGGAGTTGCCGACCGCCATGCCCAAATCGTCGTGGCAGTGTACGGAAATGATGGCTTTGTCGATGTTCGGCACGCGGTCATACAAGGTGGTGATGATGCCGCCGAACTGGTTCGGCGTGGTGTAGCCGACGGTGTCCGGAATATTGATGGTGGTGGCGCCGGCGTTGATGGCGGCTTCGACCACGCGGCACAGATTGTCGATCGGCGTGCGGCCGGCGTCTTCACAGGAGAACTCTACGTCGTCGGTGTAGTTGCGGGCGCGTTTGACCGAGCGCACCGCCATCTCCAACACTTCGTCGAACGAGCGCTTCAGCTTCGATTCGATATGCAGGGTGGAGGTGGCCAGGAACACGTGGATGCGGAACGCTTCAGCGACGCGCAGCGCTTCGGCGGCCACGTCGATGTCTTTGTCCACGCAGCGGGCCAGGCCGCAGACGCGACTGTTCTTGATCTGGCGCGCGATGGTTTGCACCGATTCGAAGTCGCCCGGCGAAGAGACCGGGAAGCCGACTTCCATCACGTCAACGCCCATTCTTTCCAGCGCCAGCGCAATCTGAATCTTCTCTTTTACGCTCAGGCTGGCCTGCAATGCCTGTTCGCCGTCACGCAGCGTGGTATCGAAAATAATGACTTGTTGGCTCATCGGTGCATTCCTTATCGTGTTGATTTCACGCTAAGCGGGCAAAAAAAAACCCGCGCAGTAGCGCGGGTTTCTTATGGGTGATCGGCTGAGTCAGCTCCGAACTTCATCCACAGGCATACCGCGCAAACAAGATGCGTTGAGTAGTAGGCCTAGTAGACGGTGGGTACGGATCATAAGGGTTCAGCTTCTCTTAAATTGGGTGTCTGCCTAATTTGATACGTGATTGGCCTGGCGATGTCAACACCTGATTGAATGCGGGGACAATGCACCGGCTAAGTGGCCAAACAGAGGAACATTCGGTAAAAATGCGGTGCTCTAGAGAAAAAGTGGGGCGCAGTTTGCGTGTTGCTTAGCATAAACGAATCGAATAGAGACTGCGCTAATTGCTTCTGGATTTTGTTGGGTTAAGATTTGTGATGAAAATTAAGAGAGATTAATCACGGGAGGCAACAAAATAACATTTTTAATTCAAATGATTGAAATTGGATTCATATGATTAATTGATTGTTTTAGTCATAATATAACAAAATAATGCGATTTTACACAAAGTGAGCGGTGTTTTTAGATGGTTTGATTGCTTATGATGTGTTTTTATAGTTTGTCTCATACAGTGCGGTTACGTTGTTTAATTGTATTAATCATTGTTAATACCTAATTGTTGGTACCACCCAGGTAGCATTCTTCCTGCTGACGGGATAAGTGACTGACATGCATTCCATATACGACTTATATCGTGTCGATAACACGAGGTTTTTTATCGGCTCATGACGGTAATAGCAGGATTTGTCGTGCAAAGATAAGACAATGCGGCGTTTCATTGTTTTTCGAGCATAAGGATTAGATTATCTACACAGGATTTAGTGGAGTGAAATATGGCTGAATATGATTCAGAAATCGCCATGGTCAAAGAGCCGGCGGACATCCATTTGCGCAGCGTCGATCTTAATTTGCTGACGGTGTTTGACGCCGTGATGCAAATGCAAAATATTACGCGAGCCGCTAATTCGTTGGGGATGTCGCAGCCGGCGGTGAGTAACGCGGTGGCGCGCCTGAAGGTGATGTTCAACGATGAACTGTTTGTGCGCTGCGGGCGCGGGATTCAGCCCACTATGCGCGCCAGGCAGCTGTTCGGGCCGGTGCGGCAAGCGCTGCAGCTGGTGCAAAATGAGTTGCCGGGATCTGAGTTTGAGCCGCTGACCAGCACGCGAGCGTTCTCCTTGTCGCTGTGCAGCCCGCTCGATTTACGTCTGGGCGCTGGAATAATCAATCACGTCAAACAGATCGCGCCGCAGCTTAACCTGCAAATAAAGTCATACATTAACAATAATATCGAACATCAATTGCGTTATCAGGACGTCGAGTTTGTCATCGGCTACAGCCGTTTCGAGTCGGCGGAGTTTCGCAGCCTGGCAATGTTCGACGACGAATTAGTGCTGGCGGTCGCGCAGGCGCACCCGCGAATAGGGGAGGAGGTGACGCCGGAGAAAATGTTGGCCGAACAGCACGCGGCAGTTTCTCTGGAAAGTTTTGGTTCTTTCAGTAAACCTTTTTATTTAGAGGAACCGATGCTGCGCACCGTGACACAACAGTGCACGGATCTCTACAGCGTGTTGAATATGGTGTCGCAAACGGACATGGTGGCGATTGCGCCCGCCTGGCTGGTGCGGCAACAGACGGAAGCGTTGAAAATAAAGTCGGTTCCTTTATGTGGCAACGATAATAAAGCCACTTGCTATCTCTCCTGGCATGAATCCTCCGAGCGGGATAAAGGCCACCAGTGGATGAAATCCGTTCTGATTGAGGCCGGTAACCCAAAGTAACGCGATAAAAAATGGGGTCATACAAAAATAATATTCAACTGATCGTTTTTTTCTCATGATAAAAGCTAAGAACTATCTGGGTTTTTATTAAGATGTTTCTTGGTTTTACGGCGATAAAATAACTTATTTTCAGGGTGGGCTGGTTCGTTTACCAAAAATAATTAATATAAATTAATATTCTGATTTTTACTTTTCGGCTGGTATTTTAAACTAATTCGATGCGGCGGCCCGGATGGGCCGCGTTTTATTGCTGCCACCCAACCTTTTCCTTCCCGTTCTGTCCAACCCATGAAAGCGCGAAAGCCGGCCTGAGTTTTGGCTCACACTTCTACGCTGAAATCACTTTTCCCTCTGCCTGAGAGTAGGTAGACTGCGCGGAAAAAAGTAAACACGTGTAAGCTGAGATGAGGGCCGCAAGGCGTCGTTCAGGCTTAACTGTATGATTCATTTCAGGCTTAGAGCACTATGATCACTAATCTGCTGCAATACCATTTGATCCATCGTATACAGCATCAAATCACCCATCGAGCCGATCGCACAGCTTTTCGCCAATGGTCGCCCAACGGCGAGTTTCAACTGACCTGGGGAGAGGCTGCCACCCGCATCGATCGCATTGCCGCCGGGCTGTTGGCCCTTGGGGCCGAAGTGCAAGAGCGCATCGGTATATTCGCCAATAACGGCATAGCCTGGTCGTTGGCCGATCTCGCTATCCTGCATCTGCGCGGCGTCAGCGTGCCGCTGTATTCCACCAATACGCCGGCGCAGGCGGCATTCGTCACCAACGACGCCGACATCCGTATACTGTTCGTCGGGGAGCAGGCGCAGCTTGACGCCGCCATCGCGCTGCGCGGCGTTTGCCCACAGCTGCGCCATATTATCGTGTTTGACGAGGATGCCGATCTGCGCGGCTGCGAGATCGCACAGCATCTGAGCGCCTTCGAGCGTGCCGCCGATCCGGCGGCTTTTATCGTTCAACGTCGGCAGCGCATTGAAGAGTGCGACCTTCAGGATCTCTTCACCCTGATCTATACCTCGGGCACCACCGGTGAGCCTAAGGGGGTGATGCTGGACTACCGCAATCTGGCGGCGCAGCTCTACCTGCATGATGAAAGGCTGACGGTCGGCGAAGAAGATGTGTCGCTCAGTTTCCTGCCGCTGTCGCACGTGTTCGAGCGTGCCTGGAGCTTCTTTGTGATGCATTCCGGCGCGCAGAACGTCTTCCTGCCGAACACCGACTGGGTGCGGGAAGCGATGGGGCAGGTCCGCCCGACGCTGATGTGCGCGGTACCGCGTTTCTACGAGAAGATTTTCAGCGCGGTGCATGAAAAAGTGGCGCGGGCCCCTTGGCTGCGCCGCGCGCTGTTCCACTGGGCGATCGTCTGCGGGGAGCGCAAGTTCCTGCAGGAGCGGGCCGGCAAACCGTTGGGCAAACTGTTCGAACTCTCCCATCGCTGGGCCGACAAGCTGGTATTGAGCAAGCTGCGCGGTATCCTCGGCGGCCGGGTGCGCTTTCTGCCGGCGGCGGGTGCCAAGCTGGATGACAATGTGATCCTGTTCTTCCAGGCGATGGGCGTCAACATCAAGTACGGCTACGGCATGACCGAAACCTGTGCGACCGTGTCCTGCTGGGAAGAAGGGCATTTCCGTTTCGGCTCCATCGGCAAACCGCTGCCGGAGGTCGAGGTGCGCATCGGTGAAGAAAATGAAATCCAGGTGCGAGGGCCGATCGTGATGCGCGGCTATTTCAACAAGCCATTGGAAACCGCCGCGACCTTTACCGCAGACGGCTGGCTGAAAACCGGCGATGCCGGGGCGATCGATGAAGAGGGCAATCTGTTCATCACCGAGCGCCTGAAGGATTTGATGAAAACCTCCGGCGGCAAATACATCGCGCCGCAGATGCTGGAAGGTACGCTGGCGCAGGACCGTTTTATCGAACAGGTGGCGATCATCGCCGATGCGCGCAAGTTCGTTTCCGCGCTGATCGTGCCGTGCTTTGAGTCGCTGGAAGAGTACGCGAAGTCAGTCAACCTGAAGTACCAAGATCGTCTGGAACTGCTGCGCAACGGTGAAATTCTCGAGATGTTCGAAAAGCGTCTGCGCGAGATGCAAAAGGAGCTGGCGCGCTTCGAACAGGTGAAGAAGTTCACTCTGCTGCCGGCGGCCTTTTCCATGGAGCTGGGAGAGCTGACGCCAACGCTGAAGCTGCGCCGCAAAGTGATCCTGCAGCGCTATCAGCGTGAAATCGACTCAATGTACCAGGAACAGGCTTGACGCCGCCGCCGGATCGCGCGTCCGGCGAAAAAAACGGCATATACCTCGCCTGATTTAGTTCTGTAATTTTCCCTCTGTTCGAAACAATGCCTAGCCTGACGCCTCTGGGGCTAGCGCATTGTTTTTATAAAGCCGCGATCTCCAGCCGCTTGGCAATAACCCCGCCACTGTTAAGCCATTTTGCCGTTTGCCTGCCCCATCTTCTGACGTTATGTTAATTCGATAGCGACAACCCATAAAAATTTAGGGGCATTGCCCCGCAGCAGGCGCTACGTTCCGGCGCCAGAGAAGAATAAGCAAGCCTGGAGGCAAACCCATGGAGATGTTGTCAGGAGCCGAGATGGTCGTCCGATCGTTGATCGATCAGGGCGTTAAGCATGTATTCGGCTATCCCGGCGGGGCGGTGCTCGATATCTACGACGCCCTGCATACGGTCGGAGGGATCGATCATATTCTGGTGCGCCACGAGCAAGGTGCGGTGCACATGGCCGACGGTTACGCGCGCGCCACCGGTGAAGTGGGCGTGGTGTTGGTGACCTCAGGCCCCGGCGCCACTAATGCCATTACCGGTATTGCCACCGCCTATATGGATTCGATCCCGATGGTGGTGCTGTCGGGACAGGTGCCCAGCTCGCTGATCGGCTACGACGCCTTCCAGGAGTGCGATATGGTGGGGATTTCGCGTCCGGTGGTGAAGCACAGCTTCCTGGTAAAACGCACCGAAGACATCCCGGCGGTGTTGAAGAAGGCGTTCTACCTGGCCTCCAGCGGCCGCCCCGGCCCGGTAGTGATCGATCTGCCGAAAGATATTGTCGGTCCGGCGGTGCGGATGCCTTATGCCTACCCGCAGGACGTGAGCATGCGTTCTTATAACCCGACGGTGCAGGGCCACCGCGGGCAGATCAAACGCGCGTTACAAACCATTCTGGCGGCCAAAAAGCCGGTGATGTACGTCGGCGGCGGCGCGATCAACGCCGGTTGTGAAGCTGAATTACTGTCGTTGGCGGAGCAGCTGAACCTGCCGGTAACCAGCAGCCTGATGGGATTGGGCGCTTTCCCCGGCACCCATCGTCAGAGCGTCGGTATGCTCGGCATGCACGGAACCTATGAAGCCAACAAAACCATGCACCATGCCGACGTGATCTTCGCCGTAGGCGTGCGCTTCGACGATCGCACCACCAACAATCTGGCTAAATACTGCCCGGACGCCACCGTGCTGCACATTGATATCGATCCGACTTCGATCTCCAAAACGGTGGACGCCGATATTCCGATCGTCGGCGATGCCAAGCAGGTGTTGGTTCAAATGCTGGAGCTGCTGGCGCAGGATGAGAAAGCGCAGGATCACGATGCGCTGCGCGACTGGTGGCAGTCTATCGAGCAGTGGCGTGCCCGCGACTGCCTGGGTTACGACAAGCACAGCGGCACCATCAAGCCGCAGGCGGTGATCGAAACCCTGCACCGCCTGACCAAAGGCGACGCCTACGTCACCTCGGACGTGGGCCAGCACCAGATGTTCGCCGCGCTCTATTATCCGTTCGACAAACCGCGCCGCTGGATCAACTCCGGCGGCCTCGGCACCATGGGCTTCGGCCTGCCGGCGGCATTGGGCGTCAAGCTGGCGCTGCCGGAAGAAACCGTGGTGTGCGTGACCGGCGACGGCAGCATTCAGATGAATATTCAGGAGCTGTCCACTGCGCTGCAATATAACCTGCCGGTGGTGGTGGTGAACCTCAATAACCGTTATCTGGGCATGGTGAAGCAGTGGCAGGACATGATTTATTCCGGCCGCCATTCGCAGTCTTACATGGATTCGCTGCCGGACTTCGTCAAGCTGGCCGAGGCTTACGGCCATGTCGGCATCGCCATCCGCACGCCGGATGAGCTGGAAAGCAAGCTGGCGCAGGCGCTGGCGGAAAAAGAGCGGCTGGTGTTCGTCGACGTGACCGTCGATGAAACCGAACATGTTTACCCGATGCAGATCCGCGGCGGAAGCATGGACGAAATGTGGCTTAGCAAAACGGAGAGGACCTGATCATGCGCCGTATTTTATCTGTCTTGCTGGAAAACGAATCCGGCGCCTTGTCGCGCGTGGTCGGGCTGTTCTCCCAGCGCGGTTATAACATTGAAAGCCTGACGGTGGCGCCGACCGACGATCCGACGCTGTCGCGCATGACTATCCAGACCGTCGGCGACGAGAAAGTGCTGGAGCAGATTGAGAAACAGCTGCACAAGCTGGTGGACGTGCTGCGCGTCAGCGAGCTGGTGCAAGGCGCTCACGTCGAGCGCGAGATCATGCTGGTGAAGCTGCAGGCCAGCGGTTATGGCCGTGAAGAGGTGAAACGCTGCGCCGACATTTTCCGCGGCCAGATCGTCGATGTGACGGCGACGCTGTACACGGTACAGCTGGCCGGCACCAGCGACAAGCTCGACGCCTTCCTGAGCGCGGTGCGTGAAGTGGCGGAGATTGTGGAAGTGGCGCGTTCCGGCGTGGTCGGCGTGTCGCGCGGCGACAAAATCATGCGCTGAGCGCGGTTTAGTGGCGAATAATCGGGGCGCGGCATGGCTGCGCCCTTTGTTTTTCGGCATTTTTTTGCCCAATTGCTGGCACCTTTCGGCAAAAGCGGTTGCTAGGTAGTGTTTTCTGCTGTTAGATCGCAGAGGCTGGATTGAATAACCGCACGGGATGTCATGGTTAATCCGAGCACAGCCTTCACTTCTATTTTCAGCGTCATTAAGGGGTTAATGTGAAACTGGATGAAATCGCGCGTCTCGCGGGCGTTTCGCGCACGACGGCCAGTTATGTCATCAACGGCAAGGCGAAGCAGTATCGTGTCAGCGATAAAACCGTCGAGAAAGTGATGGCCGTGGTCAGGGAGCATAACTACCACCCGAATGCCGTCGCGGCAGGGCTGCGCGCTGGGCGCACCCGTTCTATCGGTCTGGTGATCCCGGATCTGGAAAATACCAGCTATACCCGTATCGCCAACTACCTGGAGCGTCAGGCGCGCCAGCGTGGTTATCAATTGCTGATCGCCTGCTCCGAAGATCAGCCGGACAACGAAATGCGCTGTATCGAGCACTTGCTGCAGCGTCAGGTGGACGCCATCATCGTTTCCACCGCCTTGCCGCCGGAGCACCCCTTCTATCAACGCTGGGCCAACGATCCGCTGCCGATCATCGCACTGGACCGCGCGTTGGATCGCGAGCATTTCATCAGCGTCGTCGGGGCCGACGAGGAAGATGCCTTTGCGCTGGCGCAGGAGCTGCGCACCTTCCCGGCGGAGTCGGTACTGTACCTGGGCGCCTTGCCGGAGCTTTCGGTCAGCTTCCTGCGTGAGCAGGGCTTCCGTCAGGCCTGGCAAGAGGATCCTCGCCATGTCGATTATCTGTACGCCAACAGCTATGAGCGTGAGGCCGCCGGCGCGCTGTTTGCCGAATGGCTGAAAACGCACCCGATGCCGCAGGCGCTGTTCACCACGTCGTTCTCTTTATTGCAGGGCGTGATGGACGTGACGCTGAAGCAACGCGGCCGTTTGCCGACCGATCTGGCGATTGCCACCTTCGGCGACCATGAGCTGTTGGATTTTCTGGAGTGCCCGGTGCTCGCGGTAGCGCAGCGCCATCGCGACGTGGCCGAACGCGTGCTGGAGCTGGTGTTGGCCAGCCTGGACGAACCGCGTAAACCCAAACCGGGACTGACGCGGATCCGCCGTAATCTGTTCCGCCGCGGTAGCCTGAGCCGCAAATAGGCCGCTCTACAGGAGCCCGCGTTGTCGGGCTCCTGGTTTAGACGTAACCCGCCACCCGAAACAGCCGTCGGCAATATTCCAGGAAATAGCCATACACCACGCCCATCGCCATGGAGACCAGCGCATTGCTGGTCACCGCCGCCAGCATTTGTTGGCCGTCGGCGCCCACGCTCCACAGAATGGCGGCATAAACCGGCGACTGGAAACTGACGTAAGCCAGCAGATCGGCGAGGTTGCGCAGTAGGAATTGGCCGCGTGGGCAGCGGCGTGCCGTGCGGATAAACAGATCGCGATAGCGGCCGTAAGGCCAGGCGATCAGGATGTTGACCGGGATCGACAGCAGGCGCGAAGAGAGGGATTGCTGGAAGCTCATGCCGGAGATCAACACTTCTATCGCCATGCCGGCGATAAAGCAGTACACCACCAGTGCGAACGTATCGGCAGCGGCGCTACGCCAGTGAGCGGCGGGCGAAAGCATGTGTTATCCCTCCTGGTTAAAATGCTGTTAAATTATTAATAATTGGGTGTTAATTCTGGTTTTTCGCATTATTGTTAGTTTACTAATCTGTATTGTGTTTTTTAACTAGATTTATATTTTTATTTTTAACATTTGTTCGGTTTTTGTCCCGTAGAACGGAGGTTCAGGATGGGGCGGAGAGATTAAAATCGGCATTTCTAAATAAATCGATAAAAAACATGCAGTTGCGATTTTTGGTGTTTGAAGAGGTTTTTTTCCGGCAAAAATTGTGGAAATAAAGGTGTAAGAAAATGAAACCATAATTGTAAACAGGTATTTTGGGAATAATCTTACCAAATTGATTTAAATCGAAATTACTTCTGCTCGTAATATCCGAGCCATTTATTTTTATCGTGCTCTCATCATGGCGGGACAAATTGAAGTAAAATAGCGCGCAGTTTCACGGTGAATAACGATTGAGCGTTATTAACTCAAGGGGTTATGGCCTTATTCTTCGGTCGATTCGCCAGGCGCTGAGCCTTGGCGGGCGCGGGGCGGCAGCGGTTACAGCCCTGAGATTGCCGAGCTGAAAAATGAGACATGGCTTGCAGAAGGAAGTAATGAGTTAATTAATCGCCAGTTCGTCAGGTTTTTAATCAGATTCTTTCCGCTTAGAAAATTCTCTCCGTTTATCATGGTGTTAATTTTTAATCGTCGAATAATCAGAGTTTCTTTCGCGAGTCAGCTCCCAAAATGACCAGAGAAATATTGCCAAAGCGCTGGCGCTCTGGCTTGACAAGGTTTTCATACCCTCCGTAAACTCCATTGTGTGGGAATTTGTGGGGTAAAGTGGTGAAAACGGTCACTAAGGGGTAGCTCAGGAATGTTCCGTGGAGCGACGATGGTCAACCTCGACAGCAAAGGGCGGCTCGCCGTACCTACCCGATATCGGGAATTGCTCAACGAGGAATCGCAAGGCCAAATGGTCTGTACCATTGACCTCCATCAGCCCTGCCTGCTGCTTTATCCTTTGCCCGAATGGGAAATTATTGAACAAAAATTATCACGTCTGTCGAGCATGAATCCCGCCGAGCGCCGCGTTCAGCGCCTGCTGTTGGGGCATGCCAGTGAGTGTCAGATGGATAGTGCCGGTCGTTTGCTGCTTGCCAATACGCTGCGGCAACACGCCGGGCTCACAAAAGAAGTGATGCTGGTCGGTCAGTTCAACAAGTTTGAACTGTGGGATGAACAGACCTGGTATCAACAAGTCAAGGATGATATTGACGCTGAACAGTCGACTCAGGAACCGTTGTCTGAGCGGCTACAGGACTTGTCGCTATAAGCATGTTGGAAAACTATAAACACACCACCGTCCTGCTGGACGAAGCCGTCAACGGCCTCAACATCCGCAGCAACGGCATATATATCGACGGTACTTTTGGTCGCGGTGGCCATTCTCGTCTGATTCTGTCCCAGCTGGGGCCGGAAGGGCGCTTGCTGGCAATTGACCGTGACCCTCAGGCGATTGCAGCCGCCAAATCTATTGAAGATCCTCGTTTCACCATCGTACACGGCCCATTTTCCGAGTTGTCGCACTATGTGCGGGAGCGCGAACTGGTCGGCAAGATCGACGGCGTTCTGCTCGATCTGGGCGTTTCCTCGCCGCAGCTTGACGACGCAGAGCGCGGGTTCTCCTTCATGCGCGACGGTCCGCTGGACATGCGCATGGATCCGTCCACCGGCCTGTCCGCCGCGGATTGGCTGATGAAGGCCGAGGCGGACGATATCGCCTGGGTGCTGAAAACCTTTGGCGAAGAGCGTTTCGCCAAGCGCATCGCACGCGCCATCGTCGAAAGAAACCGCGTGGAGCCGATGACGCGCACCAAAGAGTTGGCGGATCTGATTGCCGATGCCAGCCCGTTCCGTGAAAAGCACAAGCATCCGGCGACGCGCAGCTTCCAGGCGATCCGCATCTATATCAACAGCGAGCTGGAAGAGATCGAGCGTGCGCTCGACGGCGCGCTGGAAGTGCTGGCCCCACAGGGCCGTTTGTCGATCATAAGTTTCCACTCGCTGGAAGACCGCATCGTCAAACGCTTTATGCGTCACCACAGCCGCGGCGCTCAGGTGCCGGCGGGCATTCCGTTGACCGAAGAGCAACTGCGCAGCATGGGCGGACGAACGCTAAAAGCGCTGGGCAAAATGATGCCATCGGAAGCGGAAGTGGCGGACAACCCGCGTGCGCGCAGCTCGGTGCTGCGTATTGCTGAGAGGATGCCCGCGTGATCGGCAACGAACGTCACGGCCTGGTCGGGGTGATTGGCGGCGATCTGCTGCGCAACGCCAAGATCCCCATGATTTTACTGATTGCGTCACTGGTCTCCGCGGTTTTCGTGGTGACCACCGCGCACCGCACCCGCCTGCTGACCGCCGAGCGCGAACAGCTGGTTCTGGAGCGTGATGCGCTGGATATCGAGTGGCGCAACCTGATTTTAGAAGAGAACGCCCTCGGCGATCACAGCCGGGTTGAACGTATCGCGACAGAAAAACTGCAGATGCAACATGTTGATCCATCGCAGGAAAATATCATCGTTAAACAATGAATGGTTTAACCGGAATAATGACACGGAGTAGAAAGGAAACGCATGAAAGCAGCGCGCCCCGGTAAGTTGAGACGCCAGGAAGATCAGGCCAGCTTTGTCAGCTGGCGTTTTGCGTTGCTGTGCGGCTGCATTTTGCTGGCGATGGTTGGCCTGATGCTGCGCGTCGCGTACCTGCAGGTCATCAACCCCGATCGTCTGGTGAAAGAAGGCGACATGCGTTCGCTGCGCGTGCAGGAAGTGCCGACCGCGCGCGGCATGATCAGCGATCGCGCCGGCCGTCCGTTGGCGGTCAGCGTGCCGGTCAATGCGGTGTGGGCGGATCCGAAAGAGCTGAACGAGCGCGGCGGCATCACCCTGGACAGCCGTTGGAAAGCGCTTTCCGATGCGCTCAACATCCCGCTGGACCAGCTTTCCAACCGCATCAACGCCAACCCGAAAGGGCGCTTCGTTTATCTGGCTCGCCAGGTGAACCCGGCGATTGGCGACTACATCCACAAACTCAAGCTGCCGGGGATCTATCTGCGGCAGGAATCGCGCCGTTACTACCCGGCTGGGCAGGTGACGTCGCACATCATTGGCGTGACCAACATCGACGGGCAAGGCATCGAAGGCGTCGAGAAGAGCTTCGACCGCTGGCTGACCGGGCAACCGGGCGAAAGAACGGTGCGTAAGGACCGCTTCGGCCGGGTGATCGAAGATATCTCCTCCGTCGACAGCCAGGCGGCGCATAACCTGGTGTTGAGCGTCGATGAGCGCCTGCAGGCGCTGGTGTATCGCGAGCTGAACAACGCCGTGGCGTTCAACAAGGCCGAGTCAGGCACCGCGGTGCTGATCGACGTGAACACCGGCGAAGTGCTGGCGATGGCCAACAGCCCGTCTTACAACCCGAACAATATGGCCGGTACGCCGAAAGAAACCATGCGTAACCGTGCTATCACCGATATTTTTGAACCCGGTTCAACCGTGAAGCCGATGGTGGTTATGACCGCGCTGCAAAACGGCGTGGTGAGAGAAAACAGCGTGCTGAACACCATCCCGTACCGCATTCAGGGCCACGAGATCAAAGACGTGGCGCGGTACTCGGAGCTGTCATTGACCGGGATCTTGCAGAAGTCGAGTAACGTCGGTGTTTCAAAGCTGGCGTTAGCGATGCCGTCCTCAGCGTTAGTAGATACTTACTCTCGTTTTGGGCTGGGAAAAGCGACCAATTTGGGGCTGGTCGGAGAAAGCAGTGGCATATACCCAAAAAAACAACGGTGGTCTGACATAGAGAGGGCCACCTTCTCTTTCGGCTACGGGCTGATGGTAACTCCGTTACAGTTGGCGCGAGTCTATGCAACGATCGGCAGCCTGGGCGTGTATCGCCCATTGTCGATCACCAAGGTTGACCCTCCGGTCGCCGGCGAACGCGTTTTCCCTGAACCTCTGGTGCGCACCGTGGTGCACATGATGGAAAGCGTGGCCTTGCCGGGCGGCGGCGGCGTGAAAGCCGCCATCAAGGGGTACCGTATCGCCATCAAAACCGGTACCGCGAAAAAAGTGGGCCCGGACGGCAAATACGTCAACCGATATATCGCTTATACCGCCGGCGTCGCGCCGGCAAGTAACCCCCGTTTTGCCCTGGTGGTCGTCATCAACGACCCACAGGGTGGGAAATACTATGGTGGCGCAATCTCCGCGCCGGTGTTCGGCGCCATCATGGGCGGCGTATTACGCACCATGAACGTCGAGCCTGACGCGTTGCCTACCGGTGACAAAAGCGAATTAGTGATTAACAAGAAAGAGGGTTCAGGTGGCAGATCGTAATTTGCGCGACTTACTCGCCCCGTGGGTGCCGACGGCACCCGGGCGCGCGCTGCGGGAAATGACATTAGACAGCCGTGTGGCGGCTGCCGGGGATCTGTTTATCGCCGTTGTCGGCCATCAAACGGATGGACGCCGCTATATTCCGCAGGCCATTGCGCAGGGCGTCGCCGCCGTGATCGCCGAAGCTGACGGTCAGGCCGAAGACGGCGCCATCGTTGAGATGCACGGCGTGCCGGTGATCTACCTGAGCCAACTGAACCAGCGCCTTTCCGCGCTGGCAGGGCGTTTTTACCATCAGCCGGGTGAGCGTCTGCGCCTGGTCGGCGTGACCGGCACCAACGGCAAAACCACCACCACGCAGCTGCTGGCGCAGTGGAGCCAACTGCTGGGCGAAACCAGCGCGGTGATGGGCACCGTCGGCAACGGCCTGCTGGGCCAGGTGTGTCCGACGGAGAATACCACCGGTTCTGCGGTGGATGTTCAACACGTATTAAACGACTTGGCGGAACAGGGCGCGACCTTCGCCGCGATGGAAGTCTCATCCCACGGTCTGGTGCAACACCGGGTGGCGGCGCTGCCGTTCGCTGCGGCGGTTTTCACCAACCTGAGCCGCGATCACCTGGATTACCACGGTGACATGGCCAATTACGAAGCGGCCAAATGGTCGCTGTTCGCCGCCCATAGCGTAGGGCAGGCAATCATCAACGCCGACGATGAAGTCGGCCAGCGCTGGCTGAGCAAGCTGCCGGATGCGATAGCGGTGACGATGCAGGACAACCTGCAGCCGGGCTGCCACGGCCGCTGGCTGAAAACCACGGCGGTCGATTATCACGACAACGGCGCCACGGTTCGTTTCAGCTCCAGCTGGGGCGACGGCGAGATCGAAAGCCGCCTGATGGGCGCGTTCAACGTCAGCAACCTGCTGTTGGCCTTGGCCACGCTGCTGTCGCTGGGCTACCCGCTGGAGGCGCTGGTGGAAACCGGCAGCCGTCTGCAGCCGGTCTGCGGCCGCATGGAAGTGTTTAACGCGCCGGGCAAACCGACGGTGGTGGTGGATTACGCCCACACGCCGGATGCGCTGGAGAAAGCGCTGGAAGCCGCGCGCCTGCACTGCCAGGGGCAGCTGTGGTGCGTCTTCGGCTGCGGCGGCGATCGCGACAAGGGCAAGCGTCCGCTGATGGGCGGTATTGCCGAGCAGTTCGCCGATCGCGTGGTGATCACCGATGACAACCCGCGTACCGAAGAGCCGCGCGCAATTATCAACGACATCCTGACCGGATTGCTGGACGCCGGGCAGGCGCTGGTGATCCACGGCCGCGCCGAAGCGGTAACCAGCGCCATCATGCAAGCGCAGGCGCAGGATGTGGTGTTGGTGGCGGGCAAGGGCCATGAAGATTATCAGCTGGTGGGCAACCGCCGCCTGGATTACTCCGACCGCACGACGGTCGCCCGACTGCTGGGGGTGCTGGCATGATCCCTGTCTCTCTTCAGACACTGGCTGAGGTATTGAGCGCTGAACCGATCGGCGCCGATTGCCAAATTGTCGAGGTGACGACAGACACCCGCAAGGTGACCGCCGGTTGCCTGTTTGTGGCGCTGAAAGGTGAGCGTTTCGACGCTCACGACTTCGCGGCGGATGCCGTAGCCGCAGGCGCCGGGGCGTTGCTGGTCAGTAAGCGCTTATTGGTGGACGTGCCGCAGCTGGTGGTGGAAGACACCCGTTTGGCGCTGGGGCAGCTTGGCGCCTGGGTGCGTCAGCAGGTGCCGGCGCGCGTGGTGGCGCTGACCGGCTCCTCGGGCAAGACATCGGTGAAAGAAATGACCGCCGCCATTCTGCGTGAATGCGGCGAAGTGCTGTATACCGCCGGTAACTTCAATAACGACATCGGCGTGCCGCTGACGCTGTTGCGTCTGGAGCCGCAGCATGATTTTGCCGTGATAGAGCTGGGCGCTAACCACATTGGCGAAATCGCTTACACCACCGCATTGACGCGTCCGCAGACCGCTTTGGTGAATAACCTGGCGGCGGCGCACCTGGAAGGCTTCGGCTCGCTGGCCGGCGTCGCTCAGGCGAAAGGTGAAATCTTTACCGGCCTGCCGGCCGACGGCGTGGCGATCATCAACGCCGATAACAACGATTGGCCGCACTGGCAGAGCATGCTGGTCGGCAAAACCGTCTGGCGCTTCTCGCCGCAGGCCGCCGAAGGTGTGGACTTCTTCGCGGACAACGTGCGGGTGAATGGCGCAGGTACGCAGTTCACGCTGCACAGCCCGTTCGGCACCGCCGAGATCGCACTGCCGCTGCCGGGGCGCCACAACGTGGCCAACGCGCTGGCGGCCACGGCGCTGGCGATGTCGGTGGGCGCGACGCTCGAAGCGGTGCGTCAGGGGTTGAAACAATTGCAGGCGGTGCCGGGGCGCTTGTTCCCGGTGGCGCTGGCCGAAGGCAAGCTGCTGCTGGACGACAGCTATAACGCCAACGTCGGGTCGATGACCGCGGCGGCGCAGGTGCTGGCGGAAATGCCGGGCTACCGCGTGATGGTGGTCGGCGATATGGCCGAGCTGGGCGCAGAAGCGGAAGAGTGCCACCGTCAGGTGGGTGAAGCCGCCCGCCTGGCCGGGGTCGATAAAGTGATCAGCGTCGGCGGGTTGAGCCGCGTGCTGAGCGAAGCGTCCGGCAACGGCGAACATTATCAGGACAAGACAGCAGTGATCGCGCGCGTGGCGGAATTACTGTCGGAACATGCGGTCATCACCGTGTTAATCAAAGGTTCACGTAGTGCCGCAATGGAGCAGGTAGTACGCGCGTTACAGGAGAAAGCACCATGTTAGTTTGGCTGGCCGAACATTTGGTCAAGTATTACTCAGGCTTCAACGTCTTTTCTTATCTGACGTTCCGAGCCATTGTCAGCCTGCTGACCGCGCTGTTCCTGTCACTGTGGATGGGCCCGCGGGTGATCAAGCGCCTGCAAGAAATGTCCTTCGGTCAGGTGGTGCGCAACGACGGCCCCGAGTCGCACTTCAGCAAGCGCGGCACGCCGACCATGGGCGGCATCATGATCCTGACCTCCATCACCATTTCGGTGCTGATGTGGGCCTACCCGTCCAACCCATATGTCTGGTGCGTGCTGTTTGTGCTGGTGGGTTACGGCATCGTCGGCTTCGTCGATGACTACCGCAAGGTGGTGCGTAAGGACACCAAAGGGCTGATCGCCCGCTGGAAGTATTTCTGGCAATCGGTGATTGCGCTGATTGTCGCATTCGCCATGTACGCCGTAGGAAAAGACACGCCAGCCACCGAGCTGGTTGTGCCGTTCTTTAAGGACGTGATGCCGCAGCTGGGCCTGCTGTACATCCTACTGGCCTATTTCGTCATCGTCGGCACCAGCAACGCGGTCAACCTGACCGACGGCCTGGACGGCCTGGCAATTATGCCAACGGTATTCGTGGCGGCCGGCTTCGCGCTGGTGGCCTGGGCGACCGGTAACATGAACTTCGCCAACTACCTGCATATTCCGTATCTGCGCCATGCCGGTGAGTTGGTGATCGTGTGTACCGCCATCGTCGGCGCCGGCCTCGGGTTCCTGTGGTTCAACACTTACCCGGCTCAGGTGTTTATGGGCGACGTCGGTTCGTTGGCGCTGGGCGGCGCGCTGGGCACCATTGCGGTGCTGCTGCGCCAAGAGTTCTTGTTGGTGATCATGGGCGGCGTATTCGTGGTAGAGACGCTGTCGGTGATCCTGCAGGTGGGATCGTTCAAGCTGCGCGGGCAACGCATTTTCCGCATGGCGCCGATTCACCACCACTATGAATTGAAAGGCTGGCCGGAACCGCGCGTGATCGTGCGCTTCTGGATCATTTCGCTGATGCTGGTGCTGATTGGCCTGGCAACGCTGAAGGTGCGTTAATCATGGCAGACTATCAGGGTAGAAAAGTCGTCATCATCGGGTTGGGCCTCACCGGCCTGTCCTGTGTCGATTTCTTCATGGCGCGCGGCGTGACGCCGCGCGTGATGGATACCCGTATCGCGCCGCCAGGGTTGGACAAACTGCCTGAAAGCGTGGAGCGCCATCTGGGCGATCTGAATCAAGACTGGCTGCTGGCGGCGGATCTGATCGTCGCCAGCCCGGGCGTCGCGCTGGCGACCCCGGCATTGAGCGCCGCGGCGGAAGCCGGCGTGGAAATCGTCGGCGACGTCGAACTGTTCTGCCGCGAGGCGCAGGCGCCGATTGTGGCGATTACCGGCTCCAACGGCAAGAGCACCGTCACCACCTTGGTGGGCGAGATGGCGAAAGCTGCCGGTTGGGCGGTGGGCGTGGGCGGCAATATCGGCCTGCCGGCGCTGAGCCTGTTGCGCCAGGAATGTCAGCTTTACGTGCTGGAGCTGTCCAGCTTCCAGCTGGAAACGACGTATAGCCTGCGGGCGGCGGCGGCGACCATCCTGAACGTGACCGAAGATCATATGGATCGCTATCCGTTCGGTCTGCAGCAGTATCGCGGTGCCAAGCTGCGCGTGTATGAAAACGCCGCGGTGTGCGTGGTGAACGCGGACGACGCGCTGACCATGCCGGTGCGCGGCGCCGACGAACGCTGTGTCAGCTTCGGCGCGGACGTAGGCGACTATCACTTGAACCGCCAGCAGGGGGAAACCTGGCTGCGGGTGCGCGGTGAGAAGGTGCTGAATACGCGCGAAATGAAGCTGACCGGCCGCCACAATTACACCAACGCCCTGGCGGCGCTGGCGTTGGCGGATGCGGTCAATATCCCGCGTGCGTCCAGCCTGAAGGCGCTGACCACCTTCACCGGCCTGGCACACCGCTTCCAGCTGGCCTGGGAGCACAACGGCGTGCGTTGGATCAACGATTCCAAAGCCACCAACGTCGGCAGCACCGAAGCGGCGCTGAACGGCCTGCAGGTGGACGGCACGCTGCATCTGCTGCTGGGCGGCGACGGCAAGTCCGCCGATTTCTCGCCGCTGGCGCGCTATCTGCAGGGCGACAACGTGCGTCTGTATTGTTTTGGCCGTGACGGCGCTCAGCTGGCACAGCTGCGGCCGGAAGTGGCGACGTTGACCGAGACCATGGAGCAGGCGATGCGCACCATCGCCGGCCGCGTACAGCCCGGCGATATGGTGCTGTTGTCGCCGGCCTGCGCCAGCCTCGATCAGTTCCGTAATTTTGAAGTGCGCGGCGATGAGTTCGCCCGCCTGGCGCAGGAGCTTGGCGGATGAAACTACGCTTGCCGAACTTCGGGCTGACAGAACGGCTGAAAGACTGGGTGACCGGCGCGCGCGACAACGACGCGGTCAACATGGTGCTGTACGATCGCACCCTGCTGTGGTTGACCTTCGGCTTGGCGATCATCGGCTTCGTGATGGTGACCTCGGCCTCGATGCCGATCGGCCAACGCCTGGCGGACGATCCGTTCCTGTTCGCCAAACGTGACGCGCTGTACCTCGGCCTGGCGTTCGGCCTGTCGCTGGTGACGCTGC
The DNA here is from genome assembly GCF_052168655.1 of Serratia sp. CY47280. Classification (NCBI taxonomy): domain Bacteria; kingdom Pseudomonadati; phylum Pseudomonadota; class Gammaproteobacteria; order Enterobacterales; family Yersiniaceae; genus Serratia; species Serratia sp. CY47280. The sequence continues at coordinate 115,808 of NZ_JBJNMG010000003.1, read as the reverse complement.
GCATCCCGATGGAAATTTGGCAGCGCTACAGCAACGTGATGCTGCTGATGTCGATCGTGATGCTGCTGATCGTCCTGGTGGTGGGGAGCTCGGTAAACGGGGCCTCGCGTTGGATCGCACTCGGCCCGCTGCGTATTCAGCCCGCGGAGCTGTCCAAGCTGTCGCTGTTCTGCTACCTGGCGAGCTATCTGGTACGCAAGGTGGAAGAGGTGCGCAGCAACTTCTGGGGCTTCTGCAAGCCGATGGGCGTGATGGTGGTGCTGGCGGTGCTGCTGCTGGCGCAGCCGGATCTCGGCACCGTGGTGGTGCTGTTCATCACCACGCTGGCGATGCTGTTCCTGGCCGGCGCGAAAATGTGGCAGTTCCTGGCGATCATCGGCTCCGGCGTGTTCGCCGTGGTGCTGCTGATCATCGCGGAACCGTACCGTATGCGCCGCGTGACGTCGTTCTGGAACCCGTGGGCCGACCCGTTCGGCAGCGGCTACCAGCTGACCCAGTCGCTGATGGCGTTCGGCCGCGGCGAGTTCTGGGGGCAGGGGCTCGGCAACTCGGTGCAGAAACTGGAGTATTTGCCGGAAGCGCACACCGACTTCATCTTCTCCATTTTGGGTGAAGAACTGGGCTATATCGGTGTGGTTTTAGCCCTGTTAATGGTATTCTTCGTCGCTTTTCGCGCGATGTCCATCGGGCGCCGCGCGCTGGAGATCGACCAACGCTTCTCCGGCTTCCTGGCCTGCGCGATCGGCGTGTGGTTCAGCTTCCAGGCGCTGGTTAACGTCGGCGCCGCCGCGGGCATGCTGCCGACCAAAGGTCTGACGCTGCCGTTGATCAGTTACGGCGGTTCGAGCTTGCTGATTATGTCGACGGCGATCGTGCTGTTGCTGCGAATTGATTATGAAACGCGCCTGACCAAGGCTCAGGCGTTTGTGAAGAGGTAAGGGATGAGCGGGAAACCTAAGCGTTTAATGGTGATGGCAGGCGGTACCGGTGGGCACGTGTTCCCGGGGCTGGCGGTCGCGCATCATCTGATGGCGCAGGGCTGGCAGGTGCGCTGGCTCGGAACCGCAGACCGAATGGAAGCCGATCTGGTGCCGAAGCACGGGATCGAGATCGATTTTATCCGCATCTCCGGCCTGCGCGGCAAGGGCCTAAAGGCTCAATTGACCGCACCGCTGCGGATCTGGCAGGCGGTGCGCCAGGCGAAAGCCATTATGCGCAGCTATCAGCCGGATGTGGTGCTGGGAATGGGCGGCTACGTCTCCGGTCCCGGCGGCCTGGCAGCCTGGCAGTGCGGCATCCCGGTGGTGCTGCACGAGCAGAACGGCATCGCCGGTTTGACCAACCGCTGGCTGGCGCGCATCGCCGCCAAAGTGATGCAGGCCTTCCCCGGCGCGTTCCCGAACGCCGAGGTGGTGGGCAACCCGGTGCGTACCGACGTGTTGGCGCTGCCGTTGCCGGCAGAGCGGTTGCAAGGGCGCGAAGGCCCGATCCGCGTGCTGGTGATTGGCGGAAGTCAGGGCGCCCGCGTGCTGAATCAGACAGTTCCTGAAGTCGCGGCGCGTTTGGGCGATAGAATTACGCTCTGGCATCAGGTTGGCAAGGGCGCGCTGGAAACGGTGCTGCGCGACTACGAAAGGGTAGGGCAGACGCAGCACAAAGTGACCGAGTTCATCGACGACATGGCCGCCGCCTATGCCTGGGCCGACGTGGTGGTCTGCCGCTCCGGCGCGTTGACCGTCAGTGAAATCGCGGCGGCAGGGCTGCCGGCGATCTTCGTGCCGTTTATGCACAAGGATCGTCAGCAGTACTGGAACGCGCGTCCGCTGGAAGAAGCCGGCGCGGCGAAGATTATCGAACAGCCGCAGTTTAACGCCGATGTGGTGGCCGAACTGCTGGCGAGTTGGGATCGCAAGACGCTGCTGGCCATGGCCGAGAAAGCGCGTGCGGTCGCCATTCCGGATGCCACCGAGCGCGTGGCGGCGGAGCTGGTGCGGCTCGCCAAGTAACGAGTGCAGGGGTTCGGTGCGCCGAACCTGAATAAAAGCAATGTGATGTAGGGCCGGGGTACCGGATCCGGATTAGAGAGAGTGATGAATACACAACAACTGGCGAAACTACGTACTATCGTGCCCGAGATGCGTCGCGTCCGGCACATTCACTTTGTCGGCATCGGTGGTGCCGGCATGGGTGGTATCGCCGAAGTGTTGGCAAACGAAGGGTATCAGATCAGCGGCTCCGACCTGGCGCCGAATCCGGTCACCCAACAGTTGAGCGCGCTCGGGGCGACGATTTATTTCAATCACCGTCCGGAAAACGTGCTGGATGCGAGCGTGGTGGTGGTGTCTACCGCCATCTCCGCCGACAACCCGGAGATCGTCGCCGCTCGTGAAGCGCGCATCCCGGTGATCCGCCGCGCTGAAATGCTGGCGGAGCTGATGCGTTTTCGCCACGGTATCGCTATCGCCGGCACGCACGGCAAAACCACCACCACGGCGATGGTCTCGAGCATTTACGCCGAAGCCCGCCTGGACCCGACCTTCGTCAACGGCGGGCTGGTGAAGGCGGCGGGGACCCACGCACGACTGGGGTCCAGCCGTTATCTGATCGCGGAAGCGGATGAGAGCGATGCGTCGTTCTTGCATCTGCAGCCGATGGTGGCCGTGGTCACCAACATCGAAGCCGACCACATGGACACCTACCAGGGCGACTTCGAGAACCTGAAGCAGACGTTTATCAATTTCTTGCACAACCTGCCGTTCTACGGTCGCGCGGTAATGTGCATCGACGATCCGGTGGTGCGTGAGCTGCTGCCGCGCGTGGGTCGCCACATCACCACCTACGGCTTCAGTGAAGATGCCGACGTGCGCATTGAAGACTACCGGCAGATTGGGCCGCAGGGGCACTTTACCCTGAGCCGTCAGGACAAACCGTTGCTGACGGTGACGCTGAACGCGCCGGGCCGCCACAATGCGTTGAACGCAGCGGCGGCGGTGGCGGTAGCGACCGAAGAAGGCATCGACGACGAAGATATCCTGCGCGCGCTGGCGGGCTTCCAGGGCACTGGGCGCCGCTTCGATTTCCTCGGCGAGTTTCCGCTGGAGCCGGTCAACGGCAAAGCGGGCAGCGCGATGCTGGTGGACGATTATGGCCACCATCCGACCGAAGTGGACGCCACGCTGAAAGCGGCGCGCGCCGGCTGGCCGGACAAGCGTCTGGTGATGATCTTCCAGCCGCACCGCTACACGCGTACTCGTGATCTGTACGACGATTTCGCCAACGTGCTGTCGCAGGTGGATGTGCTGCTGATGCTTGACGTGTACGCCGCCGGTGAAGCGCCGATCCCGGGCGCGGACAGCCGCTCGCTGTGCCGCACCATCCGCAGCCGCGGCAAGCTGGATCCGATCCTGGTTTCCGATGCCGATACCGTGCCGGAAACGCTGGCGCAGCTGCTGCAGGATGAAGACCTGGTGCTGGTGCAAGGCGCCGGCAACGTGGGCAAAATCGCCCGTAAACTGGCCGAGCTGAAGCTGCAGCCGCCGAAGAAAGAGGAGGAGCACCATGGCTGATAAAGTTGCAGTTCTGCTGGGCGGCACCTCCGCTGAACGTGACGTTTCTCTGCAGTCCGGCGCCGCGGTGCTGGCCGGGTTGCGCGAAGCCGGCATCGATGCGCACGGCGTCGATACCCGCGATTTCCCGGTGACCCAGCTGAAAGATCAAGGGTTCACCAAAGTGTTTATCGCGCTGCACGGCCGCGGCGGCGAGGACGGCACCCTGCAGGGGCTGCTGGAGTTCCTCGAGCTGCCTTATACCGGCAGCGGCGTGATGGCCTCGGCGCTGACCATGGACAAATGGCGCACCAAGATGGTGTGGCAGTCGATGGGCTTGCCGGTGGCGCCTTACGTGGCGCTGAATCGCCAGCTGTATCTCGGCGCCGAAAAAGCGGCGCTACTGGCGCGCGTGGCGGATCTCGGCCTGCCGGTGATCGTCAAGCCGAGCCGTGAAGGCTCCAGCGTCGGCATGAGCAAGGTCACCGAAAGCGCGGCGTTGGCAGCGGCGCTGGAAGAAGCCTTCCGCCATGACGACGATGTGCTGGTGGAGAAGTGGTTGAGCGGGCCGGAATACACCGTGGCGATGCTGGGCGACCAGGTGCTGCCGTCGATCCGTATCCAGCCGGCCGGCGTGTTTTACGACTACCAGGCCAAGTACATTTCGGACGATACGCAGTACTTCTGCCCGAGTGGTTTGAGCGCCGAGCAGGAAGCCGAGATGGCGGCGTTGGCGCTGCGCGCCTACCGCGGTCTGGACTGCAGCGGCTGGGGCCGCGTCGACGTAATGCAAGACAGCGATGGCAGCTTCTATCTGCTTGAGGTGAACACCTCTCCGGGCATGACCAGTCATAGCCTGGTGCCGATGGCAGCGCGCCAGTTTGGATTAAGCTTCTCGCAGCTAGTGGCGAGAATTTTGGAGTTGGCCGACTGATATGTCGCAAGCTGCCCTGAATGCGCGCGATCGCGAGGTGGATAACGGCCCGCGCCGCAGCAATGGAACCCAGTTGGCGGGAATGATTTTCCTGCTGATGGTGTTGGGAACGGTCGTGTGGAGCGGTTGGGCGGTGCTTGGCTGGATGAAAGACGCCAGTCGCCTGCCGCTCTCAAGGCTGGTGGTGACCGGCGAACGCCATTACACCACCAACGATGATATTCGTCAGGCGATCCTGGCGCTGGGCGCACCCGGCACCTTTATGACGCAGGATGTGGACGTCATCCAGCAGCAGATCGAACGTCTGCCGTGGATCAAGCAGGCCAGCGTGCGCAAACAATGGCCGGATGAGCTGAAGATCCATCTGGTGGAGTACGTCCCGGTGGCGCGCTGGAACGATTTGCACATGGTGGACGCCGACGGCAAAGCGTTCAGTGTGCCGGCGGAGCGGGCGGGCAAGCAGAAGTTGCCGCTGCTCTACGGGCCGGAAGGGAGCGAACAGGATGTGCTGGAGGGCTATCGGGCGATGAGCGCCACGTTGGCGGCCAGCAAGTATACGCTGAAAATGGCGGCGATGACCGCGCGCCATTCCTGGCAGCTGGCGCTGGACAACGATGTCCGGCTTGAGCTGGGGCGCGATGACCGCAACGGGCGTTTGCAGCGGTTTATCGAGCTTTACCCGGTATTGCAGCAGCAGGGTCAGGCGGAGAGCAAGCGTGTCAGCTATGTCGATCTGCGCTACGAGTCCGGCGCTTCGGTAGGGTGGGCTCCGGTGTTGGTCGATCCGCAGGCGCTTGGCGGTCAGCAAAACAGTAATCAGCAACAGAATCAGGCACAGGCAAAACAACAATGATCAAGTCGACGGACAGAAAACTGGTAGTTGGACTGGAGATCGGTACTGCAAAAGTCTCCGCATTGGTAGGGGAAGTTCTGCCCGATGGCATGGTCAACATTATCGGGGTGGGCAGCTGCCCGTCTCGCGGCATGGATAAGGGCGGCGTAAACGACCTGGAGTCGGTGGTGAAGTGCGTACAGCGCGCCATCGATCAGGCCGAGCTGATGGCGGACTGCCAGATCTCGTCGGTGTACCTGGCGCTGTCGGGCAAACACATCAGCTGCCAGAACGAAATCGGCATGGTGCCGATCTCGGAAGAGGAAGTGACGCAGGACGACGTGGAGAATGTGGTGCACACCGCCAAATCGGTGCGCGTGCGCGACGAACACCGCATCCTGCACGTGATTCCTCAGGAATACGCCATCGATTATCAGGAAGGCATCAAAAACCCGGTTGGGCTGTCCGGCGTGCGCATGCAGGCCAAGGTGCATCTGATTACCTGCCATAACGATATGGCGAAGAACATCGTCAAGGCCGTGGAACGTTGCGGCTTGAAAGTTGACCAACTTATTTTCGCCGGTCTGGCCGCGAGCTACGCGGTGCTGACCGAAGATGAACGCGAACTCGGCGTTTGCGTGGTGGATATCGGCGGCGGCACCATGGATATGGCGGTGTACACCGGCGGTGCGCTGCGCCACACCAAAGTGATCCCTTACGCCGGGAACGTGGTCACCAGCGATATCGCCTACGCCTTCGGCACGCCGCCGACCGACGCGGAAGCGATTAAAGTTCGACACGGCTGTGCGCTTGGGTCGATTGTTAGCAAGGATGAGAATGTAGAGGTGCCTAGCGTCGGGGGACGTCCTCCGCGCAGTCTGCAAAGACAGACGCTGGCTGAAGTCATTGAGCCACGCTACACCGAACTGTTGAATCTGGTTAACGATGAAATTTTGCAATTGCAGGAGCAACTGCGTCAGCAAGGGGTGAAGCATCATCTGGCGGCAGGTATCGTGCTGACCGGTGGCGCCGCCCAGATTGATGGCCTGGCAGCCTGTGCGCAACGGGTGTTCCATACCCAGGTACGCATCGGCCAACCCTTGAACATCACGGGTCTGACGGATTATGCGCAGGAGCCTTACTACTCGACGGCGGTAGGTCTGCTGCACTATGGAAAAGAGTCTCACCTGAGCGGTGAGACAGAAGTAGAAAAACGCGCCTCGGTGGGCAATTGGTTTAAACGCATCAATAGCTGGCTGAGAAAAGAGTTTTAATGTTTCAACAAAGAGATCATGCTGAGTAATCTTTTTATGATCTCGCAGCGACAGGCACAAAACGGAGAGAAACTATGTTTGAACCAATGGAACTAACCAATGACGCGGTGATTAAAGTCATCGGCGTCGGCGGCGGCGGTGGCAACGCCGTTGAACACATGGTGCGCGAGCGCATCGAAGGTGTTGAATTCTTCGCTGTGAACACGGACGCCCAGGCGCTCCGTAAAACGGCGGTTGGCCAAACCATCCAGATTGGTAGCGGTATTACCAAAGGTCTGGGTGCGGGCGCGAACCCTGAAGTGGGTCGCAATTCAGCGGAAGAAGACCGCGAAGCCCTGCGCGCAGCGTTGGACGGCGCAGACATGGTCTTCATCGCAGCCGGCATGGGCGGCGGTACCGGTACCGGTGCGGCGCCAGTGGTGGCTGAAGTGGCTAAAGATTTGGGTATTCTGACCGTGGCCGTGGTGACCAAGCCTTTCAACTTCGAAGGCAAGAAGCGCATGGCATTCGCGGAGCAGGGTATCGCTGAACTGTCCAAACACGTGGACTCGCTGATCACCATCCCGAACGACAAATTGCTGAAAGTTCTGGGTCGCGGCATCTCTCTGCTGGACGCGTTCGGCGCGGCCAACGACGTGCTGAAAGGCGCGGTGCAGGGTATTGCCGAGCTGATCACCCGTCCGGGCCTGATGAACGTCGACTTCGCCGACGTGCGCACCGTGATGTCCGAAATGGGCTACGCGATGATGGGTTCCGGCGTGGCTTGCGGTGAAGACCGCGCCGAAGAAGCGGCCGAAATGGCGATCTCCAGCCCACTGCTGGAAGACATCGACCTGTCCGGCGCGCGCGGCGTGTTGGTCAACATTACCGCTGGCTTCGACCTGCGTCTGGATGAGTTCGAAACCGTGGGTAACACCATCCGCGCGTTCGCTTCCGACAACGCTACCGTGGTTATCGGTACCTCGCTGGATCCAGAAATGAACGACGAACTGCGCGTAACCGTGGTTGCAACCGGTATCGGTATGGACAAGCGTCCTGAAATCACCCTGGTGACCAATAAGCAGGCCAGCCAGCCGGTGATGGATCACCGTTATCAGCAGCACGGCATGTCGCCTCTGCCGCAGGAAGTGAAACCTGCCGCGAAGGTGGTCAACGACCAAGCTGCGCAGCCGAATAAAGAGCCCGACTATCTTGATATTCCAGCCTTCCTGCGTAAGCAGGCAGACTAAGAATATCCTGAGAATTTGGAATCTCCGCTCTTTGTGCTAAACTGTCCCGCCAGCCATGCTGTATGCTTGGCTGGTAGGATGGATAACATTGCGAGATAAAACGATGATCAAACAAAGGACATTAAAACGTATTGTTCAGGCGACTGGCGTCGGTTTGCATACCGGCAAGAAAGTCACGCTGACAATGCGCCCAGCGCCGGCTAATACCGGGGTCATCTATCGTCGCACTGACTTGAATCCACCGGTTGATTTTCCGGCTGATGCAAAATCCGTGCGTGATACCATGCTCTGTACTTGCCTGGTGAATGAGCATGACGTGCGTATTTCGACCGTTGAGCACCTCAACGCCGCGCTGGCTGGGCTGGGCATCGACAACATCGTCATTGAAGTCGACGCCGCTGAAATCCCAATCATGGACGGCAGCGCCAGTCCGTTCGTGTTCTTGCTGCTGGATGCCGGCATCGAAGAACTGAACTCGGCGAAGAAATTCCTGCGTCTGAAAGAGACTGTGCGTGTTGAAGATGGCGATAAATGGGCCGAGCTGTCCCCGCATAACGGGTTCCGCTTGGACTTCACCATCGATTTCAACCACCCGGCTATCGACGCCAGCTCTCAGCGCTATCGCCTTGATTTCTCGGCTGAGTCGTTCGTGCGTCAAATCAGCCGCGCGCGCACCTTCGGGTTTATGCGTGACATCGAATACCTGCAGTCCCGTGGCCTGGCCTTGGGCGGCAGTTTCGATTGCGCCATCGTGGTAGATGATTACCGCGTGCTGAACGAAGACGGTCTGCGTTTCGAAGACGAATTCGTACGTCACAAAATGCTGGACGCCATCGGCGACCTGTTCATGTGCGGCCACAACATTATTGGCGCGTTCACCGCGTTCAAGTCTGGCCACGCGCTGAACAACAAACTGCTGCAGGCCGTGCTGGCCAAGCAGGAAGCGTGGGAATACGTGACCTTCCAGGACGAAGCCGAAATGCCATTGGCATTCAAGGCACCGTCTACCGTATTGGCGTAAGGTCTGAATTCCTCGCCTGCGAATAACGGCAGGCGCATCCCCTGAGAGCCTGAGAATTCAGGCTCGCGATGGTGTGATGCCGGCTGTCGGGTGTTTTGCAGTTCGTGTCGCTGATTACTTATCACGACTGGTTGTGTTGGTACCCTCTCCGGCCAATGCAGCCAGCCGTTCCAATATTTTGCGCAGCTTCTCCGGGCTACGGCTTGCCAATCCTCTCAGTTCCTCCGCACTTTCCAGACTCAAATGCCGCATTGGCACGGGTTTTTCCGGCGCTTTTTCGGCGTTTTGCACCTGGTTGCTGCCTTTCGCCATCAAGGCCGGATTAATCCTGATGTCGATCGACGACAATGATGGTAGAATTTGCGCTCGTAGTGCAGACAGCAAAGCGGGTTGTTCGTAGCGCAAGCGCATCATCCAACTGGCATTTGCCGTTTCGAGCACTAAAATACCCTGTCGGAAATTCGCGACGCGGCACCAGGGATGCAGGGGAGCGGGCAACAGGCCCTTCACTGCACGGTTAAGCTTGAGCAGCGCCACCGCGCGTTGCTGGACGTTTTGCAGCGTCCCTTTGCTGCCGGCAGACGCGTCGTCGAACAGGACATCTAATAATTGTGGACGGCTATCGCGCATAATGGGCTCCGGCGGATTATAAACTCGTGATCGGTATTCTAAATCGTTGGCGACAATTTGGCAGACGTTATTTCTGGCCCCATCTCCTGTTAGGGATGGTTGCGGCCACGCTTGGCGCACCTTCCAATTTGTCCGGCGCCCCCGATCAGGCCGCACTGCCGAGCACATCGTCCAGCCTTAACCGGCAAAATTCGGCCAACGGCACCTTCAACAGCCTGGCCCTGCTGCAGGACGCACATCGCCGTCCTACCTTCAGCGTAGATTATTGGCAGCAACATGCGCTGCGCACCGTCATTCGTCACCTCTCTTTCGCGCTGGCGCCGCAGGCGGTTTATGCGCGGGTGCAGGAAAGCGAAGCCGAAGCGGAACCCCCTTTGCAGGTAGCGCAACTGGCGCTGCTTTCTACTCTCAACGCGCTGCTGACGCACGAGCCGAAGCCGCCGACCATCATTCGCCACACCCACCTTGAGGTGCTGCCCACGCTGGCGCGCCACCAGACCGGCCTGTGGGTGGCGCAGGTGCAAGGCATTCGTGCCGGGCCCGCCGCACTCGTCTGACTTCGCCCTTCGGGCACAAAAACCATAAATAATAGCAAGTTGACTGCCGTGCTCGGCCGTCATGACAGAGATATCAAACATCATGTTAGTGAAATTATTAACCAAAGTTTTTGGCAGCCGTAACGATCGTACCCTGCGCCGCATGCGCAAAGTGGTTGAGCAGATCAACCGCATGGAACCGGACATGGAAAAACTGTCCGATGACGAGCTGAAAGCGAAAACCAACGAGTTCCGCGCGCGCCTGGAGAAAGGCGAGTCGTTGGACAGCCTGATCCCGGAAGCCTTCGCCGTGGTGCGTGAGGCGAGCAAGCGCGTGTTCGGCATGCGTCACTTCGACGTGCAGCTGCTGGGCGGCATGGTGCTGAACGATCGCTGCATCGCCGAGATGCGCACCGGTGAAGGTAAAACCCTGACCGCGACGCTGCCGGCTTATCTGAACGCCCTGAGCGGCCGCGGCGTGCACGTCGTGACCGTCAACGACTATCTGGCGCAGCGTGACGCCGAAAACAACCGTCCGTTGTTCGAGTTCCTCGGCCTGAGCATCGGTATCAACCTGCCGGGCATGCCGGCGCCGGCCAAGCGTGAAGCTTACGCCGCCGACATCACCTACGGCACCAACAACGAATACGGCTTCGACTACCTGCGCGACAACATGGCGTTCAGCCCGGAAGAGCGCGTGCAGCGCAAACTGCACTATGCGCTGGTGGATGAGGTGGACTCCATCCTGATCGATGAAGCGCGTACGCCGCTGATCATCTCCGGCCCGGCAGAAGACAGCTCCGAGATGTACATCAAGGTCAACAAGCTGATCCCTAAACTGATCCGCCAGGAAAAAGAAGACTCCGACACCTTCAAGGGTGAAGGGCACTTCTCGGTGGATGAGAAGGCGCGTCAGGTCCACCTGACCGAACGCGGTCTGATCCTGATCGAAGAGATGCTGGTGGAAGCTGGCATCATGGATGAAGGCGAATCGCTGTACTCGCCGACCAACATCATGCTGATGCACCACGTTACCGCCGCGCTGCGTGCCCACGTGCTGTTTACCCGCGACGTGGACTACATCGTGAAAGACGGCGAAGTGATCATCGTCGATGAGCACACCGGCCGTACCATGCAGGGCCGCCGCTGGTCCGACGGTCTGCACCAGGCGGTGGAAGCCAAAGAAGGCGTGGAGATCCAGAACGAGAACCAGACGCTGGCTTCGATCACCTTCCAGAACTACTTCCGTCTGTACGAGAAGCTGGCCGGGATGACCGGTACCGCCGATACCGAAGCCTTCGAATTCAGCTCGATCTACAAGCTGGACACCATCGTGGTGCCAACCAACCGTCCGATGATCCGTAAGGATATGCCGGATCTGGTGTACATGACCGAGAAAGAGAAGATCGGTGCCATCATCGAAGACATCCGCGAGCGTACCGCCAAAGGCCAGCCGGTGCTGGTGGGTACCATCTCAATCGAGAAATCCGAAGTGGTTTCCCATGAGCTGACCAAAGCGGGTATCGAGCACAAGGTGCTGAACGCCAAATTCCACGCCATGGAGGCGGACATCGTCGCCCAGGCGGGTCAGAGCGGTGCGGTGACCATCGCCACCAACATGGCGGGCCGTGGTACCGATATCGTGCTGGGCGGCAGCTGGCAGGCCGAAGTGGCGCTGCTGGAAGAACCGACAGAAGAGCAAATTGAAGCCATCAAAGCCGCCTGGAAAGTGCGCCACGACGCGGTACTGGCGGCGGGCGGTCTGCATATTATCGGCACCGAGCGCCATGAATCGCGCCGTATCGATAACCAGCTGCGCGGCCGTTCCGGTCGTCAGGGCGACGCCGGTTCATCTCGCTTCTACCTGTCGATGGAAGATGCCCTGATGCGTATCTTCGCCTCGGATCGCGTGTCTGGCATGATGCGTAAACTGGGCATGAAAGAAGGCGAAGCGATTGAGCACCCGTGGGTGACCAAGGCGATCGCCAACGCCCAGCGCAAGGTGGAGAGCCGCAACTTCGATATCCGTAAGCAGCTGCTGGAATACGACGATGTCGCCAACGATCAGCGCCGCGCTATCTACAGCCAGCGTAACGAATTGCTGGACGTGTCCGACGTGAGCGAAACCATCGCCAGCATCCGCGAGGACGTGTTCAAGAGCACCATCGACAACTACATCACGCCGCAGTCGCTGGAAGAAGAGTGGGACATTCAGGGGCTGGAAGAGCGCCTGAAGAACGACTTCGATCTGGAGATGCCAATTGCCCAGTGGCTGGACAAAGAGCCGGAGCTGCACGAAGAGACGCTGCGCGAACGTATTCTGGAGAACGCCAAAGAGCAGTACCTGCGTAAGGAAGACGTGGTCGGCAGCGAAATGATGCGCAACTTCGAGAAGGGCGTGATGCTGCAGACGCTGGATTCCCTGTGGAAAGAGCACCTGGCGGCGATGGACTACCTGCGTCAGGGCATCCACCTGCGCGGCTATGCGCAGAAGGATCCGAAGCAGGAGTACAAGCGCGAATCCTTCAACATGTTCGCCACCATGCTGGAATCGCTGAAATATGAAGTGATCAGCGTGCTGAGCAAGGTACAGGTGCGGATGCCGGAAGAAGTGGAAGCGCTGGAACAGCAGCGTCGTGAAGAGGCTGAGCGCCTGGCGCAGCAGCAACAGCTGAGCCACCACGACGAGAACGCGCTGGTGACCGAAGATCCGAACGCGCCGGCCACCGCCGAGCGTAAAGTGGGCCGCAACGATCCTTGCCCATGCGGCTCCGGCAAGAAATACAAGCAGTGTCACGGCCGCCTGCAGTAATGCCGGCCGCGGTTAACCGATAACACCCAGGGGTTCAGCTTGCTGAGCCCCTGTTTTTTGGCACCCATCAGGAGGGTGAGATGAAACATCTGAATATCGCCGTGGGCATCATCCGCAATGCTCAACGGGAGATCTTTATTACCCGCCGCGCCGCTGACACGCACATGGCCGGATTTTGGGAGTTTCCCGGCGGCAAGATCGAACCGGGTGAGACGCCGGAACAGGCCCTGAGCCGCGAGTTGCGTGAAGAGACCGGTATCGAAGCCGAACGTGCCGAACTGTTGGAGGTGGTGGAGCATCGTTTCAGCGATCGCATCGTGACACTGAATTTTTATCTGGTGGAGCGTTGGGCGGGCGAGCCGTTTGGCCGTGAAGGGCAGCCGATGCGCTGGGTAAAACAGGCCGATCTGCGTGAAGACGACTTCCCGGAAGCCAACGTCGGCATTATTCAACTGCTGGTGGCGCAGGCTAACGCCGCGCAATAACAAGATTGGCCTGGCGTCCGCCAGGCCTTCAACCGGCGGCTAGCGGTCGTCGAGTTCGCTCCAGTCTTCGCTTTCCGACAGATCGCTGTTGCTCGGAATGCGCTTCTCTTCATCGGCCCACTCGCCAAGATCAATCAGCTGGCAGCGCTTGCTGCAAAACGGCCGGAACGGGCTGACTTCACCCCAAACCACGCCGGTGCCACAGGTTGGGCATTTCACTACGGTCGTCATAACGGTTCCTTACGCCTTCTGTCAGTGCTGAGAAGGCTTGCTTTCATGAGTTCAACAACAGGCCAATTCGAACGTCAGGCGTTCAGGCACCACGCCATTTTCGCTGTCCAGCGGCAGGAAACGAATGGCATAACGCGTCTTGTGGCCAGAAATCTGCGGATAAAGCTGCGGCGCCAGATGGAGGCGCAGGCGTAGCAGATCCGCCCCTTCGGCGTTGTCCTGGAAAAAGCCGTTCAGGCTGATTTGATTGCGGAACGGCCCCGACTGACGGATCAGATCCAGCACCATGATCAGCGCCTGGTTCAGCGGATCCAACGATTGCAGCCAGGCGGCGACGTCGGCGTCGCGATCCTGCTGCGGCGCGTGCATCCACATGTGCAGGGTTGGCAGATCGAAGCTGCAGCAGCCGCCGGGAATGTTCAGCCGCTGGCGCACCAGGCCGATCAGCCGGTCTTCACGCAGCGCCTGACCGAGGCGCGGCGCCGCCATCAGCGCCGATGAGCGCGACTTCAACTGGCCGCGCAGCTGATCGATCAGCGCCATATCCACGCCCGGCACATCGGCCCAGGCCAACAGTTTTTGCTGCTGGCGCTCCAGCTCTTTGAGCAGTTCGGTGCGCACTTCGCCGCGCTCCAGCACGTCCAGCAGGTCGGAGACGGTGCGAAAGAAGGTAAGGGCGATGGCGGTTTCGCTCAGGGCGCGCTGGCCGTGTAGCTGTTGCAGCAGAAATTCGATGCGCAGCCAGGTGCGCATTTTTTCGTTAAGCGGGTGTTCAAAGAGAACGGTTGGGGAAACATCACTCATGCAGTTTAATCCTGTTGGGGCGCTGTTGCCGCCAGTTCAAGGTAGCGACGATGCAGTGCGGCGACCTGTGGCTCTATCCCCTGAGCGGCGCCGCTGTTGTCAATAATGTCATCCGCCACGGCGAGGCGCTGCTGGCGCGTGGCCTGGGCGGCGAGAATGCTCTGCGCTTGCTCGCGGCTGACGCCGTCGCGCGCGATGGTGCGAGCCAACTGGGTCTCAGCGTCGACATCGATCACGAGCACCCGATCGGCGCGATCCTGCAGGCGGTTTTCCACCAGCAGCGGCACCACCCACAGTGCGTACGGGCTGGCAGCCTGCGCCAGTTGGCGTTGGGTCTCGCGGTGTATCAGCGGATGCAGTAGTTGGTTCAGCCAGGTTTTATCATCGGGGTGGCTGAAGATGCGCTGACGCAGAGCAGCGCGGTTGAGCGCGCCGTCCGGCAGCAACATTTCATTACCAAATCGCTCGGCGATCGCGGCCAGAGCAGGGGTGCCCGGCTCGACGACCTGACGGGCGATCACGTCGGCATCGACAATGGCTGCGCCGTGGCGCGCAAAGGCGTTCGCAACGGTCGTTTTGCCGCTGCCTATGCCCCCGGTCAACGCAACAATGTAGGCCATGGTGTTAGGTGCATCCGATGTTCATAAAAAAATAATAGACGAATCATAAAGCGATCGCGCAGAAGTGCAAGTCGGCAGGCGGCGCTTGCGCGTCGGCCCCGTTCGGGCGGCGAGAAAAAGCGCAGCGGCACGGCAAAAATGAGCGGGCAATCACACTGCGATTATGCAGGTAAATTTGTCGGATTGTAGCGTAAATAAAGGCGAATTCGCAGTCTTGTTCGGCGATTATTAGCGCGTATTATAACGTCACTGGAACTGGCATTAATCTCGCCGCCGTCTTTTTGCGCCACTGGAAAGCCGTCGGGCAGAGGTTCGAACATCCTCCTTGCGATCCGTCGCCATTAACCAGGAAATCATAAGTCATGCGTATTGAAGAAGATTTGAAGTTGGGTTTTAAAGACGTGTTGATCCGCCCTAAGCGCTCCACGCTGAAAAGCCGTTCCGAGGTTGAACTGGAACGTCAGTTTACCTTCAAGCATTCAGGTTGCAGCTGGTCCGGCGTGCCGATTATCGCCGCCAACATGGACACGGTGGGCACCTTCCGCATGGCCGAGGCCCTGGCTTCTTTCGACGTTCTCACCGCCGTACACAAACATTACAGCGTCGAGCAATGGGCTGACTTCGTGCAGCGCATGCCGGAATCGGTGCTGCGCCACGTGATGGTGTCCACCGGCACCTCCGAAGCCGACTTCGCCAAAATGCAGCAGATCCTGGCCCTGTCTCCGGCGCTGAAATTCATCTGTATCGACGTGGCCAACGGCTACTCTGAACACTTCGTCGCCTTCCTGCAGAAAGCGCGCGAAGCCTGCCCGAATCACGTGATCTGCGCCGGCAACGTAGTGACCGGCGAGATGGTGGAAGAGTTGATCCTCTCCGGCGCCGACATCGTTAAAGTCGGCATTGGCCCGGGGTCGGTATGCACCACCCGCGTGAAAACCGGCGTGGGCTATCCGCAGCTGTCGGCGGTGATCGAATGCGCCGATGCGGCCCATGGGCTGGGCGGCCAAATTGTCAGCGACGGCGGCTGCTCGGTGCCGGGCGATGTCGCCAAAGCCTTCGGTGGCGGCGCGGACTTCGTGATGCTGGGTGGCATGCTGGCCGGCCACGACGAGTGCGAAGGCACCGTGGTGGAAGAGAACGGCGAGAAGTTCATGCTGTTCTACGGCATGAGCTCCGAGTCAGCGATGAAGCGCCATGTCGGCGGCGTAGCGGAGTATCGCGCGGCCGAAGGGAAAACCGTCAAGCTGCCGCTGAGGGGCGAGGTGGAGTTTACCGTGCGCGATATCCTCGGCGGCCTGCGTTCCGCCTGCACCTACGTCGGCGCCGAGCGTTTGAAAGAGCTGACCAAGCGCACCACCTTTATCCGCGTGGCAGAGCAGGAAAACCGCGTCTTCGGCAGCAAATAAGCCGCACCTTGCATTCGGGCGCAGCACACCGCGGCGCCCGCTATCCTCTTCCCTTTATCCCAACACGCTGCCCAGTTGAAAGATAGGCAGGTACATGGCGATCACCAAAGCGCCGACAATCCCGCCCACCACCAGCATCAGCAGCGGCTCCAGCGTTTGCGCCAGCGTATCGGCCAGCTCGTGCGTCTGCCGTTCATACCACTGCGCCAATTTATCCAGCAAGGCGTCCAGCGAACCGGACTCTTCGCCCACCCGCACCAACTGCCGGCACAGCGGCGGAAACAGCGGTTGCAGGCCCATGGCATGATGAAAGGCTTCTCCTTCGGCGATCTGCCGTCGCACCTGCTCCAGCGCCTGTCGGTACAGCAGATGGTCAGCCGCCAGCGCCGCCGCGCTCAAGCCTTCCACCAGCGTCAGCCCGGCGCGTTGGGTCATGGTCAGGATGCGAAATGTTTGGCTCAGCGCGCCGCCGCTCACCAGCCGGGCGATCAGCGGCAGGCGAAGCAAGAGTGCCTGTTCACGTCTGCGCCACGGCGGGCGCGGATGCAGCCAGCGGCAGTAGCCGAACAGCGATGCGCCGAGCAGCAGCGCCAAATAGGGGCCAACGGCGATCAGCAGCGCGGACAACTTCAATAGCCCTTGGGTAAACCAGGGCAGTGGCGCATCGAACGATTGATAAACCTTGGCGAATTCTGGCAGCACCATCACCAGCATCAGCACGCTGACCAGCAGCGCCACCGCACAGATGAAGAGGGGATACCGCAGCGCCTTGGTCACCTTGCGGCGCAGCAGCAGCTGGGCTTCTTGCTGTTGTGCCAGCTGCAGGCAGCAGCGATCGAGGTTACCGGTCAGTTCGCCGATGGCGATCAGCTGGCGGTAGATCAGGGGAAAAATCCCCGGTTGTTCGGCGAGGGTTTCGGAAAGCGGTTGCCCTTCGCGCACCTGGTCGGCCAGCTGGCGCAGCAGGCAGCGCCAGGCTGCCGAAGGATGCTCTGCTGCCAGCAACTGCAGCGCATTGACCAGCGGCAACCCCGCCTGCAGCAGAGTGGCGAGCTGGCGGGCGAAATGGATTAACGGTTCTCCACGCCATTGGTCGGGCGTAACGCGTTTGCCGTGCCCGATTCGGTACGGTTGCAGGCCTTGTTCGATCAGCAACCGGCTCACCTGCCGTTTTTCTTCGCTCATCAGTTCGCCGCGGCGTAAGGCGCCCTGTGCGTCGAAAGCCTGCCAAAGAAACAGCCGGCGCGCTTTCATGGCGCGGCTATGCCAGGCTGGACGACGTCGATCACGCGGTACAGTTCTTCCAGCGAGGTCGTGCCTTCGGCGGCCAGCGCCAGGCCCGCCTGCAGCAGCGAAAGCTGCCCCTGTTCGCGAGCGATATCCGCCAGCAGACTGGGAGTGGCGTTCGCCAGCAATGCCGCCTGTATTTCCGGCGTAATGGCTAACAGTTCATACACGCCGATGCGCCCATAGTAACCGCCGAAGCAATGCTCGCAGCCATCGGCGCGCCAGACGGTTAGCGGTTCCGGCCAGATCGCGCTGGGAAAATGCGTCGGCTGGCTTTGCGGATAGCGGCAGTGGCGGCACAGCCTGCGCACCAACCGCTGCGCGACGACCAGCTTCAGGCAGCCGGCGAGCAGGTAGCCGGGGATCCCCATGTGCATCAGCCGCGTCAGGGTTTCGCCGGTGGAGTTGGTATGCAGCGTCGACAGCACCAGGTGGCCGGTTTGCGCGGCCTTGACCGCGATCTCGGCGGTTTCCGCATCGCGGATCTCGCCGACCATGATGACGTCCGGATCCTGGCGCAGCAGGGCGCGCAGCACCCGGGCGAAGCTCAGCTCGGTTTTGGCGTTGATCTGGGTCTGATTAACGCCGAACAGCGGGATCTCGACCGGATCCTCGACGCTGCATAGGTTGCTCTGCGCATCGTTCAACTGGCGCAGACCGCTGTACAGCGTCACCGTTTTGCCGCTGCCGGTCGGGCCGGTCACCAGGATTAACCCTTGCGGGCAGGCCAGCGCCGTCGCGTAGCGCGCCAGATCCGCCCGGCTCATGCCCAACTGATCCAGCGGCAGTTCTTGTTGCTCGCCCTGCTGAACGCGTAGCACCACCTTTTCGCCGTGCAGCGTCGGCAGAGTGGCGATACGCATGGCATAGCGCGCGCTGTCCAGCGTCAGGCTGAGCTGCCCATCCTGAGGCTGACGGCGCTCGGCGATATCCAACTGGCCGAGGATCTTCAGCCGGGCGATGAGGCGCGCGGTCAGCTGCGGCGGCGGTGAGGCGAGGGTTTGCAGTACGCCGTCGATGCGCAGACGAATGCGAAAATGCTGTCGAAAGGGCTCGAAGTGGATGTCCGAGGCGCGGCGCTGGATGGCCAGGCGCAGCGTCTGGTTGATGAATTGCACCACCGGCGCATCGCCGTCGTCGGGGTAGGCGATGTCGGTTGTGTCCTCTTCGGCCGCCAGCGGCGCCGAGAGCGGTTCGTGGCGCTGGTTAAGCGCCAGCTCCAACCTGGCC
The DNA here is from genome assembly GCF_052168655.1 of Serratia sp. CY47280. Classification (NCBI taxonomy): domain Bacteria; kingdom Pseudomonadati; phylum Pseudomonadota; class Gammaproteobacteria; order Enterobacterales; family Yersiniaceae; genus Serratia; species Serratia sp. CY47280. The sequence goes on along the minus strand of NZ_JBJNMG010000003.1, from coordinate 96,932 downwards.
GCCGGCCATTGTTCCAGATGGATGCGTTTACCGGTGGCGAAACGCAGCGCCGCCAGCAGCCCCTGCGGCGCTTCTTCGCTGAGCGCGACCGTCAGTGTGGTCGGGTCTTCGCTCAGCGCCAGCGCCTGATAGCGCCGACACAGGGTGTGAACCTCTTCGCTGATTTGCGCGTTCATCGCCGTTACTCCGCCGCGTCGTCGAAGCGGAAGACTTCCCGGCATACCTCAACCAGCGTCGCGTTTTCACTGCTGCACAGCCGGGTCCAGCGGGTCAGCCCATCGGCGTTCGACTTGGGGGTTAACGCCACTGCCAGCCCCTGCAGCGTTTGGGCGCCGGTCAGCGTGATGACGCCTTTAACGACTTTCACCCCGCTGACGTAACGCGACGCGCCGCCGGTGGGAATGCCTTTGCTGCCGGCTTCACAGCCGGCGGGCGCGCCTTCATCCAGTACGCACAACTCGACCGCCAGCTTATACGGCGCCATGGTTTGCAGCATGTCGGTCATCGCCGCTTTCTGGATGTAGCGCTGGTAGGCGGGAATGCCGATGGCGCTGAGGATGGCGATGATGGCGATCACCACCATCAGTTCGATCAGGCTAAAGCCGCGTTGCGTTTCCATGCGTTGTTTCCTCCATAAGGGTGTGGAAAACAACGGTAGCGGTTTGCGCGGGGGAACGGCGAGCGGGTTTTACGCGTTTCTCGGCGTACTTCCATCAGTATTGATGTCGTTTGCAGCGGAGGGAAAAACGGTGCGAGGGGCTTCGCAAATCTGCGGTAACGCCCCCGGCGGCGGCCGGGGGCGAGGGGATCATTTGAAGCGCATCGACAGATCGAGCGCGGTCACATGTTTGGTCAGCGCGCCGACCGAAATGTAATCCACGCCGGTCTCGGCGAAGGTGCGCAGCGTCTCGCTGGTGACGTTGCCGGATACCTCCAACTGGGCGCGGCCCTGGGTTTGGGCGACCGCCTGACGCATCATCTCGACGCTGAAGTTGTCCAGCATGATGATGTCGGCGCCGGCGTCCAGCGCCTGCTGCAGTTCATCAAGCGATTCGACTTCCACTTCCACCGGCACGTCGGCGTGCAGCCAGAAGGCTTTTTCCACCGCGTTTTTGATCGAGCCGGAGGCGATGATGTGGTTTTCCTTGATCAGGAAGGCATCGGACAGCCCCAGCCGGTGGTTGCTGCCGCCCCCGCACAGTACGGCATATTTCAACGCGGTGCGCAGGCCGGGCAAGGTCTTGCGGGTATCGAGCAGGCGAGTCTGGGTGCCTTCCAGCAGAGCCACATAGCGGCTGACCTCGGTCGCCACGCCGGAGAGCATCTGCACGAAGTTCAGCGCGGTGCGCTCGCCGGTCAACAGCACCCGTGCAGGGCCGCGCAGCCGGCAAAGCGGTTGGTTCGGTATCAGACGGTCGCCGTCTGCCACCAGCCACTCCACCTGCACCTGGTTGCCCAACTGAATAAAGACTTCGTTCAGCCAGCGGCGGCCACAGAACACGCCGGCTTCGCGGGTAATGACGGTGGCTTCGGCCTGCTTGTCCGCCGGTAACAATTGCGCGGTAATATCGCGCCCGGCGTCAACTTCACCTCCCAGGTCTTCGCGCAGCGCCTGGGCGACGGAATAGGGAATATCACTTTCAATACGTTCAAGAAGCTCGGTACGGCGACGGTCGGCACTGTAGCGGCGTGTCGGCATGGAAAACTCCGAAATGGACGGTTAGATCGTAGGGGAACATGCTACTCTGTTGCAGGAATAAGTACCACCGCAGAGAGGTGTCTGATGCAGTTGGAAAATGGCTGGATTGTCGGGGTGACGCGAGTGGTTTCGCCGCACTGCGATCGTCGCCCGGATGACGAGCCGCCCTCGCTGCTGGTCATCCATAACATCAGCCTGCCGCCCGGCGAATTCGGTGGCCCCTATATCGACCAGCTGTTCACCGGCACGCTCGATCCCGCGCAGCACCCTTATTTCGCCGAGATCCATCAGCTGCGAGTGTCTGCGCACTGCCTGATCCGCCGCGATGGGGAGATCGTGCAGTATGTGCCCTTCGACCAGCGCGCGTGGCACGCGGGCGTTTCTCTGTATCAGGGGCGCGAACGGTGCAACGATTTCTCCATCGGCATCGAGCTGGAAGGCACCGACCAGTTAGCCTACACCGAGGCGCAATATCGCACGCTGCAGGCGGTCACCGCGCTGCTGGCCGAACATTATCCGCCGTTGGCGGCGCATATCGCCGGGCATTGCGATATCGCCCCCGGCCGCAAAACCGATCCCGGGCCGGCGTTCGATTGGGATCGCTATCTGGCATCTCTGGAACAACGCGGCGCGCCTGCCGACGCTATGCTTGAGACAAGAAAAAGGGAGAGGAATCGCTAATGACGCTGTTTACGCTGTTGCTGGTTTTGGCCTGGGAGCGCCTGTTCAAGCTGGGGGAACACTGGCAGCTGGATCATCGCCTCGAAGTGGTATTTCAGCGGCTGCATCGGGTTTCGCTGGCGCAGACGCTGGCGATGACCGCCGCCTGGATGGTTGTCGTCTGGGGCGTTCTGTGGTTGTCGCACGGGTTATTCTTTGGCGTGGTGACGCTGCTGCTGTGGATCGTCATCGATCTGCTGTGCGTCGGCGCCGGCATCAAGCGCAAACACTACCGCGCCTACCTGAAAGCGGCGCGGCAGGGGGATACCCATGCCAGCGATCAGATGGCGGAAGAGCTGGCGTTGATCCACGGTTTGCCGGTGGACTGCAGTGAAGAGCTGCGTCTGCGCGAGCTGCAAAACGCGCTGCTGTGGATCAACTTCCGCTATTACCTGGCGCCGCTGTTCTGGTTCGTGGTCTTTGGGCCGTACGGGCCGATCGCGCTGGCGGGATATGCCTTCCTGCGCGCCTATCAAACCTGGCTGGCGCGCCACAATACGCCGCTGGAGCGTTCGCAGTCGGGCATCGATCACCTGCTGAACTGGCTGGACTGGATCCCGGTGCGTTTGGCCGGGGTGGCCTATGCGCTATTTGGCCACGGCGAGCGGGCGCTGCCGGCCTGGTTCGCCTCGCTGGGGGATCGGCATTCGTCGTCGTATCAGGTGTTGACGCGGCTGGCGCAGTTCTCGCTGGCGCGCGATCCGCATATGGATCCGGTGCAAACGCCGCGCGCGGCGGTGACGCTGGCGCGCAAGGTGACGATGATCATCGTGGTGGTGGTGGCGCTGTTGACCATTTACGGCACGCTGCTGTAAACCGCAGCGAAAAACAAAACGGGCGCCGAGGCGCCCATTTTTTTGGCCATCCGGCCGGGATTACAGCTTGGCGAAGCAGCGACGCGCGGCGTCGATGGTGCGCTGGATGTCTTCTTTGCTGTGCGCCACGGACATGAAGCCCGCTTCGAAGGCGGACGGTGCCAGATACACCCCTTCTTCCAACATCAGGTGGAAGAAGCGCTTGAAGCGTTCCACGTCGCACTGCATCACGTCCTGGTAGCAGGTGACCGCCGGCGCGTCGGTGAAGAACAGGCCGAACATGCCGCCGACGTTGTTGACCACCAACGGGATATTCTCTTCCTGCGCCGCATGCAGCAGGCCTGCGGCCAGCATCTCGGTCAGTTCGGTCAGCGTCTGGTGCACGCCAACCTGCGACACTTCGGTCAGGCAAGCGTAGCCCGCCGCCATGGCGATCGGGTTGCCGGACAGGGTGCCCGCCTGGTAGACCGGACCGGTCGGCGCCAGCGCCTCCATCACATCGCGACGGCCGCCGAAGGCGCCCACCGGCATACCCCCGCCGATGATTTTGCCGAGGCAGGTCAGATCCGGCTCAACGCCGTAATAGGACTGCGCGCCGGCCAGCGCCACGCGGAAGCCGGTCATCACTTCGTCGATGATCAAGAGCGCGCCGTACTTGTCGCACAGGGCGCGCAGGCCCGGCAGGAATTCCGGCAGCGGCGGCACGCAGTTCATGTTGCCGGCGACCGGCTCGACGATGATACAGGCGATCTCTGACGGGTACTGTTCGAAGGCGGCGCGCACCGAATCCAGATCGTTATAGGTGCAGGTCAGAGTGTGTTTGGCGAAGTCGGCTGGCACGCCCGGTGAGTTCGGCTGGCCGAGGGTCAGCGCGCCGGAGCCGGCTTTCACCAGCAGGCAGTCGGCGTGGCCGTGGTAGCAGCCTTCGAACTTGATGATTTTATCGCGGTTGGTGTAGCCGCGCGCCAGGCGGATGGCGCTCATGGTGGCTTCGGTGCCCGAGTTCACCATGCGCACCATATCCATCGTCGGCACCAGCTCGGTGACCAGCTGCGCCATTTTGACTTCCATCTCGGTCGGCGCGCCGAAGCTCAGGCCGCGCTGCGCCGCTTCGATCACCGCGTCGCGGATCGCCGGGTGGTTATGCCCCAGCACCATCGGCCCCCAGGAACCGACATAGTCGATATAGGCCTTGCCGTCGGCATCGAACAGGTAAGCCCCGTCTGCGCGCTCGATAAACAGCGGCACACCGCCTACGCCGGTGAATGCACGCACCGGAGAGTTTACCCCGCCGGGGATCAACTGTTGCGCCTGGGCGTACAGACTTTCGGACTTGCTGTGTAGGCTCATAAATCGGCTCCTGGATTCTCTTTTGAATGATTTGACCGCGCTATTCTAGAGGAGAGCGCCGCGTTATGAAACGATCACAGTCAGATACCATTAACGGCAGCGCCCGCCGCCGGGTTGGGGTAGAATTATCGCCCTGCCTATTTGTATTACAAATTACCTGACGAATTATTCGCGATGACAGAATCACACTCACAGCCCGTCGGGACGTTGAGCCCGCGCCTTAGCCGCAGCGATGCGGTGCGCCAGTTTATCCGCCGCGATAAAACGCCGGTGGCGATCTTGTTGATGGCCGCGCTGGTGGGGACGCTGGCTGGTTTGCTTGGCGTGGCCTTCGATAAAGCGGTGGAGTGGGTGCAGCAGCAGCGGCTGGCTTCGCTGGCGCAGGTCGCCGACTCCTGGATCCTGGTGTGGCCGCTGGCGTTTATCCTGTCCGCCGCGCTGGCGGCGCTGGGCTATTACCTGGTGCGGCGCTTTGCGCCTGAGGCGGGCGGCTCGGGCATTCCGGAGATCGAAGGCGCGCTGGAGGAGCTGCGGCCGGTGCGCTGGTGGCGCGTGATACCGGTGAAATTCATCGGCGGCATGGGCACGCTGGGGGCGGGCATGGTGCTGGGGCGCGAAGGGCCCACGGTGCAAATGGGCGGCAACGTCGGGCGCATGGTATTGGACGTGCTGCGCATTCGCGGCGCCGAGGCGCGTCATTCGCTGCTGGCGACCGGGGCCGCCGCCGGGCTGTCCGCCGCGTTCAACGCGCCGCTGGCCGGCATTCTGTTTATCATCGAAGAGATGCGGCCGCAGTTTCGCTACAACCTGATCTCGATTAAAGCGGTGTTTATCGGCGTTATCATGTCGAGCGTGGTGTACCAGCTGTTTAACGGCCAGGGCTCGGTGATCGCGGTCGACAAACTTTCTTCGGCGCCCATCAACACCCTGTGGCTCTATCTGGTGCTGGGGGCGATATTCGGCGCGGTGGGCGTGGGGTTCAACGCGCTGATCTTCCGCACCCAAGACATGTTCGCGCGCCTGCACGGCGGCAGAATGCGCAATATCTTGTTGATGGGTGGGTTGCTCGGCGGCGTGTGTGGCATTCTGGGGTTGATTCAGCCAGAGGCGGCGGGCGGCGGCTTTGGGCTGATCCCGATCGCCGCGGCGGGCAATTACAGCGTCGGCATGTTGATGTTTATCTTCATTACCCGCATCTTCACCACGCTGCTGTGCTTCGGTTCCGGCGCGCCGGGTGGCATCTTTGCGCCGATGCTGGCGCTGGGCACGCTGTTCGGCACCGCCTTCGGGCTGGCGGGGGCGCATCTGTTCCCGCAATACGGCATCGAAGCGGGCACCTTCGCCATCGCCGGTATGGGGGCGCTGTTCGCCGCCACGGTGCGGGCCCCGTTGACCGGCATCGTGCTGGTGCTGGAAATGACCGACAACTATCAGCTGATTTTACCGATGATCATCACCTGCCTCGGCGCCACGGTGGTGGCGCAGCTGCTCGGCGGCAAGCCGCTGTATTCGTCGATCTTGGCTCGCACCCTGCAAAGGCAGGAGGTGCAGCTGGCACGGGAAGCGGCGGAGAAAACAGGTAAGGAAAATACAACAAATGCGGTGAATACTTGAACGCAACACTCAGGTATCGGATAATCGTTAATATTAATCAGGCAGCCATAGTCGCGATCTGATGCTGAACAATGTTGGGAGTAAAGAGTATGAGTGATCAAACGGCACTGCCCCTGCAATTTACCGAGGCAGCAGCAAACAAGGTTAAGTTCCTGATTGCTGACGAAGAAAACCCGAACCTGAAGTTGCGGGTTTACATTACCGGCGGCGGCTGCAGCGGATTCCAGTACGGCTTCACTTTTGACGACAAGGTCAACGATGGCGACATGACCATCGAGAAGCAGGGCGTGGCGCTGGTGGTCGATCCGATGAGCCTGCAGTATCTGGTCGGCGGTTCGGTGGATTACACCGAAGGGCTGGAAGGGTCGCGCTTCGTGGTGACCAACCCGAATGCCAAAACCACCTGCGGTTGCGGTTCGTCGTTCAGCATCTGAGTTTGCCTGTCAGAACATCAACCCGCTCGCCTTACGGCCGGCGGGTTTTTTTATGTCTACCATTCCACGAGGATCACTTCCGCATTGCTTTCCTGCGCCGGTGGGGTGCGGATGATCTTCGGCTGCGCCGTCGCGTGGCTGCATTGGGCCTGGGGGACGGCGGCTTCGAGGCGCACGGCGCATTGCGGTTCAATGGTCAGGGTAACGCCGATCTGGCCGCTGACGGCATCGGCATACGCGGCGCCACTCAGCAGGGCGCCACAGCAGGCAAGCAGAATTTTTTTCATCATTGCGGGAATAGTCATCCGTAAGCCATCTTGTGATGACTTATCGGCAAAAAGTTAAAAAGTTTTAACAGCGTGGGGAAGGGATTAACCTGCGGGTAACAGAATTTCACATCGATACTACGCTATTTTTTGGACGAAAATAATACCACTAGACCCATTTTTAGTCTAATAAATCACCCGGTGCGGCGTTGCCACGCGTCGCCCCGCAGGGCGACGGCTCAGCGTTCGAGAATAAAGGCGGGCAGCTTGAGGTGCCAGCGGATGGCCGCCAGCCGAATGGCCAGCGTGATGACCATGCCCAGCATCATGGCCTGTTGCAGCGGCATGTGGAAGGTGTAAAACGCCGTAGCGTGCACGATGCCGCCGATGATGCAGGCGGTGGCGTAAATTTCGGTGCGCAGGATCATCGGGATCTCGCGCGCCAGCACGTCGCGGATAATGCCGCCGCCGACGCCGGTGATCACTCCCATGCAGATCGCCACCAGCGGGCCGGTGCCGGCCGCGAAAGCCTTGTTGACGCCGATGCCGACGAACACCGCCAGCCCGACGGCGTCGAGCACCGGCAGCACCCATTTCGGCAGGCGGCGCGGCTGGCGCACCAGCAGCAGCGTCAAGACGCAGGTGATCATCGCCACCACCAGATCGGTGGGATCCTTGACCCAGAACACCGGGCCGTTGGCCAGCGCCATATCGCGGATGGTGCCGCCGCCGACCGCGGTGACCACGCCCAATACCAGTACGCCGAACGGATCCATGCGCAGCTTGCCGGCTAACAGTACGCCGGAGACGGCGAACACCGCCGTGCCGAGAATATCCAACCAGAACACCAGCATTAGCGGATCTCCGCCAGCTGGCGGCACAGCTGCTGCGCCGCCAACAGCAGGCGCGGCCCGCCGCGATTGAACCAGTCTTCGTTCAGCGCGATCACCGGCACCTGCAGCTGCGGCGCCCAGAAGGCTTTCACATTGGCGGCCTCTTTCGCGCCGCCGGTGATGACGATGGCCTGGGGTTGACGCGCCAGCACCTGCTCGCGGCTGATCTGCGGCCAAGGGGTGCGGCTATCGGCGAAGACGTTCTGCCCGCCGCACAGCGCCAGCACCTGGCTTTGCAATGTGGCGCCGGAGCTGGTGAACAGCGGCTGGGTGCCGAACTGCAGCAGCACGCGCCGTGGTGAGTTAGCGGCGTATTGTTGCTTGAGAGCGGCGAACTGTCGGCGAAGGTCGTCTGCCGCCTGATGCGCCTGATCCGGGTGCGGGCTGTATTGCGCCAGCTTATCCAGCAAGCCGGCGATCCCCCCGAGGTTGTCGGCGTCCGCATAGAAGATCGGGATGCCGAACGCGGCGAGCTGATCCAGCACGCGCTGCGGATTGCCGCCGCGCCAGGCGAGGATCAGGTCCGGCTTGAGCGCCAGCACCCGCTCCAGGTTGATGCCCTGCCAGGAGGCCACCTGCTCCAGCTTGGCGGCCTGCGGCGGGTAATCGGAATAGGCGCTCGCCGCCACCAGCACCTCGCCCATGCCGGCGGCATAGGCGAGCTCGGTGGCGCTGGGCGCCAGGCTAATCACCCGCTGGGCGGCGCCGACCGGCAGGGCCAGCCAGAGCGCCAACAGACAGAGCATCGAGGTGAAGCGCAGCCTCACATCAACCGCGCTTGGCCAGGGTTTGCAGCATGGCATTGACCATCAGCGTAGACTGCTTGGCCGCTACCACCAGGAACTCTTCAAAGCTCATGTGCGACTCGCTGTCGGCGACGTCGGAAATGGCGCGCACCACCACGAACGGCGTGCCGAACAGATGGCAGACGTGGGCGATCGCCGCGGCTTCCATTTCCACGGCGGCGACGCGCGGGAAAGTGGCGCGGATGCGCGCCAGCGGCTCGGCGCCGTTGATGAAGGCGTCACCGCTGCAGATCAGGCCGCGCACCGCGTGCAGATCCAGCTGTTTGATGCAGCTTTCCGCCAGCGCGATCAGCGCGTCGTCGGCGACGAACGCCGCCGGGCAGCCGGCCATCTGGCCCGGCTCGTAGCCGAAGGCGGTGACGTCGGCGTCGTGGTAGCGCACTTCTTCCGACACCACGATATCGCCCACGCGCAGGGTGCTGGCCAGGCCGCCGGCGGAACCGGTGTTGATCACCAGATCCGGGCTGCAGTGTTCCAGTAGCAGGGTGGTGCCCATGGCCGCAGAGACTTTGCCGATGCCGGATTTCAGCAAGGCCACGTCAACGCCGCCGATCTGGCCGGTGTAGATTTCGCAGCCCGCGCGCTGGATGGTTTGACGGTTTTCGATTTGATCGCGCAGCAGGGTGACTTCCTGCTCCATTGCGCCGATGATGCCTACTTTCATAAATAACACTCGCTGATTGGCCGTGAGAATTGCGGCATAGTCTATCATGGCTGTGTATCAGAGATAATGCGTTGCATCCGCTGCCGGGAATTGTTATCACGGGGGCAGGGCGCAACGGCGGAGAAACAGATGTCCGGGATCGACTTCAAGCAAAAAATCAGCTTCCAACGGCCTTTCAGCAAACCGATCGAGGCCGAGGAAGAGTACGACATCGTGCGGCAGTTCGAGAGCGATCGCGGGCGCATCGTCAACTCGGCCGCCATTCGCCGTCTGCAGCAAAAAACCCAGGTGTTTCCGCTGGAACGCAACGCGGCGGTGCGCAGCCGCCTGACGCACTCGATGGAGGTGCAGCAGGTTGGGCGCCACATCGCCAAAGAGATCCTCAATCGCTTCAAACAGGCGGGGAGAATTGATGAGCTCGGCTTGACCCGGCTGCTCGATCCGTTTGAAAGCATCGTGGAAATGGCCTGCCTGATGCACGACATCGGTAATCCGCCGTTCGGGCACTTCGGCGAGTCGGCGATCAACGACTGGTTCGCCCAGCGGCTCGATCCCGCCAGCTGCGGCAGCGAGCCGGGCAGCCACGATCGCTGCCAGGTGGCGACGCTGCGCCTGCATGAAGGGGAGAGCGATCTGAACCGGCTGCGCAGCAGGATCCGTCAGGATCTCAGCCATTTCGAGGGCAACGCCCAGGCGATCCGCATGGTGTACAGCCTGCTCAAGCTCAACCTGACCTACGCGCAGGTCGGCTGCATTTTGAAATACACTCGCCCGGCCTACTGGGCGAGCGACATCCCTGCCAGCCACAGTTACCTGATGAAAAAGCCCGGCTACTATCTGGCGGAAGAGGCCTTCGTCGATCGGTTGCGGCGCGAGCTGCACATGGGCGAGTTCGATCGTTTCCCGCTGACCTATATTATGGAGGCCGCCGACGATATCTCGTACTGCGTGGCCGATCTGGAAGACGCGGTGGAGAAGAGCATTTTCACCGTCGAGCAGCTGTATCAGCACCTGATTCAGGAGTGGGGCGAGGTGGTGCCGGGCGATCTGTTCGACAAGACCGTCGCCAGCGCGTTTCGCAAGATCGATCGCGGCGGCGCGCGGCGCAGCGCGGAAGATCAGTTCTTCATGTATCTGCGGGTGTTTACCGTGGCGCGGCTGGTGCCGCATGCGGCGCAGCGCTTTATCGACAATCTGGACGCGGTCTATCAGGGCAGTTTCAATCAGGCGCTGCTGGAGGATTCCAGCCCGGCCTATCGGCTACTGAAGATATTTAAAAATGTGGCGTTCAAGCACGTGTTCAACCACCCTGAGGTCGAGCAGCTCGAGCTGCAAGGCTATCGGGTGATCAGCGGCCTGCTGGACATTTACAGCCCGCTGTTGGCGATGTCGCTGGCGGACTTCAGCCAGCTGGTGCGCGAGGACAGCCATCGCGCTTATCCGATTGAAACACGCCTGTTCCACAAGCTGTCCACCAAGCATCGGCTAGCGTATGCGGAGGCGGTAGAAGGGCTGCAGCATTTATCGCCGGAGCAGCAAGGCATTCGGGAATATTATTTCCGCGCGCGTTTATTGCAGGACTATATCAGCGGAATGACCGACCTGTACGCCTATGATGAATATCGTCGATTGATGGCGGCGGAATAATTGAGCTGAAGAATAATTGCCAGCAATTCCAACCGGTTGGCTGTCTCGAGTTTTGTAAAGACGGACAATATTTGTTTACTATTGCCAATCATCTGTGCCGGAACTTCGGGCTATTAATTAACTCTGAATAAGCACGCAAGACGGCCATTCTTTTTGAACGACTTTATAAGAGACACACAGATGAAAAAAACCGCATTAGTTCTTAGCGCACTGGCATTCAGTATCGGTATGGCGATGGGCCCGGCGACGGCCAGCGCCGCTGAAACCGCCTCTTCCAGCACCCAACAGCTGCCGAGCCTGGCACCGATGCTGGAGAAGGTGATGCCTTCCGTCGTGAGCATTAACGTTGAGGGCAGCACCACGGTCAATACGCCGCGCATGCCGCAGCAGTTCCAACAGTTCTTCGGTGAGGATTCGCCGTTCTGCCAGGACGGTTCGCCGTTCCAGGGCTCGCCGATGTGTCAGGGCGGTGAACAGCCAGGGCCGGATGGCCAGCCGCAGGGCACGCAGCAGAAATTCCAGGCGCTGGGCGCCGGGGTGGTCATCGATGCCACCAAGGGCTATGTGGTGACCAATAACCACGTGGTGGACAACGCCAACAAGATCCAGGTGCAGCTGAGCGACGGACGCCGCTTCGACGCCAAAGTGATCGGCAAGGATCCGCGTTCCGATATCGCGTTGATCCAGCTGAAAGACTTCAAGAACCTGACGGCGATCAAGATGGCGGACTCCGATCAGCTGCGCGTCGGCGATTACACCGTGGCGATCGGCAACCCGTACGGGTTGGGTGAAACCGCCACCTCGGGCATCGTGTCCGCCCTGGGGCGCAGCGGCCTGAACATCGAAAACTACGAAAACTTTATCCAGACCGATGCGGCGATCAACCGCGGTAACTCCGGCGGCGCGCTGGTTAACCTGAACGGCGAGCTGATCGGCATCAACACCGCGATCCTGGCGCCGGACGGCGGCAATATCGGTATCGGCTTCGCTATTCCGAGCAACATGGTGAAAAACCTGACGGCGCAAATGGTCGAGTATGGCCAGGTGAAACGCGGCGAGCTGGGCATCATGGGCACCGAGCTGAACTCTGAGCTGGCCAAGGCGATGAAGGTCGATGCGCAGCGCGGGGCCTTCGTCAGCCAGGTAATGCCGAAATCTTCCGCCGCGAAGGCGGGCATCAAGGCCGGCGACGTGATCGTCACCATGAACGGCAAGGCCATCTCCAGCTTCGCCTCGTTCCGGGCGGAGATCGGCACGCTGCCGGTCGGCAGCAAGATGTCGCTGGGCATTATTCGCGACGGCAAGCCGGTAACGATTGACGTCACGCTGGAGCAAAGCGCGCAGACCCAGGTGGCCTCGGGCAATATCTACACCGGCATTGAAGGCGCCGAGCTGAGCAATACCCAGGTCGGCAACGTGAAAGGCGTCAAGGTCGACAGCGTGAAAGCCGGCAGCGCCGCCGCGCGCATCGGCCTGAAAAAGGGCGACGTGATCCTGGGCGTGAACCAACAGCCGATCCAGAACCTGGGCGAGCTGCGTAAAATCCTCGACAGCAAACCGTCGGTGCTGGCGTTGAATATTCAGCGTGGCGATAGCCAACTGTACCTGCTGGCGCAGTGATAAACGTCAGGCGCTAAAAGCAACAAAGGCACGCTACGGCGTGCCTTTTTGCATTATGGCCTGAGGATTCAGGCCGGTTGCGCCAGATGCGCGCGCGCCGCGTGGATCACCAGTTCAATCTCATCCAACAGCTCCAGCCACTCCGGCTCCAGTTCGTCGTTGGTGATGCCCTGGCGCAGCTGCCGCTCGAGGTAGAAACACAGCTGCTTGAGGCGCGGCACGCCGCTGTAGCTGCAGCTGCCGTGCAGCTTATGGACCAGGTCGAGGATCTCGTCGTCGTGTTGCCCCTCGAGCAGCGCCTGCACCCGTTCGCGCACCTGCGGCAGGAAATCGAGCAGCATTTGCAGCAGATCGCGCGCCAGATCCGGTTTATTGGCCGCCTGGCGCAGCGCCAGCGGCCAGTCGAGCGACAGCGGGGCATCGTCGGCGACGGCGCTTTCCACGTCGCCGCTGTGGTAGCGCGACAGCACGCGGGTCAGCATTTTCTCGTCGATCGGCTTGGCCAGGTAGTCGTCCATCCCGGCCTGCAGCAGATGCTCGCGTTCGCCGCTGGCGGCATGGGCAGTGACGGCGACGATCGGCGTAGAGTTGTGGTGCGGCAGTTGGCGGATCAGTTCGCTGGCGTGAATGCCGTCCATCTTCGGCATTTGAATGTCCATCAGGATCAGATCCAGCACGTTGTTGCGCGCCAGCGCCAGCGCTTCCTCACCGCTCTCGCACAGCAGCGTTTTTTCCACCTGTTCGCCCAGCAGCGTGCCGATCAGCTTCAGGTTGGCCGGGTTGTCGTCCACCGCCATCACCGTCAGCGGCAGACGTTTACGCTCAGGTGGGGCGGCGAGCCGATCGGGCGTCTCCATTCTCAGCAGCGGGAACAGACGCGTGCTGGTGATAGGCTTGATCAGGCAGCCAAGCGCACCTTGTTGCTTGAGCAGTTCGGCGTCGATCTGCGCCTGGCACGGCAGCGCCAGAATCACCCGATCGGCCAGCTTCAGCGAGGCCAACAATTTGTCCTGGTGCTGCGCCATGTTGTCGCGGAACGGGATCGGCACGCCGGCCAGCAGGAAGTCATAGTGGCCTGGCGGCAGCTGGCCCAACGTCGGCGAGTGGGTGATCACCAGCTGCGTGACGCTGAGCATGTTGAGCGTCGCCTGCGCCGCCGTCGGGTTGGACTCGATATAGGCCAGCGTTTTGCCGTTCAGATCCGGCAGGCTCGGCGCCAGCGACAGCATGCCCTCGTTCAGATCCAGCGTGATGTGGAACCAGAAGGTCGAGCCGCGATTCAGCTGGCTGTGGAAGCAGATGTCGCCGCCCATCTCCTTCACCAGCTTTTGCGTGATCACCAGCCCCAGCCCGGTGCCGCCGTGGCGGCGGGAGATGCTGGCATCCGCCTGACGGAACGCCTGGAACAGCTGTGACTGCTGGCGTTCGGAGATGCCGATGCCGGTGTCGTGGATCTGCACTTCCACTTCCACCCGGCGATCCAACTGTTTGCGCAGCTCGACGCGGATATCGATATTGCCGGTTTCGGTGAACTTGATGGCGTTCCCCAGCAGGTTGGTGATGATTTGCTGCAGGCGCAGCGAGTCGCCGATCACCTGCTCCGGCACGTCGTTGTGCACATCCAGCGTCAGCTCCAGCCCTTTGTCGTGGGCGCTGGGGGCCAGCAGCACCACCACTTCGTCCAGCGTTTCGCGCAGGGCGAACGGAATATGCTCCAGCACCAGCTTGCCGGCCTCCAGCTTGGAGAAGTCCAGCACATCGTTGATGATGGTCAGCAGGTTGTTGGCCGAGCGTTCGATGGTCTGCAAATAATCGGTTTGGGTTGCGCTCAGATCGGTTTTCAGCATCTGGCGGGTAAAACCGATCACGCCGTTGAGCGGGGTACGCAGCTCGTGCGACATGTTGGCCAGGAATTCGGACTTGATGCGCGCTGCCTCCTGCGCGCGTTTTTTCGCCAAATCCAGCTCGACGTTCTGGATCTCCATTTGCTCCAGCGTTTCACGCAGGTCAGACGTGGCCTGATCGATGTTCTGCTGCATCTCTTCGTGATAGGCGGTAAGCGACATCGCCATCGAGTTGATGCCGTTCTTCAGCATGTGCAGCTCGCCGAGCATGTAGCCCTCCACGCGGCTGTCGAGCTGGCCGCGGCGGATGCGGTCGACGGTGTTCACCATGTTGCGGATCGGGCCGGTCACGTCGCGCATCAGCCGGTAAGCAAACAGGATGGCGATACACATGCACAGCAACAGCAGCAGGGTGGAGACGAACACCTCTTTATATTGCTGCAACCGCACCGACTGCAGATCCAGCTCGATCGCCACATAGCCCAGGTTGTTGTCGGGGTGGCTGCCGCCGTCAGCGGTTTCATCCGGATATTGGTTTTCCGACAGGATCGGCGTGCGCAGGATCAGCGAATCGCCGCGTCGGGTGAGCATCAGCTCGGTGGGCAACGGCACGCCTTTCGGCAGCTGCAGCTGAGCGAAGTTGTGGTGATAATTAGAGGTAACGAACAGATTGTTCTGCGCATCGAACACGGTGATCGAACGCACGATGTCCGAATGGCGGCGGTGCAACAGACTGACCAACTGCCTGACCGATTCGCGGCTGCGGAACGTCATGCCGTACTCGCTGGCCACCGCCAGCGGCTCGATGATGCTGGCGCCGGCGTCGACCAATTGCTCCTGCAGCTCGTTATAGCGGTGCACCACGAAGAAGGTGCTGAGCAGCAAACCAATCAGCAAGGTCGGGGCCAGAATCAGGATCATCATGCGCGCACGCAGGCTGTATTTGGTCATGGGATTCCAATGTGGGAGAATTGACAGCTGACACTAGCTTAATGAACCAGCACACAATCGACAAATATGGCGCAATTCTACTCTCCCAAACGCCGCGTGACGACCCGGCAGAGCTCACAAATCTTCACCGTGACGGTGAGCGATCTCGATCCTTTCGGCCAGGGCGTGGCGCGCCACGACGGCAAAGCGGTGTTCGTGCCGGGCGTATTGCCGGGCGAGCAGGCGGAAATCCAGCTGACCGAAGACAAGCGCCAGTTCGCCAAAGGCAAGCTCAAGCGCCTGCTGAGCCGCAGCCCGCAGCGGGTGGCACCGCGCTGCCCGCATTTCGGCGTGTGTGGCGGCTGCCAGCAGCAGCATGCGGATGAGGCGCTGCAGCAGCAGAGCAAGGCGGCGGCGCTGGTGCGCATGATCGCCCGCGAAACCGGGGTGACCCCGCAGCAGGAACCGGTGATCGCCGGCCCGGAATACGGCTATCGCCGCCGCGCCCGCCTGAGCCTGGCGTGGCAGCCGAAGCTGCAGCGCCTGATGATGGGGTTTCGACAGGCGGCCTCCAGCGAGCTGGTAGCGGTGGAGCACTGCCCGGTGCTGCGCCCGGAGCTGGAACAGCTGCTGGCGCCGGTGCGCGCCTGCCTGAGCGGGCTGCAGGCGGTGCGGCGGCTGGGGCATGTGGAGCTGGTGCTGGCGGATAACGGCCCGCTGCTGGTGCTGCGCCATCTCGATGCCCTGAAAGAGGCGGATCGCCAGGCGCTGTTGGCGTTTGGCGAGCGGGAAAACGTCGCTGTTTATCTGGCGCCGGACAGCGACCGCGTGGAAAAACTGTGCGGTGAAACGCCGTATTATCAGGTTGACGGGCTACGCTTAGACTTCAGTCCGCGCGACTTTATTCAGGTCAATGACGCCGTAAACCAACAAATGGTGGCGCAGGCCCTTGAATGGCTCGACATTCAACCCAATGATCGGGTGCTGGACCTGTTCTGCGGCATGGGGAATTTCACCCTGCCGCTGGCGCGCCGCGCCGCTGCGGTGGTGGGCATCGAAGGTGTTGCCACGCTGGTAGCGAATGGGCAATATAATGCACATAAGAATAAGCTGAATAATGCGTCGTTCTTCCATGAGAATCTGGAGGACGACGTTGAGCGGCAACCTTGGGCAGCACAAGGGTTTGATAAGGTGATGCTGGATCCCGCCCGCGCCGGTGCGGCCGGGGTGATGTCACACATTGTAAAACTGGCGCCGGCGCGGGTGGTGTATGTTTCCTGTAACCCCACCACGCTGGCTCGCGACAGCAAAGTGCTGTTGAACGCCGGTTATCGTCTTGCGCGCGTGCGGATGTTGGATATGTTTCCGCACACGGGGCATCTTGAATCAATGGCGCTGTTTATCAACGAGCGCGCGCCAGAGGTCGCTGCAAAGTAGGGAGAAGTTATGGTTGCGGTAAGAAGTGCACATCTGAATACGGCGGGTGAGTTCGCTCTCGATGAGTGGATCGCCGGCTTGGGGCTACCCAACCCGCAGTCATGTGAGCGATTGGCCGCAACCTGGCGTTATTGTGAGCAGCAGACCCAAAACCATCCCGACGCCTCGCTGCTGCTGTGGCGCGGCCTGGAGATGGTGGAAATCCTCTCGACGCTGAGCATGGACAACGACAGTATGCGCGCCGCGCTGCTGTTCCCGCTGGTGGACGCCGGCATCGTGCAGGAAGAGACCCTGACCGAAGCGTTCGGCAATGGCATCGTCGCGCTGGTGCACGGCGTGCGCGACATGGACGCCATTCGTCAACTGAAAGCCACCCAAAACGACTCGATGGCCTCCGAACAGGTCGACAACGTGCGCCGCATGCTGTTGGCGATGGTGGAGGATTTCCGCTGCGTGGTCATCAAGCTGGCGGAACGTATCGCCCACCTGCGCGAGGTGAAAGACGCGCCGGAAGACGAACGCGTGTTGGCGGCGAAAGAGTGTTCCAACATCTACGCCCCGCTGGCTAACCGGCTCGGCATCGGCCAACTGAAGTGGGAGCTGGAAGATTTCTGCTTCCGCTACCTGCACCCGGAAGAATACAAGCGCATCGCCAAGCTGTTGCATGAGCGCCGCATCGATCGCGAACAGTTCATCGACGACTTCGTCGCCGGGCTGCGCGCCGAGATGGCCAAAGAAGGCATTCGGGTGGAGATTTACGGCCGGCCGAAACACATCTACAGCATCTGGCGCAAGATGCAGAAAAAGCACCTGGCGTTTGACGAACTGTTCGACGTGCGCGCGGTGCGCATCGTGGCGGAGCGTCTACAGGATTGCTACGCGGCGTTGGGCATCGTGCATACCCACTTCCGCCACCTGCCGGACGAGTTCGACGACTACGTCGCCAACCCGAAACCCAACGGCTACCAGTCGATCCACACCGTGGTGCTGGGGCCGCGCGGCAAAACCGTCGAGATTCAGATCCGCACCCGGCAAATGCATGAAGACGCCGAGCTGGGCGTGGCCGCACACTGGAAGTACAAAGAGGGCGCGGGGGTGACCGTGCGCTCCGGCTACGAAGAGCGCATCGCCTGGCTGCGTAAGCTCATCGCCTGGCAGGAAGAGATGGCGGACTCCGGCGAAATGCTCGACGAAGTGCGCAGCCAGGTGTTCGACGATCGGGTCTATGTCTTTACCCCGAAAGGCGACGTGGTGGATCTGCCGGCCGGCTCCACGCCGCTCGATTTCGCTTACCACATTCACAGCGACGTCGGTCACCGCTGCATCGGCGCCAAGATCGGCGGCCGCATCGTGCCGTTTACCTATCAGCTGAAGATGGGCGATCAGATTGAGATCATCACCCAGAAACAGCCAAACCCGAGCCGCGACTGGCTGAACCCGAACCTGGGCTACGTGACCACCAGCCGCGGGCGCTCGAAGATCCACAACTGGTTCCGCAAGCAGGATCGCGACAAGAACATTCTCGCCGGCCGCCAGATGCTGGACAACGAACTGGAGCATCTCGGCATCAGCCTGAAAGAGGCTGAGAAGCTGTTGATCCCGCGCTACAACATGAACTCGCTGGACGAGGTGTTGGCGGCGATCGGCGGCGGGGACATTCGCCTGAACCAGATGGTGAATTACCTGCAGGGCAAGTTCAACAAGCCGAGCGCCGAAGAGCAGGATCGCGAGGCGCTGCGCCAGCTGGTGCAGCAGAAAGCGCCGCCGCCGACCCGCAACAAGGATAACGGCCGCGTGGTGGTGGAGGGCGTGGGCAACCTGATGCACCACATCGCCCGCTGCTGCCAGCCGATCCCGGGCGACGACATCGTCGGTTTTATTACCCAGGGGCGCGGTATTTCGATCCACCGTGCGGACTGCGATCAGCTGGTCGATCTGCAATCGCATGCGCCGGAGCGCATCGTCGATGCGGTGTGGGGCGAAAGCTACTCCAGCGGTTATTCGCTGGTGGTGCGCGTGATGGCCAACGATCGCAGCGGGCTGCTGCGCGATATCACCACCATTCTGGCCAACGAAAAGGTCAACGTGCTGGGCGTCGCCAGCCGCAGCGATACCAAGAAGCAGTTGGCCACTATCGACATGGATATCGAAATCTACAACCAGCAGGTGTTGAGCCGGGTACTGGCGAAATTGAATCAGCTGCCGGACGTGATAGACGCCAAGCGTTTGCACGGCAACTAAGCCCATATCGCCTTTCGGGCCGTATCGATAGCGGATGCGGCCCGAAATCCATGAACTCTGCGGGCGCTCCCCTGCGCCCCCATTCTTTCTCAGAGATTTTTTATGACCCAATCCACTCCGCTGCAGCGTCTGCTGAACATCATGAAAACGCTGCGCGACCCGCAGCTCGGCTGCTCGTGGGACCGCAAGCAAACCTTCGCCACCATTGCGCCTTATACGTTGGAAGAGACTTACGAAGTGCTGGACGCCATCGAACGGCAGGACTACGCCGATCTGCGCGACGAGCTGGGCGACTTGCTGTTTCAGGTGGTGTTCTACGCCCAGATGGGGCAGGAGCAGGGGCTGTTCGATTTTGATGAGGTGTGCACCGCCATCAGCGACAAGCTGGAGCGCCGACATCCGCACATCTTCGGCGACGCCAAGGGCGGAGACAGCGAAGCCGTGGCGGCGCGCTGGGAACAGTTGAAGGCCGGCGAGCGCGCCGAAAAAGCGCTGCACTCGGTGCTGGACGATATTCCGCAGGCGTTGCCGGCGTTGATGAAAGCGCACAAGATCCAAAAACGCTGCGCCTCGGTCGGCTTCGACTGGAACACTTTGGGCCCGGTGCTGGACAAAGTGTATGAAGAGATCGACGAAGTGATGCACGAAGCCCGCCAGGCGGTGGTTGATGAGAGCAAGCTGGAAGAGGAGATCGGCGATCTGCTGTTCGCCACCGTGAACCTGTCGCGCCATTTGGGCCACAAGGCCGAGAACGCGCTGCAGGCGGCGAACCGCAAGTTCGAACGCCGCTTCCGGGAGGTGGAGGCGATCGTCCAGCAACGCGGGCTGCGGCTTGAAGACGCCACGCTGGAGCAGATGGAAGACGCCTGGCAGCAGGTGAAGCGCAAGGAAAGTTGAATCGCTGCAACGACAATGTTGATCGCAAACAAGGTTCACTCAGGCTGAAACGGTTAAGCTTACGGTCAGGTCACAGGCGCAGGGCTGCCGTCGGCAGCAAAAGGCCAACAAACTGAAATCTAAGGCGTTTTATCGCTCGATAGGGGCGGTAAAAAGAAATTTTCTCCGCTAACTCTTTGTATTTCCTAGAGGGTTTAGGCGGCGCCGGCGGAGTAAACCCTGATGAACACGGGAGGGCGGCCGAGATGATGGACAGCAAAACGATCGTTTGTAGGTCAGGAGAGGTTCGGGTATACTACTTTCCCGTCCTGGTTCTTCCATCGTCTTTAAACCTAAACTCTCAGGTTCAGCATGACAACTAATTATATTTTTGTGACCGGCGGGGTCGTATCCTCTCTGGGTAAAGGCATTGCCGCAGCCTCTCTGGCGGCTATTCTTGAAGCCCGTGGCCTCAACGTTACCATCATGAAACTGGACCCGTACATCAACGTGGATCCGGGCACCATGAGCCCGATTCAGCATGGGGAAGTTTTCGTCACCGAAGACGGCGCAGAAACCGATCTGGATTTGGGTCACTACGAGCGCTTCATCCGCACCAAAATGTCGCGTCGCAACAACTTCACCACCGGCCGCATCTACTCCGACGTGCTGCGTAAAGAACGCCGCGGCGACTATCTGGGCGCGACCGTGCAGGTCATTCCGCACATCACCAACGCGATCAAAGAACGCATCATCGAAGGCGGCGAAGGCCACGATGTGGTGCTGGTGGAAATCGGCGGCACCGTCGGCGATATCGAATCGCTGCCGTTCCTCGAAGCCATCCGTCAGATGGCGGTGGAAGTGGGCCGCGAGCACACCCTGTACATGCACCTGACGCTGGTGCCTTACATGGCGGCGGCGGGCGAAGTGAAAACCAAGCCGACCCAGCATTCCGTAAAAGAGCTGCTTTCCATCGGTATTCAGCCTGATGTGCTGATTTGCCGTTCCGATCGCGCGGTTCCTGCTAACGAACGCGCGAAAATCGCGCTTTTCTGTAACGTGCCGGAAAAAGCGGTTATCTCTCTGAAAGACGTTGATTCTATTTATAAAATCCCAGGCCTATTGAAATCTCAGGGGCTGGACGATTATATTTGTAAACGATTCAGCTTGAACGCACCGGAAGCCAACCTGGCCGAATGGGAACAGGTGATCTACGAAGAAGCCAATCCGGGCGGCGAAGTGACCATCGGAATGGTCGGCAAATACGTTGAGCTGCCGGATGCCTACAAGTCGGTGATCGAAGCGCTGAAACACGGCGGGCTGAAAAACCGTCTGACCGTGAACATCAAGCTGATCGACTCGCAGGACGTAGAAACCCGCGGCGTGGAAGTGCTGAAAGGGCTGGATGCGATCCTGATCCCGGGCGGCTTCGGCTACCGCGGCGTGGAAGGCAAAGTGATGACCGCACGCTATGCGCGCGAGAACAACATTCCTTACCTGGGCATTTGCCTGGGCATGCAGGTGGCGTTGATGGAGTTCGCTCGCAACGTGGCCGGCATGGAAAACGCCAACTCCACCGAGTTTATGCCAGACTGTAAGTACCCGGTGGTGGCGTTGATCACCGAATGGCGCGACGAAGACGGCAACGTCGAAGTGCGCAGCGAAGAAAGCGATTTGGGCGGCACGATGCGCGTAGGTGGCCAACAGTGCAACCTGAGCGACAACAGCCTGGTGCGTCAGCTGTACGGCGAACCGACCATTGTCGAGCGTCATCGTCACCGTTACGAAGTTAACAACATGCTGTTGAAGCAGATCGAAGCCGCAGGACTGCGTGTCGCCGGTCGTTCCACCGACAACAAGCTGGTCGAGATCATTGAACTGCCGAATCACCCGTGGTTTGTAGCCTGTCAGTTCCACCCGGAATTTACGTCTACGCCGCGTGATGGGCATCCGCTGTTCGCCGGCTTCGTGAAAGCCGCAGGCGAGCATCAGAAGCGCCAGGTGAAATAAAATATTTGGTGGGCGGCGCGCGGTGAGAACCGCGCGCTGTTTGTCTGGAGTTTTAGTTTAACTTGTACTGAGGAAAACCTAATGTCCAAAATCGTTAAAGTCATCGGTCGTGAAATCATCGACTCCCGCGGTAACCCGACTGTTGAAGCCGAAGTTCATCTGGAAGGCGGTTTCGTCGGCTTGGCTGCTGCGCCGTCAGGTGCTTCTACCGGTTCCCGCGAAGCGCTGGAACTGCGTGACGGTGACAAGTCTCGTTTCCTGGGTAAAGGCGTACTGAAAGCCGTTGCTGCAGTAAACGGTCCGATTGCTCAGGCAGTACTGGGTAAAGATGCCAAAGACCAGGCGAACATCGACAAGATCATGATCGATCTGGACGGCACCGAAAACAAATCCAACTTCGGCGCCAACGCCATTCTGGCGGTTTCCCTGGCAGCAGCGAAAGCGGCCGCAGCCTCTAAAGGCATGCCGCTGTATGAGCACATCGCTGAACTGAACGGCACCCCAGGCAAATTCTCCATGCCACTGCCGATGATGAACATCATCAACGGCGGCGAGCACGCTGACAACAACGTCGACATTCAGGAATTCATGATTCAGCCGGTTGGCGCGAAGACCCTGAAAGAAGCGGTGCGCATCGGTTCTGAAGTGTTCCACCACCTGGCGAAAGTTCTGAAAGCCAAAGGCATGAACACCGCCGTGGGCGACGAAGGCGGCTACGCGCCAAACCTGGGTTCCAACGCCGAAGCGCTGGCCGTTATCGCTGAAGCGGTAAAAGCGGCGGGCTACGAGCTGGGCAAAGACGTTACTCTGGCGATGGACTGCGCGGCTTCCGAATTCTACAAAGACGGTAAATACGTGCTGGCCGGCGAAGGCAATAAAGCCTTCACTTCCGAAGAGTTCACTCACTTCCTGGAAGAGCTGACCAAACAGTACCCAATCGTGTCTATCGAAGACGGCTTGGATGAATCTGACTGGGCGGGCTTCGCTTACCAGACCAAAGTGCTGGGCGACAAAATTCAGCTGGTGGGCGACGACCTGTTCGTGACCAACACCAAGATCCTGAAAGAAGGCATCGAGAAAGGCATCGCTAACTCCATCCTGATCAAATTCAACCAGATCGGTTCTCTGACCGAAACGCTGGCTGCAATCAAGATGGCGAAAGACGCTGGTTACACCGCGGTGATCTCTCACCGTTCCGGTGAAACCGAAGACGCGACCATCGCCGACCTGGCGGTAGGGACTGCGGCTGGCCAGATCAAAACCGGCTCCATGAGCCGTTCTGACCGCGTTGCTAAATACAACCAACTGATCCGTATCGAAGAAGCGCTGGGTGACCGTGCGCCATTCAACGGCCTGAAAGAAGTTAAAGGCCAGTAAGTTCGACCGATTCGGTTGTTAAATAAAAACCCGCTGCGGCGGGTTTTTTTATAGCTATAACCGATATATTAACCAGTAGTTATTTATTAAAAACGGTAGTTTTTAACGGGGTAAATTTATTCCGATATCTCTCTTTCCCGTTTTTATATTCCCATTTTATTTGCTTTATAACTATTCGTTACTAGACTGCCAATAAGGCAGTTTATTTCTCGCCGTTCTGCCGTAGAACTTCATCATCACCATACCTTAATACTGCCGGCTTGCTGGCCGGTTGAGCGGGGGCTTGATGCGACAGCGAATCATCATTATCGGCGGTGGAACCGGCGGCACCATCCTGGCCAATTTATTGGCCGCAAAATTACACCAAGAGATTATTAATAATAAAGTCGAGTTATTAATGATATCGGATTCGCCGCTGCATTATTACAAGCCGGCGTTTATGTATGTGGCGTTCAATGCTTTTTTCAAGCAAGAGCTCACGCGTTCACAGCGGAGTTTATTGCGGCCTGAAATACAGTTTATTGTTGATAAAGCGCAATCTTTCGATTTAAAACAGCGAAGTATAGCTACGCAAAGCGGTAAAATTTATTCCTATGACTTTCTGGTCTTTGCTACCGGCTGTGTCCCTTGGCCAGAACGCATCGAAGGATTGGCGCAGGCGGGCGATCATTTTTATCAGTATCAGGCCGCCAGGCGGCTGGCGCATAAGCTGGCGACGATCGAAAAAGGCCGAATTTTCATCACCGTGTCCTTCCCCGAAACGCCCAACGTGCCCCATCAGTGCGGCATTGCGCCGATCGAAACCACCTTGATGCTGGACGACTACCTGCGGCGGCGCGGCGTGCGCAAGGCGGTAGAGATTGTGTACACCTACCCGACCATTTCCCAACTGCTGCGCAACTGCCTGTTTTTGCAGCGGCCGACCGGCGAAGCGCTACCCGCCATTTTTGCCGCGCGCGACATTCGCCACCAGCGTGGGTTTACCCTCAGCCGGGTAGACGCCCAGCGTAACATCGCCTATTCCGCCGAAGGGGAAGAACAGCCGTTCGACATTCTGATGGCAACGCCGCCGATTCGCGCAGTCGAGGCGGTGCGCAATACCGGGTTGAGCGAGAGTCAAAACGGCGAAGGCTGGCTGCCAACCGATCATCAAACGCTGCAGGTCTACGGCCAGCAGGGCGTATATGTGATCGGCGATACCGTGGATTTGCCGGTCAGCAAGGCCGGCGGCTCTTGCCATAATCAGGCGCCGGTCATTGCCGACAACATCGTGGCGGAAATGCGGCTGGGCCAGCCCGTGAGCCATTACGATGGCAAGGTGCAGGCGGTCGCGCAAATGGGGCTGAATGCCGGCATGCCGCTGGTCTACGACTACCGGCATGACGTACTGCCGACGCCCGCCACCAAGGTAGGCGGCATGCTGCGCAATGGGTTTAACCGTGGCCTTTACTGGGCCACGGTAAGGGGGCTGATATGACGGAAAGCACGGTGCATGCGGCGGACCTGCAATCATTGGCGGCGTTGCTCGAGAAATTGCAGCCGCTGCTGGCGGGCGGGCGGTTGGATAACGTGGTCGATCTGTTGTCGCTGTTGTCGGACGTGGTGGATATCGCCGACAACGCGCTGGTGGAGAAACTGGCCGGCGTGTTTGAAGGGCTGGTTACGGTCGGTTGGGAGGGGGGGACTGCGTTGCAGATGGCGCACAGCGAGCTGCAATTGAATCCTCCGCCGGCCAGTTTTCGCGCGCTGTACGCCTTGCTGAAGCAGCCGGATACCCTGCTGGGGTTGACGCTGCTGCTGCGTACTTTACAAATCATCGGCCAGCGCACGCGAGACAGCGCATTGCCGCCGGCCCTTTCGGATGAATCAACGAATTAAGCTTCACCCACTCAGGTAAGGAGTTGTGTTATGTCCGCTACAGCAGTTGGCCACGACTTTGCCACCCGGGCTATTCATTACGGCTACGATCCGCAGCGGTATCAGGGGGCACTGTCTCCGCCGGTGTTTATGAGCTCTACGTTTGCTTTTCCCACCGCGGAATACGGCGGTGCCTGCTTTGCCGGCACCGAGCCGGGGTACTTTTATTCGCGCATCGCCAATCCGACGTTAACCCTGCTCGAGCAACGCATCGCCAACCTGGAGGAGGGGGAGGCGGCGGTGGCGTTCGCTTCCGGTATGGGGGCGATCACCGCGTGTTGCTGGACGCTGCTCAGACCGGGCGATGAGCTGATTGTCGATGAAACCGTCTATGGCTGTACCTTCAGCTACTTTCATCATGGCTTGGCACGCTTCGGCGTCAAGATAACCCACGTTGACCTGACCCGGCCGGAGCGGCTAGCGTCGGCCATGGGTCCGCATACCCGACTGGTGTATTGCGAAACCCCGGCCAATCCCAATATGCGCTTGGTCGATATCGCCGCCGTAGCGGAGATTGCCCATCGGCATCAGGCGCTGCTGCTGGTGGACAACACCTACTGCACGCCCTATCTACAGCGGCCCTTGGCGTTAGGTGCCGATATCGTGGTGCACTCGGCGACCAAGTACCTCGGCGGGCACGGCGATCTCTTGGCCGGGATAGCGGTGACGCGCCAGGCGTTGGCCGAGGCGATCCGTCTGGAGGGGCTAAAGGACATGAACGGGGCGGTACTGTCGGCGCAGGATGCCGCGCTGGTGCTGCGTGGGATGAAAACCTTGCCGCTGCGCATGGATCGTCATTGCGATAACGCGCAGCGCCTGGCAGAGATGTTGGCGGAGCATCCGGCGGTCGAGCGGGTGTATTACCCCGGCCTGGCGAACTTCCCGCAGTATGCGTTGGCGCAGCGGCAAATGGCGCGCCCCGGCGGCATGCTGGCGTTTGAACTGCGGGGCGGCATGCGTGCAGGCATTTGCTTCCTCAATGCGCTGCAGCTCATTTTGCGCGCGGTCAGCCTGGGCGATTGCGAAAGCCTGGCGCAACACCCGGCCAGCATGACGCACTCGGCCTACACGCCGGAAGAGCGGAAACGGCACCACATCAGCGAGGGGCTGGTGCGGCTGTCCGCCGGGCTGGAGGCGTTTGACGATCTGCAGGCCGATATCCTGCAGGCGCTGGCGCAAGCGCAATAAAAAAACCCGCCGCAGCGGGTTTTATCAACAGCGGGCGTTACATCTGTTGCGTCGCCGCGGTCACCGGCGAGCCGCCGCCTTTTTTGCGCACCCACAGCCAGTAAGCCACGGTGAGTAAAGCGATCCACACCAGCCCGACGTACAGCGCGATGCGGCTCTCTTCGAAGTAGCCGAGCAGACCGATGACGAACGCCATAAAGGCGGTCGCCAATGCCGGCGCCACCGGCCACCACGGCACCGGGAAGCTCAACTGACGAGTTTCTTCCGGCGACAGCGTGCGGCGCATGACGATCTGCGACAGCAGGATCATCAGCCACACCCAGACGGTGGCGAAGGTGGCGATCGAGGCGATGATCATGAAGACCTTCTCCGGGATCAGGTAGTTGAGCACCACCGCCAGCAGCAGGGCGACTGACATCACCAGCACCGTCATCCACGGCACGCCGCTGGCGGTCAGTTTGGTGAAGCTGCGCGGCGCCTGGCCGTCCTGCGCCATGCCGTACATCATGCGGCCGGCGCCGAAGATGTCGCTGTTGATGGCCGAAATGGCCGCGGTGATCACCACCACGTTCAGCACGTTGGCGGCGGAACTGATGCCAAGGTTGCTGAAAATCTCGACGAACGGGCTGCCGTTCTGGCCGATACTGTTCCACGGATAGATCGCCATCAGCACCGTCAGCGTCAGCACGTAAAACAGCAGGATGCGCACCGGTACGGCGTTGATCGCCTTCGGCAGCACTTTGGCGGGGTCTTTCGCCTCGCTGGCGGTAATGCCGATGATCTCGATGCCGCCGAAGGCGAACATCACCACCGCTAATGACGCGACCACGCCGCCGAAGCCGTTAGGCATAAAGCCGCCGTGTTGCCACAGGTTGCTGATACCGGTGGCGTGTTGGGTTTGCCCGAAACCGAACAGCATCACCGCCGCACCGCCGACGATCATCGCCACGATGGCGGCGACCTTGACCAGCGACAGCCAGAACTCCAGCTCGCCGAAGACCTTGACGCTGCACAGGTTGAGCGCGCCAATAAACAGGATGATGCTGAGCACCCAAACCCACTGAGCGACGTCCGGGAACCACAGCCCCATATAGATGCCGAAGGCGGTGACGTCCGCCAGGGCGACGATCACCATTTCAAAGGTGTAGGTCCAGCCGGTGAGGAACCCGGCCAGCGGGCCGAGGTAGTGGCTGGCGTAGTGGCCGAACGAGCCGGAAACCGGCTGGTGCACCGCCATTTCACCCAGCGCGCGCATCACCATGAACACCGCCGCGCCGCCCACCAGGTAGGCCAGCAGCACGGCCGGGCCGGCCAGCTGGATGGCGCCGGCGGAGCCGTAGAACAGGCCGGTGCCGATCGCCGAGCCGAGAGCCATGAAACGGATATGCCGCGCGTTTAGTCCGCGTCTGAGTTGTGTCGTTTCGTTACGCATGTTGTTTCCCGTTAAGTGTTTGCCGAACAGGCACGCGCTGCCCGCGCCGGGTGGAATGCACCCGGCGGGGCAGAACAAACTGCGTGATTCAGTGTGTGATGATTATGCCTGGCTAGGCAGCAGCGCCGCAGGCAGCAGCGATGTCAGGTGACCGGCCGCCAAAAGTTGGCTGGCGGCTTCAATGTCGGGGGCGAAGAAACGATCCTTGTCGTAGAAACTGACATGCTCGCGCAGCAGACGGCGCGCCTGCTCCAGACCTTCCGAGGTCTTCAGGCCGTTGCGGAAATCCAGGCCCTGGCAGGCGGCCAGCCATTCGACCGCCAGAATGCCGCGCACGTTGTCCGCCATGCTCCACAGGCGGCGACCGGCGGCCGGCGCCATGGAGACGTGGTCTTCCTGGTTGGCGGAGGTCGGGATGCTGTCGACGCTCGACGGATGCGCCAGCGCTTTGTTTTCGCTGGCCAGCGCCGCGGCGGTGACCTGGGCGATCATGAAGCCGGAGTTCACGCCGCCGTTTTCCACCAGGAACGGCGGCAGTTGCGACATGTGTTTGTCCATCATCAGCGAGATGCGGCGTTCGGACAGCGAACCGATTTCGGCAAACGCCAGCGCCAGGTTATCGGCGGCCATCGCTACCGGTTCGGCGTGGAAGTTGCCGCCGGACAGCACGTCGCCCTGTTCGGCGAACACCAGCGGGTTATCGGAGACGGCGTTGGCTTCGATTTCCAGCACCTCGGCGGCCTGGCGGATCTGCGTCAGGCAGGCGCCCATCACCTGTGGCTGGCAGCGCAGGGAGTAAGGATCCTGCACTTTTTCACAGTTGCGGTGCGAGTCGGAGACTTCGCTGCGCGCGCCGAGCAGGTGGCGATAGGCGAGGGCGGCGTCGATCTGGCCGCGCTGGCCGCGCACCTCGTGGATACGCGCATCGAACGGGCTGCGAGAGCCCAGCGCCGCTTCCACCGTCAGACTGCCCGCCACGGTCGCCGCGGCGAACAGATCTTCGGCATCGAACAGGCCGCGCAGCGCGAAGGCGGCGGAGACTTGGGTGCCGTTCAGCAGCGCCAGGCCCTCTTTCGCCGCCAGCGTCAGCGGTTTCAGGCCGGCTTTGGCCAGCGCTTCGGTCGCCGGCAGCCATTGGCCCTGATGGCGCGCCTGGCCTTCGCCC
This sequence comes from Serratia sp. CY47280, assembly GCF_052168655.1. NCBI lineage: Bacteria > Pseudomonadati > Pseudomonadota > Gammaproteobacteria > Enterobacterales > Yersiniaceae > Serratia > Serratia sp. CY47280. The sequence goes on along the minus strand of NZ_JBJNMG010000003.1, from coordinate 67,987 downwards.
AGCAACACCAGGCTCATGTGCGCCAGCGGCGCCAGGTCGCCGGAGGCGCCGACTGAGCCTTTCAGCGGAATATGCGGATAAACTTCGGCGTTGACCAGCGCGATCAGCGCCTGAATGACTTCCAGACGAATGCCGGAGAAGCCGCGCGACAGGCTGTTGATCTTCAGCACCATGATCAGGCGCACCAGGTTGTCGTCGGTCGGCTCGCCCACGCCGGCGGCGTGTGACAGCACGATCGAACGCTGCAGGTTTTCCAAATCGTCGCGGGCGATGCGGGTCGAAGCCAGTAGGCCAAACCCGGTGTTGATGCCGTAAGTGGTGCGGTTTTCTTCAACGATGCGTTCCACGCAGGCCACGCTCTGTTGGATAGGGCCGTAGGCGTTGTCGTCCAGCGTCAGCGTCACCGGATGTTGATACACGTCGCGTAGCTGGGCCAGCGTCAGTTTGCCCGGGCGAATAGTCAGCGCTTTCATGCTTTTTCTCCTTGGGTCGCGGCAACCATCGGCAGGTTCAGGCCTTGCTCGCGGGCGCAGTCGATAGCGATATCGTAACCGGCGTCGGCGTGACGCATGACCCCGGTAGCCGGGTCATTGTGCAAGACGCGGGCGATGCGCTCGGCGGCCTCGTCGGTGCCGTCGCAGACGATCACCATGCCGGAGTGTTGGGAGAAGCCCATGCCGACGCCGCCGCCGTGGTGCAGGGAAACCCAGGTGGCGCCGCTGGCGGTGTTCAGCAGGGCGTTCAGCAGCGGCCAGTCGGAAACCGCATCGGAACCGTCTTTCATCGCTTCGGTTTCACGGTTCGGGCTGGAAACGGAGCCGGAATCCAGGTGGTCGCGGCCGATGACGATCGGGGCGGACAGTTCGCCGCGGCGCACCATCTCGTTGAACGCCAGGCCCAGCTTGGCGCGCTGGCCGAGGCCAACCCAGCAGATGCGCGCCGGCAGGCCCTGGAAGCTGATGCGCTCGCGCGCCATGTCCAGCCAGCGGTGCAGGTGTTCGTCATCCGGGATCAGCTCTTTCACCATGGCGTCGGTTTTGTAGATGTCCTGCGGATCGCCGGACAGCGCCGCCCAGCGGAACGGCCCGATACCGCGGCAGAACAGCGGACGGATGTAGGCCGGCACGAAGCCCGGGAAGTCGAAGGCGTTGTCGACGCCGGTTTCTTTCGCCATCTGGCGAATGTTGTTGCCGTAGTCGAAGGTTGGCACGCCCATCTGCTGGAACGCCAGCATGGCTTTGACGTGATCGGCCATCGACTGCTTGGCGGCGGCGACCACTTTGGCCGGCTCGGTTTGCGCGCGCTGGCGATATTCTTCCCAGCTCCAGCCCTTCGGCAGGTAGCCGTTCAGCGGATCGTGGGCGCTGGTCTGGTCGGTGACCATGTCCGGGCGCACGCCGCGGCGCACCAGCTCAGGCAGGATTTCCGCCGCGTTGCCGCACAGAGCGATGGAGATGGCTTTGCCTTCTGAGGTGTATTTCTTGATGCGGGCCAGCGCGTCGTCCAGATCTTTGGCCTGCTCATCGACGTAGCGGGTTTTCAGACGGAAATCGATGCGGCTCTGCTGACATTCGATGTTCAGCGAGCAGGCGCCCGCCAGCGTCGCGGCCAGCGGCTGCGCGCCGCCCATGCCGCCCAGACCGGCGGTCAGCACCCAGCGCCCCTGCAGGCTGCCGTCGTAGTGCTGGCGGCCCGCTTCAACGAAGGTTTCATAGGTGCCCTGAACGATGCCCTGGCTGCCGATGTAGATCCAGCTGCCGGCGGTCATCTGGCCGTACATCGCCAGGCCTTTGGCGTCCAGCTCGTTGAAGTGTTCCCAGGTTGCCCAGTGCGGCACCAGGTTGGAGTTGGCGATCAGCACGCGCGGCGCGTTGCTGTGGGTTTTGAAGACGCCGACCGGTTTGCCGGACTGCACCAGCAGGGTTTCGTCTTCTTCCAGCGTTTTCAGGGTTTCGACGATCTTGTCGTAGCAATCCCAGTCGCGCGCGGCGCGGCCGATGCCGCCGTACACCACCAGCTCGTGTGGGTTCTCCGCAACTTCAGGATCGAGGTTGTTCATCAGCATGCGTAACGGCGCTTCGGTCAGCCAGCTTTTTGCGTTTAATTGTGTGCCGCGTGGCGCGCGTACATCGACATTGCGAACTTTGTTATTTGTAGTCACAGCAGTTTCCTCAAACAGTATCGGTGCAGATTCCATGCCGCGGTGGGGATGAGTACCACGGCATAACAATGCATAGGGCTTATTAACATATACTTGTATGTACAAGCATATGCAACACTGACCAGTTGCCGCTGAAAAGTGGCATAAGAAAAAGTTATTTTCTTTTTATATCAGGTTGATATGCGATTTTTTATCGCCGGTCTCAGGTACGGAAAGCCGGAGAAAAGTGAGCTGTTCGGCAAAAATGAATTAAAATTGACTCATTTTTGGGCGGCTAGTCACAATATTTTTACAGTCTGATTACAGTTGACGGCGGAGAATAAAAAAGCCCTATCACCGCAGGAAGAAAGCCCGCCGTGGGCGGGCTTGCAAGGGTCAGGCGGCCGGCTGCAGCGTCGGTTTGCGGCTCATCTTGCACACCGTGGCGATGGCGGCGATCAGCGCCGGCACGCACAGGAACATCAGGATGCTCTGCACTTCCCACTGCATGGCCAGCAGTTGGGCGCCCATCATGGTGCCGGCGACGCCGCCGAAGCGGCCGATGCCCTGCATCCAGGCGATGCCGGTGGCGCGGCTGTGGGTCGGGTAGAATGTCGCCGCCAGCGTTTGCAGCCCGGACTGCGCGCCGTTCATGGTGACGCCCATCAGGAAGATGAAGGCGCCTAGCAGCACGATCTGTTTATCCTCGGTGGCCATCGCCACGATCAGCAGGGCGGTGACGACAAAGCCGCTCGAGACCACTTTGTGCGCATTCCAGCGGTCCATCAACCAGCCGGCCACCAGGATGCCCAGCGTGCCGCCGAAGGTGAACAGCGAGGTGAGCATCGCCGATTGCTCCAACTGATAGCCCAATCCCTGCATCAGGATTGGCATCCAGCTCAGCAACACGTAGTAGATCACCAGCCCCATAAAGTAGGTCAGCCACAGCATCAGCGTGCCGAGCAGATAGGGGCGGCTGAACAGCAGGCCGACGCTGGTCTTGGTCTGCGCCAGCTTCTCTTCGTACAGATAAAAACGCGTCACGCCGTCGAGGCTCCGGCTAACGAAGCGCTGCGCGATGCGCTTGATCTTCGCCGCATCCTGGCCGCGGTTAACCATATATTTAACCGACTCCGGCAGCAGCAGGATCAGCAGAACCGTCAATACCAGCGGCGCAATGGCGCCGAGCAGCAGCACACTGTGCCAGCCGTAGCTCGGGATCAGCCACGATGAAATGGCGCCGCCGCCGGCCGCGCCCAGCGGAAAGCCGCAGTACATGGTGTTGATCGCCAGCGAACGGCAGCGCTGCGGCGCGTATTCGGAGATCAAGGTAATGGCGTTGGGCATCGCCGCCCCCAGCCCGAGGCCGGTGAGGAAACGCCACAGCGTCAGGCTGTTGAGCGAACCGGCGTAGGCGGTGGCCAAACTCGACAGGCCGAAGAACAGGCAGGAAAACACCAGCACGCGCTTGCGGCCGATGCGGTCGGAGATCGGCCCGGCGATCAGCGCGCCGAGCGACAGCCCCAGCAGCGCGGCGCTCAGCACCGGCCCCAGATCCTGTTTGACGATGCCCCAGTCTTTGGCGACCGAGGGGGCGATATAGCCCATGGCGGCGGTATCGAAACCGTCGATGGCGAGGATCAGGAATCCGAGAATGATCAGGGTCCAGTGAAACAGCGAAAACTTGCTGTCGTCGATGGCCTGTTGAATGTTTAACTCGCTGGTGGAATGAGTCATGGCACCCTCTAAACGCAGATGTAGTCGTGATGGAACGTGGCCGAAACTGGCGCTCGGCTTGTGTTTGCTTGTATATACATCTGCGCGTCAGCGCTTTATGTCAAATATAATTATCTTATTTGTTAACTGCGTGTTGTTTTCTGTGGAGCAGGTTGCACCGCCGATGAAAGGCCAAAGACCGGTTAACAAATTAAATGAACGCCATTGGCGGTGAGATATGCTGATGGCGGCGCGGAGGATAAAATTTAATACAATTTTGGCCGTTTGGTCGCCGGGCCGGAATCTGCGATAATCGCTTTTTACTTTTCCAGATTGAGAAACCGATGCAGTACCCGATCAACGAGATGTTCCAAACCTTGCAGGGCGAAGGCTTTTTCACCGGCGTGCCGGCCATTTTCATCCGCCTGCAGGGCTGCCCGGTAGGGTGCAGTTGGTGCGATACCAAACATACCTGGGAAAAGGAAGCCCATCGGGAAGTCGACCTGCAACGGATCCTGGTCAAAACAGAAGAGAGCGACGCCTGGGGCAATGCCAGCGCCGAGCAGCTGTTGGCGGTGATGCGCCAACAAGGCTACACCGCGCGTCATGTGGTGATCACCGGCGGCGAACCCTGCATTTACGATCTGGCGCCGCTGACCGAGCTGTTCGAACAGCACGGCTACCGTTGCCAGATTGAGACCAGCGGCACCCACGAAATTCGCTGCTCCGCCAACACCTGGGTGACGGTTTCGCCCAAGGTGAATATGCGCGGCGGCATGAAGGTGCTGGATCAGGCGCTGCGGCGCGCTGACGAGGTGAAGCATCCGGTGGCGCGCGAGCGCGACATCGAGGCGCTGGATGCGCTGCTGGCGACGTTGCAGGATGACAAGGCGCGGATTATCGCGCTGCAACCGATCAGCCAGAAAGAAGAGGCGACCCGCCTGTGCATCGAAACCTGCATTGCGCGCAATTGGCGGCTGTCGATGCAGACCCACAAATATCTGAATATCGCCTGAGTTTTTTATTGGCCGCGGGCCTTCGAACGGGACGGGAGTTACGGTGAAAATTGTATCGCGTGCATTCGAGGCGGTGACGGAAGCGGAATTGCGGTCGATTCGCTCGCTGTTGTCCGACGCTTTCCCCGAGATAACCGACGGATTTTATCGGCGGCAGGTGCCGGTTTGCCTGGTGACCGCCGCGGAAGGCGAGGCGATCGTCGGCCAATTGGCGGTGCATAAGCGGCCGGTGTTGATTGACGGTGAGACCGAGGTGATCGGTATCATCGGGCTGGTGGCCGTGGCACAAACGCATCGGCGCCGCGGCGTGGCCGCAAACATGCTGGTGAAGGCGCATGACTATTTGCGCAGTAAAGGGATCGCGTATTCCATACTGTTTGCGGTAAGCGAAAAGTACTATACCGGCGCCGGCTATCGGGCGATGGAAAACGAGACGGCGTTCATTGAGGATGGCGAGAGCAAAACGTTTGTCTATCGCGGGGGAATGGTGCTGAGCCTGTCGGAAAGGCCCTGGGTGGCGCGGCGCCTGGATCTGCAAGGCGAGGTAGTGTGAGGGTATCTGCACATACCCTCACGGCATCAACCTTTATATACGCATCCCGCCGTACAGGTCTCTTTCACCATCACCGCAGTCAGTTCCGGTAACTGAGGCTTGAGCTGCTGCCAAATCCAGGCGGCGAGCACTTCGCTGGTGGGATTTTCCAATCCTGGAATATCGTTCAGATAATGGTGATCCAGCCGCTCCCAGATCGGGGAAAACACAGCCTTGAGCTCGGCGAAATCCATCACCCAACCGGTGTGGGGATCCACGTCACCGGTCACTTCCAGACGCACCATAAACGAATGCCCATGCAGACGGCCGCATTTGTGGCCCTCCGGTACATGCGGCAAACGGTGTGCGGCTTCAAACTGAAAATCTTTAAACAGCGTGGTTGCCATTATTACGGCCTCATTGACTCAAAAACCGCCGCATAGTACCGGAAAGCGCGCCTGCTTGCCATTTATACCGTTATGGTCTACCGCCACGGCAAACGCACCCGGTTAACACTTTTTTTGTTTGGTGTCTGCGGCACCTATCGGCTGGGGTTATGAGCCGAAATGTTGAACGGTGAAAAAATGATGAAAAAAAGTGCTTTATTTTCATCTGGATAAAAAACTTTGTTTAACGGTTTAAGCGTTATCCCTTACCAGAAAAACAGCTTAGTCATTTTGGTTATGATTTATTGCTATCCCTTATTTAATCGTTGCTATTCTGCTCGGTAACCTTACAAACTCTCCTGATCTTTTCCGCACACCCGACGCAGCGAAGAGACAGCGACTGGCACTGGCGCGCGCCTGGCAGGAAAGGCGCTAAGTATAGGAAATAAGTACAGCAATGACGACTCAGGCTCCTCCAACATCTTTGCTCCCGCTGACGCCCGAACAGCTGGCGCGCTTACAGGCGACGATCGGCGACTATTCGCCGACGCAGCTGGCGTGGCTGTCCGGTTATTTTTGGGGCATGGTCAATCAACAGCCCGGAGCCGTGGCCATTGCGCCTGCCGCCCCTGCGGCTGCGGCCGCCATCACCATCATTTCCGCTTCGCAGACCGGCAATGCGCGCCGCCTGGCGGAGCAGTTGCGCGACGATCTGTTGGCCGCCAATCTGAGCGCCACGTTGGTCAGCGCCGGCGACTACAAGTTCAAACAGATAGCGCAAGAGCGCCTGTTGGTGATCGTCGCCTCCACACAAGGGGAAGGCGAACCGGCGGAAGAAGCGGTGGCGCTGCATAAATTCCTGTTCTCGAAGAAGGCGCCGAAGCTCAATGACACCGCGTTTGCGGTGTTCGGGTTAGGCGACACCTCTTATGAGAATTTCTGCCAGTCAGGTAAAGATTTCGACGGCAAGCTGGCCGAGCTGGGTGCCGAGCGCCTGGTGGAGCGCGTAGATGCCGACGTGGAGTACCAGGAGCTGGCCGCCGCCTGGCGCAAACAGGTGGTGTCGGTGCTGAAGGCGCGCGCGCCGGCGGAAAGCGCTGCGCCGGGCGTGTTGGCCAGCGGCGCGGTTAACCTGATCGACAGCAGTCCGTACAGCAAGGAACAACCGCTCACCGCCCAACTGGCGGTCAAGCAGAAAATTACCGGCCGCGCGTCGGATAAAGACGTGCGCCATATCGAGATCGATCTGGGCGACTCCGGCCTGCGCTATCAGCCGGGCGATGCGCTCGGCGTATGGTTCGACAACGATCCGGCGCTGGTGGACGAACTGGTGCAGCTGTTGTGGCTGAAAGGCGACGAGCCGGTCGAGGTGGAAGGGCAGACCCTTCCGCTGGCGCAGGCGCTGCGCAGCCATTTCGAACTGACGCAGAACACCACGCCGATCGTCGATAAATACGCCGCGCTGTCGCGCGACGAAACGCTGATCGGTCTGTTGGCGGATAAGGCTGCGCTACAGCAGTATGCGCACAACACGCCGATCGTCGACATGGTGCGCCAGGCGCCGGCGGATCTGAGCGCCGAACAGCTGGTCGGGCTGCTGCGTCCGCTGACGCCGCGCCTGTACTCCATCGCCTCTTCGCAGGCGGAGAACGAAAGCGAAGTGCACATCACCGTGGGCGTGGTGCGTTACGACATCGACGGGCGCGCCCGCAGCGGCGGCGCCTCCGGCTTCCTGGCAGATCGCCTGGAGGAAGACGGTGACGTGCGGGTGTTTATCGAGCACAACGACAACTTCCGCCTGCCGGCCAATCCGGAAGCGCCGGTGATCATGATCGGCCCGGGCACCGGCATCGCGCCGTTCCGCGCCTTTATGCAGCAGCGCGACGCCGACGGCGCCGGCGGCAAGAACTGGCTGTTCTTCGGCAACCCGCACTTCACCGAAGATTTCCTGTATCAGGTCGAATGGCAGCGCTACGTGAAAGACGGCCTGCTGACCCGCATCGATCTGGCCTGGTCCCGCGACCAGCAACATAAAATATACGTACAAGACAAACTGCGCGAACAGGGCGCGGAAGTGTGGCGCTGGATTCAGGAAGGCGCGCACATTTACGTCTGCGGCGATGCCAATCGCATGGCGAAAGACGTGGAAAACACATTACTGGAACTGGTGGCCGAGCACGGTGGCATGGATACCGAGCAGGCGGATGAATTTTTAAGTGAGCTGCGCCTTGAGCGCCGTTATCAGCGAGATGTTTACTGATGAGTGATAAACACCCCGGGCCTTTGGTAGTCGAAGGCAAACTGGCCGATGCGGAGCGCATGAAGAAGGAAAGCAACTTCCTGCGTGGCACCATCGCCGAAGATTTGAACGACGGCCTGACCGGCGGCTTCAACGGCGACAACTTCCTGCTGATCCGTTTTCACGGCATGTACCAGCAGGATGACCGTGACATTCGTGCCGAACGCGCAGAGCAGAAGCTGGAGCCGCGCCACGCCATGATGCTGCGCTGCCGCCTGCCGGGCGGCATCATCAGCCCGCAGCAGTGGCTGGGCATCGACAAGTTCGCGCAGGAGAGCACGCTGTACGGCAGCATTCGCATCACCAACCGCCAGACGTTCCAGTTTCACGGCATCCTGAAAGGCAACGTCAAACCGGTGCACCAGCTGCTGAACCGCCTGGGGCTGGACGCGCTGGCGACCGCCAACGACGTGAACCGCAACGTGCTGTGCACCTCCAACCCGGTGGAGTCCGAGCTGCATCAGGAAGCCTACGAGTGGGCGAAGAAGATCTCCGAACACCTGCTGCCGCGCACCCGCGCCTACGCCGAGGTGTGGCTGGATCAGGAAAAGGTGGCCACCACCGACGAAGAACCGATTCTGGGGCCGACCTACCTGCCGCGCAAATTTAAAACCACGGTGGTGATCCCGCCACAGAACGACGTCGATCTGCACGCCAACGACATGAACTTTGTGGCGATCGCCGAAAACGGCAAGCTGGTAGGCTTCAACCTGCTGGTGGGCGGCGGGCTGTCCATCGAACACGGCAACAAGAAAACCTACGCGCGCCAGGCCAGCGAGTTCGGCTACATTCCGCTCGAACATACGCTGGCGGTAGCGGAAGCGGTGGTGACCACGCAGCGCGACTGGGGCAACCGCACCGATCGCAAGAACGCCAAGACCAAATACACGCTAGAGCGCGTCGGGGTAGATGTTTTCCGCGCCGAAGTGGAAAAGCGCGCCGGCATTACTTTCGCGCCGATCCGGCCGTATGAATTCACCGGCCGCGGCGATCGCATCGGTTGGGTGAAGGGCATCGACGATCAATGGCACCTGACGCTGTTTATCGAGAACGGCCGCCTGCTGGACTATCCGGGGCGCCCGCTGAAGACCGGCATGGCGGAGATCGCCAAGATCCATAAAGGTGACTTCCGTCTGACGGCGAACCAAAACGTGATCATCGCCGGCGTGCCGGAAAGCGAGAAGGCGAAGATCGAAGCCCTAGCGCGCGATCATGGCCTGATCGACGACGAGATCAGCGAGCAACGCAAGAATTCGATGGCCTGCGTGTCGTTCCCGACCTGTCCGCTGGCGATGGCGGAGGCCGAGCGCTTCCTGCCGCAGTTCGTCACCAAGGTGGAGGGGATCATGCATCGGCACGGGGTGGGCGACGAGCATATCGTGCTGCGCATTACCGGCTGCCCGAACGGCTGCGGCCGCGCGCTGCTGGCGGAGCTGGGGCTGGTGGGCAAGGCGGTCGGCCGTTATAACCTGCATTTGGGCGGCAACCGCGAAGGCACGCGCATTCCGCGCATGTACCGCGAGAACATCAACGAAGACGAGATCCTGAGCGAGATCGACCTGTTGGTGGGGCGCTGGGCGGAGGAGCGCAACGGCGGCGAAGGCTTCGGCGACTTCACCGTGCGTGCGGGCATCGTCAAACCGGTGCTGGATCCGGCGCGAGATTTCTGGGAGTGAGGCCGGGCGGCCTCTGGGCAGAGGGGCCGCGCAGGTAATTTCAAGCATCAGGAGAGACAACATGGCTGAATTCGATCTGGCGGCGCTGAACGCGTTGCCCAAATCCGGGCAGGCGCTGGCATTGGCGGTAGTCAACGGCCAACTGGAGACCCTCAGCGCCGAACAGCGCGTTGCATGGGCGCTGGAGCATCTGCCCGGCGAGTTCGTACTCTCGTCCAGTTTCGGCATTCAGGCGGCGGTATGTCTGCACCTGGTGACGCGCATCCGGCCGGATATCCCGGTGATCCTGACCGACACCGGTTACCTGTTCCCGGAAACCTATCGCTTTATCGATCAACTGACCGACCAGCTGAAGCTGAATCTGCAGGTGTTCCGCGCCGAACAGTCTCCCGCCTGGCAAGAGGCGCGCTATGGCAAGCTGTGGGAACAGGGCGTGGAAGGGATTGAAAAGTACAACCAGATCAACAAGGTTGAGCCGATGAACCGCGCGCTGGAGACGCTGGGGGCGCAGAGCTGGTTCGCCGGTCTGCGGCGCGAGCAGTCCGGTAGCCGCGCCAATCTGCCGGTGCTGGCGGTGCAGCGTGGGGTGTTCAAGATCCTGCCGATCATCGACTGGGACAACCGCAAGATTTACCAGTATCTGACCGAACACGGGCTGAGTTATCACCCGCTGTGGGAACAGGGCTACCTGTCGGTAGGCGATACCCACACCACCCAGAAATGGGAGCCGGGCATGAGTGAGGAAGAGACGCGTTTCTTCGGCCTGAAGCGCGAGTGCGGTCTGCACGAAGGCTAAAAGAGGCGAATCACCCGACAGGGCTCAGCAATGCTGGGCCCTGTTTTTTTGTAGGCTACTTTTTCTTTTGTGCTTTCGGCGGGTGCGCCTGCGCCAACTCTTTGATCAGCGGCAGCAGGATCTGCACGCTGTCGCGGCTGCGTTTGTCGATCCGCCCCGGCAGATAGCGATCCAGATACTGCAGGTTGTCGTATTGCGGGCGGTGCCAGGTGATGCCCTGCGGGAAGTGCGGGCTGACGGCGCGCTGCTGATAGCCGTCCTTCTCCCCCAACGACCAGTTGGTGGCCTCTACCGACAATACCGGGATGCCTGCGGCATCGAACACCTCTTGATCGGAGCAGCAGCCGGTGCCCTGCGGATGCTGTGCGCTGCCTGGATTGGTGGCGGCGGCGATGCCGTAGCGATGGGCGATATCCAGCGCGCGATCGCGGGAGCGCTTCGCCATCTGCGGCGGCGTGTTGCGCCCGGCGTTGAAGTACAGCCGATCGCCAGTGATCAGGCTGTCGAGATTGATCACCAGCACGGTGTTGCTTTTCTCTTCCGCACTCATTCGCTGCAGGTAGTTCTGCGCCCCCAGCGAACCGAGCTCTTCGGCGCTGGTGGCGACGAAGCGCAGGCCGTAGGCGGTTGGGATGTTCTTCAGGCGTTCCGCCAGTTCCAGCATTACGCCGATGCCGGAGGCGTTGTCGTCGACGCCCTGCAGCGTCAAGCCACCGAGGTTGTTATCCAGATCCTCGTCGCTCTGCGGCGTATAGGTGTCGAAGTGGGCGACGACCACGATTTGTTTCGGGCTGTCGCCGTTGCGGGCGGCGATCACCGAGCTGGCGGTGACGTTGTTCCAGTTCTTCTTGCCATCTTTGCTGGTGTAGAGATAGCGCGTATTGACGCTGCGAATATCGCTTTGGTAACCCATCTTGCTGAATTGCTGCTTCAGGTAGTCGGCGGTGAGCAATTCGGCCGGGCTGCCCGCCATGCGGCCGGGGAAGTAAGTGGCGATGTGGCGGGTCTGTTCGGCGGCGAAACGGCCCATTGGCGCGTCTTTTACGGGCTGTGCGGCACACACGCTGAAGACGCCGCCGAGTGCGAGGGCCAGCAGGCTGGTCTTCAGGTAAAAACGGGAAAACATACCGAAAAATCCTTCTTTGCTATCGGCGCTGCCGATCATTTTTCTTCGGCACCCAGTATGAGACGCCGGGCGGCATTACACAATTTCCCTGTCTCTTAATTTTCGTGCCAACGCGCAAACTGCTGTCGTGAGTATCACCGTTTGCCTTCGGCGTTGCGGCCTATATTCCATAAAGGAACTAATCATTCCTTTTCGTCATTTCAGAGGCTAAATCTCAGCCCGTATAGTCACACTATCTTTCTGTTATATGAAAAGGCTGTTGTGGACTATCTACCAATATTCGCCGACCTGAAACAACGTCCGGTACTGGTCGTTGGCGGTGGTGACGTGGCGGCGCGCAAAGTCGATCTGCTTCAGCGCGCCGGGGCTGAAATACGGATAGTTGCGCAGTCGCTCTCACCGGAACTGGAACAACAACGTCAGCAAGGGCAGGTGCTCTGGCTGGGGAAAAGCTTTGATCCGCAGCAGCTGGACGACGTGTTTCTGGCGATCGCCGCCACGGACGACAACGCGCTGAACGCCGCGGTGTTCGCCGAGGCGGATAAACGCCGGGTGCTGGCCAACGTGGTGGACGATCAGCCGCGTTGTTCGTTCATCTTCCCGTCGATCATCGATCGCTCGCCGCTGGTGGTGGCCGTATCGTCCAGCGGCCAGGCGCCGGTGCTGGCGCGGTTGCTGCGCGAAAAGCTGGAGGCGTTGCTACCCGCCAGTTTGGGGCAGATGGCGCAGGTGGCGGGCCGCTGGCGCGGCCAGGTCAAACAGCGGCTGGCCTCGATTGGCGAGCGTCGCCGTTTCTGGGAGAAAACCTTTGGCGGTCGTTTCGCCACGCTGGTGGCCAACGGCCAGACGGCGCAGGCGGAACGGCAGCTGGAGCAGGATTTGCACCGCTTCGCCGCAGGCGATGAGGGCGCCCAGGGCGAGATAGCGTTGGTGGGCGCCGGGCCGGGCGACGTGGGGCTGTTGACCCTGCGCGGGCTGCAGGTGATGCAGCAGGCGGACGTGGTGCTGTATGACCATCTGGTCAGCGGCGAAATCCTCGATCTGGTGCGCCGTGACGCCGAACGCATCTGCGTGGGCAAGCGCGCCGGCGCGCACTCGGTGATCCAGGAGGAGACCAATCGGCTGCTGGTGGAACTGGCGCAGCAGGGCAAACGCGTGGTGCGCCTCAAGGGTGGCGATCCGTTCATCTTTGGCCGCGGCGGCGAAGAGCTGCAGGTGGCCGCCGCCGCCGGCATTCCTTTCCAGGTGGTGCCGGGCGTCACGGCCGCCGCGGGGGCGACCGCCTACGCCGGCATTCCGCTGACGCACCGCGACCACGCGCAGAGCGTGACCTTTATCACCGGCCACTGCCGCCCCGACGGCGATGGCCTGGACTGGGCCGATCTGGCTCGGGCGCGGCAGACGTTGGCTATCTACATGGGCACGATGAAGGCGGCGGACATTAGCCAGCGGCTGATCGCCCACGGTCGCGCTGCCGCGACGCCGGTGGCGGTGATCAGCCGCGGCACGCGCGCCGATCAGCAGGTGCAGATCGGCACGCTGGAACAACTGGAACACCTGGCCCAACAGGCGCCGCTGCCGGCGCTGTTGGTGATCGGCGAAGTGGTGGAACTGCACCATCAAATCGCCTGGTTCGGGCATCAATCGCAGACGGAAGGGGCAGCGCGCCCGGCCGTCGTGAATTTGGCATAGGCAAGGCTTTTAAGGACCTGTTATGGACGAAAAACGACTCACTCATTTGCGGCAATTGGAGGCGGAGAGTATCCATATCATCCGTGAAGTCGCCGCTGAATTCGCCAACCCGGTGATGCTGTATTCCATCGGCAAAGACTCTTCCGTGATGCTGCACCTGGCGCGTAAGGCGTTCTTCCCCGGCACGCTGCCGTTCCCGCTGCTGCACGTCGATACCGGCTGGAAATTCCGCGAAATGTACGAATTCCGCGATCGCACCGCGAAGGAGTACGACTTCGAGCTGCTGGTGCATAAAAACCCGGAAGGGGTGGCGATGGGCATCAACCCGTTCGTGCACGGCAGCGCCAAGCATACCGACATCATGAAAACCGAGGGCCTGAAGCAGGCGTTGAACAAGTACGGTTTCGACGCTGCCTTCGGCGGTGCGCGGCGCGACGAGGAGAAATCGCGCGCCAAAGAGCGCATCTATTCGTTCCGCGATCGCTTCCACCGCTGGGATCCGAAAAACCAGCGGCCGGAGCTGTGGCACAACTACAACGGCCAGATCAACAAAGGGGAGAGCATCCGCGTGTTCCCGCTGTCGAACTGGACCGAGCTGGATATCTGGCAGTACATCTTCCTGGAAAAGATCGACATCGTGCCGCTGTACCTGGCGAAACCACGCCCGGTGGTGGAGCGCGACGGCATGCTGATGATGGTGGACGACGATCGCATCGATCTGCAGCCGGGCGAAGTGATCAGCCAGCGCATGGTGCGTTTCCGCACCCTGGGGTGCTGGCCGCTGACCGGCGCGGTGGACTCGCAGGCGCAAACCCTGCCGGAGATCATCGAAGAAATGCTGGTCTCCACCACCAGTGAACGCCAGGGGCGGATGATCGATCGCGATCAGTCCGGCTCGATGGAGCTGAAAAAGCGTCAAGGGTATTTCTAAGGAGCCGCCGGATGAACAACGCAATTGCACAACAAATCGCTGACCAGGGCGGCGTCGAGTCCTATCTGCACGCGCAGCAGCACAAGAGCCTGCTGCGCTTTCTGACCTGCGGCAGCGTCGACGACGGCAAAAGCACCCTGATCGGCCGCCTGCTGCACGATACCCGCCAGATCTACGAGGATCAGCTGTCGACGCTGCACAGCGACAGCAAACGCATCGGCACCCAGGGCGAGAAGCTCGATCTGGCGCTGCTGGTGGACGGCCTGCAGGCCGAGCGCGAACAAGGCATCACCATCGACGTGGCCTATCGCTACTTCTCGACCGAAAAACGCAAGTTTATCATCGCCGATACCCCGGGGCATGAGCAGTACACCCGCAACATGGCCACCGGTGCCTCTACCTGCGATCTAGCGATCCTGCTGATCGACGCTCGCAAAGGGGTGCTGGATCAGACTCGCCGCCACAGCTTTATCGCGACCCTGCTGGGCATTCGCCATCTGGTGGTCGCGGTGAACAAGATGGATCTGGTGGACTATCAGGAAGCGGTGTTCGAGCAGTTCAAACAGGATTACCTGACCTTCGCCCAGCAGCTGCCAGGCGACCTGGACATCAAATTTGTGCCGCTGTCGGCGCTGGACGGCGACAACGTGGCGAGCGAAAGCGCCCATATGCCGTGGTACAGCGGCCCGACGCTGCTGGAAGTACTGGAGAGCGTTGACGTGATCAGCGAGCGAGAAAACCAGCCGCTGCGTTTCCCGGTGCAGTACGTCAACCGCCCGAACCTCGATTTTCGCGGCTATGCCGGCACGCTGTCTGCCGGCGTGGTGCGGGTTGGGCAACGGGTCAAAGTGCTGCCTTCCGGTGTGGAGTCCAGCGTGGCGCGCATCGTGACCTTCGACGGCGATCTGCAAGAAGCGGTGCCGGGCGAGGCGATTACGCTGGTGCTGAAGGATGAAGTGGACATCAGCCGGGGCGATCTGCTGGTCGACGCCGGCGAAAGTCTGCAGGCGGCGCAGAGCGCGCTGGTGGACGTAGTATGGATGGCCGAGCAGCCGTTGGTGCCGGGCCAGAGCTACGACATCAAGATCGCCGGTAAAAAGACCCGCGCACGCGTGGAGAGCATCCGTCATCAGGTGGAGATCAATACGCTGACGCAGCATCCGGCCGACACGTTGCCGCTCAACGGCATCGGATTGGTGGAACTGACCTTCGACGAACCGCTGGTGCTGGACAGCTACCAGAACAATCACGACACCGGCGGGCTGATCTTTATCGATCGCATGAGCAACGTGACGGTTGGTGCCGGTCTGGTGCGTGAGACGCTGCAGGCCGCATCGGCGGCGCGCGGCGAATTCAGCGCCTTCGAGCTGGAGCTGAATGCGCTGGTGCGCAAGCACTTCCCGCACTGGGGCGCGCGCGATCTGCTCGGTGGCCGATAAGGTGGCCGTTGAACTGAGGGCGACCGGGCCGGACGACGAAAATGTGGTTTGGCATCCGCACGCGGTGACGCGCGCGGATCGCGAAGCGCGCAACGGCCATCGCGGCGCGGTGCTGTGGTTTACCGGGCTGTCCGGCTCGGGCAAATCCACCGTCGCCGGCACGCTGGAGCAGGCGCTGCATGGGCTCGGCGTCAGCACCTACCTGCTGGACGGCGATAACGTGCGCCATGGCCTGTGCCGCGATCTCGGCTTCTCCGACGAGGATCGGCGCGAGAACATTCGCCGGGTGGGGGAAGTGGCCAAGCTGATGGTGGACGCCGGGCTGGTGGTGCTGACCGCGTTCATTTCGCCGCACCGCGCCGAGCGGCAAATGGTGCGCGAGATGCTCGGCGACGATCGCTTTATCGAGGTGTTTGTCGATACGCCGTTGGCGATCTGCGAGGCGCGCGATCCGAAGGGATTGTATAAGAAAGCGCGCGCCGGCGAGCTGCGCAATTTCACCGGTATCGACGCGGTTTACGAGGCGCCGCAGCAGCCGGAAATCCACCTTGATGGCCAACAATTGGTAACAAATTTGATTGCGCAATTGTTAGACGTGTTGCGTGGTCAGGCTATTATCAAACCCTGAATTCAAAAAAAGCGTGTGGCGTTTTTCGCCATGCGCTTTTTACTCTAAGCCGCCGCAGAGCGAGCCGAATAACCAGGGATCACTATGCAAAATGTCACGCCTATCTTGATCGACGCCAAGCAATCAAAACAGGAGAGAGAGGAGCCTTCTTATTCTTTCCTGGGCGGCGTCAGCGGCTTTGTTTTCTACTGGCTGGCGTTCGCGTTGCCGTTTCTGGTTTACGGTTCCAACACGCTGTTTTTCCTGCTTTATACCTGGCCATTCTTCCTGGCGCTGATGCCGCTGTCGGTGTTGATCGGCATCACCCTCAGCATGCTGCTGCGCGGTCGTCTGATCTTGACGCTGCTGTTGACCGGCACCATTGTGCTGTGCCTGTTCTGGCTGGTGTTCAGCTTCCTGACCGGGTGGTGAGGGAGCGGGCGCCGATGCCGGCGCCCGAAGGATTGCAAAGCGGTGCCGAAGGTTACAAAACTTTGCTTAGAAATGCCTGAGTGCGCGGATTAGTCGGATGGCTGAAGATCTGCTGCGGTGCGCCTTCCTCCTGAATGATCCCCTGATCGATAAACAGCACCCGGTCGGCCACCTCGCGGGCAAAGCCCATCTCATGCGTGACGACCACCATGGTCATGCCCTCGTGGGCCAGCGATTTCATCACTGCCAATACTTCGCCCACCAGCTCCGGATCGAGCGCGGAGGTCGGTTCGTCGAACAGCATGATCTTCGGTTCCATCGCCAGCGCGCGGGCGATCGCCACCCGCTGCTGCTGGCCGCCGGACAGGCTGTTGGGGTAGGCGTCAATCTTGTCGAGCAGGCCGACCTTGCGCAGCAGCTGTTCAGCTTGCGTAATGGCTTCGGCGCGCGGCAGTTTCTTCACGCTTACCGGTGCCATGATGATGTTTTCCAACACCGTCATGTGCGGGAACAGGTTGAAGCGCTGAAATACCATGCCCACGCTTTCACGCATTTTGTTCAGGTCGGTTTTCTGATCGTGGACAGCGAAGCCATTCACCTCGATCTCGCCGCCGGAGAGCGTTTCCAGCGCGTTGATACAGCGCAGGAAGGTGCTCTTCCCTGAGCCGGAAGGGCCGATGACGCACACCACTTCATTGGCGGCGATCTGACAGGAAATGCCGCGCAGCACGTGGCTCTCGCCGAACTGTTTTTGCAGGTTATGTACGCGAATCACTTTTACCGAACCTCTTTTCCATGTGTTGCACCAGCAGCGAGAGCAGGAAGGTGATGACCCAATAGACCAGCGAAATGGTCAGATAGGGCTCCCAGTAAGTGGCGTAGGCGCCGGAGACGGTACGGGCGGCATAGGCCAGATCCGCCAGGCCGATGGCGGAGGCCAGCGACGAATCCTTGACGATCGCGATGGCGTTGTTGCCCAGCGGCGGCAGCATGCGGCGGAAGGCCTGCGGCAAGATAACCTGTCGCATGGTCTTGCCGTAGCTCATGCCCAGCGAACGCGAAGCCTCCATCTGGCCGCGATCGATCGATTGGATCCCGGCGCGGAAGATCTCCGACACATAGGCGCCGGCGTTGAGCGTGATCGCCACCACGCAGGAAAGAAAGGCACCGTAGTCGGCGCGCAGAGCACGGGCGAAATCGACGCTCATCAGGCCGCTGGTGACCAACAGGCCGTCGCGCGGATTGATGAACAGCGGCACCAATGCAAAGTGCACCACCATGATCTGCACGAACAGCGGCGTGCCGCGAAAGGCGCTGATGTAGATGCGTACCGGCCACTGAACGCCGTAATGCAGGATGGGCTTCCAGATGCCGTGCGGCGCCTGCGCCAAGCGGCCCAGCCCGAGGATCAAGCCCCAGGTGGTGCCCAGCAGCACGCAGATAATGGTGCATTTGATGGTCATCCAGGCGCCTTCCATAAACAACGGCGCGTATTCCTGGATGATCTCCCAGCGGAAGTTCAAAGGGTGTTCCTTCTTGGTAGGCTGAAACGGTGGCGCGCCGACGCCCATGCGGGCGCCGGCGGCAGGGCATTATTCCGCCGGCAGCGTCGGTACGTTGCTGTCGAACCAGGTTTGGTAGATCTTGGCGTAGGTGCCGTCGGCGACGATTTTCTTCAGGCCGGCGTTGATTTTGTTGCGCAGCTCATCGTTGCCTTTGGCGACGGCGATGCCGAAATACTGGCGCTCAAACTTGGCGTCGGGCACCAACTTGAAGGCTTTCTCAGGGTGGGTTTTGATATAGAACTTGGCCACGCCGACGTCGCCGACCGCCGCGCCGATGCCGTCTTCATACAGCTCTTGCAGCATCAGCGGGGTATTGTCGAAGCGCTTGATAGCGGTGCTGTTTTTACCCAGCACGTCGGACACCACGATGTCGCCGGTGCTGGAGTTCACCACGCCGACCTTCAGCGCCTTGAGCGCGGCGATGGAGTCCACCGTCGAGTCTTGCGGCACCACGATAGCCTGTTCGGCCGGGAAGTAAGGCGCTGAGAAATCAACCATTTGCTTGCGCTTGTCGGTGATGGTGATGCCGGAAATGATGATGTCGCGATCGCCGGAATTCAACGTGGCGAAGATCCCCTCCCACGGCGTATTGATCAGTTTGATTTGGAAGCCTTCGGCCTTGGCCACCGCTTTGATGATGTCGATGTCGAAACCTTCCAGCTGCTTTTGGCTGTTTTCAAACTCGAACGGCCGATAGGTGCCGCCGGAGCCGACGACGTAGGTCGTTTCAGCCGCTAACGCGGCGGTGGAGAAGGTGGCGGCCAGGCAGGCGCCGATCAGAACTAAACGTTTTAACATCGCGATCCCCGATAATGAATGGTTATATATTGGAATTATTTATGCACTATGAGTGCATAAAAATAAGCTCCAATGAATGAAAGTGCAACCACTGCATGATAATTATTCTTTCTATGGTGTTAAATATTCACTTTTGACGTTGCTTTGGCGTAAGAAATGGGTCAGCAAGCGGCGATGCAGTGGTTCTTGCTGCATAATGGGAAAAGGGCAGTGCGTGTCTCATCGGAAAATGCGCCGCGCGTGCCGGGCAAAAGGGGCTTTTTTTGCCGCTTTCACCACGGAATTAGGCGATAAACTCGGGAACCCTTCATCCGTATTCTGAATTTGGCGCTGAAATGCCGCTCTCAGTGTGGAGTCCAACGAGAAGTTGTGGGATGATTGGTCGGTTTTTCAGGGGGCGGAGATGGGAAAACTTACGCTGCTATTGCTGGCATTGCTCGGTTGGTTACAGTATTCACTGTGGCTGGGCAAAAATGGTATTCACGATTACGTGCGAGTCAATGAAGACGTTGCGGTCCAACAGGGCAGTAACGCCAAGTTGAAAGCGCGTAACGATCAGCTGTTTGCCGAAATCGATGATTTGAACGGCGGTCAGGAAGCGATCGAAGAGCGAGCGCGTAATGAGCTGGGCATGATCAAGCCCGGTGAGACTTTCTATCGTCTGGTTCCTGACCAATCCAGACGCAACGCGGCGTCTTCCTCGCAAAATAACGCACAAAAATAACGCATGAATCACTCCGCAGGCACCTTTCCCTCGGTGATTGCCGTCCTGCCCGCTGCCGGTATCGGCAGCCGCATGCAGGCGGAATGCCCGAAGCAATATTTAACCATCGGCCGGCACAGCATCGTCGAACACGCTATCCATGCCCTGTTGCGCCACCCGCGCATCGAGCGGGTGATCGTGGCGATCGGCCCGGAAGATCGCCAGTTCGAACAGTTGCCGATCGCCCAGGATCCGCGGGTGACCGTCACTCAGGGCGGCAAACAGCGCGCCGATTCGGTGATGGCCGGACTTAAACTGGCGGGCGATGCGGACTGGGTACTGGTGCACGACGCTGCACGCCCCTGCCTGCACGCCGACGATCTCGAGCGCCTGCTGGCGATCACCGCACACAGCAAGGTCGGCGGCATTCTCGCCGCGCCGGTGCGTGACACCATGAAACGCGCCGAACCCGGCCGCGAAACCATCGCCCACACCGTCGAACGGCAGGATCTGTGGCACGCGCTGACGCCGCAGCTGTTTCCGCTGCCGCTGCTCAAGCAGTGCCTGCAGCGCGCGCTGGATGAAGGTGCGAACGTCACCGACGAAGCCTCGGCGCTGGAGCATTGCGGTTATCATCCGCAGCTGATCGCCGGCCGGGCGGACAACATTAAAGTAACGCGGCCGGAGGATTTGGCGCTGGCGGCGTTCTATTTGACTCAGTTAGACAATTAAGGAGCGCATCATGCGTATCGGTCACGGTTTTGACGTACATAAATTCGGCGGCGAAGGCCCGTTGGTGATCGGTGGCGTTCGCATCCCTTACGACAAAGGTTTGCTGGCCCACTCGGACGGTGACGTTGCGCTGCACGCCGCGACCGACGCCTTGCTGGGCGCTGCGGCGCTGGGCGATATCGGCAAGCTGTTCCCCGATACCGATCCGGCTTTCAAGGGCGCGGACAGCCGCGAGCTGCTGCGCGAAGCCTGGAAACGTATCCGTGCCAAAGGATACCGCCTCGGTAACCTCGATATCACGATTATCGCTCAGGCGCCGAAAATGGCGCCGCACATCCCGCAGATGCGCGTCTTCCTGGCGGAAGATCTGCAGTGCCATATGGATGACGTCAACGTGAAGGCCACGACCACCGAGCAGCTCGGCTTCACCGGGCGCGGCGAGGGCATCGCCTGCGAAGCGGTCGCCTTGCTGATCAAGGAATAACCGCATGGATATGGCGAAACTGACCTGGCTGCATGGCCGGCCGCAGAGCACCGGGGTGTTGAAAGCCAATCCGGAAGACTTCGTGGTGGTGGAAGACCTGGGCTTTGCGCCGGACGGCGAAGGCGAGCATGTGCTGGTGAACATCCGTAAAAACGGCTGCAATACCCAGTTCGTGGCCGACTATCTGGCGCGCTTCGCCGGTATTCACGCCCGTTCCGTCAGCTATGCGGGCTTGAAGGATCGCCACGCGGTGACCGAACAGTGGTTCTGCCTGCATATGCCGGGCAAAGACACGCCGGATTTCTCACAGTTTGCGCTGGAAGGCTGCGAGGTGCTCTCGTTCGCCCGCCACCTGCGCAAAATGCGTATCGGCAACCTGAAGGGCAACCACTTTACGCTGGTGCTGCGCCACATTTCCGATCGTCAGGACGTGGAAAACCGTCTGCAGGCCATCGCCGCGCAGGGCGTGCCAAACTATTTCGGCAGCCAGCGCTTCGGCCGCGGCGGCAACAATCTGGTGATGGCGCGTCGCTGGGCAAACGACGAAATCCGCGTCAAAGAGCGCAGCAAACGCAGCTTCTACCTTTCCGCCAGCCGCAGCGCGCTGTTCAATCTGATAGTCGGCCGGCGCCTGGCCGACGGCCTGCAGCGCACCGTGCTGGAGGGGGATGCCCTGCAGTTGAGCGGCCGCGGCAGCTGGTTCGTCGCCAAGGCCGATGAGCTGGAGACGTTGCAGCAACGGCTGGATGCCGGCGAGTTGGTTGTCACCGCGGCGTTGCCGGGCGACGGTGAGCCAGGCACCGCCGGCAAAGCCTTGGCTTTTGAACAACAATGCTTGGCGGAACAACCGGAATTGCTTACGCTTTTAAAGCGCGAGCGTGTCGAACCCGCTCGTCGGGCCCTGCTGTTGCAGCCGCAAAATTTGCAGTGGAACTGGTGGGATGACGTTACCGTGGAACTGCGCTTCTGGCTGCCAGCAGGCAGCTTCGCCACCAGCGTAGTTCGCGAAATCATGCAGCAGGATAACAGTGATGCGGATATTGCTGAGTAACGATGACGGCGTTAGCGCCCCGGGCATTCAGGTGCTGGCGGCGGCGCTGCGGGAGTTCGCCGAGGTGCAGGTCGTGGCGCCGGATCGTAACCGCAGCGGTTCTTCCAACGCCCTGACGCTGGAGTCGCCGCTGCGCACGCAGACGCTGGCCAACGGCGATATCGCGGTGCTGCAGGGGACGCCGACCGACTGCGTTTATCTTGGCGTCAACGCATTGATGCGCCCGGCGCCGGATATCGTCGTCTCCGGCATTAACGCCGGACCGAATTTAGGTGATGACGTCATCTATTCCGGCACCGTCGCGGCGGCGATGGAGGGCCGGCACCTGGGGCTGCCCGCACTGGCGGTGTCTCTGAACGGTCACCAACACTACGCAACCGCAGCGGCCATTACCTGCCGCATCCTGCGTGCGCTGCAGCGTGAACCGTTACGCACCGGAAAAATCCTGAATATCAACGTGCCGGATTTGCCGCTGGCGGAGATCAAAGGCCTGCGCGTCACTCGCTGTGGCAGCCGTCATCCTGCCGATAAGGTCTTCTGCCAGCAGGATCCGCGTGGACAAAATCTCTACTGGATCGGGCCGCCTGGTGATAAATTTGATGTCGGGCCGGATACCGACTTTGCGGCGGTGGAACAAGGCTATGTGGCGATCACGCCGCTACAGGTGGATTTGACCGCCTACGCGGCGCAGGAAGTCGTGACAACATGGTTAACCAAGGCAGAGGTTAGCGGGGAATGGTGAACAAGCGTATGCAAACATTGCTGACGCAGCTGCGTCAGCAAGGGATCCGGGACGAAAAGCTGCTGAGAGCGATCGAGGCGGTGCCGCGCGAGCGTTTTGTCGACGAAGCGCTGGATCACAAAGCCTACGAAAACACTGCATTACCGATCGGCTCTGGCCAGACCATTTCTCAGCCTTATATGGTGGCGCGGATGACCGAGCTGCTGAATCTGAAGCCCACCTCAAGAGTGCTGGAGATCGGCACCGGTTCCGGTTATCAAACCGCCATCCTGGCGCATCTGGTGCAACACGTTTGTTCTGTCGAGCGCATCAAGGGGCTGCAGTGGCAGGCCAAGCGCCGCCTGAAGCAGCTCGATCTTCATAATGTTTCCACTCGCCACGGCGACGGCTGGCAGGGCTGGGCGTCGCGCGGCCCATTCGATGCGATCATCGTCACTGCCGCGCCGCCGGAGATCCCGCAGGCGCTGGTGGAGCAGCTGGACGACGGCGGCATTTTGGTGTTGCCGGTGGGCGAGCAGGCCCAAACCCTCAAACGCATTCAGCGTCATGGCAACGATTTCGTGGTCGATGCGGTAGAAGCGGTGCGCTTTGTGCCGCTGGTGAAAGGCGAATTGGCCTAGCGATTGTCTGATTTTTCGACCGTCTGCAAAATCTGTTGCACTTTCATCACGTGCGGATAAGGTTTTCTCGTTCCAATCAGGCTAATTTTCACTAGAATTGGCCTTTCTACGTAGTTGTCTTATGGTGCGGCGACGCCAATGTGGTTAGCATTGGCGCGCGTTTTGATGCTCCGGCGGGAGATGACCTGGCGTTCAGGGATCGGCCGGCGGCGCCTTTACATCGCAGAAACTGGGAAGTGGCAAAAGCTCGGCTACGATGTAAAGGGTATTTTGGATATATCACTGATATTGCTGTCATGGGGGAAGCATGAGCACGGGAAGCCCAATGATTACGTTACGCCGGGTAGCGGTGTGTACGATGGTAAGTTTGTGGTTGGCGGGTTGTACGAATACGGCCTCGACGTCGGCCCCTATCAGCAGTGTGGGCGGCGGCGCCGTTCCATCCGGCAATAATAATGGCGGAGTGCAGCAGGCCAGCCCAGAGGGCCGCATTGTCTATAATCGTAGTTATAACGCCATCCCAAAAGGGAGCTACAGCGGCGGTGAAACTTATACGGTCAAGCGCGGCGACACGCTGTTTTACATCGCCTGGATCACCGGCAATGATTTCCGCGACCTGGCTCAGCGCAACAATATTCCCGAGCCATATAGCCTGAATGTTGGTCAAACCATTCAGCTTGGTAATGGTTCTGCCAACGGCGGCGGCGGCATGTTGGCGACGACAGACGCGACCAAAGGCGGCGTTCCGAAGCCACCTTCCAGCGCCCAGATCCAGACGGCAACGGTTGATTCTCAATCAACTAACGCGTATTCTGAAAACTCGGGTAAACAGAATGTAGGTAAGATGTTACCTGCAGCAGGTGCCGCAGCGGTTGGGACCGCGACTGCGCCTGTTACCGCGCCGGAAGCCGCTCCACCCGTGAGCAGCACCGTCAGCAACAGCGCTCCGGTCAGTACCTGGAGATGGCCGACTGACGGTAAGGTTATTGATAACTTTTCCTCATCAGAAGGTGGGAATAAAGGTGTCGATATCGCCGGTTCTCGTGGGCAGCCTATCTTCGCTACCGCCGATGGTCGCGTAGTGTATGCAGGCAACGCTTTGCGGGGTTACGGTAATCTAATCATCATCAAACATAATGATGATTACCTGAGCGCCTACGCTCATAACGACACAATGCTGGTCCGGGAACAACAAGAAGTGAAGGCGGGTCAAAAAATAGCCACCATGGGTAGCACCGGTACCAGTTCAGTACGTTTGCATTTTGAAATTCGTTACAAGGGGAAATCCGTAAACCCGCTGCGTTATCTTCCGCAGCGATAGATTGGGCAGAATACGCTGAGATTCTGCTCGCGGTATCACGGGTAGGAGCAGCATATGAGCCAAAATACGCTGAAAGTTAACGAGTTACATGATGATGCGGATTTCGACGAGAATGGAGCTGAGGCCGAGTCGTTTGATGAAAAAGCGCTGGTAGAAGAAGAGACCAGCGAGAACGATTTAGCGGAAGAAGAGCTGTTGTCTCAAGGCGTTACGCAACGCGTATTGGATGCGACGCAGCTCTATCTGGGTGAGATCGGTTATTCACCTCTGCTGACCGCAGAGGAAGAAGTCTATTTTGCGCGGCGTGCTCTGCGCGGTGACGTGCCGTCCCGCCGTCGCATGATTGAAAGCAACCTGCGGCTGGTGGTGAAAATCGCCCGCCGCTACAGCAACCGCGGTCTGGCGCTGCTGGATCTGATCGAAGAAGGTAACCTCGGTTTGATTCGCGCAGTGGAAAAATTCGACCCGGAACGCGGTTTCCGCTTCTCCACTTATGCAACCTGGTGGATCCGTCAGACGATTGAACGGGCGATCATGAACCAAACCCGTACTATTCGTTTGCCTATCCATATCGTCAAAGAACTGAATGTCTATCTGCGCACCGCACGCGAGCTTTCCCACAAGCTGGATCATGAACCGAGCGCTGAAGAGATTGCCGAGCAACTCGACAAGCCGGTGGATGACGTCAGCCGCATGCTGCGCCTGAATGAGCGCATCACTTCGGTAGATACGCCGCTGGGCGGGGATTCGGAGAAAGCGCTGCTGGACATTCTGGCCGACGAGAAGGACAACGGGCCTGAAGACACCACGCAAGACGATGATATGAAACAAAGCATCGTCAAATGGTTGTTCGAACTGAACGCCAAACAACGTGAAGTGTTGGCGCGTCGTTTCGGCCTGCTGGGCTATGAAGCGGCGACGCTGGAAGACGTAGGCCGGGAGATTGGCCTGACGCGCGAGCGCGTCCGTCAGATTCAGGTTGAAGGTCTGCGCCGTCTGCGTGAGATTCTGCAGATGCAGGGCCTGAGCATTGAGGCGCTGTTCCGCGAATAACGCCGGTTGTTGAACCGCATCAAATAAAAACGGTGAGCATTATGCTCACCGTTTTTTTATGCCTGCGTCTGGCGCCTGACTACACCATATTTTTCAGCCGGTAGATCCATTCCAGCGCCTGGCGCGGCGACAGGGAATCCGGATCCAGTGCTTCCAGGGCTTCAACCGCCGGCGAGGTCTCTTCCTGCAACAGCGTCATCTGGGTGGCATCGACGCTGCCCGATGCGGTGTGGCTGGAGATAGACTCCAGCTCGCGCAGCTTCTGGCGGGCGCGCTTGATGACGTCGCGCGGCACGCCGGCCAGTGCGGCGACCGCCAGGCCATAGCTTTTGCTGGCGGCACCGTCCTGCACGCTGTGCATGAAGGCGATGGTGTCGCCATGTTCGAGCGCGTCCAGATGCACGTTGACCACGCCTTCCATTTTCTCCGGCAGCGTCGTCAGTTCGAAGTAGTGTGTGGCGAACAGCGTCATCGCCTTGATGCGGTTAGCCAGGTTCTCGGCGCAGGCCCAGGCCAGCGACAGGCCGTCGTAGGTGGAGGTGCCGCGGCCGATTTCATCCATCAACACCAGGCTGTGCTCGGTGGCGTTGTGCAGGATGTTGGCGGTTTCGGTCATCTCCACCATGAAGGTGGAGCGGCCGGAAGCCAGATCGTCCGCCGCGCCGACGCGGGTGAAGATGCGATCCACCGGGCCGATGGTGGCCTTGGTGGCCGGCACGTAACTGCCGATGTGCGCCATCAGCACGATCAGCGCCGTTTGCCGCATATAGGTGCTTTTACCGCCCATGTTCGGGCCGGTAATGATCAGCATGCGGCGCTGCGGCGACAGGGTGAGCGGGTTGGAGATAAACGGTTCGCTCAGCACCTGCTCCACCACCGGGTGGCGGCCTTCGGTAATGCGGATCCCCGGCTGCTCACTCATGGTCGGGCAAGCGTAGTTCAGGGTATCGGCGCGCTCGGCCAGGTTGGCCAGCACGTCCAGCTCGGCCAGTGCGGTGGCGCTCTGCTGCAGCTCCGCCAGGTGCGGCAGCAGCAGATCGAACAGTTCGTCGTACAGGCTTTTCTCGATCGCCAACGCCTTGCCCTTGGAGGTGAGCACTTTGTCTTCGTACTCTTTCAATTCCGGGATGATGTAGCGCTCGGCGTTTTTCAACGTCTGGCGGCGCACATAGTGGATCGGCACCAGATGGCTTTGGCCGCGGCTCACCTGAATGTAGTAGCCATGTACGCCGTTAAAACCGACCTTGAGCGTATCCAGCCCCAGCTTTTCACGCTCGCGGATCTCCAGCCGGTCGAGGTAGTCGCTGGCGCCATCGGCCAGCGCGCGCCACTCGTCCAGCTCGCTGTTGTAACCGGGGGCGATCACGCCGCCGTCGCGCACCAATACCGGCGGCGATTCAATCACCGCGCGCTCCAGCAGCTCGCGCAGCTCGTCGAACTGGCCCACCTGCGCCAGCAGCTGCTGCACGTGCGGGGTGTCCACGTCTTGCAGCAGCGCGCGGATGTCCGGCAATTGCTGGAAAGCATGACGCATGCGCGCCAGATCGCGCGGACGCGCGGTACGCAGCGCCAGGCGCGCCAAAATTCGCTCCTGATCGCCCACCTGGCGCAGCGAAGGCTGCAGATCGGCGAACAGCTCCTGCAATGCGCCGATCGCCTGTTGGCGGGCGGTCAGCACCTTGATGTCTCGGGTCGGCATGTGCAGCCAGCGTTTCAGCATGCGGCTGCCCATCGGCGTGACTGTGCGATCGAGGATCGCCGCCAGCGTGTTGTCGCTGCTGCCGGACAGACTCTGCGTCAGCTCCAGGTTGCGGCGGGTGGCGGCGTCCATGATGATGCCGTCCTGCTGACGCTCCATGGTGATGCCGCGAATGTGCGGCAGCGAAGTACGCTGAGTATCTTTGACGTACTGCAGCAGACAGCCAGCGGCGCGCAGCGCCTGGTGCGCCTGCTCGACGCCGAAGCCGGTCAGATCGCGGGTGCCGAACTGCAGGTTGAGCTGTTGGCGTGCGGTCTCCAGTTCGAATTCCCACAGCGGACGGCGGCGCAGGCCGTGGCGCTGTTCGATCAGCGCCATTTGTTCGAAGGTTTCCGGGTAGAGCAGCTCGGCCGGATTGGTGCGCTGCAGCTCGGCGGCCATGGTTTCCAGATCCTGCGGCTCGGCGACGCGGAAGCGGCCGGAGCTGACGTCCAGCGTGGCATAACCGAAGCCGCGCGCATCCTGCCAGATCGCCGCCAGTAGGTTGTCCTGGCGTTCTTGCAGCAGCGCTTCGTCGGTGATGGTACCGGGGGTGACGATACGCACCACTTTGCGCTCGACCGGCCCTTTGCTGGTGGCCGGATCGCCGATCTGCTCACAGATGGCGACGGACTCGCCAAGCTGCACCAGCTTGGCCAGGTAGTTCTCCACCGCGTGGTGCGGCACGCCGGCCATCGGGATCGGTTCACCCGCCGAGGCGCCGCGTTTGGTCAGCGAGATATCCAGCAGTTGGGAAGCGCGCTTGGCGTCATCGTAAAACAGCTCGTAGAAGTCGCCCATGCGGTAGAACAGCAGGATTTCAGGATGCTGGGCCTTGAGGCGCAGGTACTGCTGCATCATCGGCGTGTGCGAATCGAGTTTATCGGTGCTATTCATGCGATTATTTTTCCAATCCATTGAATGTAAAAGGAACTGTGATTTTCATTGTCGTCATTCGCTATCACATTGTTTCAGCAGACGCCGCCCCTTTTAGCGCTTGCCGGGCGGCGCAAATCAAATCATCAAAACGCCAAACGGCGCGCTCAAACCCGAGGTTTGCACAGACGCTTATACTAGCCTAGCGGGCAATCGGCTGTCACAGGTAAAAATGGGAAGCGCTGCGCAAGGCCGGTTTGTAACGCAGCGAGATTGTCGTTCGCCTGCGGGCAACAACGCAAGTCGCCGCCCGCAGTGGGGCGGCGACTTTATTGCGCGGCGGTGAGAGGCAGGGGCAGTTGATAGAGGCGGAAACTGTCGGGCACTTCGGTTTCATGGCCGGGCAGCAGACGGTGGCGGATACGCGACTCGCTGACGAAGGCGCAGCCTTGCGGGGTGATAGTCAGGTTAACCGGCGACTCCATGCCTTCGCGCAAGACCTCAAGTTGGTGCATCCCTGCCGCCTTGGGTGACGGGATCCGCAGGATCCGCCCTTGGCCGCTCTGGATCCCGTTTTCCAGCACGATCAGCGCGCCGTCCGGCGCCAATCCCATTCCGTCCGGGTTTTCAATCAGGCGCGGCAGCTGCATTTCCGTCAGCTGCGGCTGCGGATCGTTATAGCTGAGGGTATAAAGCTTACCGGTGCCGAAATTGGCGACAGCCATCAGCCGATCGTCGAGCAGCACGATCCCGGCGGCGCCCAGCCCGCTGGGGGCCGCCAATCGCGCATCCTGAAACAGCGTACTGAATGCCGCTTCGCCCGGCCGCAGGCGCAGGATGCCGCCGCCGCGGGTTTCCGTTACGTACACCGTGCCGTCTGCGCCGAGCACGATATCGTTGCCCATTTCCCCCGTCGGCAGTGCCAGGCTGCGGTTGAGGGTGCCATCCGCGACGTTCAGCGCATAGATGCGGTTGGCGCGCGTTTTGCCGCCGGAAAGGAAGTCCGGCGAATTGCCCCACAGCAACCCGCGCCGTTCGTCCAGCCGCAGCGCGTTTGAGGCGAACACCGTGTCAGCGCCAGGGAAAAAGGTTTCCCACGCTTTACCCGGCCGCTTGCGCAGCACGTTGCCGCTGGTGATCAGGCCGACATACAACGTGCCGTCCGCCGCGCGGGCGATGCCGTTGGGATAAAGCGCGCCGGGCGGCAGCGTCATGCTGCTTTCGGCGCAGTGGGTATTGGCGGCGGCCTGCGCCGGAGTGGTCAGGGGGAGTGCGGCGGCGAGGGTGAACAACGCTGCTCGCGCGGTAAGCGCATATGACATGTCTTCTCTCCTGGAATGACGGAAAAGGGGCTACCAGCGATCGGGACGGGCAGCGTGCGCCATCGGCGCCTCCAGCGCGGCCACGTCTTGCGGCGATAAGCTGAGATTGAGCGCCGCCAGCGCATCCTGCAGATGGTGCGGCTTGGACATGCCCACCAGCGGCGACGCCACGCCGGGTTTGGCCAGCAGCCAGGCCAGCGCGATCTGCGCCGGTGGAACGCCGCGCGCGGCCGCCACCTCCGCGACCGCCGCGACGGTGCGTTCCACTTCGTTTCTGCCGCCGTACCAACGGGGCGCCTGTTCGTCGGTGGCGGCGCGCAGCGTGCCGGCGTTGCCGGAGCCGGCCAGCACGCCGCGGGCCAGCGGCGACCAGGGCGTCAGGCTGAGCCCCTCCTCCAGACACAGCGGGATCAGCTCCTCTTCATCTTCACGCGTCACTAGGTTGTATTGGCTCTGCAGCGAAATAAACGGCGCCAGGCGGTGCTGACGTTGAAAGGCCAGCATTTTCATCAGGCGCCAGGCGTGCAGCGAGGAGGCACCGAGATAGCGGATCTTGCCCGCCCGCACCAGGCCGTCGAGGGTATCGGTGGTTTCTTCGATCGGCGTTTCGGTGTCGAAGCGGTGCAGCACAAACAGATCGAGGTAATCCGTCCCCAGCCGCTGCAAAGAGGCGTCGACGCTGTGCAGCAGGTGCTTGCGCGACAGCCCCCGGCTGTTCGGCTGCGCGTCCATCGGAAAGTAGGCCTTGGTGGCGATCACCACGTCTTCACGGCGGGCGAA
Organism: Serratia sp. CY47280; assembly: GCF_052168655.1. NCBI lineage: Bacteria > Pseudomonadati > Pseudomonadota > Gammaproteobacteria > Enterobacterales > Yersiniaceae > Serratia > Serratia sp. CY47280. The sequence goes on along the minus strand of NZ_JBJNMG010000003.1, from coordinate 37,414 downwards.
CGCCTTCAGCGCGCGGCCGAGAATGCGCTCGCTTTCTCCGCCGGAGTAAATGTTGGCGGTATCGAAAAAATTGATGCCCGCTTCCAGCGCCTCGCGGATAAAGGGGCGCGCTTCATCTTCTTTCAGCACCCAGGGCCGCCAGGCCGGATCGCCGTAGGTCATGCAACCCAGGCAGAGGCGGGACACCTGCAGGCCGCTGTCGCCAAGCCGAACGTAGTTCATGGCATCGTCTCCTCAACGCATGCCGGCGATAGTGTAACCGCCGTCCACCAACAGGCTTTGGCCGGTGATGAAGCGGGCCTCGTCCGTCGCCAACCACAGCGCCACATCGCCGATGTCTTCTGATTCGCCCAAGCGGCCGGCGGGCGTATGGGCGATAAAGGGCGCGAACGCCGCGCTGTCGGCCACGCTGCCGCGCGCCATCGGCGTGTCGATGATGCCGGGGTTGATGTTGTTGACGCGGATGCCCTGGCCGCTGTATTCGAGCGCCACCGCGCGGATCATCGCATCGAGCGCGCCTTTGCTGGCGGAGTAGCTGGATGAGCCGGCCAGCGCGCCGTGGGTCAGCCAGGAGGAGGTGTTGATGATCACGCCGCCTGAATGCTGTGCCAGGAAGGTTTCAATCTCGTATTTCATCGCCAGCCAGACGCCTCTGAGGTTAATGGCGATCACGCGGTCAAAATCCTCGCTGCTCTGTTCGGTGATGGGGGCGAAGTTGCCGATGATGCCGGCGTTGTTGAAAGCGACGTCGAGCCGGCCGTAGTGGGCGGTCACTGCGGCGAGCAGCCTACGGATATCGTCTTCCAGGGAGACGTCGGCCACGATGGGCAGGGCGTCACCGCCGGCCAGCGCGATATCGCGCGCCGTGGCTTCGATCTCCGCCGCGCGCCGGCCGACCAGTGCGACTTTGGCGCCCTCGCGGGCATAGGCCAGCGCCGCAGCGCGGCCGATACCGGTACCGCCGCCGCTCACCAGTACGACTTTGTCTGCCAGACGGCGCGGCGTTTCATGGGTTGGAGCTGTAGCATTAATCATCGCATCGATACCTGGTAATGGGTTCGATCGCAATGCTATGTTGTTAGATGACGGATAACTATCCGCTAAAAATTCATCTCACTATTAGATAATTTATATCAATAGCATGAAGAAACCCGAACTGTCCGGCCTGGCGGCCTTCGTGGCTATCGCCAGTGAACGCAGCTTCCGCCGTGCCGCCGCCCGATTGGGCGTGACGCCGCCGACGCTGACCCACACCCTGCGCGAACTTGAAGCGCAGGTGGGCATTCGCCTGCTGAACCGCACCACCCGCAACGTCTCGCCGACGGAGGCCGGAGAGCATCTGCTGGCGCAGCTGGTGCCGGCTTTTACCGACATCGACGCCGCGCTGGAGAGCCTGAATGCGTTTCGCGAAGGGCCGCGCGGCCTGGTGCGCATCAACGCGCCGCGTTCTGCGATCGATCTCGCCATCGTGCCGCATCTGGGGCGGTTGGCCAGCGAATACCCCGGCATTACGCTGGAAGTGGTGGCGGACGAGGGGTTCGCCAATATCGTCGAGCAAGGTTTTGACGCCGGCATCCGGCTCGGTGAGGACCTGCATAACGATATGCGCGCGGTGCGCCTGACACCGGATCTGCGTTTCGCCATCGTCGCCACGCCGGACTATTTTCAGCGGCACGGCGAGCCGACGCATCCGCGGGATTTACTGCAGCACCGTTGCATCGGTTGGCGCAAAGCCTCTTCAGGCGAGCGCTACAAATGGGCTTTTCAGCAGGGGGAGCAGCGATTTTCTGTGGCGGTTAACAGCCCGTTGATACTCGATGACGGCAGGATGATGGTGCAGGCGGCGCTGGCGAACGTCGGCATCGCTTTTGCCATCGAGCAGGAGGTGGAAGAATACCTGGCGAGCGGGCGGCTGCGGCGGGTGCTGGCCGACTGGTGCACGCCGTTTCCCGGTTTTTACCTCTATTACCCCAACCGCAGGAACCATTCCGTGGCGCTGGCCACGGTGATCGAGTTGCTGCGTCTGCCCATGTAATCCTCTTTGCCTGCTGCCGTCGCGTTCGGATGGCAGCAGCCGAATCAAGCTTGAACTATTTTTATTCCCTCGCCGTTTGTTCAGGCGCAAATAACCTCTTAAATTCTCAGCGAGTTCATAACTTACTGTTTATAATTGTTATTTGATTATTTATTAAGAATATTCTGAGTTATTAGCGGTTATTTGAGAGCCCGGTCACACTATTTTTTTGTGCAGAATGTGAAGAGGGTCAATCCATCAGGTCAATGAGAGACGGTTCTCTATCCTCTTGGCTTACCGATCCGTTTTTCATGCTCCGTATACTGTCTGTAACCAGGGCAACGTGACGGAAATTTTCATAAGGAATGTGCGTGAAGCAATCGTGATTGCATCTGGCATACAAATAACACCGGGTTTTTTTGATTATCTGAGGTGCTTGGTATGGAAAAGAAAAAAATCTATCTGTTTTGTTCTGCCGGTATGTCCACTTCCCTGTTGGTATCAAAAATGAAGGCGCAGGCCGAAAAATATGAAGTGCCGGTGATCATCGCCGCCTATCCGGAAGCGCTGGCCGCGGAGAAAGGCGTTGAAGCGGATCTGATCCTGCTGGGGCCGCAGATCGCCTACACCCTGCCGGAAGTGCAGAAACAGCTGCCCAATAAACCTGTTGAAGTCATCGATCCGCTGTTGTACGGCAAGGTCGATGGGCTGGGCGTACTGAAGGCCGCGGTGGCCGCCATCAAGAAAGCCAATCAATAACAGGAGGCCGCCGTGAATACCCTCATTGCCTCGCTCGAGAAGGTTATCCTGCCTTTCGCCGTAAAAATCGGTAAGCAGCCCCATGTCAACGCCATCAAGAACGGCTTTATCCGCCTGATGCCGCTGACCTTGACCGGGGCGATGTTCGTGTTGATCAACAACGTGTTCCTGAGCTTCGGCGAGGGATCGTTTTTCTATTCGTTGGGTGTAAGGTTGGACGCCTCCACCATCGAGACGCTGAATAGCCTGAAGAGCATTGGTGGCAGCGTTTATAACGGTACGCTAGGGATCATGTCCCTGATGACGCCGTTCTTTATCAGCATGGCGTTGGCCGAAGAGCGCAAGGTCGATCCACTGGCCTCGGCGCTGCTGGCGGTGGCGGCCTTCATGACCGTCACGCCGTTCAACGTCGGCGAGGCCTATGCGGTGGGCGCCAATTGGCTGGGCGGCGCCAACATCATTTCCGGTATGGTGATCGGGCTGGCGGTGGCTGAGATGTTTGCTTTCATCGTACGGCGCAACTGGGTGATCAGCTTGCCGGACAGCGTGCCGGCTTCGGTGTCGCGCTCTTTCTCGGCGCTGATCCCCGGTTTCATCATCCTCTCCATCATGGGGCTGGTGGCGTTCGCGCTGGCGCACTGGGGCACCAACTTCCACCAGATCATCATGGACGGCATTTCGGCGCCGCTGGCCAAGATGGGCAGCGTGGTGGGCTGGGTTTACGTGCTGTTCTCCTCGCTGCTGTGGTTCTTCGGGGTGCACGGCTCCATGGCGCTGGCGGCGCTGGACAGCGGCATCATGACGCCGTTCGCGCTGGAAAACGTGGAGCTGTACAACAAATACGGTTCGGTCGAAGCGGCGGTGGCCGCCGGCAAAGAGTTCCATATGTGGGCGAAACCGTTCGTCGACTCCTACATCTACCTTGGCGGCACCGGCTCGACGCTGGGTCTGATTATCGCCATCTTCATCGCCTCGCGCCGCGAAGATTACCGCCAGGTCGCCAAGCTGGCGACGCCGTCCGGCATCTTCCAGATCAACGAACCGATTCTGTTCGGCCTGCCGGTGATCATGAACCCGGTGATGTTCATTCCGTTCATCCTGGTGCAGCCGGTACTGACCATTATCACCTCGCTGGCTTATTACTCCGGGCTGATCCCGCCGATCACCAACATTGCGCCCTGGACCATGCCGGTCGGCCTGGGGGCATTCTTCAACACCAACGGCAGCATCATGGCCATGTTGCTGAGCCTGTTCAACCTGGCGGTCGCCACCGTGATTTATCTGCCGTTCGTGGCGATCTCCAACAAGGCGCAGAGCCAGATCGACGCGGCGACGGAAAGCGAAGAAGACATCGCCAAGGCGCTGAAATTCTAACTGTGGAACGGGGCGGCGCGGCCGCCCCGCGAGGGACACGAGTATGGAATATCAATTTGCCGACGGGTTCTGGTGGGGCAGCGCCACCTCCGCGCCGCAGTCTGAAGGTGCGGCAGCGCGGGACGGCAAGAGCCGCAATATCTTCGATTATTGGTACGAGATTGCGCCCGAGCGCTTTCACGATCGGGTGGGGCCGGCCGAGGCCTCGACCTTTTACGACCATTTCCGTACCGATATCGGGCTGCTCAAAACGCTGGGCCACAATACCTTCAGAACCTCGATTTCGTGGTCGCGGCTGATCCCGGACGGCGACGGCGAGGTGAACCCGCAGGCGGTGGCCTTCTATAACGCGATGATCGACGAGCTGCTGGCGCAGGGCATCACCCCGTTTATCAATCTCTATCACTTCGATATGCCGCTGTGCATGCAGCAGCGCGGCGGCTGGGAAAACCGGGCAGTGGTCGAAGCCTATGCGCGTTATGCCGACATCTGCTTCGGTCTGTTTGGCGATCGGATCACCCACTGGTTCACCTTCAACGAGCCGATCGTGCCGGTGGAGGCCGGTTACCTGAATGACCTGCATTACCCTTGCGTGGTGGATTTCAAACGGGCGATCACCGTGGCGTATCACAGCGTACTGGCGCACGCCATGGCGGTGCAGCGTTTCAGAGCGCGCGGGCTGCCGGGGAGCATCGGCATTATTCTGAATCTGAGCCCGACCTATCCGCGCTCCGACGCGCCGGAGGATCGGCAGGCCGCACACGACGCCGATCTGCTGCTCAACCGCAGTTTCCTCGATCCGGTCGCCAAAGGGCGTTATCCGGCGGCGTTGCTGCACTTGCTGGAGCGCCATGGGCTGATGCCCTACTGCGAGCCGCAGGATGCGCCGCTGATCGAAGGCGGCGTGGTGGATATCCTCGGCGTCAATTACTACCAGCCGCGCAGGGTACAGGCGAAAGCGGGGCGTCGTGCCGAGGGGCCGATCGCATCGCCGGAGGATTTGTTCAGTTACTATGCAATGCCGGGCCGCAAAATCAATCCGCACCGCGGCTGGGAGATCTACGAGAAGGGGCTGTACGACATCCTGATGGATCTGAAAGAGAACTACGGCAATCTGCCTTGTTATATTTCCGAAAACGGCATGGGCGTCGAGGGCGAAGAGGCGTTTATCGGCGCCGATGGGCGGGTGGAGGACGATTACCGCATCGACTTTATTCGCGAGCATCTGAAGTGGCTGCACCGCGCGCTGGCGGAAGGCTCGCAGTGCAAGGGCTATCATCTGTGGACCTTTATCGACTGCTGGTCCTGGCTGAATGCCTACAAGAATCGTTATGGGCTGGTGCGGCTGGTTCGGGCGGATCAGCGCCGCACCATCAAAAAAAGCGGCTACTGGTTTGCCGAGGCGGCCAGACGCAACGGGTTTGACTAACGGGAGGCCGGCGCCGTGTCCGATAACCGAATTTCGCTGAGTGCCAACGACGTGAAGCTGATTCGCGAGCAGGATTTCTTTAACTGCAAAGACTTTCACCTGTTCATCTACAACAAGGTGGAAAGCGCCACCGGGCTGCATCAGCACGATTATTACGAGTTCACCATCGTGCTGAGCGGCAAATGTTATCAGGAGATCAACGGCAAGCGGGTGCTGCTGGAACGCGGGGATTTCGTCTTTATCCCTATCGGCTCCTACCACCAGAGCTTTTACGAGTTCGGCGCGACGAAAATCTTCAACGTGGCGGTCAGCAAAGCGTTCTTTGAAGAGCACTATTTGCAGCAGCTGCCGCGTTGCTTTGTCGCCTCGCAGGCCTACAGCCTGAGAAGCGAGTTCTTGGCCTACATCGAGTCGGTGGTGAGTTCGCCACAGTTTCGCGAGGATGACTTCGCCGAATTTCTCGAAACGCTGACCTTCTATGTGATCAGCCGTATTCGTCACTATAAAGAAGACAATGACGGCGGCGATGATATCCCGCAGTGGCTGAAGAACACCCTCGCCGGCATGCATGACAAGGCGATGTTCGGCGAAAGGGCGTTGGCGAACATGGTGACGCTGTCGGGGAAAACCCAGGAATATCTGACCCGGGCGATGCGGCGCTACTACCAGAAGACGCCGATGCAGGTGATCAACGAGATCCGCATCAACTTCGCCAAGACGCAGCTGGAGGTCACCAACTATTCAGTTTCCGATATCGCCTTTGATTCTGGCTATGGCGACGTCAGTCTGTTCATTAAAAACTTCAAGCGGCTCACCGACGTGACCCCAGGCAACTACCGAAAAAAGTGTTACGGCCCTCTTTAGGGCCGCTCCCGATCAGTATTAACGCCGATATGCCGATGAGCTTTAGGCCGCCGGCCGGTTAATCATTCGATTTTTACCTTCGAGAAGGGGAATGCCGCGCCGGTCGGTCGGCCTTTCCTTGCCGAAAATTCATCCTGCGGGAGCCATTATGGAAAAACTACTGATCGTGAATGCCGACGACTTCGGCCTGAGCAAAGGACAGAACTACGGCGTCGTCGAGGCGTATCAGCATGGCGTCGTTTCCTCCACCACGGCGATGGTGAACGGCGGCGGCGCGGAGCATGCTGCAGCGCTCAGCCGGCAATATCCCGGATTGCCGATCGGGCTGCATTTCGTTTTGACCCATGGCAGGCCGCTGGGCGCCATGCCTTCGCTGGTCAATGAGCATGGCGAGCTGGGCAAATGGCTGTGGCACCGCGCCGAGGCCGGCGAGCTGCAGCTGGACGAGATTCAGGAGGAGCTGCAGCGCCAGTTCACGCGGTTTGTGACGCTGTTCGGCAGGGCGCCAACGCACATCGACAGCCACCACCATGTGCATATGCAGCCGCAGATTTACCCGCTGGTGGAGGCGTTTGCGCAGGCACAGGGTCTGCCGCTGCGCCTCGATCGCGAAGAGGCGAAACGGCGCGGTATTGCGTTGCAGACGCCCTACAGCACCGACGCGTTTGACGCGGGATTCTACGGTGAAACGATTTCCGAAGCCTTGTTCCTGCAGAGGTTGGCGCGCGCCGACGCGCAGGGCGCCGAGTCATTGGAAATGATGTGCCACCCGGCGTTCCTCGATGCGACGATCCTGCAGAGCAAATACTGCCACCCGCGGCTCGTCGAGCTGGATGTGTTGACCGCGCCGACGCTGAAAGCGGCGATCGCCGAACGCGGTTTTATGCTGGGCTCCTTCCAGGATCTGTAGCACCACCGTTTACAGCATGGCGTGCGCCTTTTTCAGGCCGGTGTCCTCGTGCGGATCGGCTCCCTGAGGCAAGGGTTCCTCCTCTTGTTCTTCGGGCTGTGGCTCCTCGACATCGGGCGCCGCTTCCGGCGGCGGCATGGTGTCGTGAATGATCTGCTCATCGAAGGTCGGATTGAGCGCCGGCGACAGCGGTGAACTGGCGAGGCTGTCTGGCAGCGCAATGTGCGGCACCGGCGCGTCCTGTGCCAGCTGCGGTTCCTCCGCTTTCGCCGTACGGCCGAGGGCCGCCAGCAGTACGCCGCACAGAGCGAAGAAGGCGTACAGGATGTTGCCGCCAAGCGGCTCGATCAGTGCGCCGACCGCCAACGGCCCGATGCTGGCGCCGACGCCGAACGCCATCAGCAGACAGGCGGCCAGCGAGACGCGGCGCTCCGGCTCGATCAGATCGTTGGCCAATGCCACCACCAGCGGATAGAGCGTAAACTGCAGCATGCTGACGACGAACCCCACCGCCAGCAGCAGCGGGAAATCGATGTGCGGCAGCAGCGCCAGCGGCAGCGCCGCCACGATCAGCAAAATGGCGTTGAAGCGCATCAGCAACGGGCGGTTATAGCGATCCGACAGCCAACTGAGCGGGAACTGCGCCACCAACCCGGCGAAGATGGCCAGCGCCATGAACAGGCCGGTTTGCTGAGTGGTTAAGGATTGCAGGCTGGCGTAGACCGGCGCCAGGCCGTAAAACGAGCCCACCACCATGCCGATCACCAACGTGGTGGCCAGCACCTTGGGAATGGCGCCGACAAAGTAACGCAGCTCCATCGGGGCCGGCGACATGTGGCGCGCATTGGTGCGGGTGGTGAGAGCGATCGGCACCAGACAGAGCGCGAAACACAGTGCGATCACCAGCAGCGTGGTGATGCCCAGATTGCTTTGCAGCATCAGCACGATCTGGCCCAGCGACATGCCGAGATAGGTCGCCGCCATATAGAAGCCGAACACCATGCCGCGCTGGTTGGATTCCGCCTGGTCGTTCAGCCAGCTTTCCAGCACCATATACTGGCACATCATGCACAGCCCGATCACCAGACGCAGCGCGACCCAGGCGGGAATGAACTCCGTCAGGCCGTGCCCCAGCACCGCGGCGGTGATGATGCCGGCGCAGGCCACGTAGGCGCGGATATGCCCGACGCGGGCGATGAGAAAGTGGCCGACCTTGCCGCCGATCACCAACCCGATGTAGTTGGCGGCGATGATAGCGCCGATCAACGCGCTGCTGACGTGGATGGAGGTCAGCCGCAGCGAGACGTAGGTGGTGAGCAGGCCCGAGCCCAACAGCAGCAGCAGGGTGGTGGTGTACAACGGCAAAAATACGCCCAACGTTTTTTTCACGCTATCATCCTAATCTCTTCTGGTGCGCCCTGAGGCCGCCGCCGCAGCGTGCCGCCTCCGTGATGTTCCTTGTGCTGGTGCGCCGCCGCTCGATGGGGCGCTTCTTTTGATACTAGCAGCTTGGCTGGGCGCTTAAAACCGCACCTCCTGCGAGGCGCTGCGCATTTCTGCGCGCCAGCCGCTGCAGCGCCTTGATAAATGCTACTATCGGGCGCATATACCTGAATTCGCGAGGGAGGGATTATGAGTGAAAACCAACTGCGTCAGCTCAGCGTGCTGGCAGGGGAGAAACTGAAGGCTCAGGGCCTCTGGATCACCTGTGCGGAATCCTGCACCGGGGGGGGGATCGCCAAGGCCATTACCGATATCGCCGGCAGCTCCGCCTATTTCGATCGCGGTTTCGTCACCTACAGCAATGCGGCAAAGCATGACCTGCTGGGGGTGAGCGAAGCGACGTTGGCGGCGCACGGCGCGGTCAGCGAAGAGGTGGTGCGCGAGATGGCGATAGGGGCGCTGCGGGCGGCGCAGGCCGATCTGGCGCTGTCGGTGAGCGGCATCGCCGGCCCGGACGGCGGCAGCGCGGAAAAGCCGGTCGGCACCGTGTGGTTCGGTTTCGCCGGCAGCGATGGCCGGGGGCTGTCGCGCAAGATGCAATTCGAGGGCGACCGCGATGCGGTGCGGCTGCAGGCGACGATTTTCGCGCTGCAAACCGCCATCGACGAATTTTTGTAAATTAGGCTTGATACTGTATGACCATACAGTATAATTAGTGACATTTCCTGCACAACATACATTCAGTGGCAGTGTGGGGTAACACCGGCATTGCGAAACGAAGGAGCAAAAATGGCTATTGATGAGAACAAGCAAAAGGCGTTAGCTGCGGCACTGGGCCAGATTGAGAAACAGTTCGGCAAAGGCTCCATCATGCGCCTGGGTGAAGACCGCTCCATGGACGTGGAAACGATCTCCACCGGCTCACTGTCACTCGATATCGCTCTGGGCGCCGGCGGCCTGCCGATGGGCCGCATCGTCGAAATCTACGGCCCGGAATCGTCCGGTAAAACTACCCTGACGCTGCAGGTGATCGCCGCTGCGCAGCGCGAAGGCAAAACCTGTGCGTTCATCGATGCTGAGCATGCGCTGGATCCTATCTATGCGAAAAAGCTGGGCGTTGATATCGACAACCTGCTGTGCTCCCAGCCGGACACCGGCGAGCAGGCGCTGGAAATCTGTGATGCGCTGACCCGCTCCGGCGCGGTTGACGTCATCATCGTCGATTCCGTGGCGGCGTTGACGCCGAAGGCGGAAATCGAAGGTGAAATCGGCGATTCGCACATGGGTCTGGCGGCGCGCATGATGAGCCAGGCGATGCGTAAGCTGGCCGGCAACCTGAAAAACGCCAATACCCTGCTGATCTTCATCAACCAGATCCGTATGAAGATCGGTGTGATGTTCGGCAACCCGGAAACCACCACCGGTGGTAACGCCCTGAAGTTCTACGCTTCGGTACGCCTGGATATCCGTCGTATCGGCGCCATCAAAGAGGGCGACGAAGTGGTGGGCAGCGAAACCCGCGTGAAAGTGGTGAAGAACAAAATCGCTGCGCCGTTCAAACAGGCTGAATTCCAAATCATGTACGGCGAAGGCATCAACAGCCGTGGTGAGCTGGTCGATCTGGGCGTGAAGCACAAGATGATCGAAAAAGCCGGCGCCTGGTACAGCTATAACGGCGAGAAGATCGGTCAGGGCAAGGCGAACGCCTGTAACTTCCTGAAAGAAAACCCGGCTATCGCCGCCGAGCTGGATAAGAAACTGCGCGACCTGCTGCTGCACAGCGGCGGTGAGTTGGTGGCTGCCTCCGGTGACGACTTCGAAGATGACGAAGCGGAAACCAGCGAGCAGTTTTAATCGCTGAAGATGTGCGCCGCCGTTTATGTGGCGCACATCCCCTGAATTCAGGCTCAAATGATGAATGACTTGCTAAGCCGCGCCATGCGCCTGCTGTCGCAACGCGATCATAGTGAAGCTGAACTGCGCCGCAAACTTGCGGCGCAGCCGTTTGTGGCGAAAGCCCGTTTTGGCGGCAAGGGACCACATGCACCGGCATCACCGCCGGTGGCTGAAGAGCCGGTGGATCCCGCGCTGATCGAGCAGGTCATCGGCTACTGTTACCAGCACAACTGGCTGGACGATACGCGTTTCGCCCACAGTTACATCGGCAGCCGCAGCCGCAAAGGTTACGGCGCGCAGCGCATCCGCAGCGAACTGATGCAAAAGGGCGTCGACAAAGCGCTGGTACAGGACGCGCTGGCGGAATGCGATATCGACTGGTGCGAACAGGCAAAACAGGTGGCGCAGCGAAAATTTGGCGATGCGTTGCCAACCGACTGGAAAGAGAAAGCCAAAGTGCAGCGTTATCTGCTCTATCGCGGCTTTTTCCAGGAAGAAATTCAGTCAATTTACCGTGATTTTGCGCAATGAGCGCACACGGGGTTTTACTTCCCTCTGAAGAAAATTTATCTTATCCCCACTTTTTGTTCGTGAGCTGGTTGTCATCGTCGGGATGACGCGCCACCGGCTCACGTGTCGTTATTCTAGCCTTTCCAGGAAAATTATGAGCAAGAGCACCGCTGAGATCCGTCAAGCGTTTCTCGATTTCTTTCATAGTAAGGGTCATCAGGTTGTAGCAAGCAGCTCCCTGGTGCCTAACAATGATCCGACATTGCTGTTTACCAATGCCGGCATGAACCAATTTAAGGATGTTTTCCTGGGGCTCGACAAACGCGCCTATTCCCGCGCCACCACCTCGCAGCGCTGCGTGCGCGCAGGCGGCAAGCATAACGACCTGGAAAACGTCGGGTATACCGCTCGTCACCACACCTTCTTTGAAATGCTGGGCAACTTCAGCTTCGGCGATTACTTCAAGCACGACGCGATCAGCTACGCGTGGGAACTGCTGACCGGTGAAAACTGGTTCAACCTGCCGAAAGAGCGACTGTGGGTCACCGTGTATGAAACCGATGACGAAGCATTCGACATCTGGCAGAAGCAAATCGGCGTACCGGCCGAGCGCATTATCCGCATCGGCGACAACAAGGGCGCGCCTTTCGCTTCTGATAACTTCTGGCAGATGGGCGATACCGGCCCATGCGGCCCGTGCACCGAGATTTTCTACGATCACGGCGATCACATTTGGGGTGGTCCTCCGGGCAGCCCGGAAGAAGACGGCGATCGCTACATCGAGATCTGGAACATCGTTTTCATGCAGTTCAACCGTCAGTCCGACGGCACCATGTTGCCGCTGCCGAAACCTTCGGTGGATACCGGTATGGGCCTGGAACGCATCGCGGCGGTGTTGCAGCATGTGAACTCCAACTATGAGATCGACCTGTTCCGCACCCTGATTGCCGCCGTGGCGAAAGTGACCGGTGCGACCGATCTGGACAATAAATCTCTGCGCGTTATCGCCGACCACATCCGTTCCTGCGCCTTCCTGGTGTCTGACGGCGTGATCCCGTCTAACGAAAACCGCGGCTACGTGCTGCGTCGCATCATTCGTCGTGCGATCCGCCATGGCAACATGCTGGGCGCGAAAGACACCTTCTTCTACAAGCTGGTGGCGCCGCTGATCGAAGTGATGGGCCCGGCGGCCGATGAACTGAAACGCCAGCAGTCGCTGGTGGAGCAGGTGCTGAAAACCGAAGAAGAGCAGTTTGCCCGTACGCTGGAGCGTGGTCTGGCGCTGCTGGACGAAGAGCTGGCCAAGCTGCAGGGCGATACCCTGGACGGCGAAACCGCTTTCCGTCTGTACGATACCTACGGCTTCCCGGTGGACCTGACCGCTGACGTCTGCCGCGAGCGCGGTCTGAAAGTCGACGAAGCGGGCTTTGAAGAGGCGATGGAAGCACAGCGCCGCCGCGCGCGCGAATCCAGCGGTTTCGGCGCCGACTACAACAGCCTGATCCGTGTGGACGGCAGCAGCCAGTTCAGCGGCTACGATCACGACGAGCAGCAGGCGATGGTCATTGCGCTGTTCCGCGACGGCCAGCCGGTCGATCAGATCAACGCTGGCGAAGAGGCGGTGGTGGTGCTGGACGAGACGCCGTTCTACGGTGAATCCGGCGGCCAGGTCGGCGATAAAGGCGTGCTGAAAACCGCAGGCGCCGAGTTTGTGGTCAACGACACCCAGAAATACGGTCAGGCTATCGGCCATCAAGGCAAGCTGGCGCAAGGTTCGCTGAAGCTGAACGATCGCGTGGACGCGCAGATCGACACTGAGCGCCGCAACAGCATCCGCCTGAACCACTCCGCGACCCACCTGCTACACGCTGCGCTGCGCCAAACGTTGGGCGAGCACGTTGCGCAGAAAGGCTCTCTGGTTAACGACAAATACCTGCGCTTCGACTTCTCGCATTTCGAAGCGATGAAGCCGGAACAAATTCGCGCGGTGGAAGATCTGGTTAACCAGCAGGTGCGTCGTAACCTGCCGGTGCAGACCGAGCTGATGGCGTTGGAAGATGCTAAAGAGAAGGGGGCGATGGCGCTGTTCGGTGAGAAGTACGACGACAACGTGCGCGTGCTGACCATGGGCGACTTCTCCACCGAGCTGTGCGGCGGCACCCACGCCAGCCGCACCGGCGATATCGGCCTGTTCCGCATTCTGAGCGAGTCTGGCACCGCGGCGGGCATCCGCCGTATTGAAGCGGTAACCGGCGCTGGCGCTATCGCTACGCTGCATCAGCAAAGCGATTTGTTGCAAGACGTTGCGCAGTTGGTGAAGGGCGATAGCAACAACCTGACCGATAAAGTGCGCTCGGTGCTCGATCGCACCCGCGTGCTGGAAAAAGAACTGCAGCAACTGAAAGATCAGCAGGCGGCGCAGGAAAGCGCGTCGCTGTCCAGTCAGGCGAAAGTGGTTAACGGCGTGAAGCTGTTGGTCAGCCAGTTGGACAATGTCGAAGCCAAAATGCTGCGCACTATGGTGGATGACCTGAAAAATCAATTGGGTTCGGCCATTATCGTGTTGGCGACGACGGCTGATGACAAAGTCAGCCTGGTCGCGGGCGTGACCAAGGATCTGACTGACCGCGTGAAAGCCGGCGAGTTGATCGGCAACGTGGCGCAGCAGGTCGGCGGCAAGGGCGGTGGTCGCCCTGATATGGCGATGGCGGGGGGGACGGATATCAACGCCCTGCCAGCGGCGTTAAACAGCGTAGAAGCCTGGGTGGCCTCGAAGCTGTGAACATAAATAAATAGCACGCACAAACGCCATAATACTTTGTTGATTATGGCGTTTTCATACTGTGCTAACACAATTTAGTTACAATTGCGGGAACAAAGTTTTTCAGGTCGGCTAAACTTACCATTATCTGAGGTGGGACCAAGTCTGCTTACACTTATTGTGGATTGCGCGGCTTACGTTTTCACCACATATGATGGATAATGACGGGGAAACTGAGAGACCCGACTCTTTTAATCTTTCAAGGAGCAAAGAATGTTAATTCTGACTCGTCGAGTTGGTGAAACCCTCATGATTGGCGATGAGGTTACGGTCACTGTGCTAGGGGTAAAAGGCAACCAGGTGCGTATTGGTGTGAATGCCCCCAAAGAGGTTTCGGTTCACCGTGAAGAAATCTATCAGCGCATTCAGGCAGAGAAGTCTCAGCAGACGACTTACTGATTCCGAAGCAGCGTCTCGTTGCCAGACGAGACGCTACTGCATCGTTTTACCCACTTCTTTCGTTCTCCCCTCTCTTTTTCGTGATTATTTTCCCGGTTAGTTTTCTGCTTTGTTGCCACAGACGCTACGGTTGCCTGTTGATAAAACGCCCTTTTTGCCGTGAAATCGCCCATGTTGGGTGTGAATTGTGCAAACGCGCATGAGTTGGGAAAAATTGTTTGACTTAAAAGTCGGAGAAAGTAATATGTGCGCCACGCAGTGCCGATGAGCTTCTCCAAAGCAAGTTAGGCACAATTCGAAAGAAGCGTATGGTGAGGTGGCCGAGAGGCTGAAGGCGCTCCCCTGCTAAGGGAGTATGCGGTCAAAAGCTGCATCCGGGGTTCGAATCCCCGCCTCACCGCCATTTGCATCCATAGCTCAGCTGGATAGAGTACTCGGCTACGAACCGAGCGGTCGGAGGTTCGAATCCTCCTGGATGCACCATATTTTGCAGTATGGTGGGGTAGTAACAACGTACCATACGGTATCAAAAAAGAATTCCTGTGCATCCATAGCTCAGCTGGATAGAGTACTCGGCTACGAACCGAGCGGTCGGAGGTTCGAATCCTCCTGGATGCACCATTCTTTCTGTCGTGTTTCGTTAGCGAAGCAGGCAAGCAGTAAAAATAGACATGCATCCATAGCTCAGCTGGATAGAGTACTCGGCTACGAACCGAGCGGTCGGAGGTTCGAATCCTCCTGGATGCACCATCTAAGAGAAACCCGCCTCGGCGGGTTTTTCGCTTTTCAGCCTTTATCTATCTCCCCCCCTTTCCCCTTTGTGCACGATTAGGCACAGCACATTCCGCTATGACGCAGTCAGCGACAACCCATCGGCTTTACGCTAAAGTAGTTTTCTTTCCTCAACGATCATGGAGTAACGATGTACGACCGCTATCAGGGTCTTATTTTCGACATGGACGGCACGATTCTGGACACCGAGCCAACGCACCGTAAAGCGTGGCATGAAGTGCTGTCCCGTTATGGCATGACGTTTGATGAAACGGCCATGGTGGCGCTGAGCGGTTCGCCGACCTGGCGCATCGCTCAGGCGATTATCGCCAGCCATCAGGCCGACCTCGATCCCCATCACCTGGCGGCGGAGAAAACCCGCGCGGTGGAAGCGATGCTGCTGGATAGCGTGCGTCCCTTGCCGCTGATCGAGGTGGTGAAGTCCTATCACGGCCGCCGTCCGATGGCGGTCGGTACCGGCAGCGAGCACCGCATGGCTGAAATGCTGCTGCGTCATCTCGGCCTGTTCGACTGCTTCGACGCGATCGTCGGCGCGGACGACGTACAGCGCCATAAACCGGAGCCGGATACCTTCTTACGCTGTGCTGAACTGATCGGCGTGCCGCCGGAAAAATGCGTGGTGTTTGAAGATGCCGAATTTGGCATTCAGGCGGCGAAAAGTGCCGGTATGGCTGTGGTAGACGTCCGCACGCTGTGAGTAGTACGCTAGCCGTAATATCGTTATTTGGCAGTAGCTTCCTCAGTGCGACGCTGCTGCCGGGAAATTCAGAAATCGTTCTGGTCGCCTTGCTTACCCAGAGTCGCGTCTCGCCGGAATTGCTGGTATTGGCCGCGACCTTGGGCAACACGCTGGGCGGCTTGACCAATGTCATTATCGGGCGCCTGTTACCGGCGTTGAAACCACAGCGGGGGCTGGCAACGGCGCTCGGGTGGCTGCAACGCTTCGGCCCGGCTGCGCTGTTGCTCAGCTGGGTGCCGGTGGTGGGCGATTTGTTGTGCGTGTTGGCAGGTTGGCTGCGCATGCCCTGGGGCTCTGTCGCGCTGTTTCTGTGTATCGGAAAGGCGCTGCGTTACATCGTTTTGGCTATGATAACGGTACAGGGCATTGCCTGGTGGCAGTAACCAAGTGAATATAACTCAATATTCTCTCGGGTGCGGATTCAGTATGCTTACGAGTTATTGTTTTTAGAAGCGGGAGGTCAATTTGATCCCGGACGTATCACAGGCGCTTTCTTGGTTGGAAGCCCATCCTCAGGCATTAAAAGGCATTCGTCGCGGCATCGAGCGTGAAACGCTGCGAGTCACGCCGAACGGCACCTTGGCGACCACCGGGCATCCGGAAAAGCTGGGGGCGGCATTGACGCACCACTGGATCACCACGGACTTCGCCGAGGCGCTGTTAGAGTTTATTACGCCGGTTGATGACAATATCGATCACCTGCTGACGTTCCTGCGCGATATTCATCGCTACGTGGCGCGCAACATTGGCGATGAGCGCATGTGGCCGCTCAGCATGCCGTGTTTTATCGAAGCCGAGCAGGACATCGAGCTGGCGCAGTTCGGTTCGTCGAACATCGGCCGCATGAAGACGCTGTACCGTGAAGGGCTGAAGAATCGCTATGGCGCGCTGATGCAGACTATTTCCGGTGTGCACTACAACTTCTCGCTGCCGCTGGAATTTTGGCAGGCCTGGGCCGGCGTGCAGGACGCAGAAAGCGGTAAAGAGCAGATCTCGGCGGGGTATTTCCGCCTGATCCGCAACTATTATCGTTTCGGCTGGGTGATCCCATATCTGTTTGGCGCATCGCCGGCCATTTGTTCTTCGTTCCTCAAAGGGCGCGAGACCACTCTGCCGTTCGAGCGCACCGAGCAGGGGATGTGCTACCTGCCGTACGCCACCTCGCTGCGTCTGAGCGACCTGGGCTACACCAATAAGTCGCAGAGCAATTTGGGCATCACCTTCAACGATCTGCACAGCTATGTGGCCGGTCTGAAACGGGCGATTGCTACGCCTTCCGAAGAGTTCGCCAAGCTGGGCGTGAAAGAGGGCGATCGCTACCTGCAGCTGAACAGCAACGTGCTGCAAATCGAGAACGAGCTGTATGCGCCGATCCGGCCGAAGCGCGTGACCCAAAGCGGCGAGACACCGTCAGACGCGTTGCTGCGCGGCGGTATCGAATACATCGAAGTGCGTTCGCTGGATATCAACCCGTTCTCGCCGATCGGCGTGGATGCGGTGCAGGCGCGTTTCCTGGATCTGTTCCTGGTGTGGTGCGCGCTGGCCGATGCGCCGGAGATGAGCAGCGATGAACTGCTGTGCACGCGCAAGAACTGGAACCGGGTGATCCTCGAAGGGCGCAAGCCGGGCCAGACCATCGGCATCGGCTGTGGTGCCAGCCATGAGCCGCTGGAAAAAGTGGGTAAGGCGCTGTTCGCCGATCTGCGTCGGGTGGCGGAAGTGTTGGACGGCGAAGCCGGCAACCGTCAATACCAGCAGGTGTGCGATGAGCTGGTCGCCGCGTTCGACGATCCTGAGCTGACCTTCTCCGCGCGCATTCTGAAGGCGATGAAGGCGGAAGGCACTGGGCGCGTCGGTCTGCAGCTGGCGGAGCAGTATCGCCAGACGTTGCTGGAAGAACCGTTGGAAATCCTGAATGAGGCCGAGCTGGATAAAGAGCGGGAAGCCTCGTGGCAGCGCCAACGCGACATAGAAGCCAATGATACGCTAAGCTTTGAAGCGTTCCTGAAGCAAAACGGCGGAAGCTGAAAAAGAAAAAGGCCACATCAATGTGGCCAAATATGCATCTCTGATGACAGGGATGATGATAACAAATGCGCGTCTTTCACATACTCAGACTCGCAGGGTTGGAAAAGGTTTCCCGGTTAGGAAAAAAAGTTTCGAAATAAATGCTCTTTTACGAGGAGGTAGCGAAATGCCATTGCTGGATAGCTTTACCGTCGATCATACCCGTATGGCAGCCCCGGCTGTCCGCGTTGCGAAAACCATGAAAACGCCTCATGGTGATACCATCACGGTATTTGATCTGCGCTTTTGCCGCCCGAACCTGGAAGTGATGCCCGAACGCGGCATTCACACGCTGGAACACCTGTTCGCCGGCTTTATGCGCGACCACCTGAACGGCCAGGGCGTGGAGATTATCGACATCTCCCCAATGGGCTGCCGCACCGGTTTCTACATGAGCCTGATCGGCGTGCCGGAAGAGCAGCGCGTTGCCGATGCCTGGAAAGCGGCGATGGCCGACGTGCTGAAAGTGACCGACCAGCGCAAGATCCCTGAGCTGAACGAGTACCAGTGTGGTACCTACCACATGCACTCGCTGGAAGAAGCGCAGGAAATCGCCAAGCACATTCTGGATAACGGCGTGGTGGTGAACCACAACGACGAGCTGGCGCTGCCGAAAGAGAAGCTGCAGGAGCTGCATATCTGACCGTACGTTTCCCGCAGAAACAAAAAAGACGCGATTTCGCGTCTTTTTTACGTTCTGGCCGGCGGTCAGTGATGGCCGACGCTGGACTGCAGCGAGGTGATCGGCGTGACTCGCACCTGTTTGATCATGTTGCCCTGTACGTCGAGAATGTCGATATCGTAATGGCCGATACGCACCCGGGTGCCGATTTCGGGGATCTCTTCCAGTTCTTCCAGCAGCATACCGTTGACGGTACGGGCTTCATTGGCCGGCAAGGTCCAGTTGAAGGCTTTGTTCAGCTCCCGTACGTTGGCGGTGCCGTCGATCAAGACCGAACCGTCGCTCTGCGGCGTGACTTCTTCCGCCAGCGTCGGTGACATCGAGGTGGTGAAGTCGCCGACGATCTCCTCGAGGATGTCTTCCACCGTAACCAGGCCCTGAATGTCGCCGTACTCGTCGACCACGATGCCGACCTTCTCTTTATTGCGCTGGAATTTCACCAACTGAACGTTGAGCGGCGTGCCTTCCGGTACGAAGTAGATCTCATCGGCGGCGCGCAGCAGGTTCTCTTTGTTGAACTCTTTTTTCTCGGTCATCAGGCGGTAGGCTTCGCGCACGCGCAGCATGCCGATCGCATCGTCCAACGAGCTGCGATACAGCACGATGCGGCCGTGCGGCGAGTGGGTCAGCTGGCGCATGATCGACTTCCAGTCGTCGTTGACGTCGATGCCGACGATCTCGGTGCGCGGCACCATGATGTCGTTGACCGTCACCTTTTCCAGATCCAGCACCGAGATCAGCATGTCCTGATTGCGGCGTGAGATCTGCGACTGGGATTCGCGCACGATGGTACGCAGCTCATCCTTGCTGACGGCGTCGCTGATGCGCACGTTGGTGCGAATGCCGAACAGGCGCAAGGTCAGGCTGGTGATGCCGTTGAGCAGCCAGACCAGCGGGAACATCACCTTTTGCAACGGGGCCAGCAGGACGCTGCTGGGGAAGGCAATACGTTCCGGATAGAGGGCGGCGAAGGTCTTCGGCAGCACTTCGGCGAACAGCAGCACGGCGAAGGTCAGTATGCCGGTCGCGATCGCCACGCCGAGATCGCCATACAGCCGCATGCCGACGATGGTCGCCAGCGCCGAGGCGAGGATGTTGACCAGGTTGTTGCCGATCAGCACCAGGCCGATCAGCCGATCCGGTTTTTGCAGCAGCTTCTCCACCCGACGCGCCGAGCGGTTGCCCTGTTTGGAAAGATGACGCAGGCGATAACGGTTGAGCGTCATCATGCCGGTTTCGGAGGCGGAGAAGTAAGCGGAGACCACGATCATGATCACCAGGATAATGATGAGGGTCCCCGTCGACACATGCTCCAATGCAGTATTCCTTATAGAGAGGGAGAATTGAGCCAGGCTGGCCTAGCGCACCATCACCTGCTGAATCAGACGGCTGCCGAAATAGGCGAGCGTCAGCAGGAAGGCGCCGGCGAAGCTGAACCAGACGACGCGGCGGCCGCGCCAGCCTTCATGGTAATGGCCCCACAACAGCACGATATACACGAACCAGGCCATGATCGACAGCACGGCTTTATGCACGTTCTCTTTGCTGAACAGGTTATCCATGTACAGCAGGCCGGTGCACAGGGTGAGCGTCAGCAGCACCACGCCGATCTGGGTGATATGGAACATCTTGCGCTCGATGCTCATCAGCGGCGGCATGTCGGCGCTGAAGGTCAGCTTCTTGTTTTTCAACAGGTAGTCGAGCCAGGCGAGCTGTAAGGCGTAGAGCGCGGCGATGATCAGGGTGGCGTAAGAGAATAGCGCCAGGCCGATATGCACCATCAATTCCGGGCTGGCCTCCAGGTGAGTGATGAACTCGCCGGGCATGAAGCTGGCGAAGGCCAGATTGATCATCGCGAAGCTGTAGACGATCGGCAGCAGGAACCAGCCGCGATCGCGTGAAGCGACGAAGGTCATCACCGAGCAGATGATCAGGCTGACGATAGAACCAATGTTCAGCAGGCTGAGATTCTGCCCGGCGCTGACGTCAAAGATGCGCTGCTGCAGCGCGATGGCGTGGCAAATCAGCGCCACCACCGCCGAGACGAGGGCCAGTCGACGGTATGCGCTGTTCTTCCGCAACAAGCTGGGAATGATCAGTCCAAGGCTGAGCAGGTAGGCCATCAAAGCCACAATGGAGAAAACTGGCATAGCGTTTAATTTTGCTTCGGCGTGGTTAATAGGAGTGTCAGTATAACGTTGCGCGCGTTTCACTCCAACCTATCTCCAACGCTGAGGCAGAGATCCGCCGCGCTTCGTGTTATCATCGGCGCAATTGTGTCGCCGGAGCGGCCTGTCATTACACGTTGAGCATGAGACGATGTTTGAAAATTTAACCGATCGATTGTCGCGCACGTTGCGCAATATCAGCGGCCGCGGGCGGCTGACCGAAGAGAATATCAAGGAAACCCTGCGTGAAGTGCGTATGGCATTGCTGGAAGCGGACGTTGCGCTGCCGGTGGTGCGCGACTTCATCAACCGCGTCAAAGAGAGCGCGGTTGGTCATGAAGTCAACAAGAGCCTGACGCCGGGGCAGGAGTTCGTCAAGATCGTCAAGGGTGAGCTGATCGCCGCGATGGGCGAAGTCAACACCGAGCTGAATCTGGCGGCCCAGCCGCCGGCGGTGGTGCTGATGGCGGGCCTGCAGGGCGCCGGTAAAACCACCAGCGTCGGTAAGCTCGGCAAGTTCCTGAAAGAAAAACAGAAGAAGAAAGTGTTGGTGGTTTCCGCGGACGTTTATCGCCCAGCGGCGATCAAACAGCTGGAAACGCTGGCGGAAGGTGTCGGCATCGATTTCTTCCCGTCTGACGTCAAAGAAAAACCGATCGACATCGTCAATCGCGCGCTGCAACAGGCCAAGCTGAAATTCTACGACGTACTGATCGTCGATACCGCCGGCCGTCTGCACGTTGACGAAGCGATGATGGACGAGATCAAACAGGTGCATGCGGCGATCAAGCCGGTGGAAACCCTGTTCGTGGTTGACGCCATGACCGGCCAGGACGCCGCCAATACCGCCAAGGCGTTTAACGAAGCGCTGCCGCTGACCGGCGTGGTGCTGACCAAGGTCGACGGCGACGCGCGCGGCGGTGCCGCATTGTCCATCCGCCACATCACCGGCAAGCCGATCAAATTCCTCGGCGTGGGCGAGAAGACCGAAGCGCTGGAGCCGTTCTACCCGGATCGCGTGGCATCACGCATCCTGGGCATGGGCGACGTGCTGTCACTGATCGAAGATATCGAAAGCAAGGTCGACCGCGAGCAGGCGGAGAAACTGGCCAACAAGCTGAAGAAGGGCGACGGTTTCGATCTGACCGACTTCCTGGAGCAGCTCAAGCAAATGCGCAACATGGGCGGTATGGCCAACATGTTGAGCAAGCTGCCGGGCGCGGGCCAACTGCCGGACAACGTCAAATCGCAGATGGACGACAAAGTGCTGGTGCGCATGGAGGCGATCATCAACTCGATGACGCTGAAAGAGCGCGCCAAACCTGAAATCATCAAGGGCTCGCGCAAGCGCCGCATCGCGATGGGGGCCGGCATGCAGGTGCAGGACGTCAACCGCTTGCTGAAGCAGTTCGACGAAATGCAGCGTATGATGAAGAAGATGAAGAAAGGCGGTATGGCGAAGATGATGCGCGGCATGAAAGGTATGATGCCACCGGGCTTCCCAGGCCGCTGATGGGCCTCCGCACGCTGAGTGCGGGCGCTTTCAGCATTCGCCGTTCGCGGTGAAAACCGCCCGAAATTTGACAGGCTGCAAAAGTTGTCCCCTGCGATCGACGCTTTAGATTGCTTTTTGCGCCAAAATGAGTAAAATTTTCGGGCTTTTTATATTGCAACCGGGCCCCGTCCCTCAATGGGGCCCGGCTGTTTTATTAACTAAAGAGGATGTTATGGTAACAATTCGTTTGGCACGTGGCGGCGCTAAAAAGCGTCCGTTCTATCAAGTAGTAGTGACCGACAGCCGCAACGCTCGTGATGGTCGTTTCATCGAGCGCGTTGGCTTCTTCAACCCGATCGCTTCCGGTCAGGCTGAAGCACTGCGTCTGGACCTGGACCGCATCGAGCACTGGGTTGGTCTGGGTGCAACCGTTTCTGATCGCGTTCACGCGCTGATCAAAGACGCTAAGAAAGCAGCTTAATCTGTCGCGGTGGTGGCAATGAGCAAGCAACTCAAACCGGTAGCGCCTAAGCAGCCGATTGTACTCGGTAAAATGGGGTCCGCTTACGGCATTCGTGGTTGGCTCAGAGTGTTTTCATCCACCGAGAACGCCGAAAGCATTTTTGACTATCAGCCGTGGTTTATCCAGCAGGCGGGTCAGTGGCAGCATATCGAGTTGGAAGACTGGAAGCGCCACAGTCAGGATCTGATCATCAAGGTCAAAGGCATTGACGATCGGGACGCGGCGAATCTGCTGACTAATCGCGAGATTATGGTGGATTCTGAGCAACTTCCTCCGCTGGAGGGTGACGATTACTACTGGAAAGACCTGATGGGCTGCCAGGTAGTCACCACCGCTGGCTACGAGCTGGGTAAAGTCATCGATATGATGGAAACCGGCTCGAACGATGTGATGGTTGTGAAAGCGAACCTGAAAGATGCGTTCGGCATGAAGGAGCGGTTGATTCCGTTTCTTCATGGGCAGGTTATCAAGAAAGTCGATCTCACTGCCCGCGTGATTGAGGCAGATTGGGATCCTGGTTTTTGACCCCCGGATCAAACGGTCGAAGCAAGTGGAATAACGGTAAGGGGATTGGCTTGTGTTCATCGGTATTGTAAGCCTGTTTCCTGAGATGTTCCGCGCTATCACCGATTACGGGGTGACTGGCCGGGCAGTAAAAAATGGCCTGCTGAGCGTGCAGTGTTGGAGTCCTCGCGACTTCACCTACGACCGGCATCGTACCGTGGACGATCGCCCTTACGGCGGCGGCCCGGGAATGCTGATGATGGTGCAACCTTTACGGGAAGCCATTCATGCGGCGAAAGCAGCGGCAGGCGAGGGAGCAAAGGTGATTTATCTGTCACCTCAGGGGCGCAAGCTGGATCAAACCGGCGTGTGCGAACTGGCGGCCAATCAGAAGATGATTCTGGTATGCGGCCGTTACGAAGGGATAGACGAGCGCGTAATCCAAACCGAAATTGACGAAGAATGGTCAATCGGCGATTACGTTCTCAGCGGCGGGGAACTGCCGGCAATGACCCTGATTGATTCAGTCGCCCGTTTCATACCGGGTGTGCTGGGCCATCAGGCCTCAGCGGAGGAAGACTCCTTCGCCGACGGATTGCTGGACTGCCCGCACTATACCCGCCCAGAGGTGTTGGAAGGGATGGAGGTACCGCCAGTTCTGCTGTCGGGTAACCATGCCGAGATACGTCGCTGGCGCTTAAAGCAGTCGCTGGGCCGAACCTGGCTTAGAAGACCTGAACTTCTAGAAAGCCTAGCTCTGACTGACGAGCAAGCGGTGTTGCTGGCTGAGTTCCAACGGGAACATCAGGCCAGGCAACAGGACTATGAAGGAAACGTCTGACAACAGACGGGACCGATATATCAGTTTACCTAGGGTAAGAGACATATTATGAGCAACATTATTAAGCAACTTGAACAAGAGCAGATGAAACAAGACGTACCTGCATTCCGTCCGGGTGATTCCGTGGAAGTGAAGGTATGGGTCGTTGAAGGTAGCAAAAAACGTCTGCAGGCATTCGAGGGCGTGGTTATCGCTATCCGTAACCGCGGTCTGCACTCTGCATTCACTGTTCGTAAGATTTCCAACGGCGAAGGTGTTGAGCGCGTATTCCAGACTCACTCCCCAGTAATCGACAGCATTGCTGTGAAACGTCGTGGTGCCGTTCGTAAAGCTAAACTGTACTACCTGCGTGAGCGTACTGGTAAGGCTGCTCGTATCAAAGAGCGTCTGAACCGCGTTGGCTAACGCTGCATCCAAAAGTTAATAGTTATCAGGGGTTGGCATTATGCCAACCCCTTTTTTTATCTTAAATCTCGACTGGTTACATTTGCGAGATTTTGTCTGCGCGCCGCCAACATAATAAAGCCTGCATAAGCAAGCTTTTTGCATTATAGCGCCGCGGCGCTTTGTTTATGCTGACTCTCCGGCGGGTGAGGCTGCGCCGGGATAATGTCATCGCCAGGTTTGACGATCACCCGCGCGACGGACTCGTGCGTGGCGAACGTGCAGCTGCAATTGATGTTGCGGCATTGATGGTAACGCTCTTTGGTCGACTCGCTCAGATAGCGGCTGGAGCGAGTGTGGGCCACGTGACCGCATAGTGGACAGTGCATCATAAGAACCCCCTTGAACAAATTAAGTGAAATTGTTGTGGCATCACCCTTTGGCGAGCGAACTCGTCATGATGAGGCAATCCCCTGCAAGCACAGTGCGCGTTCCATGGCGCGTCGCTGTTCCAGCCCCTTATTTTTCTTTCCGTTTACGTAAATCCAGCGTGGTAACTGATCGCAGGCCTGCCGCCACTGGCGCTGTTGCAGCAGCGCGACCAGCGTAGAGTGGCAGGCTGCGCCGACGCCCACATTGAAGGCGAAGGCGATCACTGCGTCATAGGTTTGTTGCGAGAGCGTATGCGGCAGGCAAGCGGCCATGCCGCGTTCGGTGCGGCGAACATCGTCTACCAAATCCACCGCGGCTTTGCGTTCATCTATCATCTTGTCTGGGATGACGCCGGCAGTGTGTCCAATGCCCTGTGTCCACACCCCGGCGCTACACTGGTAAGGCGACAGGCGGCAGCCTTCGAGATCGGCGATCAGCCTGAGGCCGGCTTCTGAGGTTTGCAGCTCGCCAAATGACGGCAATAGCACGGCGATGGCCAAAACGGTGGCGACGCTGCAGCGCTTAACGATTGCATTCATCGTAAATTTTCCTCCGTGATGCCGCATTGCGTTCAATAGCCTTCAAGATCTGCAGGCTTTTACGTCGGTAGTACCAGTTCACCAGAAACGTGCCGATGCCTACCGCCGCACCGACTAGAAAGGCAATGTCCTGCGGTGACAGCTTGCCGAGCCAGGCGAGAAACAACGCCATGGCGTAGGTGATGAATGAGGTGATTTTCTCCATAGCTTATGCTCGCTTTGTTTACAGTCTCTCGGGAGCTGTGGCGGCTATCGATGCGTTTCTGGCCACTCTCTATCGAAATCCATCATGCCCCGAGGCTGTATAATAATTACTGTATATGCATACAGTATTAAGCTATTTGCTAAAGTCGTCAATGGGTGGGGTGAATATTTTTAGCAGATTGTGCAAAAGAGGGCGGCAGGCATAAAAAAAGCCCATCAATGATGGGCTTTGAGAAATATTGGGGGGAAATTACAGGCCGTAGACCAGCGTGACCGAGGTCGTCGTGTCGGTGTTCTTCGGCGCCGAGGCCGGCGGTTTGCTGTTGTAGGTCACGGTGTAAGCCACGCGCAGCGAGAAGCGATCGTTGATCGCCACGTTCAACGCGCTTTCCGAGTTCAGCGTGGTTTCTTCGTTCGCCAGTGCGGAAACGCCCTGAATGAACTTGGTGTTGTCGGTCAGCTGATAGGAATAGTTGGCCGCGCCATAGGCCAACCCTTTGGTCGAGCGGCCGCCGCCATGGTATTCGTCATGGCGCACGCCGGGACCGAATTCCACCCGCAGATCGCTAAGCGGCCCGTTGAGGAGTTGACGGCCGTAGCCGCCGGTCAGCGTGGAGCGTGAGTCGTAACCGTTGAAACGGTCGCTCAGCCAGCTGGCCTGGCCGAACAGGTAGTTGCGATCGGTCAGGTTATAGCGCGTACGGCCACCGGCCTGGTATTTTTCGGACGAGCGCACGTTGGAGGAGGTGGTGTTGTTAGCCGCCCCCCACAGGCTGTACGCCGCGTCGCTGTTGAACCAGGTCATGTTGGTGTTGGCAAGCAGGGTGGAGCTCTGCGAGTTGCCTGACTGGGCGTTGTAGCCCGCCTGCACGTTGCCTTCGAATGGTTTCTTGGCGGTGGCCGGATCGTCCATCGCGGTGAAAAGCGTATTGTCGGCAAAGGCTGAAACACTGGTGAAAGTCGTTAAGCAGCAAATATACAGCGGAAAAGCGCGACGAGCGCGAGAAGAGAGCATCTTGGATCCAGTTGTTAAGGGTGGTTATTGTTGATGACGGTCACATTATATCGGTTCATTTCAGCGACAAAAATAGCCGCTATTAGCTTAAGTTTTTAATTTTTATTCCTCATTTATTCGCTTTTCTTCTACTGAAATTCATCGCTTTCGGCGGCATTTCGTGCTGAGTCTGACGGTATCCGCGCCTGCCCGTTCGTTGGCGCCGAGACGGGCGGCGTATCTTGACTGTAAAACAAGTTGTACATATATGTTTACGATGTAGGACTTTCGCCGGGAAGGCGAACAGGTGCGTTTTGAGGCGCTTGTGAATTTATTATTTAATTGAATTTGTTTGTTTTTATTGTATTTTCTTGATGTGTTTATGCATGTTATCTCATAAGAGAAATTATGGTAATTTTTTATTTACGGAAATTGGATTGAAAACTTTACATATCGTGATAGGGTAGAGCCCTGAAACGCTCAATGTTCCATTTCAACGCATAACGCCAAACGACAGGAATAGCATCATGCAAAAAGACGCGCTCAATAACGTACACATCAGTGCAGAACAGGTTCTCATCACGCCGGAGGAGCTGAAGAACCAGTTCCCGCTCAGCGCCGACGACGAAAATGAAATCGCCACCGCGCGTAACACCATCGCCAACATTTTGCAGGGGCGCGATCATCGCCTGTTGGTCGTGTGTGGGCCTTGTTCGATCCACGATCCGGATGCGGCACTGGACTACGCCCGTCGTTTGAAAACCCTGGCGGCTGACTTGAGCGATCAGCTGTATATCGTTATGCGCGTTTATTTTGAAAAACCCAGAACCACTGTCGGCTGGAAAGGTTTGATCAACGATCCGTACATGGACGGTTCGTTTGACGTTGAAGCAGGCTTGCATATCGCGCGTCGCCTGTTGCTGGATCTGGTGGGCATGGGCTTGCCGTTGGCTACCGAAGCGTTGGATCCGAACAGCCCGCAGTACCTGGGGGACTTGTTCAGCTGGTCGGCGATCGGTGCGCGTACCACCGAATCGCAGACCCACCGTGAAATGGCTTCTGGCCTGTCGATGCCGGTCGGGTTCAAAAACGGCACCGACGGCAGCCTGGGTACCGCCATCAATGCCATGCGCGCCGCCGCTATGCCGCACCGCTTCGTCGGCATCAACCAGGCGGGCCAGGTTTGCTTGCTGCAGACTCAGGGCAATCCGGACGGGCACGTGATCCTGCGCGGCGGTAAAACCCCGAACTACAGCGCCGAGCACGTTGCGGCCTGTGAAAAACAGATGCTCGAGGCGGGACTCCATCCGTCCTTGATGATAGATTGCAGCCATGGCAACTCGAATAAAGACTATCGCCGTCAGCCGGCGGTGGCCGAGTCCGTGGTGGAGCAGATTAAAGCGGGTAACCGCTCGATTACCGGCATTATGCTGGAGAGCCATCTGCATGAGGGCAATCAGTCTTCCGAACAGCCGCGTGCTGACATGCGTTACGGCGTATCCGTCACCGACGCCTGCATCGACTGGGAGAGGACGGAAACGCTGCTGCGCCACATGCATCAGGAACTCGGCGCTGCGCTGAAGGCACGCACGGGAGAAAAGTAAGTTATGGTGGCAGAACTGACCGCGCTGCGCGATCAAATCGACGAGGTGGACAAAGCGTTGCTGGATCTGCTGGCGAAACGCCTGCATCTGGTAGCGGAAGTGGGGGAGGTGAAAAGCCGCCACGGTTTACCGGTTTATGTGCCGGAGCGCGAGGCGGCGATGCTGGCCTCGCGCCGCCAGGAGGCGGAAAACCTCGGCGTGCCGCCGGATTTGATCGAGGACGTCTTGCGCCGTGTGATGCGCGAATCGTACGTCAGCGAGAACGATAAAGGTTTTAAAACTCTGTGCCCGCAGCTGCGGCCGATCGTCATCATCGGCGGCAACGGCCAGATGGGCCGGCTGTTCAACCGTCTGCTGACGCTGTCGGGTTATCAGGTCAGGGTATTGGATCAGGAAGATTGGCCGCAGGCGGAACAGCTGTTGGCGGATGCCGGTATGGTGATCGTCAGCGTGCCGATCCACGTGACCGAGCAGGTGATAAGCCGCCTGCCGCCGTTGCCTGACGACTGTATTCTGGTGGATTTGGCGTCGGTGAAGAATCGTCCGCTGCATGCGATGTTGGCGGCGCACAGCGGCCCGGTGGTGGGGTTGCATCCGATGTTTGGTCCGGACGTGGGCAGCGTGGCGAAGCAGGTGGTGGTTTACTGCGATGGCCGCCAACCGGAGGCTTACCAATGGCTGCTTGAACAGCTGCAGGTGTGGGGGGCGCGGCTGCATCGTATCAGCGCGGTCGAACACGATCAGAATATGGCGTTTATTCAGGCGCTGCGGCACTTCGCCACCTTCGCCTACGGGCTGCACCTGGCGGAAGAGAACGTGCAACTGGAGCAGCTGCTGGCGCTCTCCTCGCCGATCTACCGGCTGGAGCTGGCGATGGTTGGCCGACTGTTCGCGCAGGATCCGCAGCTGTACGCTGACATCATCATGTCGTCGGAAGAAAACGTGGCGCTGATTAAGCGTTACTACCAGCGCTTCGGCGAGGCGATCAAGCTGTTGGAGCATGGCGACAAACAGGCGTTTATCGATAGCTTCCGCAAGGTAGAGCATTGGTTCGGCGATTACGCCCAGCGCTTTCTGGTGGAGAGCCGCACGCTGTTGCGGCAGGCTAACGACAGCCGGCAGTGAAACGCGGGCAGTAAACGTAAAGGGTTCGGCCAAGCCGAACCCTTTTTTATGGTTTCAGGATGGGTTGACCGGCACCACGGTGTCGCTCGGGTAACAGCCCAGCACCTTCAGCGAGCGGGTGATTGGCGTCAGATCGCGCAGCGCTTTTTGCATCGCCTCGGCGCGTAGGTTGGCCTGCACATCGATATAAAACATCTCTTCCCACGGATTGCCGTTGATCGGGCGTGACTCCAGCTTGGTCATGATGATGCCGTTGTCGCGCAGTACCAGCAGCGCTTCGACCAGTGCGCCGGATTGTTGGCCGGTCGCCATGATCAGCGTGGTTTTGGCCGGCACCTGTTCGGAGACGTCGATCGCTTTGCGCGCCAGGACGATAAAAC
Source organism: Serratia sp. CY47280 (assembly GCF_052168655.1). Classification (NCBI taxonomy): domain Bacteria; kingdom Pseudomonadati; phylum Pseudomonadota; class Gammaproteobacteria; order Enterobacterales; family Yersiniaceae; genus Serratia; species Serratia sp. CY47280. The sequence continues at coordinate 7,522 of NZ_JBJNMG010000003.1, read as the reverse complement.
GGGTGATGTTCTGCTGCTGGTTGGCGAGGTTGTGTTCCAGCACCTGCAGCCCATACAGTGCGCCGCCGGCTTCGCTGCCCAGAGCAGCCACCTTCGGCGAATTCAGCTTGGCGACTTTCTCCATCGCGGCCGCTGTGCTTTCAGTGTATTCGATTTTCCAGTGTGGGAAGCGGTTCAGGAACTGACTGCACTGCTGGAACGGTTGCGGGTGGCTGTAGACGGTTTCAATCTGGCTCAGATCGCTGTCGCCGGCAATCAGAACGCAGTGGTTGATCGGGTTGGTCAGTTCGCCGACGATCGACAGGCTGGTGTGCTGCAGCAGATCGTACACCTCGTTAATCGACCCGGAGCTGGTGTTCTCGATAGGCAGAATCGCATAGTCCGCCTGGCCGGTTTCCACCTGGGTGAAGATATCCTGAAACTTCTGGCAGCCGCATTCGATCAGCTGATCGAAGTGGCGGGCAGCGTATTGGCGTGCTGCCAGATGTGAGTAAGAGCCTTTTGGGCCGAGGAAGGCGATGCGGGCGGAATGTTGGCTGACGGGGTTGAGCTGGTGCTGTAGCAACGCCTGCTGGGTCAGGACGGAATCTTCGATGATCAGTTGAAACAGGCGGGTGACGTAAAAGCCGTCCAGGTCGTAAGGCTTGGCGGCGGCGATCAGCGCATCCAGCAGATCGCGCTCGCGCTCTTTATCGCGGATCGGGCGATGAGAGTGCAGCTTGGTCTTGCCGACTTCGATCGCCAGCTCACGGCGTTCCGCCAGCAGGGCCAACAGTTTCAAGTCCAGTGCGCTGATGCGCTCGCGCAGCACCAATAACGGGTTGTCAGTCATAATCAGCTTCCGCCTTCAGTTCTTATTCGTTGTAAAACAGCCATAAAAAAAGCCTCCTGTTTCCAGGAGGCTTTGTTGTTCGTCTTCGCATTCTTTCTTACACGACGAAACGCCTCCCAGTCAGGGGAAGGTAAAAAAGAATGCGAAGAAAAACGGTGTGCGTGGCATGGTCTACCTAAGGTTAATGCGAACAGGTTTTAAAGTAACCGCTGGCTTTTACCCCGTCAACAAAAATACCCGACAAAAAACGCGCCCTCGGGCGCGTTTGATGCGGCAATCGCTGTCGGACGGTTATTCCTGCTCTTGCGTGACTTCCGGCACGATGTCTTTCACGCTGGCATTGCAGCGGCGCGCTTCGCCTTTATGCTGCACCTTGTTCAACTGGCGTTCCAGCTTGGCGATCAGCTCATTAACGGCGGTGTACATGTCATCATGTTTGGCGCTGGCGACCAGCGGGCCGTTAGGCGTGGTAATGGTAGCGTCGGCGACAAACCCCTGCGGTTCTTTAGATAAGACGATATGTGGGTTTATCAGCTGGGTCTGCCATTTTTCCAGTTTGGTGAGACGGTCTTCGACGTGATTGCGGATTGCGGGAGTGATATCCATTTGTTTGCTGGTAATGTTCAATGTCATATAACTTACCTCTCTGTCTTTCCGTCTTGGTGAACCCAGCATACCCCGCTTTTTGTTTAAATGCGTGATGTAAATCACGATTTTTTGTCACTTTTTGCAAAGTTAGTTCAATCTGTGATTCAGCATTTGAATTGGCTATCTAATGCTTGAGAGTTGCCGCCGGATGGCGCATTATCGATGAGTTGACCGGTGAGGAGCGCGAGCTAACACCGTGTTTTTACTTGTGTATTTTTCCAGTGGAAACCCGGTCGACGCCAATGAAAACGGCAGCCGAGGCTGCCGTTTTGTTTTTCTGCCGTTACCGACGCGCGCTTATTGCGGGTTGGCGGCGATCACTTTGGCCACTTTGTCAGCCTGGCCGTTCAGCTGCAGCTGCTTGTAGGCATTTTCCATCAGCGGCAACACGTCGTGCGTCGCTTTGGTATCCGGGAATTCACGCAACATCTGTTCGGCGCGATTAACGACCGCGACGTAAGCACCGCGTTTAGTGTAGTATTCCGCCACCGAAAGCTCATACTTGGCCAAGCGGTCTTTCAAATACACCAAACGCTTGTTGGCGTCGGTCGCGTATTGGCTGTTCGGGTATTGCTGAATCAACTGGCTGAAGTCGCGGAACGCAGCGCGAGCGTGCTGAGGATCGCGGTCAGAACGGTCAACCCCGAAGAAGCCCTGCAGCGCGCTGTCATCGAGCGCCATGTCGGTCAGGCCGCGCATGTACATCACGTAATCGATGTTCGGGTGCGTCGGGTTCAGACGCATGAAGCGATCGATGGATGCCTGAGCCATCGGCAAGTCGGCGGCCTTATAGTAGGCGTAAATCAAATCCAGCTGGACCTGCTGGGAATACGGCCCGAAAGGATAGCGGTTATCTAACGCTTCGAGTTGCGTAATCGCGCCCTTGAAGTTACCGTCCTGCAGTTTTTGCTGCGCGGTAGCATAGATTTCCGAAGGTGGGTTGTCGGGAACCGCATCCTTGGATGTGGAGCAACCTGCCAGCGCCAGGCTCAACGTGGCTGCCGCCACCAGATATTTCATACGCGTCATGACGTTTTGATTATCCTCAGGGTGTTATTCCGGGAGACTGTCCGTTAAGCTCCCGACAAAGACCAGGTACAATAGCACATTATATTAAACGGCATCGCCGTGAAAACCCAACGTTAACGAAGAAGCTGCATATGGCACAACAAGTACAACTCACCGCAACGGTGGCCGAATCTCAACTCGGACAACGTTTAGATCAGGCTTTGGCCGAATTGTTCCCTGATTATTCACGATCTCGCATAAAAGAGTGGATCCTGGGCGATCGGGTGAAGGTCAATGGCAAAACGTCAAACAAACCGAAAGAGAAGGTGCTGGGCGGAGAGACCGTCGCCATCGATGCACAGATTGAAGAAGAGGCGCGTTGGGAGCCACAGGATATCGCGCTGGATATCGTCTATGAAGACAGCGACATCCTGGTGATCAACAAACCGCGCGATTTGGTGGTGCATCCCGGCGCCGGTAACCCGGATGGTACGGTGCTCAATGCGCTGTTGTATCACTACCCGGAAATTGCCGACGTGCCGCGTGCCGGCATCGTGCACCGTCTGGATAAAGACACCACCGGCCTGATGGTGGTGGCGAAAACCGTGCCGGCGCAAACCCGGCTGGTGGAAGCGCTGCAGGCGCGCGAAATCACCCGTGAATACGAAGCGGTGGCGATCGGTACCATGACCGCCGGCGGTACGGTAGAAGAGCCTATCGCGCGCCATTCCACCAAGCGTACCCACATGGCGGTGCACCCGATGGGTAAGCCGGCGGTAACGCACTACCGCATCATGGAACACTTCCGTGCGCATACTCGCCTGCGCCTGCGCCTGGAAACCGGCCGTACTCACCAGATCCGCGTGCACATGGCCTATATCAGCCATCCGCTGGTGGGCGATCCGCTGTACGGCGGCCGTCCACGTCCGCCGAAAGGCGCTTCGGAAGCCTTCATCAGCACGCTGCGCGGCTTTGACCGTCAGGCGCTGCACGCCACCATGCTGCGTTTGTATCATCCGATCAGCGGCATCCAGATGGAGTGGCATGCGCCGCTGCCGCAGGACATGGTTGATCTGATCAACGCGCTGAAGGCGGACACCGAAGAATTCAAAGATCAGATGGACTGGTAATGAGCTCGCTCATTCTGCCTGACTGGCCGTTGCCTCCCGGCGTTAAGGCCTGCAGTACCACGCGCGGCGGCGGCGTCAGCCTGCCGCCTTATGACTCGCTGAACCTCGGCACCCACGTCGGTGACGAGGAGCAAGCGGTGACACGCAATCGGGAACGATTGGTTATCGCCGCCGGTTTGCCGCAGATGCCGGTGTGGCTCGAGCAGGTGCACGGCACTCGCGTGGTGACGTTGACGGGGAAAGCACCTGCCGATTTGCGGGCGGATGCGGTGTACAGCAATGTGCCGGGGCAGGTGTGTGCCGTGATGACGGCGGATTGTCTGCCGGTGTTGTTCTGCTCGCAGCACGGTGACGAAGTGGCTGCCGCCCACGCCGGCTGGCGCGGATTGTGCCACGGCGTGCTGGAGCAAACCGTGGCGGCGTTCAGCGCCGCACCGAGCCAGATTAGCGCCTGGCTGGGGCCGGCGATCGGTCCGCAGCAGTTTGAGGTCGGGCCAGAGGTGCGGGCCGCTTTCATGGCGGAAGATGCTGAAGCTGCAGCGGCATTTACCCCGCACGGCGATAAGTTTTTGGCTAATATCTACCTGCTGGCTCGCCAACGCTTGTTGCGTGCAGGCGTTCAGGCCATCTATGGTGGCGATCGCTGCACGGTTAACGAAACGAGCCATTTTTTCTCCTATCGACGCGACGGAATAACCGGACGTCTGGCAAGTTTAATCTGGCTGATATAACCTATTGAATTAGGACGATCCAACGACGCATGGCGTTGTACCGAAAATTTAGCGTCGAGATAACCTTGAAAATTTGAGGGATGACCTCATTTAATCTCCAGTAGCAATTTCGACCCATCTTGGAGGTGTTATGCGTCTGGATCGTCTTACCAACAAATTCCAGCTTGCCCTCGCCGATGCCCAGTCACTAGCCCTTGGGCACGACAACCAGTTTATTGAACCGCTACATCTGATGAGCGCCCTGCTTAATCAGGAAGGGGGCACGGTTCGTCCACTATTAACTTCCGCAGGTATCGATGCCGGGCGTGTGCGCACCGAGATCGAACAGGCGCTGTCCCGTTTACCGCAGGTAGAAGGCACCGGTGGCGACGTTCAACCGTCCCATGAGCTGGTGCGCGTCCTGAACCTGTGCGACAAGCTGGCGCAGAAGCGCGCGGACAAATTCATTTCTTCCGAGCTGTTTGTGCTTGCGGTGCTGGAAGATCGCGGCTCGTTGACCGACTTGTTGAAAGCGGCCGGCGCGACGGCCGACAAAATCAGCAAAGCCATTGAACAAATGAGAGGCGGTGACAGCGTGGAAGATCAAGGCGCCGAAGACCAACGGCAAGCATTGAAGAAATACACTATCGATCTGACCGAGCGCGCCGAGCAGGGCAAGCTTGATCCGGTGATCGGCCGTGACGAAGAGATCCGCCGCACCATCCAGGTGCTGCAACGTCGTACCAAAAACAACCCGGTGCTGATCGGCGAGCCTGGCGTGGGTAAAACCGCCATCGTCGAAGGCCTGGCGCAGCGCATCATCAACGGCGAAGTGCCGGAAGGGCTGAAGCACAAGCGCGTATTGTCCCTCGATATGGGCGCCTTGATCGCCGGGGCCAAATATCGCGGCGAGTTTGAAGAGCGTCTGAAAGGCGTGCTCAACGATCTGGCCAAGCAGGAAGGCAGCGTTATCCTGTTTATCGACGAATTGCACACCATGGTCGGCGCCGGTAAGGCGGATGGCGCGATGGATGCAGGCAACATGCTGAAGCCGGCGCTGGCGCGCGGCGAGCTGCACTGCGTTGGCGCGACTACGCTCGACGAGTATCGTCAATATATAGAGAAGGATGCGGCGCTCGAACGTCGTTTCCAGAAAGTGTATGTGGCGGAGCCGAGCGTGGAAGACACCATCGCTATCCTGCGCGGCCTGAAAGAGCGTTATGAACTGCACCACCACGTGCAAATCACCGACCCGGCCATCGTGGCGGCGGCAACGCTTTCGCACCGTTATATCGCCGATCGTCAATTGCCGGACAAGGCTATTGACCTTATCGACGAAGCGGCGTCCAGCATCCGTATGCAGATGGACTCCAAGCCGGAGTCGCTCGACAGGCTTGAGCGCCGCATCATCCAATTGAAGCTGGAACAGCAGGCGCTGAATAAAGAGTCTGACGACGCCAGCAAGAAACGCCTGGACATGCTCAGCGATGAGCTGGGGCAGAAAGAGCGCGAATATTCTGAGCTGGAAGAAGAGTGGAAAGCGGAAAAAGCGTCGCTCTCCGGCACCCAGAACATCAAGGCTGAACTCGAGCAGGCCAAAATCACCCTGGAGCAGGCGCGCCGCGTCGGCGATCTGGGGCGGATGTCGGAACTGCAGTACGGCAAGATCCCTGAGCTGGAGAAACAGCTCGCCGCCGCTACGCAGGCCGAAGGCAAGAGCATGAAGCTGTTGCGTAACCGGGTGACCGATGCGGAGATTGCTGAAGTGCTGGCGCGTGCCACCGGGATCCCGGTGGCCAGAATGCTGGAAGGTGAGCGCGACAAGCTGCTGCGCCTGGAGCAAGAACTGCATTCGCGAGTGATTGGCCAAGACGAAGCGGTCAGCGCGGTCTCCAATGCGATCCGCCGCAGCCGTGCGGGGCTGTCCGATCCTAATCGGCCGATCGGTTCGTTCCTGTTCCTCGGCCCGACCGGGGTGGGGAAAACCGAGCTCTGCAAGGCACTGGCTTCGTTCCTGTTCGACAGCGACGACGCTATGGTGCGTATCGATATGTCCGAGTTTATGGAGAAACACTCCGTGTCGCGTCTGGTCGGTGCGCCTCCAGGTTATGTCGGTTATGAAGAGGGCGGCTACCTGACGGAAGCCGTACGTCGCCGGCCTTATTCGGTGATTCTGCTGGATGAAGTCGAGAAAGCGCATCCGGACGTGTTCAATATTCTGTTGCAGGTGTTGGATGACGGCCGCCTGACCGATGGTCAAGGCCGTACCGTCGATTTCCGCAATACTGTGGTGATCATGACGTCCAACCTGGGGTCCGATCTGATCCAGGAGCATTTCGGTCAGATGAACTACGCGCAGATGAAAGAGTCGGTGATGGAGATGGTGAGTCACCACTTCCGTCCGGAGTTCATCAACCGTATCGACGAAGTGGTGGTGTTCCACCCGCTGGGCGAGAAACACATTGCCGCGATCGCCAAGATTCAGCTGTCGCGTCTGTACAAGCGTTTGGAAGAGCGCGGTTACGAAGTGACCATGACCGAACCGGCCCTGGCTCTGTTGAGCAAAACCGGTTACGACCCTGTGTATGGTGCGCGTCCGTTGAAGCGTGCTATTCAGCAGGAGATCGAGAACCCGCTGGCGCAGCAAATCCTGTCTGGCAAGCTGATCCCCGGCAAGCTGGTAACGCTGGATGTGGAAAACGACCATATCGTTGCACGCCAATAACGACAATTAAGCGTAATAAAGATGAAAGGGAGCGGGTGGCCGCTCCCTTTTCTTTACCTTCGCTTGTCCCTGTTTACAGGGTTTGCCGCTATTACTGTGCTAAAACCGGTATTTTCTGACTAATAAACATCCTAAAAAGGCGTTTTTGGTGATTATTTGAACGCTTGAAAGGTTTTTTGCATTTAGGGGTTGCGGCCTGCCGAGAACTCCCTATAATGCGCCTCCACTGACCGGGAACAACGACTGACAAGCCGCCGGGTCAGCGAGAGAAAAGCGAAATAAACGCTTGACTCTCCGGGTGAAAAGCGTAATATACGCCACCTCGAGTTAGCAAGCGAAAGCACCTAGCTCACTGCTCTTTAACAATTTATCAGACAATCTGTGTGGGCACTCCACAAGACGATATCCAGCATCTTCGGATGCAAAAAAATATCAAGTCTTGAAGAGTGACTAACTGAAGTAAAATTCA